>CAVRIM010000001.1:0-84398 GCA_963721255.1 uncultured Actinomycetes bacterium
GAGAGTCGCGCGATGCGCGCCAGGATGAAACCGGGCCGGAGGGAGCGCGGCGTTTCGAACTTCGACTGGCTCAGCCCGCCCTCAGCGACGCCGAAGGGCGAGCGCGACCGCCGTAGGCCTCGATCCAGGCCGGGTAGGCGTCGCGCGATACCTGACGACCTCCGTCTCCCCAGGCTGGCGCTTCCGTCCGCGTCCCGGCTTCGGCGTCGCGCGGCTCCGGCTCTGGTGTAACATCCCGCCATTCGCCCCAACATGCGCGCGCTTACCGGCGTCGCCCGCGCCGGGCCGCTGGGGCGTCCGGAGGTCTGGTCATGATCCGCAAAGCCCTGCTCGCCGTCGCCTTGCTCCTGGCGGTGTCCGCCGTCGTCTTCTCCGCGTCGCCCGGACGGCCCGCGCTGACGACCCCGAATCCGTCCGTCCGGCTTGCGCCGGCCGCCTCGCCGGTCCGGCTGGCGCGGCATCCCGACTACCACGCCGGCAAGATCGCGTTCAGCTACCTCGGCGACATCTGGACTGGCGAACGAGGACGGCTCGAACGTCGAGCGCCTCACCGACAACCTCGCGCGCGAGATGTATCCGCGGTTCTCGCCCGACGGACGCTGGATCGCGTTCTCGTCGAACCGCTACGGCAACAACGACGTCTTCGTCGTCCCCGCGGCCGGCGGCGCGCCGCGGCGGCTGACGTACCACACGGGCAGCGACGAAGTCGTCGGCTGGACGCGCGACTCGCAGCAGGTCATCTTCCGCGCGGCGCATGGCGACGGCGCGTTCCCGAACGTCGCGACGCTCTATCGATTGCCGGTGAGCGGCGGGCCGGAGACAGCCGCTGCCGGTCGACTGGGGCTACTGGGGCAGCTTCTCGCCGGACGGCAAGTAGCTCGTCTTCAACCGCCATCCGGCGGTCTGGTCGCGCCAGCACTATCGCGGCAGCTACGCCGCCGACCTCTGGATCGCCGAACCTCGCGGACAAGACCTACACGAAGCTGCTCGCCGACGAGAAGTACAACCGCTACTGGCCGATGTGGGGCACCGACGATGCGATCTACTTCGTCGGCGATCCGCTGCCGAACGAGAAGGGCGTCGAAGCCCGGCAGCCTCGACGTGCGCAAGAGCGTCAACAACATCTACAAGATTCCGGCCAGCGGCGGGCAGCCGGTGCAGGTGACGCAGGCACACCGACGGCAGCCTCTTCTGGCCGTCGATGTCGAGCGACGGCAAGGTGATCGTCTACGAGGACAACTTCGGCATCTGGAAGCTGGACGTCGCGTCGGGCAAGACGCAGCGAGATCAAGCTCGACATCACGACCGACGAGAAGGACAACGAGCTCGAGACGCGAGACGATCACGAACGAGGTGGACACCTTCGACATCTCGCCGTCGGGCCGCCGCGCCGTGATCTCGGCGCGCGGACAGATCTTCACGATCGCGACCGAGCGCGGCGACATCACGCGCGTCGCTGCCGGACAACATGGCGTCGCGCAACCAGTCGCCGAAGTGGTCGGCCGACGGCAAGTACATCGCGTTCGTCTCCGACCGCTCCGGGCGCGACGAGATCTGGGTGTCCGATCCCGAAGGCAAGAACCCGAAGAAGATCACCGACCTCGACAACGAGAAGGGCGCGCTCGTCTGGACGCCCGACTCGAAGGCGCTGCTCTACACGGCGGCGGACAAGAAGCTCTACAGCTACAGCGTCGCCGACGGCAAGACGTCGGTCGTCACGTCGGACACGTCGGACGCATCGGATCGGTCGCGGTCTCGCCCGACAGCAAGTGGGTGGCCTTCTCCAAGCAGGATCGGACGCTGCGATCGCACGTCTACATCGCGCCGATCACCGGCGGCGAAGAGCGGCACGTCTCCGACGACAGCCTGCTCTATTCCGAGAACAACGCCGTCTGGACCGCCGACGGCCGGTACCTCGTCTTCACGTCGTCGGAGGGCGCGAGCAGCGGCATCGCGTCGCACGGGCGGCGTGAGCGCGACGATGGAGCTGTGGGCGCTGTCGCTGCGCGATCAGGATCGCGATCCGACTGAATCGCGACATCGACAACGAAGCGCAGGCGCTCGCCGCCGAAGCGGCCGGCGCGTCAGGGCGGCGCGGGCCGCGGCGCGCGGCGCGGGCGGCGCCGCGCGGCGCCGGGACGTGCGCATCGACTGGAACGGCCT
Organism: uncultured Actinomycetes bacterium; assembly: GCA_963721255.1. Lineage (GTDB taxonomy): Bacteria > Actinomycetota > Thermoleophilia > Solirubrobacterales > Solirubrobacteraceae > F1-60-MAGs163. Next base: position 2,164 of record CAVRIM010000001.1, read on the forward strand.
GGCGCGGCGCGCGCGGCGACTCACGGTGCCGGGCGACACGATCGGCGGCCTGACGCCGGCGCCCGACGGGCGCATCGGTGGCGTTCACGGCTGGCGGCGCGGCCGCCGGTGGCGGCGCGGCGGCGGCGCGCCGGCCGCGGCGACCGCGGGGCATCTACATCATCAACGTCGAGACCGGCCAGCTCACGCGCGTGCCGCCGGCGGCGGCCGACGCAGGCGGCGGGCGGGCGCGGTGGACGCGGCGGCGGGGCAGGCGGGGGCGGTGGCGGCGGGAGCATGGTGTTCGCGCGCGACGGCCGCACGCTCTACTTCCGCTCGGGCAGCGGGTCTCTTTGCCGCGACGGTCGGCGGCGGCGGCGCGGCGCCGGCGCGGCAGCCGCACCGGCGGCGGCAGGCGGCGGACGCGGCGGGCGCGGCGGCGGCCGCGGCGGCGGCGACCGCCGGAGACCGGCGGGCGGCAACGCCACCGCGCGGCAGGTGACCTACACCGCCAACATCGAAGTCGATCACAAGGCGCTGCGCGCGCAGGTCTTCAACGAGGGCTGGCGCATCATGAAGAACCGCTTCTACGACGCCGAAGATGCACGGCGCCGACTGGAACGCCGCGAAGGCCATGTACGAGCCGCTGCTCGACTACCTCGTGGACGACGACGAGCTGCACACGGTCATGATGATGATGATCGGCCAGCTCAACGCGTCGCACACCGGCGTCAGCGGCGGTCCGGCCGACCGCGACGAGCACGCCGGCGCAGACGCGCTATCCGGGCTTCGACCTGGTCGCCGATGCGTCCGGCTTCTACAAGGTGGCGCACATCTACAAGGACGGCCCCGCCGACCACGACTACCTGAAGATCAACGAAGGCGACTACGTCATCTCGCGTCGACGACCACGACCTGAAGACGAGCGACAACTACTGGCAGTACTTCACGCTCGGCCGCCGGCGGCAAGTTCCACTTCCTGGTGAACGACAAGCCCGTGAAGGACGGCGCGTGGGAGGTGACGATCACGCCGATTGCCGGCGGCGCGTTCGGCGACCTGCAGTACGCGAGGTGGGTCGACGATCGCCGCGACATGGTCGACGAAGCTCAGCAACGGCGACGATCGGCTACCTCCACATCCGCGCGATGGACGCGCCGTCGCTGCGCCAGTTCCAGCTCGACCTGGCGGCGAACCGCACGAAGAAGGCGCTCGTCATCGACCAGCGCTTCAACGGCGGCGGCGGCATCGACCAGGAGCTGCTCGGCATCCTCGCCGGCCGCGCAGTATCAGTACACGGTCGGCCGCGACGCCGGCGTGCAGCAGCCGCGGCCGCAGAACTTCTACGGGCCGATGGTCGTGATGCAGAACGAGCGGTCGGCGTCGGACGCCGAGATGTTCCCGGCCGGGTTCAAGGCGCTCGGCCTCGGCAAGGTGGTCGGCGTGCCGACGATGGGCGCCGTCATCGGCACCGGGTCGTACACGCTGCTCGACGGCTCGGCGATCCGCACGCCCGGCAGCGGCGTGTGGACCGTCGACCGGCCAGAACATGGAGAACTACGGCGTGCCGCCGGACGTGCTACATCGACAACACGCCGGCCGACTTCGTCAAGGGCCGCGACGCGCAGATCGAGAAGGCGGTCGAGATGCTGAAGGCGGATCTGGCGAAGAAGAAGTAGAGCGCCTGCACTGATTAATCGAGGTTCCCATGCGTCACGCGCTCGTTCTGCTCGCGTTGTTGACCCTGCCTGCGCCCGCCCAGGCGCCGCGCGCGCCCGAGATCCCCTTCGACTCGGTGCCGAACCTGCTCAAGCTGCCGCCGGATGTGTATCTGGGCGAGGCCGCCGGCGTCGCGGTCAACTCCAAGGGCCACATCTTCGTGTACAGCCGCGGCGGCCGCACGCAGCTGTTCGAGTTCGACAAGGACGGGCGGTTCCTGCGCGAGATCGGCAAGGACCTCTACGGCTTCGACTTCGCGCACGTCGTCCGCATCGACAAGGACGACAACATCTGGTGCGTGGACGAAGGGTCGAACATGGTGATCAAGTTCAACCCTGAAGGGCGCGTCGTGATGCTGCTCGGGCGGAAATGGGAAGTGCCCGAGGGACGGCCCGAGCAGCCGCCGCCCGGCACCGCGCCGCCGCCCGCGCGGCCAAACTACTTCAACCGACCGACGGACGTCGCGTGGGACGCCGCGGGCAACATCTTCGTGAGCGACGGCTACAACAACTCGCGCGTCGCGAAGTTCGACAAGAACGGCGCGTGGATCAAGGCCTGGGGCGAGCGCGGCGCTGGACCCGGTCAGCTCAACATCCCGCACACCATCGCGACCGACGCGCGCGGCAACGTCTACGTCGGGGACCGCACCAACCGGCGCATTCAGGTCTTCGACGGCGATGGCGCCTTGCTGCGGCAGATCACCAACATCGAGGCGCCGTGGGCCATCTGCATCACGCCGGGGCCCACGCAGGTGCTCTACAGCGCGGTTCAGCCGGGAAGCAGGCGCCGGACCTGCGCGGCCGCCCAGAACGGCGTCTGCCGCCATGCGGTGTCCATCGCGCGGCGCACCGCGGGCGCCGCGTCCGGCCCGTGCAATCCCGGCCCGTGCCCGAGGAGCACGTGTTCGGCCGCGTAGTCGGCGAGCCGGCGCGGCGGGCGGACGCGCAGGACGGGGTGCACGCCGACGCGCTCACCGGGAGCCCGGTAGCCGGGGGCGTTCGCGAGCGCATCGGCGCAGACGAGCGTGCGCTCCTGCGGGAACCACAGCGCGACCTCGCGCCAGCCGCGCGTCCTCAGCACCGGCACGACCTCGAACGGCGCGTCCGCGATGCCCTCGAAGGGCTCCTCGTGGAGCGGTACCCCGAGGCGCTGCGCAAACGCCTCGCAGTCGCGCGGGTGCCGGTCGAGCAGGCGGATGACGCCGGCGGGCTCGCCGAGCGCCCTGATCCGCTCCTCCACCCCGTCTCCCTCGATCGGGTCGATCACCCAGACGCCGCCGCCGGCGAGGATTGCGTGGCCGGAGCGCAGCATCCATCCCGGATCGGGGTGCACCCACCCGAACGCGAATGCGAGCTCGTCGCAGAAGCTGACGCGTGACGGCATCGCCGGCGCCACGTTACCGGCCGCCAGAAGTCGACGTCACGAGCGCTCCCCCCCGAGGCGCTGGCTGAAGACCGGGCGCTCGTGACGTGCTGGCGAGCATACGCCGGGCTCGCCGTCGCGGAACTGGTCGAAAGCTCAGTTGTGTTGAGTCCACGTGGCCTCCTAGGCTCGGCCGAGCGGCGTCCCCCGCCGTCCAGATCCCCCCGCTGGCGGTGGGGCGGCGCCGTGCTGCTTCACGACGCGCCGTAACAAACAGGCCCGAAGGCGGTCATACAGGGCGTGGGGCTGAACCAACCGCCGATTGGCGAGCACTCTCCGCTCCGTGTCCAGACCGAGTCCAGGCCCGGAAGCCTGCGGCTCCTCGTCCACGGCGAGATCGACATCGCCACGGTCGGCGACCTGGTCGCAGGGCTCGAGGTCGCCGAGGCCAGCGATGCGAGGTCGATCGTCCTCGACCTCTCCCAGGTCAGCTTTCTCGACTCGACCGGGCTCTCGGCGCTCGTGCGCGGTGCGCTGCGCTCGAGCGAGAACGGCAACCGGCTGAGCGTCGTCTCGTCACCGGCGGTCGACCGCGTGGTCGACCTCTGCGGCCTGCGCGACCGGCTGCCGCTCACCTGACGTCGTCGTCGGCGATTCTCCCGCGCCGGGTGCGCCGTGCCCGGGCGGGTCCCTAGGGTTCAGCCGCGATGGCCCAGACGCCCGCCCGGAAAGCCGGGCATCCCGCCGGCATGGCCGCCCTCACGCTGGGTGCGCTGGGCGTCGTCTTCGGCGACATCGGCACGAGCCCGCTGTACGCGCTTCAGGCCGTCTTCGCAGCCGATGACGGCGCGGTCAAACCGACGCCGGGAGACGTCTACGGGATCATCTCGCTGGTCGTCTGGTCGGTGACCCTGATCGTCTCGATCAAGTTCGTCACCTTCATCATGCGCGCCGACAACGACGGCGAGGGCGGCGTGATGGCGCTCGTCGGGCTGGTCCGCCGGATCTCGGTGGGAACCCGGCTCAAGGGGACGCTCGTCTTCATCGGACTGGCCGGCGTCGCGCTCTTCTACGGCGACGGCATGATCACGCCCGCGATCTCGGTCCTCTCCGCGGTCGAGGGCGTGAAGGTCGCAGCGCCCAGCCTGAGCGAGGTCGTGCTTCCGATCGCGCTCGCCGTGCTGACCGGGCTGTTCGCGATCCAGCGCTTCGGCACCCACGTCGTCGGGCGGCTGTTCGGGCCGGTGATGATCATCTGGTTCCTGTCGCTCGCGACGGCGGGCGCGAGCCGTCTGGTCCATCACCCGCAGATCATCCGGGCCATCTCGCCGAAGTACGCGGTGGACTTCTTCTCGAGCCACCCGAGCATCGCGTTCATCTCGCTCGGCGCGGTCGTCCTCACCGTCACCGGTGCCGAAGCGCTCTATGCCGACATGGGTCACTTCGGGCGCCGTCCGATCAGCCGCGCCTGGTTCTTCATCGTGTTCCCGGCGCTGATGATCAACTACATGGGTCAGGGCTCGCTGATCCTCGCTCACCCCTCGTCGATCTCGAATCCGTTCTACCTGCTGCTGCCCGAGTGGGCGCAGGTGCCGATGATCTTCCTCGCCACGATCGCCACGCTGATCGCCTCGCAGGCGGTGATCAGCGGCGCATTCTCGGTGACGCGTCAGGCCATTCAGCTCGGCTTCCTGCCGCGGCTGACGATCCGCCACACCTCCGGCGAGGCGATCGGCCAGGTGTACGTGCCGGCGGTCAACTGGGGGCTGTTCGCCGCGGTCGTCGCGCTGGTCATCGGCTTCGGCTCCTCAGCCAAGCTGGCGACCGCCTACGGGATCGCCGTGACCGGAACGCTCCTGGTGGACTCGGTCCTGTTCCTGTTCATCGTGCGGCTGCTGTGGCGCAAGCCGCTGTGGATGATCCTCGCCGGGGTTCTCGGCTTCGTGACCGTGGACCTGCTGTTCCTGGCCGCCAACGTCACGAAGGTTCTGCATGGCGGCTGGTTCCCGCTCCTCGTCGGCGCGGCGGTTCTCGTCGTCATGACCACCTGGGATCGGGGCCGCGCCGACGTCACCGCGGCGCGCATGAGGGCGGAAGGGCCGCTCGACGAGTTCGTCGAGCGGATGCACGCGAGGGTGCCGCCGATCCGTCGCCTCCCGGGCGCTGCGATCTATCTGAACCCCAGCCCGAACACCACGCCGCTGGCGCTGCGAGTCGGCGTCGACCGCATCCACGCGATCCCCGAAGAGGTCGTCATCGTCACCGTCGAGACCGCCAACGTCCCGCACGTCCCGCCGGCCGAGCGCACGCTCCTCGACCATCTCGGCCACGACCACGACGGCTACAGCCACATCACGCTGCGCTTCGGCTACCTCGACGATCCCGTGGTCACCTCGACGCTCGCCCTCGCCCGCAACAGCCCGAACGGAGGCGTGGACTTCAACCCGCACCACGTCACCTACTTCCTCTCCCAGATCACGATCGTTCCCGAACGCGGGCCCGGAATGGTGTGGTGGCGCAAGCGGCTGTTCGTCGCGATGGCCCGCAACGCGACCAGCCCCACCGAGTACTTCAACCTCCCCGCCGAGCGCGTCGTCACGCTCGGCTCGCGCATCCGTTTCTGAGCCTCAGACGGGCTCTCCTACTGGTCCTCGTCGGCGATGCCGGGCGGGACGACCGCGCCCGCGTCGATGTCCTGGGAGAGCCGCTGCTTGGCGGCGAGGCTGCCCTCGTCCAGGACGCCGGAGCCGGCGGCGCGGGCGATCGCGTCGCCGCCGCGTCCGCGCAGGACGAACGCGCAGCCGACCGCGATCATCGCCCCGGCGATCGGCCCGACGACGTACACCCAGTAGCTCGTGAAGTCGCCGCTGACGAGCGCCGGCCCGAACGAGCGCGCCGGGTTCATCGACGTGCCGCTGACCGGGGCCGACCACAGCCCGGCCAGGGCGATGTAGCCGCCGACGCCGAGCGCGGCGATCGCGCCGACGTTCTGCGCCGCCGACGCGGTGCCGAGGATCACGCTCACGAGCAGCGCGGTCAGCACGATCTCCATCAGCAGCGCCTGCCAGTCCTCGTAGCCCGGGCCCGGGAGCGTCGCGCCGAGGTGCTCGATGTTCCCGAACACCGCGTAGAGGAACAGGCACGCGAGCGTCGCGCCGATCGAGCTGGATGATGATGTAGCCCGGGACGCGCTTCCACGGGAAGTCGCCGCGCAGCGCGAACGCCAGCGACACGGCCGGGTTCAGGTGCGCGCCGGAGATCGCGCCCATGAAGAGGATGATCGCCAGCACCATCAGGCCCGGCGCGACGACCGCCGCCGCGAGCGTGATCTGCCCCTCGCCGACCAGGATCCCGCCGCCGGCGGCCACGAGCACCAGCGCGAACGTCCCGAGCAGCTCGGAGAACAGCCGCCGCCACTCGAGCCTGGGATCGTCGAAGTCGTCGCGATCCCCGAACTCGAGCATCAGCAGGTGCCGCGCTCGCGGCACGAACTGCAGCCCGGAAGTCGCAGGGTCGGCGTGTTCCGTCGGCGGGTCCGCTCATCCGGCGACCGTAACCTCCGGCGCACCGGGCTGCAACGGGTCGCGGCCTCGGGCGCGACGCACCGACGAGGCGCGCGAGGGCCTCCTGATACGCCGGGCGCGTGACGGCGGGCGGCGTCGGGCGGCTGGTGGCGGAGCCGATCCTGCAGGTCGGCGCGCTTGACGATCCGCGCGAGCCGCCCCGCCGGTCCGCGAGCCTCGGCGATCCGCTCGATGTGCGCGGCGTAGGCGGCCTCGTCGGCGTCGGCGTCGCGGGTCAGCAGCTTCACCGCGGCGAGCTCGTGCTCGCTCACCCCGGCGGCGCGCAGCTCCTCCGGCGCTGATCGAGGTGCACTCCAGGATCTCGTGCAGCCACGCGACCGTGCGCGCTTCTCCCGGCACCGCGACGGCGACACGGCGCACGTGATCGAGCAGCCGCGCTCCGTAGCGATCGGGAGCGTCGCGGTGTGCGCGCTGCGCGAACCGGCGTGCATCCTGTCCCGTCACCACCGCCCTCCGCGTCGCCCCGTGAACACGGCGTGAAAGCTACGTGACCGCCCGGGACGAGCGCAACCACGCGACTCACGGATTCGCGTCCGTAGTCCGCCGCCGCGTCAGACGCCGCGCTCGACCGCGATCAGCTGCTCGTCCGCGGCATACGTGAACGCCGCGTAGTCGGCGCTCGTTCTGGTCCGCGTAGGCGACGGCGAACTGCTCGATCGCGCGGTCGAACGTGTCGTCGTCGCCGAGGTAGCCGGCGATCTTCGCGGCGTCCCCGGTGCGGGCGTGCGCGCGGGCGAGGGTGGCGCCGCAGATCTCGCCGTACTGCGCCAGGAGCTTCGGCGACATCGTCTCGATCGCGGCCGAGCCCTTCATGTCGCGCAGCTGGCGGACGTAGAACTCGCGGTGGCGCTCACCGGTGCCGGTGACCCATCCGAGGAACGCGTCGCTCGCGGCCTGCGTGACCCGCTGGCCCTGGACGACCCGCTCGCCCTGATGCGCGTACTCGCTGGCACCGGCGAACGGGGCGAGCACCGACGTGTTGGCCTCCTTGACCTGCAGGAACAGCGGGATCGTCGTCGCGGTCGCCCATCAGCAGGATCATGAACGCCTCGGTGCCCGACGGAGCCGACGCCGACGACCTTCCGCGCGAAGTCCTCGTAGTGGTAGTGGTCGAGCACGAGCCGGCGATCGGGCGTGAGCGTCTGCTCGTAGTCGACCAGTCCCTGGCGGACGAGCTGCTCGGCCTCGTCCGCGGCGATCTCGGGCGGGCGCACGATCACCGGCGGCACCTGCTTGATCCGGTAGCCGCCGTCGACCTGCTCGGCGAACTTGTCGAGCGAGCCCAGGCTGGTGCGCTTCCGCGCCTTGGCCAGGTTCTTCTGGGCGGCCTTCAGCGTGGCCTTGTCCGCGGTCGGCGTGAGCCGCGCGAACATCTCATCGACGTCGACGCGGGCGTACCAGACGTCGAGGAACCGACTCGTCGCCGCGAGGGCGATCGTCGTGCGGTAGGCGGCGGTGGCGGCACGCGCCGCCGCGCGCTGCTCCTTGGGGCGATGCCCGTTGTCGCGCGCCGCGACGACGAAGCTCGCGACCAGGCGCTTGACGTCCCACTCGAACGGCGCGGGAAGCGTCTCGTCGAAGTCGTTGAGATCGAAGACGAGCCGGCGGTCCGGCGCCGCGAACACGCCGAAGTTCGAGAGGTGCGCGTCCCCGCAGCACTGCACGCGCAGCCCCGTCGTCGGCGTGTTCGACGAGGTCCCACGCCATGATCGCGGCGCCGCCGCGGTAGAACGTGAACGGCGAGACGATCATCCGCCCGTGCCGGATCGGGATCAGGTCGGGCACGCGCGTCGTGTTCTGCTGCTCGAGCACGCCGACCGGATCCGGGCGCCCGTCGGGAGCCGTCCACTCGGCGTGCGCGTCGACCGGGACCGCCTCGCGCTCGGCGCGACCCTCGCTCATGCGCTCCTCGACCGCCTTCGGCAGGTCGAGCACCCCGCGACCGGCTTCTTGGCCTTCGCGGGCTTGTCGCGCTTCTTGGACTTTGCCGCCGTCTTCCCCATGCTGGCCGACGCTACCGCCCGGAACGCGCAGCGTCCACCGAAGGCCTGGCGTAGTGTCCTTCGGGTTCCCCGAACCGAATGGAGGGCCACCCATGGCCAACGCCAATCTGATCCTGTACGTCGCGTCCTACGACGATGCCGCAGCCGCGGATGCGGACTACGAGGCGCTCAAGGACGCGCAGCGCGCCGAGGACTTCGCCGTGGTCGGCGCAGTCGTCGCAAGCCGCGACAGCGCCGGCGAGGTCACGGTGGACGAGCACGGGGCGGCGTCGGCGGTCGGCGGCGGCACGGTGCTCGGCGCGACCGGCGGCCTCGTCGTGGGCCTGTTCGCGCCGCCGCTGCTGCTGGCGACCGCCGATCGGCGCCGGGATCGGCGCCGGGATCGGCGAGCTGAAGAAGCGCCACGAGGAGAAGGAGCTCGGCGTCGACGTCGAGGAGTACCTCCCGCCGGGCTCGTCCGCGATCGTCGTGGTCGTCGACGACACCTACCTGGACCGCGTCGAGCGGGCGCTCACGAAGTCGAGCAAGAAGATCAGCAAGGCCGTCGACGAGGGCGACTACGAGAAGCTCGCCAAGGAGCTCGAGGACGCGGACGCCCGCGTGTCGAAGGCCGTCGACTCCTGACGTCGTGGGCGCCGACGGTCGCGAACAAGCGAAACGCCCCGGTGACGGGGGTCCAGGCCGTCACGCGGGGCGAGTCGAACAACAATGTACGGCCAAACCGGAGGAGGGTCGCAGCCGTAGAACCCCCCTCGGCGCGAGCGGCTCGCCGACATGACCCCGAGCCGCGGTCCACTGGACGACTGTCCTGGTACGTTCGCAGCGCGATGACGGTCCTCAGGAGGTGTGCGGAGTGTTGACCGCAAGATCAGAGAACCACACGATCCAGGACGTACCGGGCGTCCCGCTCAGGACCAACGCGCGACCCGGGACGGCGGTCGAGGGTCAGCTCCGGGAGATCCAGAGTGAGCTGTCCGGTGGGCAGGTCGACTTGCCCTCGCCGACCACCGTGCCACACCTGAGCTACTTCGCGGTCGCGACTGTCGACGGGCCTCCCCACTCGTACATCTCGCTGTGGGTGCCAGAGCATCAAGCACCCCGGGCAGCTGAGCTGCTGGGCGACGCGGGCTTCACCGTCACGTAGGTGGACGGCAGTGGGCGATACTGGGCTCGAACCAGTGACCTCCTGCTTGTCGAGCAGGCGCTCTCCCAGCTGAGCTAATCGCCCTGGAAGAACGGGCATCGTAGCATCGGCGAACCGCGCGACAGGCGGGCGCGGGCGCCCCGGCCGCTACGCTGAGCCGGCTTCCCGGCGACGTGGCGGAGTGGTTACGCAGCGGCCTGCAAAGCCGTGTACACCGGTTCGATTCCGGTCGTCGCCTTGCTGGGCTGAGCGGGTGCTTCTGGGCCCGTTCGCAGTGTGGGCCCGGTCAGCCGTCGACCACGAGCGCCTGAAGCGGGCCGAGCAGCCGCTCCGAGCGTCGTGAGGTCGCCTCCAGCTCCACCAGCCCGTGGGTCAGGGGCTCGCCGCGGCTTGCGGCGCTCGCGCTGTTCGGCCGCGATCGGGCGCCAGAGCTCGTCGACGACGGTGCTCGGGTCGCCGGCGACCTCGTCGATGTCACGTTCGAGGTGGGCGGCCCACAGCCGCAGCCGCGTGTCGCGCGCGAGCGCCGGCGTCGCAGGTGACGAGGTTGACCTCGGTGTCGTTGAAGAACGAGTGCGCGTTGAGGTTCGCGGAGCCGAGGGTGAGCCAGCGGTCGTCGACGATCCCGACCTTGGCGTGCACGTACACGCGGTCGCTGGTGTTGCCCGATGCGCGCGCGGATCGTCGTGGCGAGGAAGCGCCGGCCTGGTCGCCGTCGGCCTCAGCGAGCAGCGCGAGCTGGCCGCGGGTGTCGTCCTGCCCGGTGTTCGGCTTGCCGGGCAGCATGATGACGATGCGAAAGTCGTCGGCCGGGGGCCGGCGGAGCTTGTCGGCGAGGATGCTCCACGATCTCCGGCGACCACAGGAACTGGTTCTCCAGGTAGACCAGGTGCTGCGCGGAGCGCAGGGCGCGCAGGTAGGCCTCGATGATCCGGAAGTCGCCGCGCGGCGCGAAGTCGTAGAGCTTCTCGGGAACGTTCGCACGATCTGCAGGCTCCACGCCGCCGGCGCTCGCCACGTCCGGGGCGCGCTTCGAGGCGCTCTCCGGTGACCGCCTGCCAGCGCTGGGCGACGTGACGGCCGACGTCGGCGACCGCCGGGCCGCGCAGCCGCGAGGCGACGTCGTGCCAGCCCAGGCGTCCGCGCGCCGGGTGCTCGGGCGTGTCGTAGCGGTCGCCGCCGAGATCGGTCAGGTCGATGCCGCCGACGAAGGCGACCTCGTCGTCGATCACGACGAGCTTCTCGTGATGGCAGTGCATCGGGCGCTCGTGGGAGTCCAGCGCGGCCTTGATGCGCGTCCCGCGCACCAGCTCATCGCGCGCCTCGCGCACCGAGGCGCGGCGTCGGCTTGAACACCGGCACCGGAGCCCCGGCCCACAGCAGCACGCGAACGTCAACCGACTCGGCTGCCTCGCCCAGCAGGTCGCGCAGCAGCACCGGCGGCTCGTCACGCACGACCGCAAACCCCGGCGTGATGCACCACCCCGCGATCAGCACACTGCGCCGAGCCGCGCGAATCGCCTGCTCGAGCGCCGGAAGGTACGCCGCGCCCTCGATCAGCACGTCGACCGCGTTGCCCGCCCGCGGCGGCGGATCCCCAGCGGCCCACAGCCGCCCGTCGTCCGGTGGCGTGCGCTGCGCCGAGCGCCCGAGCTTGCCCAGCCGGCGGGCATGGTGAGCGTTCGTCAGGCGCTCAATCGCATCGCCCGCGACCCGGTCGGCGACTCGAAGCACATCCGCAGACATCAGAAACGGACGCCGACCCGAAGCGCCTTACCCATCGTCACGCTCCCTGATGTGCTCCAGCGCATCCTGCGCCCTGTCCACGGCTGAGTCACGTGGGTCCGTGGGCTCATGCGTTGCCGCCTGGGCGGCAGCGTTGCGCCTGGCGTCCTCGTGCCTGGACTCAGCGCGGCGCTGCGCCGCCTGCTTTCCCTGACCGCGCATCGCGAGGGTCACCAGCAGCACGATCAGCACGACGCAGACCGCTACCACGATGACGACCACTCCGCCGCCAACCGCAAGCACGACGAAGCCGGTGCTGGTCATGTGACTCCCTTCCTCAATGGCTCATGCATGGCGTCCTACGCCTTGTCGACGGCGTCGTCGATCTTGTCCTTGACCTCATCGGCGGCGTCATGGACCTTGTCGACGGCCTGGTCGATGTGGCCCTTCAGCTCGCCCTTGTGCTCCTGGTGCTCACCCTCGCGCTCGAGGTCCTCGTCTCCCGTCAGCGCGCCGGCGGCCTGCTTCACACGTCCGCTGATCTTGTCGGTGTGCTCACCCATGTTGGTCTCCTTCGTTCGTTGGTGACTCCCTTCGAACGCTGCACGACCACTGGTCAGTAGTAGTGCCGGCGCCCGCCGATCGCTCGGCCTGCCGAGCCGAGCACCATCAGGAGCACGCCGACGACCAGGCTTGCGGCTGGGATACGACACAACCGACGCTACGCCGCCGCACCCCGGAGCACATCAGTAGCTCTCCAACTCCGAAGCCACCTGACGCGGACTCAGGGCTCAGGCGACCGGGACCTGAGGGTCACAGCGGTCTGCGCCACGATCGCCCCCTGACAGCCGAGCAGCGCGGCCAAGCCGCCGGCCTACGCCTTGATCCGGATCGTGCGGCTCGCGGTGCTCGAGAGGCCGGCCGCGTCGGTGGCGCGCACGGTCACCGTGATGGCGTAGCCGCGCCGACGGTGTGCCCTTGATCGCGCCTGCCTGAGGGTCCGCTTCACCAGCGCCCTGGAGACCTTGAACTTGAGCGTCCGCACCCCGGCGCCCAGGCCGAGGCTGCGCTTCCCGAGCAGGACCTGGCCGACGATGCCGCTGCGCGTTCCGGAGAACAGCCGGCCCTCGAGCAGGACCGGCTCGTTCGGGGTCACCGTCACCGTGATCGAGCGCGCCCTCGCGAATGCCCTGGCCGTGATCGTCGTGCGGCCGCCGAGGGTCGCCGTCGGCGCCGTCGTGTCCGCGGGCGCGGCCGGCGCGGGCAGAGGGGTCAGCACGGCGTCGCCCTCGCAGCCGGTGAGCTCGTCGCCGACATCCCCCTGGACGGGCGTGTCGATACCCAGGCCGCAGTCGACGCGGTCGAACCCGAGGTCACGCGAGGTGATCGCGTCGACCCCGTCGCCCCCGTCGATGAGGTCGACTCCCCCACGACCGTCGATCGTGTCGTTGCCGCTCCCGCCGTCCAGGACGTTCGACGCCGCGTTGCCGCTGATCGTGTCCGCTCCCGCGCCCGTCGTCACGTCCTCGATCCCGCTGATCGTCAGTGCCGAGCCGGGATAGCCGTCCGCCGCGGGATCGTCGAGCGTCACCGACACCGGCACGTACGTGGTGGCCATCGACGAGGGGTCGGTCGCATCAGGCACGCGCGGGGAGTAGGCCGTGCGCGCGACCGTGATCGAGTCCTCGCCCGGACCGCCGTTGTAGACGTCGGCGCCGAGACCGCCGCCCTCCTCGGACGTCTGCCCCGGGCTCGTCGTGTCGACCGTCGAGACGGCGCCGAAGACGTCGTCTCCAGGGCCACCGTTGTAGCTGTCGTTGCCGGCCTGATTGCCCGCCGGCTGGGTTGAATCGCTGAACTCGTCGGCGATCAGCCGGTCTGCTCCCGGGCCGCCGTTGACGGTGTCGGAGCCGTTGCCGCCCTGGAGGCGATCCCCCTTCGCGCCACCGGTGAGCGTGTCGTCGCCGGGGCCGCCGTAGAGCGACTTCGGCTCGGTCGCGGAGGCCGACGCATCGAGCGTGTCGTTCCCGCTCCCGCCGCGGACCGTCTCGATGTCCGGCTTCACGTTGTCGCCCTCACCCGCGGCGCCGTCGTTCGCGACGCCATCGAGCGTGACCGTGACCGCGGCGCTCCCCGGGTACGTCATCGTGTCCGTGGCGCCGCAGAACGAGGTGCAGTCGCCGCCCTGGGTGAACTCATCGCCGGGTGGAAGCTGGGCCGGCAGCGGCGTCGTGCCGCCGTTGTAGGTGTCGGCGCCGGGCTCGGCCGCGAAGTCGTCGGCGTACGCGTTGCTCCCGTTCAGGACGTCGTCGCCCGGCCCGCCGGTGTCGTCCGGGCTGAACTGGCTGGCCGGCCCCGTGTTGAGCGTGTCGTTGCCATCGCCGCCGTCGACGACGCCGCCGACGCCGTTGATCGTGTCGTCGTCGGCCCCGCCGTTCATCGTGTCGTTGAAGGTGTTCGGGTTCGCGACGTCGCTCTGCAGGATGTCGTTGCCGGCCTGGCCGTTGCCGGTGAAGAGATCGTCGGAGTTGTTCCCCAGTGCCACGATGATCCAGTCGTTCCCGGCGCCGCCGTTGACCACGATCGAGTCGACGGCGGTGTCCAGGCACTCGGCCGTCGTGGCGGTCAGCAGCGCGCAGTCCGTGCCGGCGCCGTCAGGGTCCGCCAGTCCGCCGGTATCAGCCTCGACGCGCACGTTGGCACCAACGCTGCTCACGACGAGTTGCTCGTTCGAGGCGTCGCCGGTGACGGTGAGCGCGCCCGACGAGAGCGTCGCCGACGCGGCCTGCGCGGCGACAGGCGCGGCGAGCGCGAGCGCGAGGGCGGCAAGGCCACTGCGGACGACGAGCATGCAGGGGCGCATGATTCCCTCTATTTCGTGAACGTTGGACCGGGCTGCGACGGCGCGCACATTACCGTGAGGGGCACGCGGCCGAGCCGGTCCGGCCTAGGCCTCCTCGACGGCCACCTCGGCTGAAGCAGGCGCCGGAGCCGGCGCGCGCACCCCGCGCAGCAGCACCAGCGCCGCGATCGAGCCCGCGAACGCGAGCGCGGCGGCGAGCGCGAACGCTCCCTGGTACCCGTAGGTCAGCGCAGGCGCACCGAGTGACGAGCTGCTCGGGTGATCGACGACGTACGACGAGGTGCGCGACGCGGCGAACGTCGTCAGGCCGGCCAGCCCGAGCGCGCCGCCGAGCTGACGCGACGTGTTCACCAGGCCCGACGCCAGGCCGGCGCGGCGGCCGGGAACTCCCGCGACCGCGGCGATCGTCACGGGGACGAACGACAGGCCGAAGCCGAGCGCGGCGACGACCGAGGCGACGAGCACGTCGCTCGCCCAGGTCCCGTGCGGCGAGATCTGCGTGAGCAGCGCCGACCCCGCCCCGATCAGCGCAAGGCCCGTCGCGAGCGTGCCGCGCACGCCGAAGCGCGCGACGAGCTTCGGCGCGAGCGTGGCGGTGACCGCGAGCGTCAGCGTCATCGGCAGGAACGCCAGCCCGGCGCGGATCGGCGTGAGGCCGAGCACCTGCTGCATGTAGAGCGAGAGGAAGTACCAGAGCGCGAACATCGCGCTGCCCATGAGGATCACGACGACGTTCGCGCCGGTGAGCGTGCGCGAGGCGAAGATCTCGAGCGGGACGAGCGGCGCCTTGGCCCAGCGGCTCTCGATCAGGACGAACAGCAGCGTCAGGAACGCGCCGATCCCGAGCGGGATCAGCACCTCGGTCGAGCCCAGCCCGTAGCGCTCGATGTTCACGATCCCGAGCACGATCGCGCTGAGCCCGAGCGTGATCGAGAACGCGCCGGCGGCATCGAAGCTGCGGTGCTCGAGCGTGCCCTTGCTCTCCGGGATGAACCGCCAGGAGAAGGGCAGCAGGAGCAGCCCGATCGGCACGTTGACGAGGAAGATCCAGCGCCAGCTGAGCAGGCCCGTGAGCAGCCCGCCGACGAGCGCCCCCGCCGTCCCGCCCGCCGCGGCGACGGAGCCCCACAGGCCGAGCGCGCGGTTGCGCTCGGGCCCCTCGCGGAACGTCGTCGTGATGATCGACAGCGTCGCCGGCGCGACCACGGCGCCGCCCAGGCCCTGAAGCGCGCGGGCACCGATCAGCAGCCCCTCGGTGTTCGCCAGCGCGCCGAGCAGCGAGGCGAACGAGAACAGCGGCGACGCCGACGAGGAACATGCGCTTGCGGCCGAGCAGGTCGCCCGAGCGCCCGCCCAGCAGCAGGAAGCCCGCGAACGGGACCGTGTAGGCGCTCACGACCCACTGCAGGTTCGCCTCGGAGAAGTCGAGGCCGGTGCGGATCGACGGCAGCGCGACGTTCACGATCGAGACGTCGAGGATCACCATGAACTGCGCCGTGCAGGCGAGCAGCAGGATCAGTCCGGGATGGCCCGGGCGGCGGACGGAGGCCATGCCGACACGGTACCCCTGTCGATGTCTCGGCTTCTCAGGGCGCCTCGCGCTCGCAGATCTCGCGCAGCGTCTGCACCGAACGGCGCATGTCGCGCCCGATCGACGGCTTCAGCGCGAGGTCGACGAGCGGGGCGAGCGGACCGAGGCCCGGTTCGTAGGAGAAGACGTGCAGGTAGCGCGTGCCGTCACCCTCGGGCTCGACCGTCATCTCGAGCCGCATCGCGCCGGCGAGCCAGATGCCCTCGCCCGTGTGCACCGTGTGCCGCGGCGCCTGCGCCGACGCGACGAGCCAGCGGGAATGACCGGTCAGCGGCCCCGCGATCCGGTTGCGCTCGTCGTAGGTGACGCCGGCGTCCGCCCGCTCGCTGTCGGCGCGCGTGACCTCGAGCGTGTTGACGACCCACTCCGCGTAGCGCCGCGTGTCGGCGATCGTCGCCCACACCTGGGCGGGCGGAGCGGCGATGTGCTGCTCGATGGTGATCGTCGTCTCGCTCATGGGCGCGAGCCTATCCCCGCTGTAGCCTCGCCCGTGGTGAGCGAGGCACGCAGCGATGTCGTGGTCGTGGGCGGCGGTGTCGTCGGCGTCGCCGCGGCGCTCGCGCTCGCGCGGCGCGGCGCGACCGTCGTCCTGCTGGAGGCCGAGCCGGGCCTCGCGCTGCAGGCGACGGGCACGAACTCGGGTGTCCTGCACACCGGGTTCGACTCGACCCCCGGCGAGCTCGAGACCGAGCTGATCCTGCGCGCCGCCGAGCTGCGCGACCCGGTCCTCGACGCGCTCGGCGTCCCGGTGCTGCGCTGCGGCGCGGTGGTGGAGCCGCGCGACGCGGTCGAGCGCGCGGTCGACGGACGACCTGGAGCGCCGGGCCCGCGCGAACGGCGTGCACGTGGCTGCGGCGGCGCGGACGGCGCGCTCGAGGTCCCGGGCGAGAGCGTGACGGACCCCGTCGCGCTGACGCTCGCGCTCGCCGGCGCCGCGATCGCCGCGGGCGCCGACGTGCGGGTGAACGCCGCGGTCCGCGCGCTGCGGCGCGACGGCGAGCACCTGCTCGTGCGAGGCGGCGGACGGCGACGGAGGTCCGCGCGCGCGCCGTCGTCAACGCCGCCGGGCTGCGCGCCGACGAGGTCGCCGCGCTCGCGGGCGACGCGAGCTTCCGGATCTTCCCGCGCAAGGGCGAGTTCCTCGTGTTCGACCCCCCGGGCGGCGCTGCCGCTCGAGCGCATCCTGCTCCCCGTGCCCTCGGCGACGACGAAGGGCGTGCTCGTCTTCCCCACGCTCGACGGGCGGATCACCGCCGGGCCGACCGCGCACGACCAGGAGGACAAGGCGCGACTGGAGCGTGCGCGCCGAGGGCGCGGCGCAGGTGCGCGCGAAGCTCGCCGAGCGGATGCCGCAGCTCGCGGACGCCGAGCCGGTCGCGAGCTACGCGGGCCTGCGCCCGGCGGGCGCCGGCGTGAACTACGTGATCGCGCACTCCGCGCCGTGCCCCGGGCTCGTCCACGCCGCGGCGATCCGCTCGACGGGCCTGACGGCGGCGCTCGGCATCGCGGAGCGGCTGTGCGGCCTCGTCGCCGAGGTCGGCGTGCGGCTCGGGCCGGAGGCCCCGCTCGCGCCCGGCCCTCCCCCGCCCGGGCTCGGCGCAGGACGGTCCGTGGTGGGGGCGCACGGCGCGGTTCCAGGCGGGCCCGGCGCATGACCGCAGCGCCTGCATCCTCGGGATCGACGAGGGCACGACGGCCGTCAAGGCGCGCCCTGTTCGACGAGCGCCTCCGGCCGCTGCGCAGCGCGCGCGCGGATCGTCGGCGTGCGCCATCCGCAGGCCGGGCTGGGTCGAGAAGGACCCGCTCGAGATCCTCGGCGCGGTCGTCGACGTGGCCGCGGAACTGCTCGCCGATGCGCCGGGCGAGGTCGTCGCGTGCGGGCTCGATCACGAGGGCGAATCGGTCCTCGCGTGGGACGCGGAGACCGGCGACGCCGCTGACGCCGGTCGTCGTCTGGCAGGACAAGCGGTCCGAGACGGTGCTCGCCGAGCTCAGCGACTCCGACGCCGCCGAGATCCGCCGTCGCAGCGGGCTGCCGCTCGACCCGTACTTCTCTGCCGGCAAGCTCGCCTGGCTCCTGCGCCATGACGACGCGGTGGCGCAGAGCACGCGACTCGCGGCACGCTGCGTATGGGAAACGTCGATGCATTCCTGTGTGACCGCCTGGGGGCCGGTTTCGTCACGGACGCCTCGACCGCCTCGCGCACGCAGCTGCACCGAGCTCGGCGCGCCCGGATGGGACCCGTGGCTGCTCGAGCGCTTCGGCGTGCCGGACGACGTGCTGCCGCGCGTCGGCGACAGCGTCGGCGCGCTCGGCGTCCTGCGCCACGAGCGCTGGCCGGCCGAGCTGCCGCTGACCGCGCGCGTCTGCGACCAGCAGGCCGCGCTCGCCGGGTCGGGCTGCGTCGTGCCCGGCGCCGTCAAGGCGACGTACGGCACGGGCGTCTTCGTGCTCGCGCACGCCGGCGAGACGGTCCCCGAGCCGGGCGCGGGCCTGCTGCCGACCGTCGCCTGGCGGATCGGCGGCCGCGACACCTACGCGCTCGACGGCGGCGTGTTCGCAGCCGGGGCGATGCTCGACTGGCTGTGCGCGGAGCTCGGCATCGCGGCGACGCCGGCGCAGCTCGGCGAGCTCGCGCGGACGGTGCCGGACGCGCGCGGCGCGCGCGTGCTGCCGGCGCTCGCCGGTCTCGGCGCGCCCTGGTGGGAGCCCGGCAGCGCGCGCGGTGCTCGCGGGGATCGACGGCGGCACGACCCGGGCGCACCTGGCGCGCGCGGCGCTCGAGGGCATCGCCTGGCGGGTGGCGGACATCGTCGCCGAGATCCGGCGCGAGCTCCCGGTCGACGCGCTGCGCGTCGACGGCGGGCTCACGAACGAGCCGCTGCTGCTCGAGCTGCAGGCGGAGGCGATCGGCGTCCCCGTGGAGGCCGCGAGCGCCGACGCGACGGTCGCGGGCGTCGCGGGCCTCGCCGCCGTCGGGGCCGGCCTGCTCGGGTCGATCGAGGACATCGCCGCGCTCGTCCCGGCCGAGCGGCGCGTGAGCCCGACCGGCGGCGCGGGCGACCGTGAGGCCGCGCACGAGCGCTGGCGCGCGTTCGTGCGCGCAGCCGGTGGTCTGCGCTGACGCCGTCTCGTAGCATCGGCTGCCAGATGCCGGAACCGCCGCACCCTCGCGCTCGTCGCCGCCGCCGTCGTCGTCGCCGTCACCGGCTTCCTCGTGCTGCGCCCGAGCGACGACACGACGTCGTCTCGTCGACCACGACGTCGACGACGACGTCTCCGCGACACGACGACCACGACCACGGGCACGACCCCGACGACCGTCGCCCGACGCGACCGTCATCCACCTCGTCGGCGGCCAGCCCGTCGGCGGCAAGCGGAAGATCAGCGTCAAGAAGGGCGACACGATCCGGCTGAAGGTCACCTCGGACGAGGCGGGCGAGATCCACGTCCACGGCTTCGATCTCGAGCAGGAGGCCGCGCCCGGAAAGCCGGCGTCGTTCACGTTCACGGCGAACATCGAGGGCCGCTTCGAGGTCGAGTCCCACGTCAGCGACGCCCAGATCGCCGAGATCTCCGTGAATCCGTAGGACGCGGATCGCGGGCTATACTCCGCGACCGCGATGCGGCTGTAGCTCAGTTGGCTAGAGCGTCTGCTTGCCATGCAGAAGGTCGAGGGTTCGAGTCCCTTCAGCCGCTTGTGCGAAGAGCCCCGCTCCGGCGGGGTTTTCGCGTTCACGGCCCCGGCTCACGCGCCGCGCGGCTCCTCCGGGTCGTTCTGGGCGGTGGTGCTGCCGTCGCCGTGGGCTCACAGCCCGCGCAGCCCGGGACTAGGTGCCGGCCCGGGCGCG
Organism: uncultured Actinomycetes bacterium; assembly: GCA_963721255.1. Taxonomy (GTDB): domain Bacteria; phylum Actinomycetota; class Thermoleophilia; order Solirubrobacterales; family Solirubrobacteraceae; genus F1-60-MAGs163. The sequence continues at coordinate 21,984 of CAVRIM010000001.1, forward strand.
CAGCGCGGCGGGCGCCCCCGGCACGCTCGCGAGGTCGGCAGGTGCGATGCCCTGTGACCTGAGGCGGCGCTGCAGCTTGGCGACCGCGCTCGCGGACTGGGCGCGCGTCAGATGCAGGCCGACGCCGGCGCCGCGCAGCGCACTCGCCAGCGCTCGGCCGGCGGCGCTCAGCACCCGGCCGTCGGAGCGGCGGCGTGCGGCGAGGAGCGCCAGGTGGCGGTCCTGCAGCGCGATCGCCTGCGTGTCCCTCGCGGCGATCGCCGCGCTCTCGCGCCCGACCGTCGCCTCGGTCGCGCTCGCGTCGGCCGCGACGGCCGCGGCAGCCGTGTCGAGCGCCGCCCCGGCCGTTCGGAGCCTGCGGCACAGGCGTCCGGCGGCGCCGCGGCCGCCCGGGCAGGCCGAGAGGGCGCGGACACGGGTCACGCGCGGCACGGCGACCCGGTGGATGTCCGGGTGGGGCGGGTCGCGGTAGGTGCGGTAGTCCTTGACGAGCCGGGTGATGGTCGCGCTGCAGAACGGCGCGAGCGCCTCGGTCGTCAGCGTCCCGGCGATCGCGAAGGTCGCCCCCGAGCCGGTGCCGATGGTCAGGATGCCGGCGCCGGCCAGGCCGGCCGCCCCCGCGAACGGCAGGCAGTACTGCCGGGCGCTGTCGATCGCAGCGGGCAGGTCGGCGCGCGCGAGGCGCTTGGCGGTCGGGAAGTTCGGGCCGGCCGGCTCCGGCGTCGTCGGGCTGGTCGGCGCGACCGGTTGCCCGCCCCCGCCCGGGGAGGCGAAGGTCAGGCCCTGCGTCAGCGTGAGGTCGGCGATCACATGCGTCCCGTCCGACTGCACCTCGTCGTGCTGCCCCGTGCAGTCGTCGGCCACCGTGTACGAGGTGCCGTACGCAAAGGCCCACTGGTCGCCGCCGTCCTTCCAGTGGCACTGCGCGCCGCCCAGGTCGCGCGCGAAGCTCGCGCTCCACGGCGCGTAGCGCGAGAGCCCGCTCAGGTCGCAGTTGCCGCCGTTCGTGAACAGGCCGGGGACGAGCGGGACGTTGAGGGCGACGAAGACCTGCGGCGGCGAGCCCGTCTCGCCGAGCCCCGGCGCGTACGCGTTGGCGGTGGTGGGCGAGTCCGGCACCTGGCCCCACGGCGAGCCGAGCCCGAGCGTCAGCCCGCTGCTGCACGACTGGTTCGGGTTCGGGCTCGTGACGCTGTATTCCCCGCTCGCCGAGTCGAACTGCCAGAGCGAGCCGGTCCAGTGCTCGGACCAGGTCATCGTCACCGCGACGGTCGTGACCCCTGCGCCCTGCTGCTGGGGCGGCGGGAAGATCGTCTCGTTGACCTTCCACGACCCGCTGTAGCTGCCGGTGAAATGGCAGGGCTGGAACGTGCCGGTGAAGCCGCCCGGACAGAAGTCGGCCGCGGCCGCCGGCCGAGCGCCGCGCGCCGAGCGCCAGCACCCCCGCCACCACGAACCCCGTCGCCAGCGTCCCCCCAGCGCACAGCCGCTGCCTTGTGGAGCGCCCACCACCTGTCGCCCAAACGCACTGAGAACAGCGACCGCACGTAAGCGATCAACTCGCCCGCATAGAACTCAATACGGCCCTCGGCAGGCAGCGGGTCTTGAGTCATGCGCTCATCATCCCACTGCTCCAGCGCGTCGCGCCGCGACGCGAGAGCTTCGGCGAGATCGTGGTCCGACCCCGCTCCCGCTCTGGACGGAGGCTGCTGCGTAAAGCTGCGGTGCGCGTCGGTCGTCGGGCTCGACGCTCGGGTGGCGGTGTTCGCGGTCGGCCGACGCGGAAGCCGACGCGAACGGCCTTTCAGGTCGGGACGAGCGCGTTGTGGTGGCGGTGGAGCTTGAGGAGGTTGTGGGTGGCGGTGATGAGTCGCCATTCCGAGCGGCAGGCGGCTCTGCCGCGGCGTTGGAAACGGTCGATGCGGCGGTTGAACTTGGTGTCCGCGAACACCGGCTCGACGATCGCTTTGCGCTGCGCGTAGAGCGCGCCGCCACGGTCGCTGGCAAGGACGCGGCGCATGAACGCGTAGCGCCCGCCGTCCAGCCCGGGCGTGGGGTTCGGCGTTTGCCTGCGTGCGGCGGGATCAGGACCTCGATGCCCTGGTCGACGATCGCGTCCATTTGCTGGTGGTGCCAGAGCCGGCATCGGTGGGCTGCGCTGTCGGGGAGCACCCGTCCGACGAAGCGGTCGCCGAGCGCCTCGGAGTAGGCCGCGAACCGCTGCGCCCTGCAGAACTGATCGCCCTCGAAGCGGTAGGCCATGACCGTCAGGTCCTCCTCGTCGAGGCGCCGGCGGACCGCGGCGAGCTCGTCGGGCGCGATCTCCAGGCCGGCGGGGTCGTCGAGCGGCAGCGTCGGCTGGGACAGCACCGGCGCGAGCATCGCCGGCTCGAGCATCATCGTGAGCGCGAAGTTCCCGGTGAAGCACATCCCGATCGCGCCGACGCCCGGGCCGCCGCACTCGTCGTGGGCGAGCCGCGCGAGCGCTCGCAGCCACTGGGTCACCGGGCTCGACCTGTTCGCGCCGAAGGCGCGGAACTCGGCGCTCATGCAGGCCCGCCGGAAGACCTCGGTGCCCTCCTCCACGGCCGGCACCGCGCCGTCGCGGCCGAACAGCGATGGCATGTAGACGGTGAACCCCGCGTCGCGAACCCAGCGGCTGAAGCGGGCGACGTGCGGGCTGATGCCCGGCATCTCCGTCATCACGATCACCGCGGGCCCGCTGCCGGCGATGTGCACCAGCTTGGTGACGCCGTTGAGCGTGATCTCGCGGTGGTCGAAGTCGTCGAGTGGATCGTCGGCGTGGTCATCCGCGCGAATATAGACGAACGATCGTCTACTATGTTGGTCATGACGCACGACTGACCCCCCCACGCCCGGCTCGGCCGGCGCAGCCGCCGGTCGACGGGCGGCGCGTTCGCGGCGACCGGACGCGGGCCGCGTTCGTGAGCGAGGCGGTGCAGCTCGCCTCGACCGACGGGCTGGAAGGCCTCACGCTCGCCCACCTCGCCGATCGGCTCGGCGTGCACAAGAGCAGCGTGCACACGGCTTCGGGTCGAAGGCGGACCTCCAGCTCGCCGTGCTCCGGCGCACGCGGGAGATCCTGATCGAGCACGTCATCGCTCCGTCGCTGACGGCGCCCGAGCGGGCGCCCGGCGACGTGCTCGCGCTCGGCGAGGCGTGGTTCGCCTACCTCGCCGGTGACGTCTTCGAGGGCGGCTGCGTGCTCTCGTCGGCGTCCAGCGAGCTGGACGGGCGGCCCGGGCCGGCGCGTGACGAGCTCGTCTCCGTGATGACCGAGTGGATGGACGTTCCTCGCCGGCAACGCCCGCGCGGCGATCGGCGCAGGGCGACCTCGCCGCCGACGCCGATCCCGACCAGATCGCGTTCGAGCTCCAGGCGATCGGCCTCACCGCCAACTGGCACCACCAGCTCTTCGGCGGCGACGCGGCGTTCCGCGCGGCGCGGGTCGCCTGGACCGACGTGCTCGACCGTCACGCGCCGAGCGCCTGAGCTCAGGGCGCCGCCCCAGCGGCGGGTTCTCGGCGACCAGCGGGAGCGGGCGTTGCGGGGCGCACTCGGAGAAACGTCCAGCCGCGGAAAAAAGGCGTCACGAGGCGCCGGAAAGCAGGTCCCACCGCCGACAAGATTCCTGGTGAGGTCCTCCCCCGTCCTCTAGGAGCTGACGACGAGATGCCCCGAAGCGCCCCCCGTACGAAGATCGCAGCAGTCGGCACCCTTGCCGCGCTCGGCGCGCTGGCCGCGATCGCGACGGCCTCGAACCCGGCACAGCAGAAGCAGCACGCGCCGGTGCCGATCGCCGCGGTCAGGCCGGCTCCGCAGCGGACCGTCGTCGTGCACCGCACCGTGGGGGTGCTGACGAAGTTCGTCCCGGCGCGCGTCTCCACCACCGCCGCGGCCGGCGGCACGAGCCGCTCGGCGGCGAGGCACGCCGCCACGCCCGTGGCAAGCCCGGCGGCCGCCGCGCCGAGCACGCCCAAGACCACGCCGAAGTCGCAGCCCAAGGCCTCGTCCGACGCGGACGCCGGCGACATCCCGGAGCCTGGCGTCACCGAGAACGAGTGCCTGCCCGTGACCGTCGGCGGCGTCCCGCAGGATCCGACGTCGTCGGGCGTGCCCGCAACGACGGCACTGGCCTCAGCAGCCGCGGTTGACCGGCGTGCCGCGCGTCGCGCGCACCGCCGCGCCCTGCGCCGCGCGCACCGCCGCGCGCCTGCGCCGTGCGCACCGCCGCGCTCAGCGCCGTGCCCAGCGGACCGTGCGCGGCGGGCGACCGCTGCGCACCAGCCACCCGCTGCCCGAGGACGTCCCGGGCGGCGTCGTCGTCGACGGGTGCGGCGTTGCTCCCGTCCCGGCGCGACGGGCGACACGCCCGCGGCCCCGCCGCCGGCACCTCGACGGTGGTCGCGCCGTGAGCGCCGTCCGCACCGTCAGCATCCCGCCTCCCACGCGCTCGGCCCCGGCTCCGGAGCCCGTGCGCGTCGAGCCCGCGGTCGCGAGCCCCGCGCGGTCGCGACGCGGCGCGTCCGCGACGCCGGCGCCGACGCGCAGGAGCCCGGCCCGGAAGCCCGGAGCCGCGCCGGTCTACCTGACGGCGTTCGCGCTGTTCGCCGGCTTCGCCGCGGTCCTCTCCGCCCGCATGGTCGCCGGAGAGGATCCGGCGCTCGGGCTGACCGTGCACCCGCTGGCCGCTGCGGCGGTCACGCCGGCGCCCCCGCTGCGGAAGGTGATCGTCACGCGCCGCATTCGCATCGACGGCCTGACGGCGAAGCAGATCCGTCGTCGCGGGGTCGACCGCATCGTGATCGTGCATCGCCGCGCGCCCGCGTCCAGCGCCGCGACCACCGTCGCGTCGGCGGCGGCGGCGGCACGACGATCCCGGCGCTCGTGGCCTCCGGCGGCGGATCCGGGCGACGACCGCGCCGCGCCGCACCTCCGGCGGTGGAGGCGGCGGAGACACCAGCACGACCACCAGCGATCCGGCGACCACCACACCGGTGCCGTCGGCGACGACCCCGGCGCCCACCGCAGCCCCGCAGGCGACGACCCCCGTCGCCGCCCCCACCCCCGCCCCGGCGCCCGCTCCCGCGCCGGCCCCCGTGGCCACGACCACCTCATGACCCAGGCCACCGCCGATACCGGAGCCGACCGGCGGCTCGAGCTGATGGGCACCCGGATCCGGATCCTCGTCGGCCCGCCCGCGCGGCCCGGCCTCGCCGATCCCGACGCGGCGGCCGCGGCGGTCGAGCGCTTCCTGCGCGCCTACGACCGCGCGCTGTCGCGCTTCAAGCCCGACTCCGAGCTCTGCGCGCTGAACGCCGACCCGCGCGCCGTCGTCCCCGCATCGGACCTCCTGCGCAGCGCCATCGGCGCGGCGCTCCAGGCAGCCGGCCGCTCCGACGGCCTCGTCGACCCGGCGCTGCTCGACGATCTCGTGGGCGTCGGCTACCGCGAGTCCTGGGACCGCACACGGCGGCTCGACCTGCGCGACGCGCTCTCCACCCTGGACGTCCCGCGCCGGGCGGCGTCGCCCAACCCGGCATCGCGCTGGCGCGAGATCTCGATCGACGACCGGGCCGGGACGATCACGCGCCCGCCCGGCCTGCGCCTCGACACGGGCGGCACCGGCAAGGGCCACGCCGCCGACCTCGGCGCCACGCTGCTCGACGGGTACACCCACTGGGCCGTCGACTGCGGGGGTGACCTGCGCGTCGGCGGCGACGCCGGAGCCTCGCGGCGGGTCGACGTCGAGCACCCGTTCACGGGCGACCTCGTCGACGGCTTCACCGTGCGCGACGGCGCCATCGCGACATCCGGCCTGAGCTCGCGTGTCTGGCGCGGGGCGGACGGCACGGTGCGCCACCACCTGCTCGACCCTGCGACCGGCGAGCCGGCCTACACCGGCCTGATCGCGGTCACCGCACTGGCCCCGACCGGCGTCGAGGCGGAGGCGCTGGCGAAGACCGCGCTGCTCTGCGGACCGGCGGGCGCCCGCCACGTGCTGGCACGCCACGGCGGGATCACCTTCGACGAGGCCGGCCAGCCGGAGCGGATCGGGATTGCCGTCAAGCGCCCCGTCGTGCGCCTGCGCATCCCTGAGCGGAGGGCGGCATGACGAGCGTTCCGACACCGCTCGAGCACGGCTGGTGGATCGCCTCGCGCTCCGCCGGCATCGTCGCCCTGCTCGCCATCACCGCGTCGGTGGTTCTCGGCCTGCTGATGGCCAACGGGCTGCCGCGGCGCAAGGGCGCAAGTCGCGTGCTCGTGTCGCTGCACGAGTCGACCGCCCTCGCCGGTCTCGTCGCGATCGCCGTCCATGGCATCACCCTGCTCGGCGACCCGTGGATGCACGCCACGCTCTGGAAGATCTCGATGCCGTTCACGATCGGCTACCGGCCGCTGTGGACGAGTCTCGGGATCATCGGCGGCTGGATCGCGGCCGCCCTCGGGCTCAGCTACTACGCCCGCAAGCGCATCGGGACCAAGCTCTGGCGCAAGCTGCACCGCGCGACGATCGCCGCCTGGGCGCTCGGCGTCGCGCACACGATCGGCGCGGGCACCGACGCGAACGAGCGCTGGCTCCAGGTGACCATGCTGACGGGGGCCGTCGTCATCGTCTTCCTGTTCCTGCGCCGCACGGTCCCGGGCGATCCGAAGCGCGAGGCGGCACGGAGGGCCGCGACCGCCGATGCCGCGGCCTGACGCACCCGCCGGCGCCGTCGTGATCGCGGGCGGCGGCCTCGCGGCGCAGCGCTGCGCCGAGACGCTGCGCAAGTCCGGGCACGAGAGCGCGATCACGATCGTCTGCGGCGAGCCCGTGGCCCCGTACGACCGGCCGCCGTTGTCCAAGGCCTTCCTCGCCGGTGACCTGACAGCCGACCGTCTCGCGCTGCGGCCGGCCGGCTGGCATGCCGAGAACGACGTCGCGATGGTGATCGGCGACCGCGCGAGCGGCGTCGACGCGCAGGCACGCCGCCTGCGGCTGGCCTCAGGCTCCGAGCTCCCCTACGAGCAGCTCGTGCTCGCCACCGGCAGCCGCGCGCGGACGCTGCCCGGAACCGAGGGTCTCGAGAACGTCCACGCGCTGCGCACGCTCGCCGACGCCGCCAGGCTGCGCAGGGCGCTCGCGCCGGGCACGAGGCTCGTCGTCCTGGGCGCCGGCCTGATCGGCCAGGAGGTCGCCGCCACGGCGCGGCGCCTCGGCGCGCAGGTCACGCTCGTCGAGGCCGCGCCGCTGCCGCTCGGCCGCGCGCTCCACCCCGATCTCGCCCAGTGGCTGGTGAGCCTGCAGCGCGCCGAGGGCGTCGAGGTGCATCTCGGCTCCGGCGTCGCCGAGCTCATCGCCACCGGCCCCCGGCTCGAGGCGCTCGAGCTCAGCGACGGCACGCGCGTCGAGCTCGACCTGCTGCTCGTCGCGATCGGCGTCGCCCCCGAGGTTCAGTGGCTCGGCGCTCCGCTCGAGGACCTGCTGCGGCGCCCGGACGTCCGCGCCGCGGGCGACCTCGCCGGCGGCGACCACTGGGAGGCCGCCGCCCATCAGGGCCGCGCGACCGCCCGCGCGATCCTCGGCCTGGAGGCCGGCAGGCCCCAGCTCACGAGCTGGTGGAGCGACGTCCACGACCTGCGCATCCAGGGGCTCGGCAGCCCGCTCGGCGCAGACGACCTGATCTTCGACGGCGACCGTGATGCACGGTCCTTCACCGCCGTCGCACTGCGCGGCGGCACTCCCGTCGCAGCACTTGCGGTCGACCGGCCGCGGGAACTCCCGCGACTGCGCCGGCTGCTCTCCCCCGACACCCACATGGACAAGGAAGCCGCATGACTCCTCGAATCCTCGCCCGCCCGCTGCTCCATCGGGCCATGGCGTCCGCGCTGGCAGTTCTGCTGCTGTGCGGAACCCTCGTTCCCGCCGCGTTCGGCGTCTCCGCGGCGACCGGCATGGCCGCCGCCAAGCGACCCGTCTGCCCCGCGGGCAAGACGCTGGCGCGGAAGAAGAAGCGCGTGCGCGTCACGAAGCGGGTCCGTGTCCACGGCAAGATGAAGCGCAAGCGGGTGTGGGTCAAGAAGCTCGTGTGGGTCTGCGTCCCGGGCGGTGTTGCCACGGGCAAGGACACGCAGGCGCCCAGCATTCCTGGCGGCGTCGACGCGGCGGCGGGCAACGCGCAGGTCTCGCTCGTCTGGAACCCCGCGAGTGACAACGTCGGCGTGACCGGCTACCGCGTGTTCCGTGACGGGCAGCTCGTCGCCTCCCCGGCCGCCGCGCTGCATACGGACGCCGGCCTGACCAACGGCAAGACCTACACCTACGGGATCGCCGCCGTCGACGCCGCGGGCAACGTCTCCGCGACCGCCACGATCTCCGCGACCCCGAAGTCCTCCCGTGACGTCACCCCGCCGACGGCGCCGCCGTCCTTCGCCGCCACCGCGGGCGACCGGCAGGTCGCGCTCAGCTGGGGTGCCGCGAGCGACGACGTCGGCGTCGTCTACTACGAGCTGCGCCGTGACGGAGCCGCGATCGCGTTCCAGGAGGGCCGGACGTTCACCGACCTCTCGCTCGCCAACGGCACGACCTACAGCTACACCGTGCTCGCGATCGACGCAGCCGGCAACACCTCGCCCGTCAGCACCGCGACGGCGACGCCGGCCGACGCGATCGCGCCCTCGGTGCCGACCGGCCTCGCGGCGACGCCCGGGAACGCCCAGGTCTCGCTCACGTGGTCGGACTCCACCGACAACGTTGCGGTGACGGGCTACAAGGTGTACCGCGACAACGTCCTGATCGCCTCGCCGTCGACCCCGTACTACGCCGACACCGCCGTGACGAACGGCGTGACCTACGCCTACAAGGTCGTGGCGGTCGACAGCTCCGCGAACGTCTCGGCGGCGACCGCTCCCGTGAACGCGACGCCGGCCCTTCCCGCCGGGGGCGACTCCCAGGCCCCAAGTGTCCCGACCAACCTCGTCGGGACCGCGGGCACGGGATCGGCGTCGCTGACCTGGACCGCGTCCACGGACAACGTCGGCGTGACCGGCTACAAGGTCTACCGCGGCGGCGTGCTCGTCGGCTCGCCCGCCGGGCCCTCGTACACCGACTCCGGCCTGAGCAACGGCACGGCCTACCTCTACACCGTCAAGGCCACCGACGCGGCCGGGAACCTCAGCGCGGCGAGCAACCAGGTCTCGGTCACGCCCGGTGACACCCAGGCCCCGACCGTCCCGACGGGCCTGGCGCTCGTCAAGAACGCGGCCAACCACTCGATCACGTTCTCGTGGACGGCCTCGACGGACAACATCGCCGTCACCAAGTACCGCGTCTACCGCAAGGTCAACACCGGCGCGTACACGATGATCGCCCAGCCGACCGGCACGAGCTACGCCGACCTCGACCTCGCCAACGGCAAGACCTACACGTACACGGTCGAGGCGCTCGACGCCGCCGGCAACGTGTCCGCGCAGGCGCCGGCGATCAGCACCTACGTGAGCTGAGCACGAGCCACCGACGGGAACCCGATCCGATGATCCGCCATCAGCGTCTCACCGCCCTCCTGCTCCTGCAGGCCTTCGCCGTCGCGCTGCTCTGCCCGCTCACGGCAGTGGCCGCGCCGGCGGCGAAGGATCCGACGACCACCGGCCTGGCGACCTGCCAGGCCGGCAAGGAGCTGAAGAAGCGGATGCGGCGCGTGCGGGTGACCGTGCGCGGCAAGCACGGGAAGCGCCACCACGCGACGAGGATCCGGGCACGCTGGGCCTGCGTCGAGGACAAGACCCGGCCCCACCGCGTGGTCGGGCTGACGGCCACCCCCGGCGACGGCACCGCGGTCCTGACCTGGACCGCATCCGAGGACGCCGGCGGCATCGCCGGCTACGAGATCTACCGCGACGGGCGCTACGTCGTGACCATCACCTCGACGACGTTCACCGATCCCGGGCTCACGAACGGCGTCGCACACCAGTACCGCGTCTTCGCCGTCGACATGGCGCGCAACATCTCAAGGCCGTCCGGAACGGTGTGGGCGCTGCCCAAGCTGGTGCCCGACACGCAGCCCCCCGGCGTGCCGATCGGGCTCACGGCGACGGCCGATCCGGTCGCGCTCAGCGTCACCGTGCGCTGGACCCCGCCGACCGACAACAAGGGCGTCGTCAGCTACCGCGTGTACCGCGACGGGTCACTGGCCGGCACGAGCACGGAGCCGACGTTCACCGATCCGGACCGCGCCCACAAGACGGAGTACAAGTACTCGGTCGTCGCGCTGGACGCTGCGGGCAACCTGTCGACCGCGACACCCGCCGTCTCGACGTACGTGAGCTGAGGAGGGCGACGCGCCCCCTACGCGGGCACCCACGCGGTGCGGTGCCGCGCGTACATGTCGAACACCCAGTCGGCGCCCGGGCGCGCCATCAGCTCCTCGCGGAGCTCCTGCAGCGCCACCGGCAGCAGATCGGGCGCATATGGCCGTTCGGGCGGGGCGATCAGGGGGGTGAAGAGCGCCGCGCCCGAGAGGTCGGCGACGCTGAAGCGGTCCCCGACGAGGTAGCCCGACGGGCCGGTCGCGGCCTCGATGCGGTCCATCGCCTCGAAGAGCGTGCCCCGCGCGGCCTCGACGCTCGCCGCGTTGATCTCGTAGTCGGCGCTGACGGCTCGCCGTGAGACGGACGCCGTCATCCGCAGCAGCCGCTCACGCGCCGGGCTGCCGCCGGTGAAGAGGGCGGCGGCGGTCGCGTCCGTGTCCGGCAGGGTGTGGAACCACACGAGCCGGCGCAGGTCCGGCCCCAGGTGCTCGTCGAACCAGTCCTCGTGCTCGAGTGCCTCCGCGAGATCGTCCGGATCGTCCGGGTAGAGCGGTGGCTCGGGGCGGTACTGCTCGAGCGCGGCGATGATCGCGGTCGAGTCCCAGACGCGCTGCCCGTCGATCTCGACGATGGGCAGGCGCCGCTGCGCGCCCCGCGTGAGGACCGCCGCGCGGACGCCGTGGAGGCCCGGCATCGGTACGCGCCGCTCGTGCGGGATGTCCTTGTAGTCCAGCGCCCAGCGAACCTTCTCGCTGTAGTGGGAGAGCTCGATGTGCCAGAGAACGACGGTCATGATCCGCCGAACCTACTCCGCGCCGGAGCCGCGCGCCAGCGCCGCTCAGAGCGCGGCGTCGAGCGCGGCGTTCACGAGCGCGTCGGCGTGCTCGTTCTGTTCTCGCCGCACCGTGCGCACGGTCCAGCGGTCGAAGTCCCCGAGCGCCGCCAGCGCCTGCGCGTGCAGCGGCTTCATGTCCGCGTGCTTGACCTTGTACAGCCCGTTGACCTGCTTGGCGATCAGCTCGGAGTCGTTGATCGCCTCGACCTCGGTGGCGCCCAGCTCCCGTGCACGGCGCAGGCCCAGCAACAGTGCGCGGTACTCGGCGACGTTGTTCGACACCGTGCCGAGCAGCTCGGTCGCCTCGTCGAGAACGGCGCCGTCGGGGGACGAGACGACGGCGCCGGCCGCAGCGGGACCGGGGTTGCCGCGCGACCCGCCGTCCACGTGGACGATGAGCTTCACCGACGAGGCGCCGCTAGGCGGCGGCGGGGCCGTCGTCGCCGCCCGCGAGGTAGAGCGGCGGATGGTCGCCCGTCGCGCGGCGCCGGCGACGCCCGCGGAACTCCGACTCGTCAGCGGTCGGAGGTCCGCCGGACTCGCGCCCGGCACGGCGGCGGTCGACGATCACCGTGACCTCGGGGTCATCGGCGTAGTACGCCTTGAGCTGCTCATAGATCTCGGGCCCGAGCTCCTCGGGAACGACGCTGTAGATCATCGCGAGGACTCCCGCCTCGGATTCACGGGCACGACGGTCGAGCAATGGCGCGCTGTCATCGGTGCAAGTCTCTCATGCTGGCTGGACGGCGGCGTGCAGCGCTCCGAACTCGTCGGCGATCGCGTTCGGGGCGCGATCCTCCTCTTCGAGCTCCTCGAGCTCGGTCCCCTGCCCCGTTGAGCGCACCCCGGCGGCCTCGTCCGCGAGGTCGACCTCGAAGCGGTACCACGACAGCTCCCACGCGATCACGATCGTGACGATGCTGCCCTCGGTCGCCGACGGGCGGACGATCACGAGCGGCGCCCCGAGCGTGCGGGCGACCCCGGAGATGATCCGGCAGTGCGTGCTCGCGTTGAAGAGCTCGATCGCGCGCACGACCTTCATGTCCGCGTTCGTCGGGATCGCGTGGACGAAGCGGTCCTCGCGATACATCGGCGGCTCGTCGACGGCGAACACGTCCGCCGACCGCTGCGGCGAGGAAACCGGCGCCTCCTCGAGCTCGTACTCCGGCTCCTCCATCGCCTCCAGCAGCCCTTCGGCCTCCTCCGGGACGAGCAGCTCGGCCTCGTCGGGGCGACGTGCGCGCAGGCGCTCGATCAGCGACCGGCCGGAGCCGCGCCTGGCCCAGCCGCGCGTGACGCGTCCCGGGGCCGCGTCGGCACCCTCGCGGATCCAGCCCTCGTGCACCGCACGCGGCACGCAGAGCTCGCAGACGACCGCGCGGCGTCCACCGTGCAGGAAGACGTCGGGAGACTCCCCGCGCAGGATCGTGCGCTGGCAGATGGCGCACGGAACGGGCTCGTGCATCGTCGAGATCTGGCGTGGTTCCACGAGAGGCGAGGGTATCGCTCCGCGCCTTCTGTGCGGCTCTGGCCGTCAGGCCGAGACGGTCTCCCGCGCCGCGTCGACGACCTTCTGCGCGAGGTGCGCGGGCACCTCCTCGTAGCGCACGAACTCCATCGTGAAGTCACCGCGGCCGCCCGTGATCGAACGCAGGTCGGGCGCGTAGGCGAGCATCTCCGCCATCGGCACCTCGGCCTTGATCTCGGTCGCGACGCCCGACGGCTGCATGCCCTGAGGGCGGCCGCGCCGGGAGCTCAGGTCGCCCACGACGTCGCCGACGGTGTCCTCCGGGACGATGAGCGTGACGCGCATGATCGGCTCGAGCAGCGTCGGGCTCGCAAGCCCGAGCGCCTCGCGCATCGCCGCCGACCCGGCCAGCTTGAAGGCCATCTCCGAGGAGTCGACCGCATGAAAGGAGCCGTCGACGAGCCGCACGCGGGCGCCCTTGACCGGGTAACCCGCGACGGGCCCGTGCGCCAGCGCCTCCTGCACGCCCTTCTCGACGGCCGGGATGAAGCTCGTCGGGATGACCCCGCCCTTGATCTCGTTGACGAACTCGAAGTCGCCGCCGTCGAAGTGCTCGACGACGATGTGGCAGTCGCCGAACTGCCCGCGCCCGCCGCTCTGCTTCTTGTGGCGCCCGTGCGCCTTGGCATGACCGCGGATCGTCTCGCGGTAGGGAACGCGCGGCGGCTTCAGCGTCACCTCGGCGCCGAAGCGCGAGCGCAGCCGGTCGACGACGACCTCGACGTGGACCTGTGACAGCCCCGCGACGATCTGCTCGCCGGTCTGCTGGTCGCGGTGCAGGTCGATCGTCGGGTCCTCCTCCTGAAGCCGGCGCAGCGCCGTGAAGACCTTGTCCTCGTCGCCCTTCGTCTTCGGCTCCATCGCGAACGCCATCACCGGCTGGGGCAGCTCGACGGCGGGCATCTGGATCGGCTCGTCACGATCGGCGAGCCAGTCGCCGGCGCGCGTCTCCTTGAGCTTGGCCACGGCACCGATGTCGCCGGGGCCGAAGCCGTCGGCGCCCGCGCTCTCCTTGCCGGGAAACTCGAGCAGCGTGCCGAGCCGCTCCTTCGCGTGGGCGCGCGTGTTCAGCACGTGGCCGTCGGGACGCATCGTGCCCTGATAGACGCGGAAGAAGTTGATCCGCCCGGCGAAGGGGTCGGCCTTCGTCTTGAAGACGTAGGCGTAGAGCGGCTTGTCCGGATCGGGCTCGAGCGTGATCTCGGGCAGCTCGAGGTTGCCGTGCTTGACGGGCGAGGGCAGGTCCTCCTCGATCGCGTCGAGCAGCCGGTTCGTCCCGAGGTTGCGCGTGGCGACCCCGCAGGTCACCGGGAAGATGCCGCCGTGGTTCGTGCCCTCCTTCAGCGCGGTGACGATCTCCTCGTGGGAGATCTCCTCGCCCTCGAGGTAGCGCTCCATCAGCGTGTCGGAGACTTCGGCGACCTCGTCCATCAGCATCTCGCGGTACTGCTCGGCGAGCGCAAGCATCTCGTCGGGCATCGGGATCTCGCTGCAGTTGTCGCGCGTGACCGGCGTGGCGGCCGAGTACTCGTAGGCCTTCATGTCGACGAGGTCGATCAGGCCGCGCACCTCGTGCTCTGAGCCGATCGGGATCTCGGTCGCGACCACGTGCCGGCCGAAGGTCGCCTTGAGCTGCTCGAGCGTGCGGAAGAAGTCGGCACGCTCGCGATCCAGCATGTTCACGAAGATCAGCCGCGCGAGGTCGAGCTCGTTCGCGCGCTCCCACAGGCGCCCCGTGCCGACCTCGACGCCCATCACGGCGTTGACGACGAAGACGGCCGACTCGCACACGCGCATCGCGCCGAGCGCGTCGGCGATGAAGCTCGGCTCGCCGGGCGTGTCGATCAGGTTGATCTTGCGATCGTCCCAGTCGAACGAGTTGAGGTTCGCGCTGATCGTCATCTGACGCGCCTGCTCATCCGGATCGGAGTCGGAGACGGTCGAGCCGTCCGTGATCGACCCGAGCCGATTCGTGGCGCCTGCCTGAAACAGCAGGGCCTCGTGCAGGGACGTCTTGCCACTACCGCGGTGGCCGACGAGGGCGACGTTCCGAATGCGGTCCGCCTGGTGCATGCCTGCGCTCCTTCCCGTAGGGGGTGCCGTAGCCCGACCCTACCGGCGCGCGGCGGAGCTGTCTGCTCAGTCGTCCGATTCGATGAGGCCGGAGCGCAGGCGCAGCACGGCCTTGGTGTGGAGCTGGGAGACGCGGGACTCCGTCACGCCGAGCACCTCGCCGATCTCGCGGAGCGTCAGGTTCTCGTAGTAGTAGAGGGCGATCACGAGCTTCTCGCGCTCGGGCAGGCGGGAGATCGAGTCGGCGACGCGGTCACGCAGGTCGCTCTGGTCGAGCGCGGCGGCCGGATCGGGCGCGTTCTCGTCCGCGATCGTGTCGAGCAGCGAGACGGAGTCGCCGCTCGAGTCGCTGACGGTCCACAGCTCGTCGAGCGCCGCCATCGAGGAGTTCGAGATCTGGAGGATCGCGTCCTGGAACGCCTGGACGTCCATCTCCAGCTCCGCGGCCATCTCCTCGTCGGTCGGCGCGCGCTGGAGCTTGTGCTCGAGCTTGGAGTGGGCGCGCTCGATCTGGCGGGCGCGGGCGCGCACCGAGCGCGGGACCCAGTCCTGCGAGCGCAGCTCGTCGATGATCGCGCCCTTGATCCGCGTGATCGCGTACGTCTCGAACTTGATCTCGCGCTCGGGCTCGAAGCGCAGGATCGCGTTGATCAGGCCGACGAGGCCGTACGAGATCAGGTCGGCCTCCTCCACGTGCGAGGGCAGGCCCGAGCCCATTCGGCCCGCGACGTACTTCACCAGCGGCGAATACGCGACGACCAGCCGCTCACGCGCACGCTCGTCGCCGTCCGTCTTGTAGCGGCGCCAGAGGTCACGGAGCTCGACTGCCTTGACGTTTGCTTCCATATCTCCCGTCGCCTAGGCCCGCGGATGACTGCGCCGGTAGGCGCTCAGCAGGCGGGCCGACTCTACCCGAGTGTAGATCTGCGTCGTCGAGATGCTGCTGTGCCCGAGCAGCTCCTGGATCGCGCGCAGGTCCGCGCCGCCGTCCAGGAGGTGCGTCGCGAACGAGTGGCGCAGGGCGTGCGGGGACACTCCGCCCTGCAGCGCCGCGGCGCGCGCCCACACCGCCAGGCGCCTGCGCACGTCGGACGTCGAGAGGCGGCGGCCGGACTTGGAGAGGAACAGCGCGGCCTCCCCCGGGTCGCTCACGAGCGCCGGCCGGCCGCGTTCCAGGTAGCGGGTGACGGCGGCGAGCGCGGGCTCGCCGGCCGGGACGATGCGCGTCTTGTCGCCCTTGCCCTCGACGCGCAGCTCCTCGGCGTCGAAGGCGACCGAGGTGGTGTCGAGCCGGACGAGCTCCTCGGCCCGCAGGCCGCAGCCGTAGGCGATCTCGAGCAGTGCGCGGTCGCGCAGCTCGAGCGGCGTGCCGGCGGGGATCCGGTCGAGCAGCGCGGCGAGCTCGTCGGGGCGCAGCACGCGCGGGAGATGCCTGCGCCGGCGCGGGGAGGCGACCAGCTCAGCGGGGTTCTGGCTGACGAGGCCGTGCTCGCGCAGCGCCCGGAAGCAGGCGCGCAGGGCGGCGAGCTTGCGCGCGACGGTGCTGGGCGCGGCGCGGCGCTGGGTGAGCGTGGCCGCGTAGCGGCGCAGCTCGCGCGGTCCGGCGTCCCCCGGCTCGATCCCGGCGACCGTCGCCCAGAGCGCGAACTGGCGCAGGTCGGTGCGGTAGGCGCGGCGTGTGCGCTCGGCGGACCCGCGGCGCAGCAGGTCATCGTCGAGCGAGCCGCAGCGCGTGGGCCCACTCGTCGGAGACCGCCGTGGTCGTATCCTCGGCCGCGATGGCGGTCTTCTTCATCGATACGTCCACCGGTCAGGTCACCACGCGCAAGCGGCTGGTGGAGACCGGCGTCGTCGCCCGCGGACGGCGATCCGCCGCGGCCGTGGCACCGGATCAAGGGCACGGACGACGCGACGACCCTCTGGTACGCGGTGCTGCGGAGGCGTGAGCGGGGGATCTTCATCGGCACGCTGACTCTTCGACACGGAGACCACCACACCCTGCTCCTGGAGCGCGGATGGGAAGAGGTCGGACGTCGAGGAGATGCGGCGCCTGGGAGCCTCAGGCGATATAGACGGGCGTGCCGACCGACACCCGGTCGTAGAGATCCTCGACGTCGGGGATCGCCATGCGCACGCAGCCGTGTGACGCGGCCGACCCGAGCGAGGCGATGTCGGTCGTGCCGTGGATGCCGGCGCCCGCGAAGAGGCCCATCCAGCGCGCCTTGATCGGGTCGTCGGGACCCGGCGGGATCACCTTGCCCGCGAGGTCGCCGGCCCAGGCGCTGTTCGGCACGTGCCAGGACGGGTTCACCTGCTTGTCCTGGATCGCGTAGAGGCCCGCCGGCGTCTCGAGGCCGGCGCGACCGACGGCGATCGGATAGCTCTTGACGCGCTTCAGGTTGCGGAACAACGTGCAGCCGGAACCCGGAGCGGTTCACGATGATCAGGGTCGGGTACTTGCTGCCGAGCTCCGCGGTCGTGACCTTCGGCTGGACCCGCCGGGTGCGCGCGCGCGAAGGTGCGCGCCGCGGTCGGGGAGACGATCGCCGCGCGGATGTCGCGGTGCAGCGCGGCGGCCTTCAGCCGTCGCCCGGGACGGTCGGCGACCGGCTGGACGTCGTTGCCGGCGAAGCTCACGCTCGCGTCCCGCGGCGCCTTGTCCACGACCGCGCCGGACGCGATCGATCAGCCGGACGACCGCGTGATCGTTGAAGGTGAGCTCCGGCTGGAGGTCCGTGGTGCTCTTCGCGCCGGTCAGCGAGCGCCACGTGCGTCGCCAGGAAGCTGCCGTCGCGGCCGGCGTCCATCGCCGCGCCGACGCTGCCCTGCACGTTCGCCGCGATGTGCGCCTCGGTCGACCCGAGCCGCCAGGAGCGCGTGCCCCTTCGTGATCACGATCGGCTCGCGCAGCGGGTCGAGCAGCCGGCGCTCGAGCCGCGCCTGCGCCTGCGTGGCCGTGAGCCCTCCCACGTCCACCCCGCCGATCTTCACGCCCGGCACGATCGTGTCCTGGCGACCGCGGTCGTAGGCCCACGCCCCGCCGACGACCACGACCGCGAGAGCGGCCACGACGGCGATGGCTATGACGTGAGCTCGACGCACGCGCAGTGATCCGGACCGGGGAACGGTCGAACGTCCTGAATATACGCACCGGTCCGGGCGTGGCGTGCGAGGGTTGCAAGCGCGCTGGCCGAATGTCAGCCGGGCGGGGCGAGCACCCGCGCCAGCGCCGCTTCCAGGCCGCGCCAGTCGTCCGCGCCGATGACGTCCCGCGAGGCGACGAGCTCCCGGTTCCAGGGGTGCACGATCGTCGCCGCCGATGATCCCCTCGTCGAGCGCCCGCTCGAGGTTGACCGGGCTGTCGTCGACCAGCACGTCGATGCCGATCTCGCGGCAGCGCGTGATCTTGTCGTACGAGCAGTAGAGCTCGTCGTGCTGCAGGCCGATCGCCTCGAGCCACGCGACGGTGGCGTCGTGGCTGTCCGTCGAGCGGTGGCTCGTGATGTGGATGAAGTGCCCGGCCGCGTGCCACGCGTTGACGGTCTCGACCGCGCCCGGGTACGGCACGCGCCGCGGCGACCAGCGGCGGGCTGTGCGTCTCGAGCACCGCCGCGTGCACCTGCTCGGGCTCGAGCCGGCCGATCGCCCAGGTCCGCTGGCCCTCGTACGGGAGGTCGACGTCGAAGCGGCGCCGCACCACGTCCGAGAACTGGTCCCAGTAGTGGTGCAGCGTCGAGTCGATGTCGATCGCGATGCGCACGGGCGGCCTGCGCGCGATCAGTCGTCCACGAGCGTGACGGCGCCCTGCGCGGCGCTGCCGACGAGCGCGGCGTACTTCGCCAGCACGCCCGTGCGGTCCGGGCTGATCGGCGGCTCGTAGGCCGCGACGCGCGCGGCGATCTCCGCGTCGGAGAGGTCGACGTCGATCCGGCGATTGTCCACGTCGATCGTGACGCGATCGCCGTCGTGCACCGCGGCGATCGGCCCGCCGCGGAACGCCTCGGGCGCGACGTGGCCGGCCATGAAGCCGTGGGTCGCGCCGGAGAAGCGCCCGTCGGTCAGCAGCGCGACCTGCTCGCCGATGCCCGCGCCGTTGATCGCCGCGGTCACGGCGAGCATCTCGCGCATGCCGGGCCCGCCGGCCGGGCCCTCGTTGCGGATGATCACGACGTCGCCGGCCTGGATGCCGCCGTGCGTCACGGCGTCCATCGCGGCCTCCTCCCCCTCGAAGACCCGCGCCGGGCCCTCGTGGAAGCGCCGCTCGTGCCCGACGAGCTTGACGACGCAGCCGTCCGGCGCGAGGTTGCCGCGCAGGATCGCAAGGCCGCCGCTGGGCTTGATCGGGTCGCTGAGGGGCAGGACGACCTTCTGCCCGGGCGTCTCGACGGCCTCGCCGGCGTGCTCGCCGAGCGTCTTGCCGTCGACGGTGATCGCGCCCTCGTGCAGCAGGCCGGCGTCGCGCAGGCGCTGCACGACGAGCGGCACGCCGCCCGCCTCGAAGAGGTCCACCGCGACGTACTGACCGCCGGGCTGCAGGTCGCAGAGCAGCGGGGTGCGCTCGTTGATGCGGTCGAAGTCGTCGATGCTGAGCTCGACGCGCGCCTCGCGGGCGAGCGCGAGCAGGTGCAGCACCGCGTTGGTCGAGCCGCCGCTCATCGCGACGCCGGCGATCGCGTTCTCGAGCGAGTCGCGCGTGATGATGTCGCTCGGCTTCAGGCCCCGCTTGAGCACGTCGATGACGAGCTCGCCGGCCTCGAAGGCGACCTGCGCCTTGCTCTTGTGCTGGGCCGGGACCATCGACGAGCCCATCGGCGAGATGCCGAGGATCTCGAACGCCATCGCCATCGTGTTGGCGGTGAACTGCCCGCCGCACGCGCCGGCGCCGGGGCTCGCGACGCCCTCGAGCTCGTGGAGGTCCTCGTCGCTCATCTTGCCCGCGGCGTGCGCGCCGACGGCCTCGAAGACCTGCTGGATCGTGACGTCATGGCCCTTGAAGCGGCCGGGCGGGATCGAGCCGCCGTAGAGCATCACGGCGGGGACGTCGAGCCGCGCGAGCGCCATCACGGTGCCGGGGATCGTCTTGTCGCAGCCGGAGAGCGCGATGACGGCGTCGAACAGGTGGCCGCGGCTGACGAGCTCGATCGAGTCGGCGATCACCTCGCGGCTCACGAGCGAGGTCTTCATCCCGCTGGTGCCCATCGTGATCCCGTCGGAGATCGCGATCGTGTTGAGCTCCATCGGCGTGCCGCCGGCGGCGCGGACGCCCTCCTTGACCTTCGCGGCGAGGGCGCGCAGGTGGAAGTTGCACGGCATCGTCTCGATCCAGGTCGAGGCGACGCCGACGATCGGCTTGGCCAGCGCCTCGTCGTCGTAGCCGATGCCCTTGAGGTAGGCACGGGCCGCGGCGCGCTCGGGCCCATCGGTGAGGGCGGCGCTCTTGTGCTTGAGATGGCTGAGGGAGTCGCTCACGCGGGCTAGGGTACGGCCCGGCGCTGCGCTATCCGGGCGTGCCGGATCCCCGCCGGCGCGCGCGGCGCGACGGATCCGCTGGCGCTCCCACTCCTGCAGGCGCCAGAGATCGCGGCGCACGCGCTTGGGGTCGATCTGGCGCCCCGCGAGGTGCATGTTGGACGTCTCGATCAGCCCGCGCTCGTCGCCGGTCAGCGCCATCCACTTGGCGAGCACGTCGTCGGAGTCGGGCAGGTGCGGGCTGCCGTACGGGCGGGTCTCGTCGGGGAAGTCCACGCAGTACTCGCTGAGCAGCTCACGTGTCTGCGGCAGGTACGCGACGATCGGCTTGTGCGGGTAGAGGATGTACGCGTAGGGCGCGCCCGCCTCGGTCGCGCTCGTGCCGCCGCGGCCGGGACCGCCGGCGAGCCGTCCCCAGACGCGGATGAGGCCGAGGTCCCGGTACATCTCCCATTCCTCGTCGTTGACGCAGGAGCGCAGGAGCTGGCGCGCGCGCTGCTCGGCGCGGCGCTCGCGGCCCGGGTCGTAGTCGAACGCGGGAACGCGCGCGCGGCGGGCCTTGTGCCGCTCCAGCGCCTCGGAGACCGTGGGCCAGCCGACCTCCCACATCAGCGCGACGATGACGATCGCGGTGGCTGCGAACGCGAGGATCATGCGCTTCGGGGTCCTGCCCGCCGCATCTCGGTCAGCCGCCGGCCGCGCGCGGGAAGAAGATGACGCGGTCGGCGTCGCGCGGAACGTCGGAGAAGTCGCGGACCATGCGCGCCTCGCGCCGGCCGTCCGCCGTCGCCGTGGGGACTGCGGCCCACATTCCGAGCTCGAGCTGGCGGCGGAACTCCTCGACGAGCGCCTCCTCCTCGGCCGGCCGGGCGACGTCGCCCTCCGCGAGGAGGATCTCACCGTGCCCGGGCTTCATTCGCAGAAACCTCATGACCAGCGGAGTATGGCAGGCAGCGGGTGCTCGGAGGGACGCCGGTGCGACCGCTTCAGCGGGCGACCGGACCACGCCGGCGCGCGCGCGCGGCCAGCCCGAGCACGTCGACCGGCCCGGACCCGGAGCCCAGTCCCCGCAGACCGTCGCGCACCGCGTCGCCCGCGACGCGACGGGCGATGCGGGCGGCCTCGAGTGGCGTGTGCCCGAGTGCGAGCTGCGCGGCGAGCGTCGCAGCGTGCGTGCAGCCGGAGCCGTGGGCCGCGCCGTCCGGCATGCCGCTCGCCCGGGATCGCGATGACCTCCCGGCCGTCGGTGAAGAGATCCGTCGCCTCGTCACGATGCCCGCCGGTGAGGACGACGTACCGCGGGCCGAGCGCCTGGACCGCGAGCACCAGCTCCTGCGGACCGACGTCGTCGCCCGCCCCCGCGAGGACGCGCGCCTCGGGGACGTTCGGGGTCGCGACGGTCGCGCGCGGGAGGATGAGCTCGCGCAGGCCGGTCTCCGCGTCGTGCTCGAGCAGGCGGCCGCCGGACTCCGCGACCATCACGGGGTCGACGACGACGGGCGTGCCGGGAGCGAGCAGGTCGAGCGCGCGCCCGACCGCCTCGGCGCTCGCGGCGCTGCCGAGCATCCCGATCTTCACGGCGTCGACGCCGAGATCGCTCACCACTGCGCGCACCTGCGCCACGATCATCTCCGGCGACACCGCTTCGACCGCGGCGACCTCGACGGTGTTCTGCGCGGTGATCGCCGTGATCGCGGAGGTGCCGTGCACGCCGGCGTGGCGAAGGCCTTGAGGTCGGCCTGGATGCCGGCGCCGCCGCCGGAGTCCGAGCCGGCGATCGTCAGGCACACCGGGATCTCGCGGGCGGGTGGCATCGGGCAGTCAGAGGATAGGTGCGTCAGGCGCTGATCCTCGCGTATCTCCCTCCCGGCCCGCGCGCGATCAGGCCCAGCAGCTCGAGCTCGGTGAGGTCGCCGAGCACCTCGCGAACCTCGGCGGGCGTGCGCGCGTGCGCATCCACGGAATCCGCCCCCGCGTCGATCGCGCGCAGCAGCTCCTGGAGACGAAGCGGGATGCCGGCGGGCACCGGCGGCCGGCGCGACGCCGGCTGGGACCCGCGGCCCGAGCCGCCGGCGAGGTCGACGGGCACGGGATCGGCGAGGCTGTCCAGGACGTCGACGGCGTCGCGCACGACCGTCGCGCCCTCGCGCAGGAGCTGATTCGTCCCCGAGCAGCGCCAGCTCAGCGGGGAGCCCGGGACCGCCGCGACGTCGCGGCCCAGGCGTGATCCCGATGTCGGCGGTGATGAGTGAGCCCGAGCGCTCCGCGGCTTCGACGATGACGATCATCTGCGCGAGCGCGGCGATGATCCGGTTGCGTGCGGGGAACCCCCAGCGGTACGGCGTCGCGCCGGGCGGAAGCTCGGAGACCACGGCAGCACGGGCGCCGAGCCGCTCGTGCAGCCCGCGCCGGCTGCGGGGGTAGGGAACGTCGGGGCCGCAGGCCAGCACGGCGATCGTGCTCGCGCCCGAGTCCAGCGCCCCCTCGTGCGCGGCGGAATCGATGCCGAGCGCCATGCCGCTCACGACGGTCACGCCGGCAGCCGACAGCCCGCGCCCCAGCAGCCGCGCGCAGTCGCGCGCGTCCGGCGACGCCTTGCGCGCACCGACCACCGCGACCCCCGCGCCGGCGAGCAGCTCGCGCAGCCGGCCCGGGTCGCCGCGCAGGTGCAGAACGGCGGGGGCGTCCGGCAGTTCGAGCAGCCGGGCGGGATACCCGGGCCGGTGCCGGCAGATCGCGTGGGTGCCGGCCGCGGACCATGCCGCTCGGAGGTCGTCCGGGTCACGGGCGGCGTGTTCCCGCGCGATCGAGCCGGACTCGAGGCCGCCGAGCGCAGCGATCAAGCGGGCGTCGGAGAGTGCCAGCACCTCGCGGATCACCTCGCGCTCGGCGCGGCGCAGCTCGAGATGTCCCGAGAGCCGCGCCACGAGCCAGCTGCGGCGCGCGCAGTCGTCGCACACGTCGATCGTGCTCATGCCGCGACCCGGGCGAGTGCCTCGTCCTGGCGCCGGTAGGCCAGCGCGACGCGCAGGTGCGAGGCGTCAACGCGCGCGGCGCCGTCGAGGTCGGCGACGGTTCGAGCCACGCGCAGCGCCCGATCGCGACCACGAGCGGACAGGTCGCCGTGGTCGTACACGCGATCCAGCAGTTCACGCGCCGGCGCGGTGATCGACGCTGCAGCGCGCAGGCGCGCGCCGCGAAGCTCGGCGTTGCAGCGCACGCCGCGAACGGCCTGCTGCTCGCGCGCCGCCAGCACCTGGGCGCGCACCGCCTCCGACGTCGTGACCGGCTCCGCGGCGAGGTCCTCGGTGCTCGGTCGCTCGATGCCCACCACGAGGTCGATGCGATCCAGGAGCGGTCCGGACAGCCGGCGCGAGTGGCGCTGGAGGTCCGCCTCACCGCAGCGGCAGGCCCGCCCGCCGCGCCCGCACGGGCAGGGGTTCGTCGCGGCGACCAGCGAGAACCGCGTCGGGAACCGGGCGACCCGGTTCTGACGGACGATCGACACGTGCCCGTCCTCCAGCGGCTGGCGCAGCGCCTCGAGCGACCGGCGGTCGAATTCCGACAGCTCGTCGAGAAACAGCACCCCGGCGTGGGCCAGCGTCGCCTCTCCGGGCGAGGGTCCCGGGCCGCCGCCGATCAGGCCGGCGGCCGAGATCGTGTGGTGCGGGGCGCGGAACGGCCGCACGCGGGCGATGCCGTCCTCGACCCGGAGGCCGGCGACGCTCTGGATGCGCGTCACCTCGAGCGCCTCGGGGGCGGTCAGCGGCGGCAGGATCGACGGCAGGCGCCGGGCCAGCATCGTCTTGCCGGTTCCGGGCGGGCCGACGAAGAGGAGGTTGTGACCACCGGCCGCCGCCACCGTGAGCGCGGAGATCGCGCCGGCCTGTCCGCGCACATCGGCGAGATCGGGACCGTCGGGCGCGGCCTCGACCGGCTCCGGGGCGTGCTGCCTGCGGCTCGCTCGGGCGGCGACGCGAGCACACGCGTGAGGGCCTGGAGGCTCGTCGTGCCCCGCACCTCGAGACCGGGCACGAGCTGTGCCTCGCCGACGCGGTCCGCGGCGATCAGCAGGCCGCGCAGGCCCGCGGCGGCCGCGCCCTGAGCCGCCGCGAGCACGCCGCGGCACGGCCGGACCTCGCCGGTGAGCGACAGCTCCCCGAAGACCGCGACGTCCTCGAGCTGCCGCGCCGGGAGCTGGCCGCCGGCGACGAGGATGGCGCAGGCGATCGCGAGGTCGAAGCCCGGGACCGCCCTTGCGCAGATGCGCAGGCGCGAGGTTGACCGTCACGCGCCGCATCGGGAACTCGAAGCCGCTGTTCTGGATCGCGGCGCGGACGCGCTCGCGCGCCTCGGTCACCGAGCGGTCGGCGAGGCCGACGATCGTGAAGGCCGGGAGTCCGGGGCGCAGGTCGGCTTCGACGACGACCGGGCAGGGGTCGAGGCCGTCGATCGTGAAGGTCATGACGCGGGCAAGCACGATCGCCACGCTAGGCGAGCAGCAGCGCGCGTGTGGGACGCGGATTCCGGCGATTCAGCGCCGGACTTCGTGCCGTCATCTCGCAGCCGCGCCGCGGTCCGCAGAGACGGCTCAGATCCGGCGCACTTCGGGGCCTGACCGGCAGGTCCGCTGTGACCGTCGCGGCATACGGTCAGCCGTCGTGTCATCAGATCCCCGTCATGTCCTCGGCCGCCGCGGCGAGCAGTGCGCCCTCGAGCACCTGGAGCGCCTCGGCTACGTCCTCGTCGCCCGCAACCACCGCACCCGCTTCGGCGAGATCGACCTCGTCGTGCGGCGACGAGCAGGCGCTCGTGTTCGTCGAGGTGAAGACGCGGCGCGCGCGGCGGCCCGATGCGATCTGGGACGCGCTCGACGAGCGCAAGCGGCGACAGGTCCGGCAGATGGCCCGGGCGTTTCTGCATGAGGTGCAGAGCCGTCCCGCGGCCGCCGAGATCCGCTTCGACGCGATCGGCGTCGTCATCGACGACCGCGGCGGGCTCGTCCGCCTCGACCACCTCGAGGCGGCGTTCTGATGTCAGAGCGCGAGCTGCTGGTACGCCGTCGACTGGAACGACATCCGGTGCAGCGGCGAGACGCCCTGGCGCAGGATCGCCGCGCGGTGCTCGGGCGTCGAGTAGCCGACGTGCGCGCCGAACTCCCAGCCCGGGTGCAGGTCGTCCGCGCGGCGCATGAAGCGGTCGCGCGCGACCTTCGCCAGGATCGATGCCGCGGCGATCGCTGCGCTCGTCGAATCGCCGCCGACGATCGCGCGCTGCTCATGCCCGACGTCGGGAACGGCGAATCCGTCGACCAGGCAGACGCAGCCCGGGCGGGCGACGCGCGTGAGCGCGTCGCTGAGCGCCTTGAGGTTCGTCTTGTGCAGACCGCGGCTGTCGATGCCGGGCGCGCAGCGCGAGACGATGCTGGCGCGCGCCGCCGTGCGCATCACGATCGGGTAGAGCTCCTCGCGCGCCGCCTCGTCGTGCTGCTTGGAGTCGTTCAGCGCGGCGAGCGCGCGGATCTCCGCGACCCCGATGCGCTCGAGGTCGAACAGCACGGCCGCGGCGACGAGCGGTCCCGCGAGACACCCGCGCCCGGCCTCGTCGGCGCCTGCGACGAACCGGACGCCGATCGACCGATCGAAGGCGAAGAGCCGGCGACCGCTCGTCGGCGACGCGCGACCGGCGGCGTGCTTTCGCGGGCGCCTCCGGCATCTCCGTCAGGTCAGAGGGTGCCGATGCGCTTGGGAGGCCAGTAGGTGGCGAAGGCCTCTCCGATGATCCATGAGGTTGGGACGGGGCCCCAGAACCTGCTGTCGTCCGACTCGCCACGATTGTCGCCCATCATGAAGTAGTGCCCGGGCGGAATCGTGATCGGGTTGCGGAAGTTGCAGCCCGCCCCGGCGTCGTTCCGGCACGTGTCGCTGATGAACGGCTCCTTGGTCGGCTTGCCGTTGCGGATCACGCGGCCGTTGCGCACCGCGATCGTGTCGCCGGGCGTACCGACGACGCGCTTGATGAAGTTGACGCTGCCCCGCTTCGGCGTCGGCTGGTCGCACGCGGCGCCCGGCTTGGGCTGCTGGCCGCACTGGTCGCCGGTCGCAGACTCGGCGCCCTCGGGCGGATGGAAGACCAGGATGTCGCCGACCTTCGGGTCGCCGAAGTGCATGCCGACCCGGTTGACGAGGACGCGCTGGCCGATCTGGAGCGTCGGCACCATCGACTCGCTCGGGATCCGGTACGGCTTGATCAGGAACGCCTGGATGCCGAGCGCCATCCCCAGCGCCACGGCGACGATCACGACGAGCTCGAGGATCGAACTCCCCGTGGACTTGGCCTCAGACGTCTCGCGCCGGCTCACGCCTGATCGTCTGCGGCGGGCGTCTCGCCCTCGCCCTCGCCGTCGGCCGGTGCGGCCTCGGCCTGGGGCTCGTCCGCAGGCGCCTGGGCGTCGGCCTCGGCCTCGGCCTCGGGCGCGTCGGCCTCGACGACCGCATCGGCCTCGGGCGCATCCGCGTCGACCGCATCCGGCTCGGCTTCGACGACGGGCTCCTCCTCGTGGAGCAGACCCGGCTCGACGACGTCCTCCGGACCGACGTAGCGGCGCTCGCGGACGCGGGCGCGCTTGCCGACGCGGTCGCGCAGGTAGTAGAGCTTGGCGCGGCGCACGTCACCGCGGGCGGTGACCTCGATCCGCTCGATCTTCGGCGAGTGCACCGGGAACGTGCGCTCGACACCGACGCCGAACGACTGCTTGCGGACGGTGAAGGTCTCACGCGCGCCATGGCCCTGGCGCTTGATGACCACGCCCTCGAAGACCTGGGTGCGGCGACGGGTGCCCTCGACGACCTGGAAGTGAACCTTCACGCGGTCGCCCGGGGCGAAGTTCGGGACCCGGCGCAGCTGGGCGCGCTCGAGGCTTTCGATGACGGTGCTCATGGCGAAGGGAGGCGCGCGGGGACGGGGCTATGAAGAAGGCCGCGTCCCGGAGGACGGGGCCGAGAAGGCTCGCCGCGCGACCGCTGAGGATAGCGGAGCCGAGCGGGAGATCGATCAGCCCCCGGAGCCGGCTCCGCGCTCGCGGCTCCGCGCGCGGCGCCAGCGGCGGATCTCCTCGTGGTGGCCGGACAGCAGCACGTCCGGGAACCGTCCAGCCCGCGGTACTCCGCCGGGCGCGTGTAGTGCGGGTACTCGGGGTCGCCGCCGAGCGCCTCGCTGAACGACTCCTCGGTGGCGCGAGTCCGCGTGCCCGAGCGCCCCCGGCAGCTTGCGCAGGACGGCGTCGCAGACGACCATCGCCGCCAGCTCGCCGCCCGCCAGCACGTAGCGGCCGATCGACACCGCGTCGCTGCAGAAGTGCTGCACGATCCGCTCGTCGAAGCCCTCGTAGCGCCCGCAGAGCAGCGTCACGGCCGGCTCGGCGGCCAGCTCGTTCACGAGCGCCTCGTCGAGGATCCGCCCGCCCGGCGTGAGCGCGATCACGCGCCGCTCGCGCCGCAGGTCGACCGGATCGACGCCGTAGAAGCCGCGCAGCGCGTGATCGACGACGTCGACGCGCAGCACCATGCCGGCGCCGCCGCCGAACGGGCGTGTCGTCGACCTGACCGCCGCTGAGCGGCGTGTGCTCGCGCAGGTCCAGCGCGCGCAGCTCGTTGCCCGCCGCGAGTGCGTTGCCGACGTGCCGCTGCTCGGTGAACCAGTCGAACCACTGCGGGAAGAGCGTCATGACGTCGAGCTGCACGTCCTCATCCTCCCTGCTCGCCGAGGAAGGCGAGGCTCACGTCGATGACCCGGGCGGAGACGTCGACGCCGCGGATCGCGTCGCGCACCATCGGCACGAGCAGGTCGGCCGCGCCCGGCCGCTCGACCTCGAGCACCTCGCACGACGGCAGGCCGACGAGCGCGCGCACGACGCCGACCTCCAGATCGCCGTCCACGACGCGGCAGCCCTCGAGGTCCTCGGCGAACCACTCGTCGGGACCCAGCTCGGGCGCCTCCTGCGCGCGGGCACAGCAGGTCGGCGCCGCGCAGCGCCTCGACCGGCCTCGCGGACGTCGAGCCCGGCGAGCCGCACGATCGGCTGCTCGTCGGTCCCCGACCGGCGCACCACCTCGGTCTCGCGGTCGCCGACGCGCACCTTCGCGCCGAGCGTGCAGCAGCCCCGGCCGCGGGCGCGTCACCTTGAAGCTGCCGTCGAGTCCGTGCGGACGGCCGATCCGTCCCGCCGGCAGCCAGTCGGCCCGCTCGGGGGCCACGATCAGTCGACGATGTCGATCAGCACGCGGCGGTTCTCCTGGACCGCCGCGGCCTTGATCACGGTGCGCAGCGCGTTCGCGGTGCGTCCGCCCCGGCCGATGACGCGGCCGTAGTCGTCCTCGCCCAGCGAGAGCTCGAGCACGACGGTGCCGTCGTCCTCCTGGAACTCCTCGACCTCGACCGCGTCGGGGTCGGAGACGAGGGCGCGCGCGAGGTCTTGGAGCAGCTCGCGCATCGACCGCTGAATCAGACGGTGATGCCCTGGATCTTCATGAGCTTGCGCACCTGGTCCGTCGGCTGGGCGCCCTTGGCGATCCAGGCGCGGACGCGGTCCTCGTCGAGCGAGATCGTCGAGGGGTCCGTCTGGGCGTTGTAGTGCCCGATGACCTCGATGAACCGCCCGTCACGCGGGGAGCGCTGATCGGTGGCGACGACGCGCCAGATCGGGTTCTTCTTGCCACCCACGCGGGTGAGCCTCAGTCGTACAGCCACGGATTCCTCTCGAAACGCTTGAAAACTCAGTCCAGGAGGGTAGCGGGGTCCGTCTCAGCGCGCCTGCCGCATGAGCGCGCCGATGTCCGGCATCTTGCCGCCGGAGATCTGGCTGCATGACCTTGCGCATCTGGTCGAACTGCTTCACGAGCTGGTTGACCTGCTGGACGCTCGTGCCCGAGCCGCGGGCGATCCGCAGGCGCCGCGAGCCCTTGATCAGCGTCGGCGTGCGGCGCTCGACCGGCGTCATCGAGCGGATGATCGCCTCGACGCGGTCCAGCTCCTTCTCGTCGACCTTCATGCCCTTGAGCTGCTGCCCGGCGAAGCCCGGGCATCATCCCGAGGATCGACTGGAGCGGGCCCATCTTGCGGACCTGCTGGAGCTGGGCGAGGAAGTCCTCGAGCGTGAACTCGTTGCGGCGCAGCTTGCGCTCGAGCTCCGCGGCCTCGTCCTCGTCGAACTGCGTCTGCGTCTTCTCGATCAGGCTGAGGACGTCGCCCATCCCGAGGATCCGCTGCGCCATGCGGTCGGGGTGGAAGCGCTCGAACTGGTCGATCTTCTCCCCCGTGCTGGCGAACAGGATCGGCTTGCCGGTGACCGCCTTGACCGAGAGCGCCGCGCCGCCGCGGGCGTCGCCGTCGAGCTTCGTCATCACGACGCCGTCGAAGGCGACCGCCTCGGCGAACTGCTGCGCGACGTTGACGGCGTCCTGGCCGGTCATCGCGTCGACGACGAGCAGCACCTGCATCGGCTTCGTCGCCTTGCGGATGCGCACGAGCTCGTCCATCAGGTCGGCGTCGACGTGCAGGCGGCCCGCGGTGTCGACGATCAGCACGTCCTTGCCGGCGCGCTTGGCCTCGTCGAGCGCCCAGGCGGCGATCTTCACCGGGTCCTCGTCGGTGCCGCGCTCGTAGACGTCGGCGCCGGCGCGCTCGCCCATCGTCACGAGCTGCTCGATCGCCGCCGGGCGGTACACGTCGCAGGCCGCCAGCGCGACCGACGAGCCGTGCTCCTCCTTCAGGAAGCGCGCGAGCTTGGCGGCGGCGGTCGTCTTGCCGGAGCCCTGCAGGCCGGCGAGCAGGATCACCGTCGGCGGGCGCGGCGCGAACGTGACGCCGACCGACGCGCCGCCCATCAGCGCGGCGAGCTCCTCGTCGACGATCTTGACGACCTGCTGGCCCGGGTTCAGGCCGCCGATCACGTCGGCGCCGAGGCACCGCTCCTTGACCTTCTGCGTGAAGCTCTTGACGACCTTGAAGTTGACGTCCGCCTCGAGCAGCGCGAGCCGGATCTCGCGCATCGCGCGGTCGACGTCCTCCTCCGTGAGCGTCCCGTGGGAGCGCAGGTCGGAGAGCGTCGCCTGAAGCTTCTCGGAGAGCGTGTCGAACACGCCCGGCAGTCTGACAGCCGCGCTCCGCCGAGCGGCCGAGCCGCGGATCGTCCGCGCGGATGATCGCGAAACCGCTCCGCGTGGCCGATGACGGCGCGCCGCCGCGGCCGCAGACTTGCGCGCCATGACCACGTTCACCGCGATCGCACCGTCGCAGGCCGGCCCGCAGGCCGTCCTGGACGTCCTCACGGACCCGGTCGCGGCGACACGCTGGGCACCTGTCGGCTTCCGTCTCGCAGAGGACACACCCCGGCTCCGGCCGGGGGCGCGAGTGCGACTCGTCGGGGAATTCGCCGGCCGGCCGGTGGGCTTCGACGTCGACGTCCACGAGGCCGAGGCCGGGCGCCTCGCGCTGACCGCCGACGGCCCTGTCGGGTTCGACGTGCGCTACGACGTGCACGCCACGGACGCAGGCAGCCGCATCGCGGCGTCCGTCGGCGATGCGGGCCGACGAGCGGGCTGCTCGGACGCGCTGATCGCGAGCGGCGACGCGCTCGATGCTCGCCGCCGGCGTGCTGGACCGGACGGTCAGCGCGGATCGCGACCGAGGCCGCCGGCCGCGTGACGGCGCTCAGCTCCTCCGGCGGGCTTCGGCGGGGCGGCGCCGGCGGCGCGGGCGGGCCGCCGAACCGCTGCACGACGCCGCCGATGTTCCCGAGCGCCTGCGTGACCTCGCTCGGGATCACCCAGACCTTGTTCGCGTCGCCCTGGGCGATCTGCGGCAGCATCTGCAGGTACTGGTAGCTGAGCAGCGCCTGGTCGGGCTTGCCCTCGTGGATCGCCTCGAAGACCGTCGCGATCGCCTTGGCCTCGCCCTCCGAGCGCAGGATCGCCGCCGACCGCTGGCCCTCGGCGCGCAGCACCGACGACGTCTTCTCGCCCTCGGCCTCGAGGATCTGCGCCTGCTTGACGCCCTCGGCGGTGAGGATCGTCGCGCGGCGGTCGCGCTCGGCGCGCATCTGCTTCTCCATCGCCTCCTGGATCGAGGCGGGCGGGTCGATCGACTTCAGCTCGACGCCGTTGACGCGGATCCCCCACTTGCCCGTGCGCTCGTCCAGGACGACGCGCAGCTCGGTGTTGACGCGCTCGCGGCCGGTCAGCGCCTCCTCGAGCGTGACCGCGCCGACGATGTTGCGCAGCGTCGTGACGGTGAGCTGCTCGATGCCCTGCAGCGGGTTGTTGATCTCGTACGAGGCGGCGCGCGGGTCGGTGATCGTGAAGTAGAGGACGGTGTCGATCTGCACCGACACGTTGTCCTGCGTGATCACCGGCTGCGGCGGGAAGCGTCACGACCTGCTCGCGCAGGTCGATCAGCGGGCGCACGCGATCGACGAACGGGATCACGATCGCGAGGCCCGGGCCGAGCGTGCGCTGGTAGCGGCCGAGCCGCTCGACGACGCCGGCGCTGGCCTGCGGGATGATCCGCACGGTCTTCGCCGCGACGAAGATCGCGAAGAGCAGGAGCACGGCGCCAATGATCAGTCCGGTCATGTGGTTCCTCAGTCCTCGGTGACGAGCGCGGTCGCGCCCTTGATCTCAACCACGGATACGCGCTGCCCGGGCTCGAAGACGTGCTCGTCCTCGAACGCGCGCGCGGTCCACACCTCGCCCTCGAGCTTCACGGCGCCCGTGTTCTCGTCGTTCTCGATGCGCTCGACCACCTGGGCGCCGCACCCGATCAGCGCGGCGGTGCCGGTGCGCGTGTGCGGCGGCTGCCGCAGGTGCCGGCGCGCCACCGGGCGCACGATCGCGAACGCGGCGATCGTCGCGACGGTGAAGACGACCCACGAGGCCGCGGCTCCGGCGCCCGACCAGGGCGACCGCGGCGGCCGCGAACGCGCCGAGCGCGAACGGGCCGAGGAAGAAGCTGGTCGTGGCGATCTCACCGGCGGCGAGGACGACGGCGACGATCAGCCAGATGACCCACGTGTCCATCGCAGCTGAGCGTATCGCGGCCGCCAGCCGGTTCAGGGAGCCAGCAGCGCGTTCGCGTACTCGTCCGCGTCGAACGGGCGCAGGTCCTCGAGCTGCTCGCCGACGCCGATGAGCTTCACGGGGATCCCGAGGTCGCGCGCGATCGCGAGCGCGATGCCGCCCTTCGCCGTGCCGTCGAGCTTCGTCAGGACGATGCCCGTGACCGGCGTCGCCTGGGAGAACAGCTCGGCCTGGCGCAGCCCGTTCTGACCGGTCGTCGCGTCGACGGTCAGCAGCGTCTCGTGCGGCGCGCCGTCGAGCTGCTTGGCGATCACGCGGCGCACCTTCGTCAGCTCCGCCATCAGGTCGTCCTGCGTGTGCAGCCGCCCGGCGGTGTCGATGATCACGACGTCGGCGCCCTGCTCGCGCCCGCGGCGGATCGCCTCGAACGCGACCGAGCCCGGGATCGCCCTCCGGGCGGGCCCTTGACGAGCTCGCAGCCCGCGCGCCGCGCCCACTCCTCCAGCTGCTCGACCGCGGCGGCGCGGAACGTGTCGGCGGCGCCGAGCACGACGCGCAGCCCCTGGTCCTGCGTCAGGTGCCAGGCGAGCTTGCCGATCGTCGTCGTCTTGCCGGTGCCGTTGACCCCGGCGACCATGATCACCGTCGGCGCGTGGCGCAGGTCGATGCGGTCGTCGGCGCCGGGCCGCGCCTGCTCGGCGAGCAGCTCGATCAGCCGCGCCTGCAGCGCCGGGCCGCCCTCGACGAGGCCGCTCGTCGCCTCGTGCTCGAGCTTCTCGACGACGTCCGCCGTGGTGCGCGCGCCGACGTCGGCCATGATCAGCGCCTCCTCCAGGCGCTCCCAGGTCTCGTCGTCGAGCGTGTCGAACAGCGTCGCCTGCACCTCGGCGGTGAGCGCGGCGCGCGTCTTGCCGAGGTTCTCGCGCAGGCGGGCGAACATCCCGCGCTTCTGCGCCGGCTCCGCCTCGGGCTCCGGGGCCGCGGCGGCCTGCGGGGCGTCCTCGGCGCGGTCGAGCAGAAAGACGTCGGACCAGTCACGGGGCATGCGGATGCGCGACGATAGCGGGGTGAGCACCGAGCCTCAGGAGCCCGCCGCGCGGCCGCTCGAGTTCCGCGCCGTGCCCGCCGACGCGTCCCCGGCGCGCGAGCTGATCGCCGCGATGGTCGACGAGCTGGAGGCCTTCTACGGGCGCATCGACCGCCCGGGGATGCCGAGCGCGACCGCGAGCGACTTCGCCCCGCCGGACGGCGTCTGCCTCGTCGGCCGGCTCGGGGACGAGCCCGTCTGCGTCGGCGCGGTGAAGCGCCTCGGCGCCGGACCTCGCGGAGATCAAGCGCATGTACGTCGCGCCGGCCGGGCGCTCGCAGGGCGTCGCCCGCGCGCTGCTCGGCGCGCTCGAGGACGCGGCGCGCGAGCGCGGCTACGCGCGCGTGCGGCTCGACACCGGGCCGCGGCAGCCGCACGCGCGCACGCTCTACCTGTCGGCCGGCTACCACGAGATCCCCGACTACAACCAGAACCCCGCCGCCTCGTTCTGGGGTGAGAAGGACCTCTAGCCGGACGGCGCCGCGACGCCGGGGAGCCGGAGGATCGCCGTCGACGACGGCGACAGCGGCCGCGGCGGCGCGTCGGGCGCGGCCCAGCGGACCTCGGCGAGCTCGCCCGGGTCGGGCGTGACCGCGTCCGTCGTCGCCTCGGCGGCGAAGACGTGCATCGTCGTCAGCCGGTGGTCGCGCAGCTCGACCGACGCGAGCGGCCGCCACGACAGCTCGACGCCGAGCTCCTCGCGGGCCTCGCGCGCGGCCGCCTCGAGCGGCGGCTCGTCGCGGTGCAGTCCCGCCGCCGGGCAGCTCCCAGAGCTCGCGGTCGCCGTAGGTGTGGCGGATGAAGAGGATCCGTCCCTCGTGCCGCAGCACGCACTTCACGCCCTGCGCCGGGGCGGGCCGCAGGCGCGACCAGACCTGCAGCAGCCGGTACGCGACGCGGTAGGCGACGCGCCGCAGCGGGACGGGCAGGCGCGCCAGGGCGTCCTCGGGACGCACGCTGGCGCCCGGCCTCAGGCCGCCGCGCCCACGGACTCCGCGCGGGACCTCCTGCGGGAGCCGCCGCGAGATCACCTTCGAGACGCCGTCGCCGCCCATCGAGACGCCGTAGAGCGTGTCGGCGGCCTCCATCGTGCGCTTCTGGTGCGTCACGACGATGAACTGCGCGCGGTCGCGGTAGGTGCGCAGCAGCTCGAGGAAGCGGCCGATGTTGAGGTCGTCGAGCGCGGCCTCGACCTCGTCGAGGATGTAGAACGGGCACGGCTTGGCGAGGAAGACGGCGAACAGGAAGGCGATCGCGGTCATCGACTTCTCCCCGCCGGACAGCAGCGTGAGCCGCTTCATCGACTTGCCCGCCGGGCGTGATCTCGATCTCGACGCCGAGGTCGTCCTCGGGCTCGCCCAGCTCCTTCTCGAGCTCGGCGTCCGCCTCGGCCTCGGCGGCGGCGAGCTGCGCGCCCTCGTCGGCCGGGTCCGCGCCGCCGAGCACGGCCTTCGGGCCGCTGTCCTCGCGCACGAGCCGCAGCCGGCCGCGCCCGCCCGGGAAGCAGTGGGCGGCGAGCTCCTCGAAGTTCTTGGCGGCCGCCGCGAACGTCTCCTCGAACGTGTCGTGGATCTGCCGGTCGGTCTCGCGGATCAGCGAGCGCAGCTCGCGCAGCGCGGTCTCGAGGTCGGTGCGCTGGCGCTCGAGCTCCTCGACGTGGGCGAGCGCCTCGTCGTACTCGGCCTTGGCGAGCGGGTTGACGGGGCCGAGCTGCTCGCGGCGGCGGTACAGGCGCGCGATGCGCTCGCGCAGCGCGGTCGGCCTGCTCGGCGTCCAGCGGCTCCGGCGCCGGCTCGGCGTCCAGCCCGAGCCGCTCGGCGACCTGCGTGAGCTCGGCCGCCGCCTCGGCCTCCTGGTCGCGCGCCTGCTGCGCCCGCACCTCGGCGGCGGTCACGCGACTCGCCCAGCTCGCGCAGCCGCTGCTGGATCTGCGCCTCGAGCTGCGCGCAGGCGCGCAGCTCGGCGGCGACGCCCTCGCCCTCGCGGCGGTCGGCGAGCAGCTCGTGCTCGATCGTGCCGACGCGGCGTGCGACGGCCTCGAGCGCGCTGCGCAGGACCTCGGCGAGCCGCTCGGCGGCCGGGCCCGAGCGCCGTGTCGCGCGCGACGGACACGCTGCAGGCGCTCGATCGCGGCGGCCCGCTCCTCGCGCTCGCGTGCGGCGCGCTCGGCGACCCGGCGCTCGGCGGCGAGCTCACCGTCGATCTGGGCGCGCCGGACGGCGGCCGCGCCCTGGTCCGGGGCGCCGCGGCGCTCCTCGATCAGCCACGTGGCGCGGCGCTCGGACTCCTGCGCCGCGGTCAGCGCCCGGCCCGACTCGCGGCGGCGCGTGTCGGCCAGCTCACGCGAGGCCTCGGCGGCGGCGACGGCCTGGCCGGCGGCCTCGATCGCGCCGAGCGCCGCGCGCTCGGCGCTCGCGGCGACCTCGGTCTCGGCGACGAGCTGGTCGCGGCGGTTGCGCTCGGCGAGCACGCGCTCGCTGCCGCCCTCGGGCGCCTGGCGCAGCTCCCGCGTCGCGCCGATCCAGGCGCGCCCGGCGGCGGTGACGGCCACGCCGGTGAACGCGTCGGGGACCGCCCCGAGGTCGTCGACGACCCACGCGGCGGCGAGCAGGCGACGCGCGAGCGCGGCGGCCGGCGTCGGGGCCGCGCACGAGCTCGGCGAGCGCCCGCGCGCCCGGCGCCGGCGGCGCGGACGCGGACGGCCGCGCTCGGCGGGTCGCCCGCGACGAGGGCGCTGCCGCCCTCGGCGCCCAGGCGGCCGAGCAGCGCGTCGCCCGACGCGCGGTCGGCGACGATCGCCGAGCGCAGGCGCCCGTCGAGCGCGGCGGCGACCGCGAGCTCGTAGCCGGGCTCGACCTCGAGGTCGTCGGCGAGCGCGCGCTCGCCGCTCGGCGCCGAGGCGTGCGAGCGCAGGAACTGGTTGGCGGCGGCGAGCTCGGCGCCGACGCGCGCCGCCTCGCGGCGGGCGTCCTCGGCGCTGCGCTCGGCCGCCCGCAGCGCGCCGCGGGCCAGCTCGGTGGCGCTCGTCGGCGTCCGCGAGCGCCGCGGCGGCCTGCCTCGACCTCGTGCTGCATCGCCGCGACCTGCGCCGCGGCCTGGTCGTCCGCTCGGTCTCGAGGCCGGCGAGCTCGCGCTCGAGCTCGGCGGCGCGCTCGCCGTCGAGCCGCTCCAGCTCGGCCTCGAGCGCCTCGATGCGGGCGTTGCCCGGCGGCGTCCGGGGCGTCCGCCGTCGGCCTGGGCCTCGAGCACCTCGAGCCTGCGCGAGCGGTTCGCGAGGCGCTCGGCGACCGTCTCGACGGTCTCCACGGTGCGCTCCAGGCGCACCTCGATGCGGTCGGCCGCCGTGCGCGCGCGCTCGGCGCGGCGCGCGATCGCCTCGCGGCGCTCGGTCCGCTCGGCCAGCGCCAGCTCGGCCCGCTCGCGGCGCGCGGCGACCTCGGCCAGCTCGGCGTCGGCCTCGGCGCGCGCTGTGCGCGCGGCGATCGCGGCCTCCTGGGCCGCCGCCAGCTCGGCGCGGCGGGCGCGCACGTCGTCGCGCGCGAGCTCCCAGCGCGCCTCGAGCGTCTGGCGCTCGAGGCGCTCGTGCAGCTCGGCGGCCTCCGCCTGGCGCTTCAGCGGGCGCAGCCGCGAGCGCGCCTCGCGCTCGATGTCCAGCGCGCGGTCGAGGTTCTCCTGCGTGCGGTCGAGCTTCAGCTGCGCGCGGCGCCGGCGCTTGCGGTGCTTGCCGAGGCCGGCGGCCTCCTCGATCAGCAGCCGGCGGTCCTTCGGCTTGGAGGTGACGATCGACTCGACGCGGCCCTGGCTGACGACGGAGTGCATCTCCTTGCCGAGCCCGGTGTCGGACAGCACCTCGAGCACGTCGACGAGCCGGCACTTCGCGCCGTTCAGGCGGTACTCGCCCTCGCCGCTGCGGTCCAGGCGCCGGCTGATCGAGATCTCGCCGAGCGGGATGTCGATCAGGCCCTGCGCGTTGTCGAGGATCAGCTCGACCTCGGCGGAGGAGCGGGCCTGCACGCCGTGGCCGCCCGAGAAGATCACGTCCTGCATCGACTGGCCGCGCACCGCGAGCGGCGACTGCTCGCCCATGCACCACAGCACGGCGTCGGTGACGTTCGACTTGCCGGAGCCGTTCGGGCCCACGACGACCGAGACGCCCGGCGCGAACTGCAGCGTCGTGCGGTCCGGGAAGGACTTGAACCCCTTCAGGGTGATCGACTTCAGGTGCATCTCAGGTGTCCTCCTCGACGTGCTCGAGCGCGGCGCGCGCGGCCTCCTGCTCGGCGGCCTTCTTCGACCGCCCCG
Source organism: uncultured Actinomycetes bacterium (assembly GCA_963721255.1). Taxonomy (GTDB): domain Bacteria; phylum Actinomycetota; class Thermoleophilia; order Solirubrobacterales; family Solirubrobacteraceae; genus F1-60-MAGs163. The sequence continues at coordinate 59,663 of CAVRIM010000001.1, forward strand.
TCCCCGCCCCGACGACCGCGCCGTCGACGACGGCGCTGACCTCGAAGGTGCGGTCGTGCGGCGGGCCGATCTCCTCCGTCACCTCGTAGACGACGACGTCGCCGTGCTGGGCGAGCCGCTCCTGGAAGGTCGACTTGAAGTCCACCGGGTGCTCCAGCGCGTGCGCCAGCTCCGGCGCGAACGCCTCGACGACGGCGGCGGCCGTGCGCTCGTAGCCGGCGTGCAGGAAGCACGCCCCGATCACCGCCTCGATCACCGAGGCCAGCACCCGCTCGGTCATCACCGTGGCGGGCACCGTCATCGCGTCCGGCGCCGACGCGCGCAGCCGCGCCTCGACGCCCAGGCGCTCGGCGACGTCGCGGCACGAGGGCCCGGAGACCGTCTGGGCGCGGATCTTCGTCAGCCGGCCGGCGCCGTAGCGCTCGGCCTCGAGCCGCGGGTAGAGGTGCGCGGTCATCGCCAGGCCCGAGGACGCTGTCCCCGAGAAACGCCAGGCGGGCGTACGAGTCCGCGGGGCGGTCGCTCCACGAGGCGTGCGTGAAGACCTGCCGGTAGAGCGCCTCCGGCAGCTCGTCGAGAAGATCGTTGAGGAGCTTCAGGGCTCAGGTGGCGGTCGAGGCGTGGGCGATGACGAAGTCGGCCGCCTGACCAACGGTGAGGATGCGCGCGGCCTGTTCGTCGGACATCGTGACCCCGTAGGTGTCCTCGAGCTCCTGCACGAGCGTGTAGAGGTCGAGCGAGTCGGCCTCGAGATCCTCCTTGAAGCGCGCGTCGGCGACGATCGCCTCGGGGTCGAGGTCGAGTTCGTCGGCCAGATGCTCGCGGATCCGCTGAAGGACCTCGTCACGGGTCATGAGGGCGACACGCTAGACGCGGAGTCGGACGCCCGGACCCGCAGCGCGCCCGCCGCCTCGAGCGCCGCGTGCGTGCGGCCGACGAGGTCGCCGCGGGCGCCCCGGGCGGCGAGCAGGATCGCCTGGGAGAAGCCGTAGCGCGTGAAGCGCCCGTGCGGCACGACGCCGAGCCGCCGCAGCCCGAGCAGATAGGCGCCGCCGGGCCCCTCGGGGTCCAGCTCGTCACGCAGGCCGCGCAGCGCCGGCCGCAGCAGGACGCCGCCGGCCTTCGCCCGGGCGCTCGACGTCGCCGCGTCGCGGACCGCGCCGAGCAGCATCTGCGAGATGCCCTCCATCGTCTTCAGCACGACATTGCCGGTGAAGCCGTCGGTGACGACGACGTCGGCGGCGCCGGTCGTCAGGTCGGTGCCCTCGACGTTGCCGACGAACGTGAGCGCGTCCGGCGCGGCCGCCGCGCGCGCGGCGAGCGCCGCGTGCGCCTCGATCACCGTCGAGGTGCCCTTCCCCGGCTCCTCGCCGTTCGAGAGCAGGCCGATGCGCGGGCGCTCGACGCCGAGCACGATCTGCGCGAGCGCGGCGCCCATGAAGGCGAACTGGACGAGGTGCTCGGGCCGCACCTCGGCGTTGGCGCCGACGTCCACGAGCGTGATCGGGTTGCCGGGGATCGGGACCGGCACCGCGAGCGCGGGCCGGTAGATCCCGCGATCGCGCTTGATCTCGAACAGCCCGGCGGCGAGCGCCGCGCCCGTCGAGCCGCCGCTGACGAACGCGTCGGCGTCACCCGCCGCGACGGCGCGGACGGCGCGCACGATCGAGGACTCCGGCGTCGCCGCGCACGGCGCGCGCGGGATCGGCGGCCTTCGCGATCGACACCGGCGAGTCGATCACCTCGACGCCGTCGGCGACCTCGCCGATCTCGTCCGCGGCGCCGAACAGCAGCACGCGGACGCCCTGGGACGCGGCGATCGCGGCACCCGCCGCGACCTCGGCGGGCCCGAGATCGGCGCCTCCGGCATCGACCGCGACCGTGATGGTCACGGGGACCAGCTAGTGGTCGTGATCGTGGTGGTCGTCAGCGCGTGGCGCGACGACCTCACGGCCGGCATACGTCCCGCAGGTCGGGCAGACCCGGTGCGGGAGACGTGGGGTGTGGCACTGCGGGCACGAGTTGTACGTCGGCGCACTGAGCTTGTGCGTCGAACGGCGCTTCGTCGTGCGGGAGTGCGACTGTCGCTGCTTTGGAACGGCCATGAGGCAGCAGAGGGTAGCGCCTGCTTAGCTGGCGGGGTGCTGCCGCAGGACGTGACGATCAGGCCGATGCGCGAGGGCGAGGCGCCCGAGGTCTACGAGCTGTGCTTGCGCGTGCTGTTCCACGACGACCCGAACGTCAGCGCGGAGGTGCAGCGAAGCAGGTCGCTCGCGCGCATCGACCATCCGCGCGCGACCGATCCCGGCGGCGCCTGGGTCGCCGAGCACGAGGGGGTCGTCGCGGGCGTGGCGATGGCGATCGTCCGCGAGCGGGTCTGGGGCTTCTCGCTGTTCGCGGTCGACGAGCACCTGCAGGGCCGCGGCGTCGGGCGCGAGCTGCTCGAACGCTCGCTCGCGCTACGGCGAGGAGCGCGGCTGCGACGGCTGGATCATCCTGTCCTCGGAGAAGCCGGCGGCGATGCGGCGCTACGGCAACGCCGGCTTCGACCTGCACCCGACGCTCGCCGCGATGGGCGTCCCGGACCTGCGGCGCGCGCCCGACGGGCTGGACGCCGTGCGAGGACGCCGGCGCCGCCGGGCTCCCGCTCGCCAGCGCGCTCGGGCGCGAGCTGCGGGGCGCCGGCTACGGCGAGGATCTCGAGGTCTTCCTCGCGACCGGCTCGCGGCTGCTCGTCTTCGAGGACCGAGCGGTGGTCTGCGCGCGCGAAGGGCAGCGTCCAGCTGCTGCTCGCGCGCGACGACGAGGCGGCGTCGCTCGCCCTCTGGGCCGCGCTCACGACCGCCCCGCCGGGCTCGACGGCGCTCGTGTTCTTCATCGAGCGCCGCGCAGCAGTGGGCGATCCGCGTCGCGCTCGATGCGCGGCTGCCGCTCTCGCCCGACGGCCCGCTGTGCGTCAAGGGCCGCCTCGGGCCGCTCGCGCCGTTCCTGCCCGAGCGGCGCCTGGCTCTAGACCGTCGCGCCACTAGTCGAACTTCAGCTCGCCGAGCTTCGCCCAGCGCGGGTCCTTCGGCGGCTCGTGCGCGTGGTCCGGCTGCTCGTTGAGGTCGGCACCGCACTCGGGGCACAGGCCGCGGCAGTCCGGGCGGCAGAGCACCTGGGCGGGCAGCGCGAGCGCGAAGGCATCGTGCGCCCAGCGGTGCAGGTCGAGCTCCTCGCCCTCGACGTACGGGCTCTCGAGCTCCTCGTCGCCGACGCCCGGCTGGTGGATCTCGCGGGCGTCGACCTGCGTCCGCGGCTCCGCGTCGCCGAGGCAGCGCATGCACGGGCCGCGCAGCGCGGCCTCGAAGCGCAGCCGCAGCGACCACCCGTCGCCGACCATCCGCGACAGGTCGAGCCGGACCGGGACGACCGGCCGGCTCGGCGGTGTACCCGGCCTCGCCGTAGCGGAAGCTGCCGAGCTCGACCTCGAGCTCGATGCTGCGGCCCTTCGCCGGAATGGATCTGCAGGCGAGCGAGGTCGAAGCTGTCTGCTCTGGCGGGCATCGCGCGTTCAGAGTAGAACCCGCGTGGTGCGCGCGATGATCCTCGACGAGCCGGGCACGCCGCTGCAGGCCGGCAGAGCTCCCGGATCCCGCCCCGGGCCCCGGGCAGCTGCTGCTGCGCGTGCGCGCCTGCGGGGTCTGCCGGACGGACGTGCACATCCGCGACGGCGAGCTCACGACGGCGACGCGGCCGATCGTCCTCGGCCACCAGATCGTCGGCATCGTCGAGGGCGGCGGGCCGGGCACGACGACGCCTCCGGGCACGCGCGTCGGCGTGCCCTGGCTCGGGTGGACGGACGGGACCTGCACGTACTGCCGGCGCGGGCGCGAGAACCTCTGCACGGCCGCGCGCTTCACCGGGCTCGACATCCACGGCGGGTTCGCCGAGCTGACCGTGGCCGACGAGCGCTACTGCTTCCCGCTGCCCGAGGGTCACGACGACCTCGACGCTCGCGCCGCTGCTGTGCGCGGGCCTGATCGGCCACCGGGCGCTGCGGATGACCGGGCGACGGCGCCGCGGCTCGGGCTCTACGGCTTCGGCGCGGCGGCGCACATCGTGGCGCAGGTCGCGCTGCGCCAGGGACGCGAGGTCTACGCGTTCACCCGCGCCGAGGATGCCGCGTCGCAGGCGTTCGCGCTGGAGCTCGGGCTGCGCCTGGGCGGGCGACGCGCTGAAGCCGGGCCCGCAGCCGCTCGACGCGGCGATCATCTTCGCGCCGGCCGGTGAGCTCGTCCCGGCGGCGCTGCGCGCGTGCGACCGCGGCGGGATCGTCGTGTGCGCGGGCATCCACATGAGCGACATCCCCTCGTTCCCCTACGCGGACCTCTGGGAGGAGCGCCAGATCCGCTCGGTCGCGAACCTCACGCGCGAGGACGCGATCGAGTTCCTCGACCTCGCACCGCGGGTCCCCGTGCGCACGCGGGTGACGACGTTCGCGCTCGAGCGACGCCGAGGACGCGCTCGACGCGATCCGCGGCGGCAGGATCGAGGGCGCCGCGGTGATCGTGCCGTAGGCGGCGAGCTCGCCGTGCGTACCCTCGACGTGTGGCTCCGCGCGTCGAACTGCTCTACTGGGACGGCTGCCCGTCGCACCCGCGCGCGCTCGCCGACCTGCGCGCCGCGCTCGACGGCCGCGGGACTCGACCCCGACGGGATCGAGGTGCGCGAGGTTCGCGACGAGGCCGACGCCGCGCGCGAGCGCTTCACCGGTTCGCCCACGATCCGCATCGACGGAGCGCGACGTCGTCGACCCGGGCGCCGAGCCGGTGATGCTCGCCTGCCGGATCTACCACCGCCGCGACGGGCGGATCTCCCCCGTGCCCGACCCGGACGACCTGCGCGACGCCCTGCGCCGCGCGACCACGACCGAAGGAGCCTCGCCATGAGCCTGCGCATCGGCGCCCACGCGCCGCCGTTCGACCTGCCCGCGACGGACGGGAGCCGCGCAGGCGTCGCGCTCGAGACGAACCCGCCCGCGACGGTGATCGTCTTCACGTGCAACCACTGCCCCTACGCGCTCGCCTGGCACGACCGGATCGCCGCGGTGGCGAGCGACTACGCCGAGCACGGCGTCGTCGTCCTCAACATCAACAGCAACGATGCGGACCGCTACCCGCGCGACTCGTTCGAGGCGATGGTCGCGCGCGTCGAGGCCGACCCCGACGACTGGCCGATGCCCTACCTGCACGACGAGACGCCAGGACGTCGCGCACGCGTACGGCGCGCAGACGACGCCCGACGTGTTCGTCCTGGATCCGGAGGGCCGGCTCGCCTACCGCGGCGCGCCGGACAGCGACTGGGAGGACCCGCGCCAGGACGCCGACTGGCTGCGCGGCGCGCTCGACGACGTGCTCGCCGGGCGCCCCGTCGTCCTGTCCGAGACCGAGCCGGTCGGCTGCTCGATCAAGTGGCGGCCGTGAGCGGCGTCAGCCGCTGACGAGCATCCGCTTGAGCACCTTGCCCGTGGCGTTGCGCGGCAGCTCGTCGAGGAACACGATGTCGCGCGGGACCTTGAAGCCGGCGAGGTTCTCCTTCACGTAGGCCTTCAGGTCGTCCTCGGTCGGCTCCATCCCGTCCACGGCGACGACGTACGCGGCGAGCCGCTCGCCCCACGCCTCGTCCGGCACGCCGATGACGGCGACGTCGGCGACGCACGGGTGATCGGCGAGCAGGTCCTCGACCTCGCGCGGGAAGACGTTCTCGCCGCCGGAGACGATCATCTCGTCGTCGCGGCCGTCGATGAAGAGGCGCCCGCCGGCGTCGAAGTGGCCGACGTCGCCGGTCGACATGAGCCCGTCGATGACGTCCTTGCCGCCGCCGCCCGTGTAGCCGTCGAAGGCCATGTCGTTCCCGACGAAGATCCGGCCGGTCTGCCCGGGCTCGGTCAGTGCCCTGCCCTGCTCGTCGTAGAGGCGCACGACGGTGCCGCGCGGCGGCCGTCCGGCGCAGCCCGGCGCGGCGCGCAGGTCCGCCGGTCCCGCGATCGTCGCCCAGGCGACCTCGGTCGAGCCGTAGAGGTTGTAGACGACGTCGCCGAAGCGGTCCATCACGTTCGTGGCCAGCTCACCCGGAAGCGCGCTGCCGCTGACGGCGATGACCCGCAGCGCCGAGGTGTCGTAGCGGCGCGACCACCTCGTCCGGCAGCTCCATGATCCGCTGGAGCATCACCGGGACGACCGCGAGGGCGCGTGGCGCGGTGGTGGGCGACCGCGGCGAGCGTGTCCTCCGGGTCGAACCGCCGGCGCACGACGAGCGTCGAGCCGAGCGTGAGCGACAGCAGGAAGTGCGCCATCCCCCACGAGTGGAACATCGGGGCGGCGATCATCGTCGTCTCTCGCGCGCGCAGCGGGATCGCCGAGAGCAGCGAGGCGATCGGCATCAGCGAGTCGGGCTGCTTGCGCTGCGCGCCCTTCGGCGTCCCCGTCGTGCCGCTGGTGAGGATGATCACGCGGCTCGGCTCGGGCGGGGGGTCGAGCGCGTCGGACGACATGTTCGCGGCCAGCAGGTCGAGCGTCGGGGCACCGCCCGGATCGGGCACGCGCCGGATCGTCGTACCAGGCCACGAAGCGCTTGCGCCCCTCCGCCGCGCCCGCGACGAACTCCGCGAACTCCTCGTCGTGGACGATCGCGACCGGCTGCTCGCGCTCGCAGACGTCCGCGATCTGCGGCGCGGCGAACATCGTGTTGAGGTAGAGCGCGCGGCCGCCGAGCTTCGCGACCGCGACCGAGATGTCGACGAACCAGCGGTGGTTGCGCGCGAGGATCGCGACGCCGTCGCCGGGGCCGACCCCCTGCTCGCGCAGCGCGCGGGCGAGACGGTTCGTCCGTTCGTCGACCTCGCGGAAGGTCAGCGTGCCGCGCTCGTCGACGAGCGCGACCGCGTCGGGCCGGCGCAGCGCCGCCGCCTGATAGCCGGCGGCGATCGTCGGCCCCCAGTCCTTCAGCGTGCCGAGCGCGCGCAGCAGGCGGTCCGGGCGCTCGGGGTGCAGGAACCCGGCACCGACCAGCGTGCGAGCCACGAACAGCGGTCCTTGAAGGCGATCGAGCATGGTGACCGAGCCTACTCCGCGCACGCTCGCGTGCGTTCCGTCAGATGCGCATGCCTACCGTGCGACTGGATGACCATGGAAGCCGCCACGCCACTTCGACCGTTCCACGTCACGATCGCCGCCGACCGGCTGCGGATCGACGGGCTGATCGTCGAGGACGACTGCACCGTCCGGCTCGCGCGCGAGCGCGAGGAGGCCGCGGAGGATCCGGCCGACCTGATCGTCCAGGCGATCGAGATCGGCGCGCGCGTGCTCGACCGCGAGCAGGCCGCCGCGAACACCGAATACGTCAAGGCCGAGTTCGAGCGCCAGGCGCGCGAGGTCGAGCAGCAGTTCGGCGAGCGCGCGCGGCTCGCCGGCGAGCAGCTCGAGAACGCGGTCACCGCGGCCTTCGGCGCCGAGACCGGCTCGGTCCCGCGCCTGCTCGAGAAGCACTTCGGCGCCGAGTCCTCGGGCGCGGTCCAGCATCAGGTGAAGGCGCTCGTCGACGAGCTGCTGCGCAGCCACCGCGAGTCGCTGACGAAGCAGTTCACCGCCGCCGACGAGAGCAACCCGCTCGCGCAGTTCCAGCGCTCCGCCGTCGGCGCGATCAAGCAGGCCTCCGACCAGCAGCACGTCCACCTGGTCGCGATGAACGAGACGATCGTCGCGCTGAAGGCCGAGGTCGCGCTGCTGAAGGCCGAGCAGGACAAGACCGAGGCGGTCGCCGAGGAGGCCGAGCGCGGGACGGCGAAGGGCCGCACCTACGAGGAGCAGGTCGCCGACGCGATCGCCGAGATCGCCCATCGCCGCGGCGACTGCGCCGAGCCGGTCGGCGACACCGCCGAGGGCGGCGGCAAGAAGGGCGACGTCGTCGTCGACCTCGAGGCCCAGGACGGCCCGGCGCGCGGACGCGTCGTCTTCGAGGTCAAGACCTCGCGGCTCAGCCTGCCCGAGGCGATCCGCACGCTCGACACGGCACGCGAGCAGCGCAGCGCCGCGCTCGCGGTGCTCGTCGTCCCGAGCGAGGATCGCGTCCCGGCGAAGCTGCGCCCGCTGCAGGAGCTGCACGGCGACAAGCTCGTCGTGACCTACGACCCGGACGAGGGCTCGACGCTCGTGCTCGAGACCGGCTACGCCCTGGCCCGTGCGCGCGTGCTGATGGCGCGCGCCGCCGCCGAGGGCGTCGACACCGTCGCGATCGAGGACGCCGCCAAGCGCGCGATCGAGCTGCTCGGGCAGGTCAAGGCGATCAAGGCGCGGACTCACCGCGGCCCGCACGCAGATCGGGAAGTCGGCCGACGCCGTCGACGCGCTCGCCAAGGCCGTCCGCGACCAGCTCGACGAGATCTGTGCACTCGCCCAGGACGGCGAAGCACACGAAGAGCTCCACAGCCCTTCCCCTGCGTGACCTCCCGCGGTTAGGGTCGCTCCACAGGAGACGACCCGGGGCAGGGACGCCCCTCAACCGGGAGGAGTGAGACATGCGCAGACTTGCGCTTGTGGCCGCCATCGCCTGCTCGGCGGCCACCTTGGTGAGCAGCGGCGACGGCCCTGGCGGACGGCCCCGGGGTCGGAACCCCGTCGGTCGTGTCGGTCGGCGACTCGGCGATCTCCGGCGAGGCCGGGCGCTGGGCCGGGAACACGAACAACAGCCCGTCGCGACGTGGACGCACTCGGGTCGACCGCGTACGCCGACAACGGCAACGCCGAGGCGATCGCCGGGTGTCATCGGTCGAAGGCCTCGATGATCGGCATCGGCGGCGGCGTCAACAGCGCGAACCTCGCCTGCTCGGGCGCGCGCACCGCGACCCAGCCGTTCAGCAGCGGCTCGGACTACAAGCCGGGACTCGACTTCTACGACGACGGCGCCGGGCCACATCGGCCAGGCGAAGGCGCTCCAGCAGTACGCCTCGACGCACAACGTGAAGATGGTCGTCGCGCTGATCGGCGCCAACGACTACGGCTTCGCGGACATCGTCCAGGCGTGCGTGCTCGACTGGTACCTCTCCCCGTCGTGGTGGCCGAACTACTGCTACGACGACTCGAGCATCTCGTCGCGCTTCACGGCCGCGAACCAGGCCGCGATCACGACCAAGGTCGCGGGCGCCTACCAGAACCTGCGCACCGCGATGCGCAACGCCGGCTACGCCGACAACGCGTGGACGCTGGTCGCGCAGACGTACTCCTCCCCGCTGCCGCGCGGGTCGGGCTTCCGCTACTCGCAGAGCGGCTACACGCGCCAGACGGTCGGCGGCTGCGGCGTCTGGAACCGTGATGCGGACTGGGCGAACGACACCGTCGTGCCCGCACTGAACAACTCGATCCGCAACGGCGCGGCGCAGAGCGGCCTGGGCAACGTGCGCATCGTCGAGGCGGCCGGGGCACTCAGCGGCCGGCGGCTGTGCGAGACCGGCGTCGGACTGCTCGAGGAGCAGGGCGTCGCGAACTGGACCAGCCCGGGCGCGGTCGACCGGACCGAGTGGGTCCAGCAGGTGCGCACGAGCTCGACGCTGTTCGGGCCCTACCAGCTCCAGGAGGACATCCATCCGAACTACTGGGGCCAGAAGGCGCTGCGCAACTGCATCCGCCAGGCCTACAACAACGGAACGCCGCGCGGCGGCACCTGCACGCACTCGGCGAACGGGCTGAACGCGCAGGGCGAGCCGAACATGGCGCTCAACTAGACGGGGCGAATCGCCAGCGGCACCGGGCGGACTATCGTCCGCCCGGTGCCGGCGGCGATCGAGACGACGGGCCTGACGAAGCGCTTCGGCGCGACGACCGCCGTCGACGGGCTGGACCTCGAGATCCCGCAGGGCGAGGTCTTCGGCTTCCTGGGGCCGAACGGCGCCGGCAAGACGACGACGATCCGGATGCTGCTCGGGCTGATCCGCCCGACCGCCGGATCGGCGCGGATCGACGGCCACGACGCCTGGAGCGCGCCCGGTCGAGACCCATCGGCGGCTCGCGGTCGTCACCGCCGACCCGGCGCTCTGGCCGCAGCTCACCGCGCACGAGACGTTCGATCTGCTCGGCAACCTCCACGGGAGCTTCGACGCGGCCTACCGCGACGAGCTGATCGAGCGCTTCGACCTGGACCCCGACAAGCGGATGCGCGCGTTCTCGACCGGGCAACCGCCAGAAGGTCGCGCTGATCGCCGCGTTCATGACGCGCGCCGACGTGCTGATCTTCGACGAGCCGACGAGCGGCCTCGACCCGCTGCGCAAGGTCGTCTTCCGCGAGTGCCTGGTCGAGGCCAAGGAGCGCGGGCAGACGATCTTCCTCTCCTCGCACCTCCTGATCGAGGTCGAGGAGAGCGCCGACCGGGTCGGGCTGCTGCGCCGCGGGAAGCTCGTCGAGGTCGGGACGTTCGCCGAGCTGCGCCACCTCAGCGCGATGCGCATCGAGGCGACGTTCGACGGCGAGCCGCCGGACGTCAGCGGGCGTCGCCGGCGTCGACGCCGTGCAGGTCGCACGGACACGTCCTCACCTGCCACGTCCACGGCCCGATCGCGCCGCTGCTCGACGTGCTCGCGCCCGCGCAGGCCGATCCACCTCACGAGCCGCGAGCCGTCGCTCGAGGACCTCTTCCTCGCCCGCTATGGCGACGGCGACTGAGGCCCGGCCGCCCGGGCGTCCTCGTCGGCCGCCTCGCGTTCACCGGCGTCGCCCGCGGTGCGCTGATCTGGGGCGCCGTGTTCGCGCTCACGGTCGTCTCCTCGGTCATCGCCTACAAGTCGACCTACGGGACGCCCGCCGAGCGCGCCCAGCTGCTGCGCGGCATCACCGGCGAACAGCGGGATCCGCGCGCTGTTCGGGCCCGCGCGCGAGATCGACACGGTCGGCGGCTTCCTCGCGTGGCGCACGCTCGGCCTGCTGCCGCTGATCGCCGGGATCTGGGGACTCCTCGTGGGCACGCGGATGCTGCGCGGCGAGGAGGACCACGGGCGCTGGGAGACGCTGCTCGGCGCGCCGATCCGCCGCGAGCGCGCGACGCTCGCCACGCTCGGCGGGGTCGGCGTCGGCCTGCGGCGTGCTGTTCGCGCTGACCGCCGCCGCGACCGTGGGCGCGGCCGTCGTCTCCGGCGACGTGCCGGTCGGCGGCGCGCTCTGGCTCGCGCTGGCGCTGTGCATCGCGGCGCCCGCGTTCGCCGCGGTCGGCGCGCTGACGTCGCAGCTCGCCGCGACGCGCCGCGAGGCGGCCGCGCTCGCGGGCGCGGTGTTCGCCGCGTCCTTCGTGATCCGCGTCGCCGCCGACGGGTCGGCGAGCCTCGAGTGGCTGCGCTGGCTCACGCCGCTCGGCTGGGTCGAGGAGATGCGCCCGCTCACCGGCGCGCAGCCGCTCGCGCTGCGTGGCGCTGCTCGCCTGGACGGCCTGTGCTGACGCTGGTGAGCGTCCGGATCGCCGCGCGCCGGGATCTCGGCGCCGCGGTGCTCGCCCACCACGACGAGCGCGCGCCGCGCCACCTCGGTCTGGGCTCGCGCGGCCGCGTTCTCGGTGCGCGAGTCGCTCGGCGGGCGTCGTCGGCTGGGGACTCGGGCTCGGGCTCACCGCGTTCGTGTTCGGCTTCGTCTCGAAGGCGGTCGCCGACATCGCGCGCACCTCCGCGGGCGTCCGCAAGCACGTGGAGAGCACGACGGGCGCGAACATCGACATCGCGAGCGCCGAGGGGTACCTCGCGCTCGTCTTCGTGTTCCTCGCCGTGGCGCTCAGCCTCTACGCGGTCACGCACGCGACCGCGGCGCGCGCGGAGGAGGCCTCGGGCCGGCTGGACACGCTGCTCTCCGGCCCGCTCGGCCGCCGCCGCTGGCTCTGGGGGCGCGTCGCCGGTCGCCGTCGGGCTGAGCGTCGTGCGTGGCGGTCGCTGATGGCGCTCGCGGCGCTGGGCGGGCGCGCGTCAAGGACGCGGGCGTCTCGCTCCCCGACCTGCTCGAGACGTCGCTGAACACGCTGCCCGTCGCGGTCCTCTTCCTCGGGGTGGCCGTCCTCGGCTACGCGCTCGTGCCGCGGCACACCGGCGCGATCGCCTTCGGGCGGTCGGCGCCGCCTACCTCTGGGAGGAGACGGGCGCCGTCGTCAAGGCCCCCGAGTGGGTGCTCGGCATCTCACCGTTCCACTGGCTCGCGCTGGTTCCGAGCGAGCCGTTCGACCTGACCGCGTCCGTCGTGATGGTCGCGGTCGGCGCGGCCGCCGCGCTCGCCGGCGTCGAGGTGTTCCGCCGGCGAGACGTCGTCACGGCGTAGACCTGGGCGGGCCGCTAGGCGTTGTCCCCGAAGATCGTCTTCGTCTCGAGGAACTCGCGCAGCCCGTGGGCGCCGAACTCGCGCCCGTTGCCGGACTGCTTGTAGCCGCCGAACGGCACGTCGAACATCAGCGGGGCGCCGTTGACGTGGACCATGCCGGTGCGGATCCGGCGGGCCACGCGCCCGCGCGCGCTCGGGGTCGCCGGACGAGACGTAGCCGCCGAGCCCGTAGGTCGTGTCGTTGGCGATGCCGACCGCCTCGTCCTCGTCCTCGTAGCCGATCAGCGACAGCACGGGGCCGAAGATCTCCTCGCGGGCGATCGTCATGTCGTTCGTGACGTTCGCGAACACCGTCGGCCGCACGTAGTAGCCGGTCTCGAGGCCCTCGGGACGGCCGGGGCCGCCGGTGACGAGCGTCGCGCCCTCCTCGATGCCGCGCTCGATCAGGCCCTGGATCTTGTTGAACTGCGCGAGCGAGACGACCGGGCCGACGCGGGTCCCCTCGGCGTCCGGGGGCCCGACCGGCACCTCCTCGGTCGACGCGCCGGGCGATCTCGATCGCCTCGTCCATGCGGGCGGCGGGGACCAGCATGCGCGTCCCGGCGTCACACGACTGGCCGGAGTTCACGTACATCGGCGGCGACGTCGCGCGTGATGACCGCCTCGAGGTCGGCGTCGTCGAGCACGATGTTGGCGGACTTGCCGCCGAGCTCCTGGGCCACGCGCTTGACGGTCGGCGCGGCGTTGCGGGCGACCTCGATCCCGGCCCGCGTCGACCCGGTGAACGACACCATCTGGACGTCCGGATGCGAGGAGAGCGCGGCGCCGACGGTCGGGCCGTCGCCCTGGACGAGGTTGAAGACACCGGGCGGCACGCCCGCCTCGGCGAGGATCTCGGCGACGATCACCGCGTTCAGCGGCGCGATCTCCGACGGCTTGAGCACCATCGTGCAGCCGGCGGCGAGCGCCGGCGCGACCTTTGCGCCGATCTGGTTCAGCGGCCAGTTCCACGGCGTGATCAGCGCGCACACCCCGACCGGCTCGGAGACGACGGTCGACGTCCCCACCTGCTCCTCGAACTCGAAGCTCTTCAGCGTCTCGAGCGCGACGGCGAAGTGCCCGAGCCCGGCCGGGACCTGTGCGTGCGCGGCGAGCCCGGCCGGCGCGCCCATCTCCAGGCTGACCGCGAGCGCGAGATCGCCCGCGCGCGCCATGTAGACCTCGACGATCCGCCCGAGCAGCGCGACGCGCTCCTCCCGCGAGGTCGCGGCGAACCCGTCGAACGCGGCGCGCGCCGCGGCGACGGCGCGGTCGACGTCGGCCTCGGCGCCCAGGGCGATCGTCGCGAAAGGCTGCTCGGTCGCGGGGTTGATGACGTCCAGCGTCGTCCTGCGTCGCGGGCTGCACCCACTCACCGCCGATGAAGAACCTGCGGGCGTGCTCGAGCGTCTCGGGCTGAATGTGTCGGCGTGGACTGCTGCGTGGCTTCCATGGCGGGGGTCTCCGGATCTGGCCGTGGGGCGGGTGGTCACGCGAGGTATACCGCGTCAGCGCCGCGCGGTCCGCGGCCGCCTGCGGCTCAATGCTGCAGCGAAAGCTCCACTCATCTGCGCAAACCTGCACAAAGGTGCATCGGTCATCCGGCCAGAGCGACGACCCACCGATGCGGTCGGCGTTCCCCGGAAGGTCGTCCACGGGGCTCGGGACCAGTGCCCGCGCCACGCCGGACGGCGGCTCGTGATGCCACCACCCCGGTCTCTGAGGAGCGAGATACGAACCCATCGAGGGCCCGCCTGACGGGACTCTCTCTCCCCAAGGAGTCCGCAATGAGCATCATCCGCAAGAAGCGCAGCCGCGCCATCGTGTTCGGCCTCGTGGCCGCCCTGGTCGTCGCCGGCGGCGCGATCGCGTTCTGGACGTCCACCGGCACCGGCTCGGGCACCGCCTCGGTCGGCACCGACAGCGGCCTGCCGATCAGCGCCGTCACGTTCGGCAACACCCTGTACCCGGGCGGCAAGACCCCGGTCAGCTTCACGATCACGAACTCGTCGGCGAACTCGGCCATCACGGTCGCCCAGGTCGTCGCCGACACGTCGTTCGGCACGAACGGCATCACCGGCCTGCCCGGTGGCTGCAACCCCGCCGACTTCACGTTCCCGAACGTACGCGGTGAACCAGTCGATTCCGGCCGAGCGGCACGCTCAACGTGACGGTTCCGACAGCCGGCGGCCTCGCGCTTCGCCAACACCGCCGTCAACCAGGACGCCTGCAAGGGCGCATCCCCGGTGCTGCACCTGAAGGCCAGCTAGCCCCAACCCATCCGGAGACTGTGGAGGGGGCGCCGACCAGTCGGTCGCCCCCTCCACGCCGTTCCGGCGCGCCCACCAGAAATGCGCTCGCGAACCCTTCACCAGATCGCCGGCCGCGTGGCCGCGACCCTCGCAGTCCTGCTGCTCTGCACGGGACTGGCGAGCGCCGCGGGCGTGCGTCTGCCGAGCCTGCCCGGCGCCGCGACCGGCGGCGCCTCCGCCCCCGACGTTCGCGCTCCCGCAGCGCAGACCGCCCCGCCGGTCGGCGGCACGCCGTCGTCGCGGCCGCCCGGTCAGCAACCGGGTCATCCGCCGGCCGCGCCCGATCTCCGCCTCCCCGGCGATCCGGACGATCCGCCCGGGCGCGCGCACCACCTTCGCGATCCGCGTCCAGCCCGCGCGCACCGTCCGCAGCTACCGCCTGAAGCTCTGGAAGGCCCCCAAGGGCGTGACCCTGCGCCTGAACAGGAGGCGCACCCGGCGCAAGGCGACGCTGACCGTCCGCACCACGGCCGGCATCCACACCGGGCGCTACACGCTGCGCATCAGCGCCTGGCCGCGCCGGCGCCCCGGCGTCCGCCGCAAGCTGAAGGTGCTCCGCGCCAAGCTGACCCTCGTGGTCGCCGTCCCCGCGGCGGTCGTCCCGCAGGGCGAGGTCGTCCCGCCCGGAAAGCTCTTCGCCGCAGGCGACGTCGCCGAACCGCTCGCGCCCGGCGTCGCGCGCCCGGTGAACCTCGTCCTCACGAACTCGTTCGGCACGGCCGTCGACGTCACCGCGCTCACGGTCACCGTCACGGGCGTGACGCCCGCGTCCGGTGGCACGTGCACGGAGGCGGACTTCGCGACGCTGCCCGCGAGCCTGCCGTCCCGCTGCGGCTTGCGGCCGAGTCGAGCAGGACGCTCCTGGCGCTGGGGCTCCCGCGCAGCGCGTGGCCCGCCGTGACGATGATCGACCGGCCCGTGAGCCAGGACGGCTGCAAGGGCGCCTCGGTCGCGCTGCGATTCAACGTCGAGGGACGGGAGCCCACGTGAGGCGCCCGCGACGGCACGCACGCCTGGCCCTCGTGGCCGCCGTCCTCGGCCTCGCCCTCCCCGGCGGGGCCGCAGTCGCGTTCTGGAGCGGGCTCGGGCACCGGAGCCGGCGGGGCCGCCGGCCGGAACCGCCCAGTCGCTCACGGTCGCCGCCGGGACCGCGACCGCGGGCCTGCACCCGGGCGGCCAGTCGGCCGTCGCGCTCGTGCTCTCCAACCCCAACACGTTCCCCGTGCAGGTCCCGTCGCTCGTGCTCGACACGACGCAGGGCAGCGGCGGATTCGCCGTCGACGCCGCGCACAGCGGCTGCGGGCTGGGAACGCTGAGCTTCACGACCCAGACCAACGGCGGGCGCGGGCTGGACGTGTCCCGGCGCGCGTCGGCGTCACGAACGGTCAGCTCACACTGAGCCTCACCGGCGCCGTCGCCATGAGCCTCACCGCCGCCGACGCCTGCCAGGGCGCGGCGTTCACGGTCTTCGTCCGGGTGGGCCCGTGACGCGACCGGCCCGCACCCGCCTGCTCGCCGCGCTCGCCGCGCTGATCGCGCTCGCCGCGCTCGCCTGCGCGGCCTCCGCGTTCTGGACGCCCGGCCCGACCAGCGGCCCCGCCGCCGCCGCGCCGCGACCGTCGTGGCCGCCGGCGCGACCCCGACGACCAGCGTCTCACCGGGCCGCGCGGTCACGGTCTCCTGGGCCGCATCGACGCTCTCGGACGGCCAGCCCGTCGACGGCTACCTCGTGCGCCGCTACGACGCGGTCAGCGGCACGGCCGCCGCCGTCGGGCTCGGCTGCACGGGAACGATCACCGCGACCTCCTGCGTCGAGGCGGCGGTGCCGCCCGGAACCTGGCGCTACACGGTGACGCCCGCTGGTCGGCGTGAACTGGCGCGGCGCGGAGAGCCCTCGCAGCGGCATCGTGACCGTCGGCGCCGCGACGCTGACGCTCGCCACGACGCAGTTCGGCGGGCCGGCGGCCTTCCCGCGGACGACGACCGGGCACGCTCGCGGGCTTCGCGGCCAACGAGGGCATCACCTACCGGCTCGACGCGGCCACGCCGCTGACCGGCTCGCCCTCCGACCGCCGGGCCCGCCGGGACCGCCGCCATCACCTCGCTCGCGATCCCCGCCGTGGCCGACGGACCGCACACCGTCTGGGCGATCGGCAACGCGACCGTGCCCTCGCAGGCCTCGGCGACGATCCTCGTCGACCGCACGGCCCCGGTCGTCAGCGCGTCCGCCGCGCCCGCCCCGAACGGGGCCGGCTGGAACACGTCCGCGCCGGTCACGGTCACGCTCACCGCAAACGACGGCACGGGCGTCGGGGGCGGCCAGATCCGCTACACGACGGACGGCAGCGACCCCACGATCTCGGGGACCGCGCAGACCTACGCCGCGCCGCTCTCGCTGAACGCGACGACGACGCTGCGGTTCGCCGCCTCCGACGCGCTCGGCAACACGAGCGCGATCGGCTCGCAGACCGTGCGCATCGACACCACCGCCCCGGCGAACGCCCTCTCGCTCTCCGGGCGTCACCGGCGGCGCCTTCCGCGCCGGCGCGACGGTCTGGTACCGCGGCGCCGCCGCCGGGTCGTTCGCGCTCGTGAACGCCGTGACCGACGCCGGGTCCGGGTCCCGCCGCAAGCGCGACCGCGGCGCTCGCGGGCACCGCGACCGGGTGGTCGCACGTTCCGGGCAGCGTCGCCACGCCCGCGGGCGGGCCCGTTCACCTCCGCGGCGTTCTCCTGGACCGCCGGGCACCTCCAGCGCCCCGACGGAGACCGTCACGGGCACCGACGTCGCGGGCAACGCCGCGGCGACGACCCTGACCTTCGCCAACGACGTGACCGGCCCGGCGGGCGGCTCGGTCGACGCCACCGGACTCGCCGGCACGGGCGGGCGCTATTCCACGTCGACGACGCTCAGCGTCGCCCTCAGCAAGGGCGCCGACGCCCAGTCGGGCCTGGCGCTCACCGGCGCACGGCTGCTGCGGGCGACCGCGACGCTGACCTCGGCGGGCACGGCTGACGGGGTCTGCGGCGCGTTCGGCGCGTACGCACAGGTCGGCGCCCTCGATCCCGCCTCGCCCGTCTCGGACGTCGTCCCGGACCGTGCGTGCTACCGCTACCAGTACGTCGTCCCCGACAACGTCGGCAACGCGACGACGTACACGAGCCCCGACATCAAGGTCGACACGACGGCGCCGAGCACGCCCACGCTGACGCCCTCGGCCCCGACCGGCGACACGGCGATCACCGGCTCGACGGTCTACATCAACCCGCAGACCGGCCACAGCGGCGGCTTCCAGGTCGCGGCACGTCACGACGGACCTCGACTCCGGCATCCAGAAGGTCGCCTTCCCCACGCTCGCCGGGTTCACGAGTGGTGGCGGTGACGATCTCGTCTCGCCGTACCTCGACGACCTACGCCTGGGGGCCGGCCGCCGTCGCCTCGGGCGCGCAGGCCGTGACCGCGACGAACAACGCGGGCGTCGCGAGCGCCGCCGCGTCCTTCACCGTCGTCCCCGACACCACCGCCCCGGCGGGCGGAGCGCTGACCGTGAACGCGACGCCCGCGACCGCGGCCGGCGCGACGACCACGGTGAACACCACGACGATCCCGATCAACACGCCGGACGGACTTCGCCGAGACCACGGGGCCCGCGGCCTCGGGACTGCTCACGAGCACGCTCGTGCGCGACCAGGCGCCGCTGGTGAACGGTGTCTGCGGCGCGACCTGGACGACCCCGACGACCCTCGTCGGCGCTCCGGCACAGAACGCGTTCTCCGGCATCGCGAGCGGCAACTGCTACCGCTACACGCTCACCGGCACCGACCGCGTCGGGAACGCCGCCGCGATCAGCACCGTCGTCCAGGTCGACACGATCGGCGCCGACCTTCGGCGCGCCCGCGCTCGTGCTCTCGGACAGCGGCCCGTACGCCTTCGTGAGCGGGACGACCGCGTACTACAACGGCGCCGCGGGCGCCGGGACGAGCATCACCGTGAGCGCGCCGAACGCGGCCGACGCGGAGTCCGGCATCGCCGGCGTGACATTCCCCGCGCCCACGGGCTTCGCGGGCGGCGGCGCCGACCTCACGAGCCCGTTCAGCGCGACCTACACGTGGAGCGCCGCCACCGGTGCCGGCGCGCAGACCGTCGTCGCGACGAACGGCACGGGCCTGACCGCGAACGCGGCGCTTCACGCTCGTGCGGGACGTGACGGCGCCGGCGGGCGGCGGCGCTGACCGTCAACGGCGGCGCCGCGAGCGGCGCCGGGATCGACGTCGACGAACACGACCGGCGCGTTCGCGATCAACACGCGCGCCGACTGGGCCGAAGCCCTCGGCGCCGCCAGCTCCGGGCTGGCCTCGAGCGTCCTCGTTCGCGACCAGGCGCCGCTGACGGGCAACGTGTGCGGGACCTTCGCCTCACCCGGTGACGCTGACCGGCGCGCCGGCGCAGGCCGGCCTGACGACCGGCTGCTGGCGCTACACGCTCACCGGCACGGACAACGTCGGGCAACACCGTGAGCGTGACCACCACCGTGAAGGTCGACACGTCGGCCCCGGTCGTTCGGAGCGCCGGCGCTCGTCGCTCGGCGAGACCGGGCCCTTCGCCTTCGTCTCCGGCACGACGGCGTACTACAACGGCGCGACCGGGGCGGGCTCGACCATCACGGTCGCGGCGCCGACCGTCGCGGACGCCGACTCGGGCGTGGCGCAGGTCGCGTTCCCCGCGCCCGCCGGCTTCACGGGCGGAGGAGCGGACACCACAGCCCCCTTCGGCGCGACCTACACCTGGGCGGCCGCGACGGGCACCGGGCGCACAGACGGTCACGGCCACGAACGGCGCCGGGCTCGCGAGCCGCCGCGTCGTTCACGCTCGTGCGCGACGTGACCGCGCCGGCGGGCGGCGCGCTGACCGTGAACGGCACGGCGGCGAGCGCCGCCGGCACCTCGTCGTCGATCTCGACCCCGTCGTTCACGATCGGCCTGCGCACCGACTTCACCGAGGCGCTGAGCGGCGCGGCCTCCGGCCTGGCCTCGAGCACGCTCGTCCGCGACCAGACGACCGCTCACCGGGGCGACCTGCGGCGCGACGTGGACGACCGCGACGACGCTCGTCGGCGCGCCGGCGCAGAACGCGGGCTCCGGCATCGTGAGCGGCAACTGCTACCGCTACACGCTCACGGGCACGGACAACGTCGGGAACGCGGCGAGCCTCACGACGATCGTGCGCGTCGCGCGCCTCACCGCCACGAACGTCGTGCTCGCCAACTCCGGGCGCGCGGGCCGCATCTCGCGCAACGACACGGTCACGATCACCTACAGCGACGTCGTCAACGCGGCCACGTTCTGCTCGACGTGGACGAACACCGGGACGCAGACGCTGTCCGGCAACGGCCAGGTCGTCATCACGGTCACGAACTCGGGGACGAGTGACGTGATCACCGTCGCGACCTCCGGCTGCACGTTCCACCTGGGGTCGATCGACACCAACGCGGACTACGTGTCGGGGACCGCCACCTACAGCGGCACCGGCACGGGCGCGTCGCGGCTCACCTGGGACCCGACGGCCCGCACGCTGACGCTGACGTTCGGCTCGCGCGCGAGCGGCACGCGCAGAACCGGCGTCGCCGCCTCGGTCCCGGACTACACACCGGATCCGCTGATCGCCGACCTGCTGGGGAACACGATCGCCCCGGGCCCGTTCACCGGAACGCTGTCAGGCTTCTAGCGGCCGCGGTCTAGCGGTCGGAGCCGGCCTCGACCGGCTCCTCGTCGTGGCGGCCGGCGAGCCGGTCACGTCCACGCTGCACGGCGGCGATGAACTTCGAAAGGTTGACCTCGAGGGTCCCGAGGATCTCGTCGGCGTAGTCCTCGGCGCCGAGACGGATCTCGCGCTCGCGGCCGCGTGCGTCCTCGATGATGTCCTCGGCGCCGCGCTCGGCCTGCCGGGTGACCTCTTCCTGCGAGATCAGCTGGTCCTGCTTCTCGCGCGCCTCCTTGATGACGCGCTCGGCCTCGCGCTTGGCCTCGGCCAGCATCTCCTGGCGCTCCTTGACGATCCAGCGCGCCTGCTTGATCTCCTCGGGGATCGTCGCGCGCATCTGGTCGAGGATGTCGTAGATCTCCTCCTTGTCCACACGCACCTGATCCGTCAACGGAACGGGCTTCGCGTTGTGGATGAGATCGTCGAGCTTGTCGATCAGAACGAGGACGTCCATGGCAGGGTGGCTTTCGCTAGCGGGCGAGTTGTTCCTTCAAGCGGCGCGCAACCAGCGGAGTGACGTGCTCGTCGATGTTGCCGCCGAACATCGCGAGTTCCTTGATTCCGCTGCTGCTCAGGAAACTGTACTGCGGACTTGCCATCAGGTAGAGCGACTCGATGTCCGGTGCCTGCAGGCGGTTGAGCTGGTTCATCTCGAACTCGTACTCGAAGTCCGAGATCGCGCGCAGGCCCTTGACGATCGCCTTGGCGCCGATCTTCTGGGCGAAGTCGACCACGAGCGTGTCGAACGGCTCGGGGCGCACGTTCGGCAGGTGCGACACGGCGTCCGCGATGAACGCGAGCCGCTCCTCCGTGCCGAACAGCGACTTGTCCTTGCGGATCGACGCGTTGACGACCGCCACGACGACCTCGTCGAACATCGCGGCTGCGCGCTCGATGACGTCGATGTGACCGCGCGTGATCGGGTCGTAGGAGCCCGGGCAGACGGCGATGCGATTGGACGGGGTCATGGAGTGGTGTGGATCCGGATCAGGGTGTCGCCGTAGCGACGCTCGTCGGGTGGTGGCAGCGGCAGGTCCATCGGAGCGCGGCGGTCGCTCTCGGTGACGACACGTGCTCCGGGCGCGAGCACCGCGGCCAGGTCGGCCGCCAGCTGCGCTCCCAGGGCCGGCGCCTGCCGGTATGGAGGGTCAAGGAAGACGAGATCGTAGGCGTCGCCGCGCTCGCGTGCGGCGCGGAGGGCGCGATCGGCCGGCATCCGGAGCAGCTGCGCCTCGTCATCGGCGAGATCGAGCGTCTCCAGGTTGCGCTCGATCACCGCCGCCGCCCACCCGTCCTTCTCGACGAGCGTGGCGTGCGCGGCGCCGCGCGAGAGCGCCTCGATCGCCAGCGCGCCCGAGCCGGCGAAGAGATCCAGGACGCGCAGGCCGTCGAGCGGGCCGAGGATCGAGAACAGCGCCTCGCGCACGCGATCGGTGGTCGGGCGCGTCGCGTCCCCCTGCACGGTCGCGATCCGGCGCCCGCCGAAACGCCCGGCGACGACCCTCATCCTCACGCCGACAGCGCGCCGGAGTTCGCCCGGAGCATGTCGTCATCCGTCATGGTCAGTCCTCACGCCGGAATCGCGACCCGGTCGATCTCGCCGCGCGTGGCGTGCAGCGCGTCCAGCAGCGGCGCGTGCTCGGCGGCGGCGAGCACCGGGTCGGCGTCGAGGATCTCGCGGGCGCTGGCCCGCGCGCGCTCCAGCAGTTCCGCGTCCTCGGGGAGCCGCGCGTAGCGGAACGCCGGGGCGCCGGACTGGCGCGTGCCGGTCAGCTCCCCCTCGCCGCGCAGGCGCAGGTCGATCTCCGCCAGCCGGAAGCCGTCGGTGTGCTCCTCGAGCGCCTTCAGCCGCGCGCGACTCCTTGGGGCCGAACAGCAGGCAGAGCGAGCGATGCTCGCCGCGCCCGACCCGGCCGCGCAGCTGGTGGAGCTGCGAGATGCCGTAGCGCTCGGCGTCCTCGACGAGCATGACGGTCGCGTTCGGCACGTCGACGCCGACCTCGATCACGGTCGTGGCGACGAGCACGTCGGCCTCACCGGCGGCGAACGAGCGCATCGCCGCGGCCTTCTCGGACGAGCGCATCTGCCCGTGCAGCAGCGCGACGCGGAAGCCCTCGAGCTCGGTCGCGGACAGCCGCTCGTACTCGGCGGTCGCCGCGCGCGCCTGCAGCGCCTCCGACTCGCTGACCAGCGGGCAGACGACGAACGCCTGGCGGCCGGCGCGCAGCTCCTCGCGGATCCGCTCGTAGGCGCGGCCGCGCTCGCGCTCGCCGCTCGCGACGTGCGTGTCGATCGGCTGGCGCCCCTTCGGCAGCTCGCGCAGCTCGGTGACGTCGAGGTCCCCGTAGCCGAGCAGGGCGAGCGTGCGCGGGATCGGCGTCGCGGTCATGTGCAGCACGTGCGGGACGAGCCCGTCCGCGGCCTTGGCGTCCAGCCGCGAGCGCTGGCGCACGCCGAAGCGGTGCTGCTCGTCGACGACGACGACCGCGAGCGCCTGGAAGCGCACGTCGTCCTCGATCAGCGCGTGCGTGCCGACGACCAGCCCGAGCTCACCGCTGGCGAGCTTGCCGAGGATGTCCGCGCGCCGCGCCGCCGGCGTCGAGCCGGTCAGCAGCGCCGCGGGGACCGCCTCGCCCGGCATCAGCGCCTGCAGCGTGGCGAAGTGCTGCTCGGCGAGCGTCTCGGTCGGCGCCATCAGCGCCGCCTGGCGGCCGTGCTCGACCGCGCGCAGCATCGCCGCGAGCGCCACGACCGTCTTGCCCGACCCGACCTCCCCCATCAGCAGCCGCTGCATCGGGTGCTCGAGCGGCGAGGTCGCCGATCACCGAGTCGATCGCGCGCCGCTGGTCGCCCGTCGGCTCGAACGGCAGCAGCGTGTCCAGCCAGCGGCGCGTGAGGCCCGCGCCCGGCGCCCTGCCCGCCGCCCTCGAACGGCAGGTCCAGCGCCGCGGCGCGGACGGCCTCGCGGCGGTGCGCGCGACGCCGCAGCAGGTCGAGCTGGACGAGCAGCAGCTCGTCGAACGCGAGCCGGCGGCGTCCCCCCTCCGCGTCGCCGCCGTGCGCCGCCAGCAGCGCCGCCGGCCGGTCCGGGAGCCGGTGGCGCGCGCGCAGGCGCCCCGGCAGCGGCTCGGTGGCGGCGCGCGCGAGCGGCAGGTGCTCCTGGACCAGCGCGAAGATCTGGGTCGACGAGAGCCCGTCCGTCGCCGGGTAGTGGGCGACGTCCCCGGCGCCGCCGACGCCCTCGCTCGTCGGCGCGTGCGAGGTGACGCGGAAGCGGTTGCGGGCGTCGAACGTCCCGTGCAGCACGAGCCGCGTCCCCGCCGGGTACTTCTTGACGAGCCACGGCTGGTTGAAGAACGCGGCCTTCATCGAGCCGCTCTCGTCGGCCACGACGGCCTCGACGATCGGGCGCATCCCGCGGCGGCGGACCGGCCGCGAGCTGATCGAGCGGACCTCGACGGCGACGGTCGCCTGCTCCCCGCGCTCGAGCTCGGCGACCGTGCGCGCCTCGCGCGTGTCACGCGGAAGGTGCTCGAGCAGGTCGCCGACCGTGTGCAGGCCGAGCGCCGCCGCGGCCTCGCGCTGCTTCTCGCCGGCCCCGGACATGACGAGATCGGCATTCAGCGCCGCAGCACGCGGGCCGCGCCAGGGGGCGGCCAGCAGGGCGGCGGGGTCGGGCAGGTCGTTCTGCGCGAAGGCGGGTGGCGGGAGGTCCGGCACTCCGGGATCGTCCGCTACTCGGCGGACAGCAGCCACCAGCGGCTCGGCTGCCCGCCCTCGCACAGCTCCAGCTCGACGCCGTTCGGCGCGAGCCCCGCGACCGCGGCGTGGTCGAGCGGGGCGCCCTCACCGCTGATCACGGTCACGAGCTCCGCCTCCGCCGACAGGTGGCCGAGCACCACGGTGAGCGTCTCGTCGGCCGCGCCCCACGCGACGAGCTCGCCCCCGACGTAGCCGACGGCGTCGCCGACCGCGAAGCGGCCCTGCGCGTCCGCGCGCGCCGCCGGCGCGACCTGGCCGGTCCGCACCTCGGCCAGCGCCGCGTTCATCGCGGCCGCGTTCTCGGCGGCCGAGCGGTCCGGGAGCAGCACGACGGCCGTCACGAGCCCGGCCTGCTGCTCGCCCGACGGCCACGACGACCACGGTCTTGTCGGAGATGTCCGCCGCGGCCTGCGCGGTCATCACGACGTTCGAGCTGTTCGCGAGCACGACGACCTCCTCGGCGGCCACCGTGTGGATCCCGGCGAGGATGTCGTAGGTCGACGGGTTCATCGTCGCGCCGCCGTCGAGCACGTCGCAGCCG
>CAVRIM010000002.1:0-70615 GCA_963721255.1 uncultured Actinomycetes bacterium
GCAGCAGCTCAGCGGCGTCGAGTCCCTCGCGTCCGTCGACATCATGTGCCTGGACAAGACCGGCACGCTGACCCAGGCGGCGCTGCGCGTCGAGCGGCTGCTCCCGGCCCCGGGCGTCGAGGAGTCCGAGCTGGCGCTGGCCGCGTCGCGCCTGGCGGCCGCCGCCGGCGACCCGAACCGCACGATGCAGGCGCTCGCGCAGGCGTTTCCCGGCGTCGCGACGGAGCCGCTCGCGGACGTTCCGTTCTCCTCGCGGCGGCGGTGGAGCGCGATCGAGCTCGAGAGCGGAACCCTCGTGCTCGGCGCGCCCGAGCTGTTCGAGCTGGACGGCCTCGGCGAGGACCGGCGTGCGGCCACCGAGGCGGGTCGCCGCGTGGTCGCCGTGGCCTGCGCGCCGCGCGGGCTCGCGCAGCCGAGCGCCGACGGGCCGCCGCCGGACGGTGCTCGCGTGCTGGGCCTCATCGTCCTCGCCGAGCGGCTGCGCGACGACGCGCGCGAGACGGTCGCGTATCTGCGCGAGCAGCGTGTCGACCTGCTGATCCTCTCCGG
Source organism: uncultured Actinomycetes bacterium (assembly GCA_963721255.1). Classification (GTDB taxonomy): domain Bacteria; phylum Actinomycetota; class Thermoleophilia; order Solirubrobacterales; family Solirubrobacteraceae; genus F1-60-MAGs163. The sequence goes on from CAVRIM010000002.1 coordinate 550, forward strand.
CGACGCGCCGGCGACCGTCGCGGCGATCGCCCGCGACGCGGGGATCGACGGCGAGCGGCGCCGCCGTCGAGGGACGGGACCTCCCCGCGGACGACGCCGAGCTGGTCGCGCTGCTGCAGCGGACGACCGTGATCGGCCGCGTCGCACCGGAGGACAAGCAGCGGATCGTCGAAGCGCTGGTCGCCGAGGGGCGCTACGTGGCGATGGTCGGCGACGGGGTGAACGACGTGCCGGCACTGAAGGCCGCGCGCCTCGCGATCGCGCAGGGGACGGGCGCGCAGATGGCCAAGAGCGTCGCCGACGTCGTGCTCGTGCAGGGGGACTTCGCCGCGCTGCCGCCGATGGTGGCCGAGGGCCGGACGATCCTGCGCAACGTCCAGCGGGTCGCCCGGCTGTTCGTGACGAAGTCGGTGTTCGCCGCGGTGATGATCGTCGCCTTCGCGCTCGTCGGGTTCGACTACCCGTTCCTGCCGCGGCAGTTGAGCCTCGCGGCGACGCTGACGATCGGGGTGCCCGGGTTCTTCCTGGCACTCGCGCCGAGCTCGGGCGCGTGGAGGCGGGACGGCCTCGTACCCGACATCGCGCGGTTCGCGGTGCCCGCGGGACTCGCACTCGCGGCGGGAGTGCTGGCGGCGTACCTGTGTGCGATCCACGTCTTCGACTTCGCCACGGATGATGCGCGGACGGTCGCGACGACGACGCTCGTCGCCGTGGGCCTGGGGTACGTCATCGCGCTCGAGGGTGGGCGCCGGCGCTCGCTCGCGCTCGCGCTGTCGGCGCTGATGGGCGTCGCCTACGTGATCGTGCTGGCGGTCCCGGCGTTCCGTGACTTCTTCGTCCTCAGCGTGCCCTCGGCGGACATGCTGCTGTCCGCGGCGCTGGGGTCGGCGCTCGCGCTCGGCACGTTCCTGCCGTTGTGGCGCAGGCTGGCCGAGCGCGAGTCAGTGGCCGATCAGCGGCCGCAGACCGGCCACGGCGAGGCACCCGAGCGCGCGTAGAGCATCGCGGCGCGGCGGTACTGCTCCTCGGCCGGCGCGGCGGCGGGGTCGCCACGGCCACCGACGGAGGCCCATGTGCCCGAGTCGAACTGGAAGAGCCCGCGGTAGGTCCCGCTGGAGTCGACGGCCGCCGGGTTGCCGCCGGACTCGCACTGCGCGATCGCGGTCAGCGCGGCCGGGATCGCGACGTCGGGAGCGCCGCCGGTGCGGCGCAGTTCGCTCACGCTCGCGCGCAGGCGGCGCTGATGCGAGCGCAGCCGCTGCGTGGACCAGGCCGCGTAGCGGCCGCGGCTCGCCGGAGCTGCCGTGCCGCCTGCCAGGCGGGCCCGCGTGCGGGAGAGGCGCAGCACGTCGCCGACCGCGTCGCGGTGCTCGAAGCGCGCCACAACGATCGTGGTCGCGCGATCGGCGGCCGCGACGGCCGCCAGGTCGGGGCCGGCCTGCGTGTCTGCGACGTTCGCGTTCACGGGGCCACCTGCCGCGAGTGCGGCCGCGGCGGGCAGGGTCAGGGCCAGGGCACCGGCAAGTGCCGGCAGAAGCTGTCGAGTTCGCATGCTGGATCGGTCCTTCCTCGGGGTGCACGCGTGCGCTGGCGCACGGCGACGCCCGTCGGTTCGGCGGCTCGACCGTGGATCGGTGGGTCCCGGGACCAGGAGGGCTCGGGTCGTCCGCGGCCCGTGCGCATCGCAAGGACGCGCACCGGAGCCTGGGTACGAGAGTAGGAACCCCTTCGGATGCAGGGAGTTTCTTCAGTGTGCGCTACGTCACAGAGCTGGACGGGGGTGTAATCCGACCCTGCGCACCCCCGTCCGGGCGTCGCCCGGTGCCGCTCGCGTAGCATCGGCGCCGATGAACGTCACCCTCCCCGACGGCACGCTGCTCGACCTTCCGGACGGCGCGAGCGGCGCTGACGCCGCCGCCGCGATCGGCCCCGGCCTCGCGCGCGCCGCGCTGGCCGTCAAGGTCGACGGCGAGGTCCGCGACCTCGCGCGCCCGCTGGAGGACGGGGTCGCGCTCGAGATCGTCACGGCGAAGAGCGGGCAGGACGCGCTCGACCTGATTCGTCACGACGCGGCGCACGTGCTGGCCACCGCGGTGACCGATCTGTACCCGGGCGTGAAGGTCTCGATCGGCCCGCCGATCGAGCACGGCTTCTACTACGACTTCGACTTCCCGGACGGCGTCACCGTCACCGAGGCCGACTTCCCGGCGATCGAGGAGCGGATGCGCGAGCACATCGCCGCGGCCGAGGAGTTCGACCGCAGCGAGGCCACGGTCGACGAGGCGCTCGAGCGCTTTCGCTCCGAGCAGCAGGACTACAAGGTCGAGCTGATCGAGGATCTCGTCAAGGCCCAGGGCATCGACGCGGTGTCGCTCTACCGCAACGGCCCCTTCTCGGATCTCTGCCGCGGGCCGCACGCGCCGAGCACCGGCAGCATCGGCGCCGTCAAGCTCCAGTCCGTCGCGGGCGCCTACTGGCGCGGCGACGCGAGCCGGCCGATGCTCACGCGCATCTACGGCACCGCGTTCTTCTCCAAGAAGGAGCTCGCGGCCGAGCTCGAGCGCATCGAGCAGGCCCGCGCGCGCGACCACCGCAAGCTCGGGCGCGAGCTCGACCTCTTCACCTTCTCCGAGGTCTCGCCCGGTTCGGCCTTCTGGCTGCCGAAGGGCACCGCGATCTGGAACGAGCTGGTCGCGCTCTCACGCGAGATGGGCGCGGTCCGCGGCTTCACCGAGGTCAAGACCCCGCAGCTCTACGACAGTGAGCTGTGGAAGACCTCCGGCCACTGGGGCAAGTACCGCGAGCACATGTTCATCACGGAGACCGAGGGGCACGAGTTCGGCCTCAAACCGATGAACTGCCCGGGTCACGCGCACCTCTTCAAGAGCCGGCGCTGGAGCTACCGCGACCTGCCCGGTGCGGTACGCCGAGCCTGGGCTGCTGCACCGCAACGAGCTCAGCGGCACGCTGCACGGGTTGCTGCGGGTGCGCCACTTCGTGCAGGACGACGCGCACATCTTCTGCACCGAGGACCAGATCGAGGGCGAGGTCCGCCGCTGCCTGGAGTTCGCGTTCGCGACCTTCGGGATCTTCGGGTTCGAGATCGAGCTGGAGCTGTCGACCCGCCCCGAGGAGCGGATCGGCACCGACGAGATGTGGGACCGCGCCGAGTCCAAGCTCGAGGGCGTGCTCAAGGCCGACGGCCTGGACTACGTCGTCAACCCGGGCGACGGCGCGTTCTACGGGCCGAAGATCGACCTGCACACGACCGACTCGATCGGGCGCTCCTGGCAGCTCGGCACCGTCCAGCTGGACTACTCGATGCCCGAGCGTTTCGAGCTCGAGTACGTCGGCGCCGACAACGCCGAGCACCGCCCGGTGATGATCCACACGGCGCGGATGGGCTCGTTCGAGCGCTTCATCGGGATCCTGATCGAGCACTACGCGGGCGAGTTCCCGGTCTGGCTCTCCCCGGTGCAGGCCGTGGTGCTCCCGATCTCCGACCGCCACGCCGAGGCCGCCGCCGGCGTCGCGGCCGACCTGCGGCTGCGCGGGCTGCGGGTCACCGTCGACGACCGGTCGGAGTCGATCGGCAAGCGGATCCGCGAGGCGGAACTCGAGAAGATCCCGTACATGCTGGTCGTCGGCGATCGCGAGGCCGAGGAGGGCAACGTCGCCGTCCGTCGCCATCACGAGGGCGACATCGGCAGCGTCAGCGTCGCGCGCTTCGCCGAGCACGTGGGGCACGAGAGCGCCGTTCGCCGCGATCAGCCCTTGACGGCGTGACATCGCGGCTATACTTCTGCCTGTTGACCTTGACGTCCGCCCACCCGTGCGCTTGAAGCGCTCGCGCAACAGCTAGTGCCGGTCCCTCGTAGATTCGACCGGCGCCCGCCCGAGCGGGACACCACCCGTATCAACGAGCGCATCCGCGTTCCTGAGGTCCGGGTCATCGGCGACGACTGGCGGCCAGGTCGGCGTGATGCAGATCGACGATGCGCTGCGCTACGCGCAGGAGCGGGATCTCGACCTCGTCGAAGTCGCGCCCGAGGCCGAAGCCGCCGGTCTGCCGCGTGCTCGACTACTCGAAGTACAAGTACGAGCTGGCCCAGAAGCAGAAGGCCGCGCGCAAGCACCAGAAGCAGATCGTCGTCCGCGAGATCAAGTTCCGGCCGAAGATCGCCGAGCACGACTACGCGACGAAGAAGGGCCACGTCCAGCGCTTCCTGCTCGCCATGGACAAGGTCAAGATCACGATCATGTTCCGCGGGCGCGAGCAGTCGCATCCCGAGCGCGGCAGATGATCCTCGATCGTCTCGCCGGTGAGCTCGAGGAGCTGGCGCAGATCGAGCAGCGGCCGAACCTCGAGGGCCGCAACATGACGATGGTCCTCGGGCCGTCGAAGGCCGTCCTCAAGGGCGACTTCGACGACAAGCCCGGCGGCGAGGCCCCCGCTGACGGCGAGGTCGTCGCCGACGTGGACGCCGACGCACCCGCGGTCGACGCGCCCGAGTCCGAGGACGGTCGCGGACGAGACGGCGCGGCAGCCGCGGAGCGCAGCCGTCGAGACGCGCTCGGCCGACGAGGCGCCGGTCGCCGAAGAGGCCCCGGCGCGGCCGCGCCCGCCGAGAACCGAGGCGAGCGCCCGGTGGCCGGACCGACGCGCCCGCGGGTACCGCGACGAACGCCGCGCCGAGCTTCGGCCTGAACGCCGAAGCCGACGAGCCGAAGCACCCGCAGACGCGCCCGCCTGACGCCTAGCCGAACACCTCCGCGAAGCCTTCGCGCCAGGTGGTGCGCGCAGGCGTCCAGCCGAGCTCGCGCCGCGCCTTCGCGTTGTCCGCGCCGCGCAGGCTCACGGCGCCGAGCGCCATCGGCCCGGCGACGAGCTTCGCCAGCCAGACCGGCACGTGCCGCGGCGCCCGGGCGCCCAGGATCCGCGCGAGCCCCGGAACCCAGTCGCGCTGCCGTGCGGGCTCGTCGTCGGTGACGTTGTAGATCCCGGCTGCGCCATGGTCGAGCGCGAGCACCGTCGCGGCGGCCGCGTCGTCGACGTGGATGAAGGAGAAGCGCCCCTCGCCGGAGCCCACGACCGGGAGCCGGCGCCGGCGCACGTCCTGCGCCATCGCGCCGCCCGGGGAGAACTGGCCCGCGCCGTAGAAGAATCCGTAGCGCAGGACGACGCCCTCGATCCCGGGCGTCTCGAGCGTCGCGTGCTCGAGCACCCTCATCGACCCGACCGCGTCGCGGGTGCTCCTGGGCGGGTCGCGGTACAGCGGCGCCGACTCGTCGGCGACCCAGGGCCCGGAGGGGTCGAGCATGAACGCGACGCTCTGCGAGATGACGCGCCGGGCGCCGGCCTCGGCCGCCGCCTGCGCGACGACCGGGTACGCCTTGTGCCGCAGCTCCGTCGTCGCAGCGAGGTCGGCCGCGTAGTGGCGCGGGCGGATGACGGCGGGCAGCGCGGTGAGCTGGTTGATGACGACCTCGGGCTTCGCGCCCACGATCGCGGCGCGCAGCGCCGCGGCGTCGAGCGCGTCCGCGACGACCGCGTCCGCTCCCGCCTCGCGCAGGGTCGCCGCCCGCTGCTCGGAGCGGGCGAGCGCTACGACGTCGTGGCCGGCGTCGAGCAGCCGGCGCAGCAGCGGCTGGCCGATGGCCCCGGAGGCGCCGGCCAGGAAGACCCTCATGACTGCGCCTCCCGCCGCACGACGATCAGCAGCCAGGCCGTCACCAGCGTCACGCCGCCGAGGAGCGCGACGTTCGCCATGCCCTTCCACGCCGGGCTCGCGAGGCCCTCGTCGGCGAGGTGATTCGCGGCGTGCAGGACACCCTGGATCACGCCCAGCGCGAGCACCGGCACGCGCCAGGCGACGTGCCGGACCGCGATCAGCAGCGCCGCGCCGTAGGCCGCCGCCCAGGTCGCCATGTCGCGCACGAGGTGATCGTTGGCGGCGCCGAAGCCCGCCGACCTCGTCGAGGAACCCGGACGGGTCCGCGGCCATCAGCACCGCCGTGAGGAGCGAGCTTGCGCCGAGGATGGCGAGGCCCGCCCTGATCGCCGTCTCGTGGTGCGCCCGGGCTCCCGGCGCTGCGGTCGTCGTGGTCATGGGCGGAACGGTATGGTCCAACTGGTCACGCGAACAGGACCAATCACGCTGATATGTCGGGTACCACTTTCGAGGGACAGGCCGGCCCCGAGCTGCTGCTCGAGCTGCGCGCCGACCAGACGCTCGGGCGCAGCGTCGAGTCCGCCCTGCGCGTCGCGGTGCGCGGTCGCCGCGTGACGGCCGGGACACGGCTGCCGTCGACACGCGTGCTCGCCCGCGACATCGGGGTGTCCCGCCGGCTGGTCGTCGAGGCCTACGAGCAGCTGGTCGCGGAGGGCTGGCTCGAGGCGCGCCGGCGGCGCGGGGACGTTCGTCGCCGATACGGCTCCGCAGGACGCGCCCGGCGAGACACCCGTCCCGTTCCGCCGGCAGGCCCCGAGCGCGTGCCGTACGACTTCTTCCCCGGGGAGCCCGACCTCTCGGCGTTCCCGCGCGAGGCCTGGCTGCGCGCGCTGCGGGACGTCCTGCGCGAGGCACCCGACGCGGTCCTCGGATACCCGGACCCGGCCGGCCGGCCGGAGCTGCGGCGCGGCGCTCGCGGCGCACCTGCGCCGGGTCCGCGGCGCCGAGGCCGACCCCGGTCGCGTGATCGTCGTCAGCGGCGCGCGTCAGGGGCTCGCGCTGCTCGGGCGGGCGCTCGCCCAGGCCGGGCACGAGCGCATCGCGGTCGAGCGCCCGAGCCTGCCGCAGCACGTCGAGGTGCTGCGTGCCGCCGGCCTGCGGGTCGTCGGCGTGCCGGTCGACGATGAGGGCCTGAGCGTGACGGAGCTCGACGCGCAGTGGGGCGGACGTCATCGTCGCGACGCCGACCCACCAGATGCCGCTCGGGGTGGCGCTGTCCCCGGCCCGGCGCGGAGAGCTGCTCGCCTGGGTGAGCGACCGCGAGCGGCGGCTCGTCGTCGAGGACGACTACGACGCCGAGTACCGCTACGACCGCCGCCCGGTGGGCGCGCTTCAAGGCGTCGCGCCCGGGCAGGTGGCGTACCTCGGATCGGCGAGCAAGACCCTGGCGCCGGGGCTCCGGCTCGGCTGGCTGCTGCTCCCCGAGCGGCTCGTCGCGGAGGTGCGCCGCCAGAAGGAGCTCGACGACGGCGGGAGCGAGGTGCTCGGCCAGCTCGCGCTTGCGCGGCTGCTCGACAGCGCGGCCTACGACCGGCATCTGCGGCGCGTGCGGCGCGCGAACCGCCGCCGCCGCGACGCGCTCGTGGCGGCGCTCACAGAGCACGTGCCCGGAGCGCGGCTCGACGGTCTCGCCGCCGGACTGCACGCGATCGTCCGCCTGCCCCGCAGCGTGGATGTCGACGCGCTGCGCGTCGCGTCGGCCGCTCGCGGGGTCGCCGCGACGGCGCTGCCCGAGCCGGACGGGCGCAGCGCGGCGCTGATCCTCGGCTACGCCCGGCTCAGCGAGCCGGCGATCGCGGAGGGGGTCCGGCGCCTCGCCGCGGCGCTCGCCGAGGCGGCGTGAACGCGGGTGTCGCGGGCGCCACGCGGGACTTTTCTATACTTCTCCGCTCGCCATGCCGAAGATGAAAACCCATTCGGGCGCCAAGAAGCGCTTCAAGCTGACCGCCAAGGGCAAGGTCCGCGGCCGTCACGCCTACTCGAGCCACATCCTCGAGAAGAAGTCGCCCAAGCGCAAGCGGGGCTTCCGCAAGCCCGTGGCGATCTCCGATCACGATGCCCCGCGCATCAAGAAGATGCTGGGAGCCGGCAAGTGACCCGCGTAAAGCGCAGCGTCCACGCGCAGAAGAAGCGCCGGGCGACGCTCGAGCGTGCCAAGGGCTTCCGCGGCACCGGGCACTCGAACTACCGTCGCGCCAAGGAACTGGTCATGAAGGCCGATTCCTACGCGTACCGGGATCGCCGCAACCGCAAGCGTGACTTCCGCCGCCTGTGGATCACGCGCATCAACGCCGCCGCGCGCCTCAACGGCATGTCGTACGGCACGTTCATCCACGGCCTGAAGCTGGCCGGCGTCGAGCTCGACCGCAAGGTGCTCGCCGACATCGCCGTGCGCGACCCCGAGACGTTCTCCCGATTTGCCGACGTCGCCCGTGAGGCGTCGGCCGCTGCCGCGTAGCTGCAGTCGACATCATCTCTTCACCGGGCGCCGCTTCCTTCCAGGACGGCGCCCTTTTTCGTTCCAGGACCCATGATCGACAGCCCGAACAACCGCCACCTGAAGGAGCTGCGCAAGCTGCGGACGTCGCACGGCCGCGCGAAGTCCGGGCCGCCGCTGCGGTTCGTCGCCGAGGGTGAGGACCTGATCGCCGCCGCGCAGTCGGTGGGCTGGGAGCCGCTCGAGCGCTTCGTCGCAGCTCGGGAGCGGCCTCGAGGGCACGGAGGTCGAGCCGGAGCTGCTCGCCGCCGCCAGCAGCCTGGGCAGCGGGACGCGCGTGCTCGCGGTCTACGAGCAGCGCTGGAGCGCGCCGGCCGGGCCGCTCTGCGTCTACCTGCACGGCGTCGGCGACCCCGGCAACGTCGGGGCGATCCTGCGGTCGGCCCAGGCGTTCGGCGCCGCGAGCGTCGTCCTCGGTCCCGGCAGCGCCGACCCGTTCGGCCCGAAGGCGGTGCGCGCCAGCATGGGCGCGGTCTTCACGATGCCGATGGCGCGGACGCGCGCGACCGAGCCGGCGGAGCTGCTCGCCGCGCTCCCCGGGCGCACGATCGCGCTCGCGGCGGGCACCGGGACGCCGCTCGCCGGCCCGCTCGCGGGCGAGGCGACGATCCTGATCGGCGCCGAGCGCGAGGGGCTGCCGCCGGAGCTGCTCGCGGCGGCCGACGAGACCTGCCGGATCCCGATTCAGGCCGAGTCGCTGAACGCCGCGATGGCCGCCACCGTCGCGCTGTACGAACTGACCAGAAAGCCGACTAGGGTGCCAGCCGCATGATCGAGCGCATCGACGCCATCCGGTCCGACGCCGAAGCGGCCATCGGCGCAGCGTCCACGACGGCGGCGCTCGAAGAGCTGCGCGTGCGGTTCCTCGGGCGCAAGGCCGAGCTGCCGAACCTGCTGCGCGGCGTCGCCGAGCTCGAGCCCGCCGAGCGCGGCAGGGTCGGCAAGGCGGCCAACCAGGCGCGGCAGGCGCTCGACGCGCTGATCGCTGCGCGCGGCGCCGAGCTCGAGGCGGGCGAGCTGCGTGAGCGTCTCGCGAGCGACAGCGCCGACGTCACGCTGCCCGGCGACCCGCCGGCGCCGGTCGGCCACCTGCACCTGCTGACCGCCACGCGGCGGGAGATCGAGGACGTCTTCTGCGGCCTGGGCTTCCAGGTCCACGAAGGGCCCGAGGTCGAGCTCGTCCACTACAACTTCGACGCGCTGAACCACGACGCCGCGCACCCCGCCCGCGCGCGCACCGACACGTTCTACGTCCCGCGCCCGGACGGCCCGGCGGCGACGCCCGGGGAGGAGGTCGTGCTGCGCACGCACACCTCGCCGATGCAGGTGCGGATGATGGAGCAGCACCCGCCGCCGATCGCGCACATCTACCCGGGGCGCGTCTTCCGCCGCGACAGCGACGCGACGCACACCCCGCAGTTCCACCAGATCGAGGGGCTCGCGGTCGACGTGGACATCACGCTCGCCGACCTCAAGGGCACGCTGCTGGCGTTCGCCCGCGCGATCTTCGGCGACGAGCGCGACGTGCGGCTGCGCCCGCACTTCTTCCCGTTCACCGAGCCGAGCGTCGAGGTCGACGTCTCGTGCTTCCAGTGCGCGGGGACCGGCGTGCTCGAGACCTCCGCCCGCCGGCGTGCGCTGCAACCTCTGCAAGGGCACCGGCTGGCTCGAGATCCTCGGCTCGGGGATGGTCGACCCGAACGTGCTCGCGTACGTCGCCCAGCACGGCTACGACCCCGAGCAGGTCCAGGGCTTCGCCTTCGGGATGGGCGTCGAGCGGATCGCCATGCTCAAGCACGGGGTGCCCGACCTGCGGCTCTTCTACGACAACGACGTCCGCTTCCTGCGGCAGTTCGGGTGAGGTGAGACGGTGCGCCTTCCACTGAGCTGGCTCCACGAGTACGTCACGCCGGACCTGTCCGTGCGCGACCTCGCGACGCGCCTGGCGATGACCGGCACCGAGGTCGACCGCGTGCACGTGCACGGCGTTCCCGACACGGCGAACTTCGTCATCGGCCGGGTCCTGACCGCCGAGCAGCACCCCGACGCCGACCGGCTGAAGGTCTGCACGGTCGACGTCGGCGCGGACGAGGCGCAGCAGATCGTCTGCGGCGCGCCGAACGTCGCGGCCGGTCAGACGGTCGGGGTCGCGCGGCCCGGCGCGGTGATGCCCGACGGGACGAAGCTCGGCAAGGCCAAGCTGCGCGGCGTCGTCTCCCACGGGATGATCCTCGCCGAGGACGAGGTCTCGGCCGGCACCGGCCATGCGGGCACGATGGTGCTCGCGGACGAGCTCGTGCCGGGCACGCCGCTGTCCGACGTGCTCGCGATCCACGACGACGTGCTCGAACTGGAGATCACGCCGAACCGGCCGGACTGCCTGGGCGTCTACGGCGTCGCGCGCGAAGTGCACGCGGTCACCGGCGCGCCGCTCGGGCCACCGCCGTGGAGCGATGACCCGGGCGCGGGCGATACCGGCGCTCGCGCCCGCCGGGATCACCGTCACGGTCAAGGATCCCGACCTCTGCCCGCGCTTCACCGGGCGCGTGTTCGAGAACGTCACGATCGGCCCGTCGCCGCTCTGGCTCAAGGCGCGGCTGATGGCCGCAGGCCAGCGGCCGATCAGCAACGTCGTCGACATCACGAACTACGTGATGCTGCTCACCGGTCACCCGCTGCACGCGTTCGACCTCGACAGGATCGCGGGCGGTGAGCTGAACGTGCGCTGGGCGACCGAGGGCGAGCAGGTCACGACGCTCGACGGTCAGGTGCGGACGCTCGACACGCGCATGGGCGTGATCGAGGACGCGGACGGCCCGACGTCGATCGCGGGCGTGATGGGCGGCGAGCGCAGCGAGGTCCACGAGGGCACGACGCGCGTCCTGATGGAGGTCGCGACCTGGAACGGGCCGGGGATCAACCACACGTCCTGGAAGCTCGGCCTGCGCAGCGAGGCGTCCGCGCGCTTCGAGAAGAACCTCCCGCCCGAGGGCTGCATCGAGGCGCAGGCGGTCGCGACCGCGCTGATGCTGGAGCTGACGGGCGCGACGCTCGTGCCCGGGCACGGTCGACGTCGGCACGCCGGGGGAACCCGAGCCGATCGTGCCGCTGCGGGATGCCCGCGTGAGCGGCCTCCTCGGGGCCGACGTCCCGCGCGAGCGCAGCCGGGAGATCCTCACGGCGCTCGGCTTCTCGGTCACCGTCGTCGACGACGGCCTCAGCGTCGGCGTGCCGCACTGGCGCCGCGCCGACGTCACCCGTGAGGCCGACCTGATCGAGGAGGTCGCGCGGATCGACGCGCTCGAGCAGCTTCCCGCGACGATCCACGAGAACCGCACCGGCCTGCCCGGCCGCCTGACCCGTGCGCAGCGCCTGCGCCGCCGGGCCGAGGACGCGCTCGTCGGCCGGGGCGTGATGGAGGTCGTCGGCTGGTCGTTCACCGACCGCGACCTGCCCGACCGGCTGCTCGCACCGCCGGGCGATCACCTGCGCGATCTCGTCGAGCTGGAGAACCCGATGTCCGCCGAGCAGGCGGTGCTGCGGCCGACCGTCATCGGCTCGCTGCTCGACATCGCACGGCACAACCTCGCCCGCGGCCAGGAGAGCCTCGCGATCTTCGAGTCGGGCACCGTGTACCGGCGCGGCAGCGGCCCGCTGGCCGACGAGCATCACGCGCTCGGCGCACTGCTCGTGGGCGACGCGCGGCCCGCCGGCTGGCGCGACGGCGGCTCGCCGCCCGCGGACGTCTATGCCGCGCGGGCGCTCGTCGAGGCCGTGCTCGGGGCCCTGCACGTGGAGTGGCATGCCGAGCAGGCACAGCGCTCGTTCCTGCACCCGGGGAAGGCCGGGGTGATCCGCGCGGGCGACGCGCGTCCTCGGCATCTTCGGCGAGGTGCACCCGACCGTGCTCGCGACCTGGGAGATCGACGCCCCCGCGGCGTTCCTGGCGATCGACGTCGGCAAGGCCGTGGCCGCGGCGCCGGACGAGGCGACGTACGCCGACCTGACGACCTACCCCGAGCTGCGGCAGGACCTCGCGGTGATCGTGGCCGACGACGTCACCGCGGATCGCGTGCTCGACGTCGTGCGCACGGCGGGCGCGCCGCTGATCGCCGATGCCGGCGTGTTCGACGTGTACCGGGGCGAGCAGGTCGGGGAGGGACGCGTGTCGCTCGCGCTGCACCTGGCCTTCCGTGCCGCCGACCGCACGCTGTCCGACGAGGACGTCGCACCCCTGCGCGAGCAGATCGTGGGAGCCCTCGAGCGTGAGCTGGGAGGTGAGCTCCGTGGCTGAGCCGCGCGTCCTGATCGCCGGCGCCTCCGGCTTCGCCGGCGCGATCGCGGCGCGGCTCGTCGATCGCCATCCGTTCTTCGCGCTCGGTCCGGTGACCTCGCGCTCGGACGCGGGGCGGCGGCTCGACGAGCTGTATCCCCACCACCGCGTGACGGCGACGCTCGAGCAGCTCGATCTCGAGCGGCAGGGCGACGTCGACGCCGCGATCGTCGCCTACCCGCACGGGGCTTCGGCGCCCGTCGTCGCCGCGCTGCGCGAGCGCGGCGTGAAGGTCGTCGACCTCAGCGCCGACTTCCGCCTGCACGACCGGGCGGTCTACGAGGCGACGTACGTCCCGCACGAGGCGCCGCAGCTGCTCCCGCAGGCGGTCTACGGGCTGACCGAGCTGCACCGCGACGCGATCCGCGAGGCGGATCTCGTCGCCAACCCCGGCTGCTTCCCGACGGCGGCGCTGCTCGCGCTCGCGCCGCTCGCACGGGCGGGGCTGATCACGGACGTCGTCGTCGACGCGAAGACCGGCGTCAGCGGCGCGGGGCGCGCGCCGTCGGAGACGACCCATTTCGTCTCGATCGCGGAGAACGTGCGGCCCTACAAGGTCGGCGAGCATCGCCACACGCCCGAGATCGACCAGGAGCTCGCCGAGCTCGGCGCGCCCGTCGCGACGACCTTCGTCCCGCACCTGGTGCCGCTCGACCAGGGCGAGCTCGTCAGCTGTTACGTCACGCCGCCCGAGGCCGTGACGCAGGCGGCGCTCGACGCGCTCTACGCGGCGCGTACGCCTCCGAGCCGTTCGTCGACGTCGTCGCCGCTCCGCCGGGCGTGCGCGACGTCCGCGAGACGAACTACTGCGCCGTCCACGTGCGCGTCGACCCGCGCAGCGGCAGGCTGCTCGTCTTCGCGGCGATCGACAACCTCTGGAAGGGCACGAGCTCACAGGCGATCCAGAACCTCAACCTGATGTTCGGCCGTCCCGAGACCGAGGGGCTGACTCTGATGGGCCCGCTCGAGCCGTTCAGCTCGCGCTGGGTCCCGCTGCCGGAGCATGCGCGGCTGCTCGGCGATCCAGATGTGCTGCCCGACGGCTTCCGGGCCGCCGGCGTGGCGGCGGGGATCAAGCCCTCCGGCGGGACCGACGTCGGGCTGCTCGTCAGCGACGTCGCGGAGACGACCAGCGCCGCGCGGTTCACCCGCTCGGGGACGGCCGCGGCGCCCGTGCTGCTGACGCGCGAACGCTGTCGCCTCGACGCGATCCGCGCGATCGTCGTCAACAGCGGGAACGCGAACGCCGCGACCGGCTCGATGGGGCTTCAGGACGCGGCGAAGATGCAGGGCGCGGGCGCGATGTGCGGCGGCGTGCCCGAGGACCAGGTCGCGGTCTGCTCGACCGGTGTGATCGGCGTGCCGCTCGACGCGCGCGCCGTCGTCAAGGGCCTCGCCGTCGCCCGCGGCGAGCTGCGCGCCGACGGCGCCGGGGATCTCCAGCGGGCGATCATGACGACGGACCTGTTCGAGAAGCGGGCGGCGCTCGCCGTCGAGCTGCCGGGCGGGACCGTGCGCCTGACCGCGCCGGCCAAGGGCGCCGGGATGATCCAGCCGAGCTTCGCGACGATGCTCTGCTTCGTGCAGACCGACGCGGTGCTGAGCGCCGAGACCGCCGATCTGCTGCTCTCCGTCTGCGTGCAGCGCAGCTTCGACCGGATCTCGGTCGACGGGCAGCTCTCCACCAACGACACGGCGATCCTGCAGGCCAGCGGCGCGTCCGGCGTGATCGTCGAGCCGCAGTCCGACGGCGAGCGGCTCTTCGGCGAGGCGCTCGACGCGCTGCTGCGCGAACTGGCGCTCGCGATCGTGCGCGACGGCGAGGGCAGCGAGCGGATCGGCAGGGTCGTCGTCCGCGGCGGTCACGGCCCGAACGTCGAGCGCACCGCCCGGGCCGTCGCCAACTCCCCGCTCGTGAAGACCGCGCTGCACGGCGGCGACCCCAACTGGGGCCGCATCGTGCAGGCGGCCGGCATGGCGATCGTCGACGCGGCGCCGCTCCCGATCGACGTCTCGATCGAGGGCGTCCAGGTCTGCGTCGCCGGTCAGGCGATCGGGCACGATGTCGAGGCCCTGGCCGCGCGCGTCAAGGGGCCCGAGGTCGAATACGTCATCGGGCTCCCCGGCGACGGCTTCGAGACCGAGGTCTTCTTCAGCGACCTCGGACACGAGTACATCCGGATCAACGCCGAATACACCACGTGACGACATGACTCCACTGCAGCCTCACGGCGACATCGCGACGCTCCTCCAGGCGCTGCCCTACATCCGCGAGTTCCACGGGCGCACGATCGTCATCAAGTACGGCGGCGCGGCGATGGAGGACCCCTCGCTGCGCGAGGAGTTCGCGCGCGACATCGTGCTGCTGAAGTACGTGGGGATGAACCCCGTCGTCGTGCACGGCGGCGGGCCCGAGATCACGAGCTACATGGAGCGGCTCGGGCTGCCGGTCGAGTTCCGCGGCGGCCTGCGCGTCACGAGCGCCGAGGCGATCGACGTCGTGAAGATGGTGCTCGTCGGCAAGGTCAACGCCGACATCGTGACCCGGATCGGTCGCCACGGGCAGGCGGCGGTCGGCCTCAGCGGGGAGGACGGGGACATGTTCCGCGTCTCGCGCCGCACCGCTCCGGACGGCAGCGACGTCGGCTTCGTCGGGCGGATCGACCGCGTCGACGTCGACGTCATCAACCACGTCGCGCAGGACTACATCCCCGTGATCGCGTCGATCGGCTGCGACCGCGACGGGCAGAGCCACAACGTCAACGCCGACGAGGCGGCCGGCGCGGTGGCCCGCGCGCTCGGCGCCTACAAGGTGCTCTTCCTCACCGACGTCGAGGGCTGGCTGCGCGACCCCGACGGATGAGGACTCGCTCGTCAGCGAGGCGACCGCCGACGAGGTCTCCGCCGCGCTCGAGGGCATCTCGGGCGGGATGCGCCCGAAGCTCGCCGCGTGCGTCGACGCGATCCACGGCGGCGTCAGCAACGCGCACATCGTCGACGGCCGCGTTCCGCACTCGATCCTGCTCGAGCTGTTCACCGACGCGGGCGTCGGCACGAAGATCCGGCCGGCGCGATGAGCCTCGAACTGCTTCAGGAGCTCGACGCCGCGCACGTGATCGGCACGTACGCGCGGCTGCCGCTCGAGCTCGTCCGCGGCGAGGGCGCGCGCGTCTGGGACGACGAGGGGCGCGAATACCTCGACCTGCTGTGCGGCATCAGCGTGACGAGCCTCGGGCACTGCCATCCGGCGGTCGTCGAGGCGGTGCGCGACCAGGCCGGCACGCTGATCCACGCGTCCAACCTGTTCTTCACCGAGCCGGGGCTGCAGCTCGCCAAGCGGCTCAGCGCGTGCTCGCTCGGCGGGAAGGTCTTCTTCTGCAACTCCGGCGCGGAGGCGAACGAGGCGGCGCTGAAGCTCGCCCGGCGCGAGAAGGCGGGCGGCGAGATCGTCAGCGTCGTCGGCGGCTTCCACGGCCGCACCTTCGGCGCGCTCTCGGCGACCGCGCAGGAGAGCAAGCAGGCGCCGTTCGCGCCGCTGGTCCCGGGCTTCCGCGCGGTCGCGCGCGACGGCGCAGGCGCTCGAGGACGCGGTGCACGACGGCACCGCGGCGGTCCTGATCGAGCCGATCCAGGGCGAGGGCGGGGTGCATCCGATCGAGCTCGAGGTGCTGCAGGCGGCGCGCCGCGCGTGCGATCGCCACGGGGCCGCGCTGATCTTCGACGAGGTGCAGACCGGCATGGGCCGCACCGGCACGCTGTGGGCCTACGAGCAGACCGGCGTCGTCCCCGACGTGCTGACGACCGCCAAGGCACTCGGCGGCGGCCTGCCGATCGGCGCGCTCGTGACCGGCCCGCGCCTGGCGGAGACGCTGCAGGCGGGCGATCACGGCTCGACGTTCGCCGGCGGGCCGCTCGTCGCGCGCGCGGCGCTCGCGGCACTGGAGGTCACGGACGACCCGGCGCTGCTCGCGCGGGTCCGCGACCTCGGCGAGCGGCTGCGCGACCAGATCGGCGGGCTCGACGGCGTCGCGGCGGTCCGTGGCCGCGGCCTGATGATCGGCTTCGACCTGGAGGCCGGCGGCGCGCCGGCGTTCGTGCTGCGCGCGCTCGCCCAGGAGCGCCTGATCATGAACGCCACCGGCCCGGAGACGGTCCGGCTGCTGCCGCCGCTGACGCTGACCGACGACGAGGCCGCCGACGCGGTCGCGCGCATCGGCCGCCTGCTCGCCGTGAGTGATCCAGGCGCCGCTGCATCCAGCGCGCCGAACCCGACAGACTCGGAGCCGCATGCCCGGGAACCTCGTCCAGCTCGCGCGCCGCCACGGATCGCCGGGTTCGCCGACCGTCGTCGAACTGCTGAGCGCCGCCGTGCGCGAGCGCGGCTCCCTGACCGACGACGACATCCGCGCCGCCGCCGCCGCGAGCGGCCTGCCCGAGGCGACGGTGCACGGCGTCGCGACCTTCTACGACGACCTGCTCGCGCCGCGCGGCCGGCGGCACGTGCGCGTCTGCACCGGCACGGCGTGCTTCGCCGCCACCGGCGGCGCGCACGAGCGGGAGCTCGCCGCGGGGCTGGGCGCTCGAGCCCGGTGAGCGCACGCGAGGACGGCTCGCTCTCGCTGGCCGAGACCGTCTGCCTCGGGTTCTGCCACAGCGCGCCGGCGGTGCGCGACGGCGACGTGATCGACGCCGGGCCCGGGCGTGATCGAGCGGGTGCTCGCGGACGCGCGCCCGGCCCGCCGCGGAGCCGGCGGCGCGCAGCCGGCTCGCCGAGCCCGCGCTGACCGTCGCCGGCGACTGGTCGGCGCTTCCGCGCGTGCTGGGCGGGCTCGATCCGGAGCAGTTCCTGGACGAGGTCGCCGACGCCGGTCTCTGCGGCCGCGGCGGAGCGTGGTTCCCGGCGGCGCAGAAGTGGCGGTTCGCGCGGGCCGCCGCCGGCGAGCAGCGCTACATCGTCTGCAACGGCGACGAGGGCGATCCCGGCTCGTACATCGACAAGCACCTGATGGAGCGCAGCCCGGCGCTCGTGCTCGAGGGGATGGCGCTCGCCGGGTATGCCGTCGGCGCGAGCGAGGGCGTCGTGCTCGTGCGCTCGGAGTACCCGGAGTCCCGTCCGGCGCTCGAGGCGGCGATCGCCGCGGCCCGCGCGGCGGGTCTGCTCGGCGACGACATCCTCGGCTCCGGCTTCGCGTTCGACGTGCGCGTGGTCGACGGCGCGGGCTCGTACGTCGTGGGTGAGGAGACCGCGCTGCTCGCCTGCCTCCACGGCCTGCGGGGCACCGTGTCCGCGCGCCCGCCGTTCCCGGCCGAGCGCGGCCTCTTCGGGATGCCGACGGTGGTCCACAACGTCGAGACGCTCGCGAACGTCCCCGTCATCGCCGCGCGCGGGGCCGCCGCCTACCGCGACCTCAGCCCGCAGAGCCCCTACGCGGGCAGCAAGCTCGTGTGCTTCAACGAGCGCTTCGCGAGCCCGGGCGTGGTGGAGGTGCCCTTCGGCGTCCCGGTCCGCGAGCTGTGCGAGGAGGTCGCCGGCGGCCTCGTCGACGGCCGCGCGATCAAGGCGGTCCAGATCGGCGGCCCGCTCGGCGGGATCCTGCCGGCATCGCTCCTCGACACCGCCGTTCGACGGCGAGCCGCTCGCCGCGGTCGGGTGCATGGTCGGCCACGGCTCGATCCTCGCCTTCGACGAGCGCACGGACATGCGCGAGGTCGCCCGGCATCTGCTCGCGTTCGGGGCGGACGAGAGCTGCGGGACGTGCTTCCCGTGCCGCATCGGCCTGCGGCGCGCGCACGAGGAGTTCGCCTCGCAGGAGGCGGTCGACCGCGACCCGGCTCGAGGCGCTGCTCGAGACGCTCGAGGTCGCGAGCCTGTGCGGGCACGGCTCGGGGATGCCCGCGCCGATCCGCAGCCTGCTCGAGCACTTCCCGGACGAGCTGGGGCTCCGCTGATGCGGGTCGAGATCGACGGCGCCGCGGTCGACGTCGAGCCCGGGACGACGCTTCTTCAGGCCGCGCGCGCGGCCGGCGCGAGCGTGCCGACGCTCTGCTTCGACGAGCGCATGGCCCCGTTCGGCGCCTGCCGCGTCTGCCTCGTCGGCGTGCACGGGCCGGACGGTCAGAGCGCCGTCGTCGCCTCGTGCACCACGCCGTGCCGCGAGGGCATGGTCGTCGACACGCGCGATCCGCGGGCGCGGCGGGTCGTCGGCGCGGTCGTGGAGCTCGTCCTCTCGGAGCTGCCGGCAGCTCCCGCGCCGCACACCGAGCTCGCCGCCGTCGCGCGCGACCTCGGCATCCGGGAGGCCCGGTGGGCCGGAGCGGTCCACGAGGTCGATCACGACACGCGCCATCCCTACCTGGCCTTCCAGCACGAGCTGTGCATCTCGTGCGGCCGCTGCGTGCGCGCCTGCGACGAGATCCAGGGCGCCTTCGCGCTGACCGCCGTCGGCCGCGGCTTCGAGGCGAACGTCGCCGCGGGAATCGACGGCGGCTTCCGCGACTCCGCCTGCGTGGCGTGCGGGGCCTGCGCGGACACCTGCCCGACCGACGCGATCACGGAGCTGTCGCTGCTGGCGATCGCAGGCGCGAGCGAGGATGATCCGGTGAGGCCCCGATGAGCGACGAGCGCTTCGACACCACCGTCACCACGACCTGCGGGTACTGCGGCGTCGGCTGTCGCCTGGAGGCGCACACGCGCGCGGACCGCGTCGTCTCGATCAGCCCCGCCGCCGACGGCCCGGCCAACCGCGGACACACCTGCCTCAAGGGACGCTTCGCCCACCAGTTCTCCCGCTCGCGTGAGCGGCTCACCACGCCGCTGATCCGCGAGGACGGTCACCTGCGGCCGGCGACCTGGGACGAGGCGCTCGAGCGGATCGCGACGGAGCTGGGCGGCATCCGCGCGGCGCACGGACCGGACGCGATCGCCGGCCTCGCGTCGTCGCGCGCGACGAACGAGGACTGCTGGGTGATGCAGCGGCTGATGCGCGCCGCGATCGGGACGAACAACATCGACAACTGCTCACGGGTCTGCCACTCGCCGACGTCGTACGCGCTGCGCAAGTCGCTCGGCTACTCCGGCGCGACCGGCTCGTTCGACGACATCGAGGCGGCGGGCGCCGCGATCATCATCGGCGCGAACCCGACGGAGGGGCATCCGGTCGTCGGCGCGCGGATCAAGCAGGCCGCGCTGCGCGGCCTGCGGCTCGTGACGATCGACCCGCGCCGGATCGAGCTGGCGGACCACGCGGTCGTGCATCTGTCGCCGCGCCCGGGCACGAACGCCGCGATCCTCCTCGGGCTCGCCCACGTCGCGCACCGTGACGGGCTGATCGACCGCTCGTTCATCGACGCCCGCACCGAAGGGTGGGACGCGTTCGAGGAGCTGCTGGCGCTGTACGACCCGGCGTCCGTCGAGGAGATCAGCGGCGTCCCCGCTGCCGATCTCGAGCGCGCCGCGCACGTGTACGGCGAGGCCGGCGAGGCGTGCATCCTCTGGGGTCTCGGCGTCACCGAGCACAAGTACGGCTCGGAGGTCGCGCAGCTGATCTGCTCGCTGGCGCTGATGACCGGAAAGGTCGGGCGGCCGGGCTCGGCGCTGCTGCCGCTGCGCGGGCAGAACAACGTCCAGGGCTCGTCGGACATGGGCGCGCTGCCGGACACCTACTCCGGCTACCGCAGGGTCGACGACGAGGCGGTCGCCCGCGCCTTCGAGGCGCGCTGGGGCGTGGAGCTCTCCCGCAGCCCGGGGCTGAAGATCCCGCAGATGTTCGACGCTGCCGTCGCGGGCACGCTGAAGGCGATGTACATCTTCGGCGAGGACGTCGCGCAGACCGACCCGAACACCACGCACGTCGTGCACGCGCTCGAGTCGCTCGACTTCCTCGTCTGCCAGGACATCTTCGAGACCGAGACGACCCGCTACGCCGACGTCGTCCTGCCGGCATCGGCGTTCCTCGAGAAGACCGGCACGTTCACGAACGCCGAGCGGCGGATCCAGCTCGTGGGCGCGGCGATCGAGCCGCCCGGCGACGCGCGGACCGACTTCGAGATCCTGCGCGCCGTCTCGCGCGCGCTCGGACACGAGATCGACCTGGACGGCCCGCAGGACGCGATGCGCGAGATCGCGGCGCTGACGCCCGAGTTCACCGGCGTGACCTACGAGCGCCTGGGTCGCCGCGGGCTGCAGTGGCCGGTCGCGGAGGACGGCACCGACGCGCCGATCCTCTACGAGCAGGAGTTCCACCGGCCCGGCGGGCGCGCGCACATCGCGGCGCTGCCGTACAAGGAGCCGGGTGACGCCGCCGACGAGGACTTCCCGCTCGTGCTCGTCACGGGGCGCCGGCTCCAGCACTACAACGCCGGCACGATGACCCGGCGCACCGCCAACCTCGAGCTGATGGACCGCGACTGGCTCGAGATCCATCCCGACGACGCCGCGCAGCCTGTGGATCGGCGAGGGCGACCTCGTGTCGGTGCGCAGCCGCGTGGGGCGGATCGAGCTCGAGGCGCGCCTGACCGAGCGCATCGAGCCGGGTCACGTCTTCACCGCGTTCCACTTCCCGGAGGTGCGGACGAACCTCCTGATCGGCTCGTCCGCCGACGTCAACACGTCGTGCCCGGAGTACAAGGTCGTGGCGGTCGACGTGCGGCCGGTGGCCGAGCAGCCGTCGCACACGCCGGCGCTCGCCGGACCGGCCTGACGCCGCGATGGACGACGTCTCCCTGGCGCGGCTGATCCAGGCCGTCGAGCGCGACGGCGGCGAGCGTGACGAGGTCGCCGTCGAGGAGCCGCTCGAGATCCGCGTCGACGGCGAGCCGCTCGCGGTCACGATGCGCACCCCCGGGCACGACGAGGAGCTCGCGCTCGGGTTCCTGCTCGGCGAGGGCCTGATCGATCGGGCCGCACGACGCCGGCCCGACCGCCGACCTCGCCGCGAACGTCGTCGAGGTCACGGGCCCGCTGCTGCGCGACGCGGGCGCGCGGCGCTTCTACACCTCGTCCTCGTGCGGCGTCTGCGGCAAGGGCGCGCTGGAGGAGGTCGCGGTGCACGCGCCGCCGGCCGCGCCGGGGCCGCTGGTGCCGCGCGAGCTGCTGGCCGCGCTGCCCGAGCGGCTGCTCGCCGCGCAGCCGGGCTTCGCGCGCACCGGCGGGCTGCACGCCACGGGGCTCTTCAGCGCCGCGGGCGACCTGCTCACCGCGCGCGAGGACGTCGGGCGCCACAACGCGATGGACAAGGTGATCGGGCGCGCGCTGCTCGACGGCCTCGTCCCGCTCGGCGGCCGGATCCTGTGCGTCAGCGGCCGGCTCTCCTTCGAGCTCGTCCAGAAGGCCGCGGTCGCGGGCTGCCCGATCCTCGTCGGCGTCGGCGCGCCGTCCTCGCTGGCGATCGCGCTCGCGCGCGAACAGCGGGATGACGCTCGGCGGCTTCGCGCGCGGGGACGCGCTGAACGTGTACGCGGGGGAGGAGCGGGTGGGCTGAGCCGCCGCGGGACGGGCGGTCTTCCTACACTCCCCGGCCACATGACCGACGCCTCCGACGCCCGCCACACACGCACCGCCAGCTACCTCGCCGCGCCCGGCGAGGTGCACAAGGTCCTGCTGCTGTACTCGGGCGGGCTGGACACGAGCGTGATGCTCAAGTGGATCCAGGACGAGTACGAGGCCGAGGTCGTCGCGCTGACGATCAACCTCGGTCAGCCGGGCGAGGACTACGACGTCGTCAAGGGCAAGGCGCTTCCAGCTCGGCGCGGTCGCCGCCGAGGTGATCGACGCGCGCGAGGAGTTCGCCCGCGACTTCATCGCGCCGGCGATCAAGGCGAACGCCGTCTACGGCCTGAGCTACCCGCTCTTCACCGCGCTCGGCCGTCCGCTGATCGCCAAGCTCGCCGTCGACTACGCGCGCAAGCACGGCTGCGACACGATCGCGCACGGCTGCACCGGCAAGGGCAACGACCAGGTCCGGATCGAGGCGACGGTCGCGACGCTCGCCCCCGAGCTGAAGGTGATCGCGCCGGTCCGCGGCTGGCAGATGGGCCGCGAGGAGGAGATCGCCTACGCGCGTGAGCACGGGATCCCGATCAAGGACGGCGCGGAGACGACTCCGTACTCGATCGACGACAACCTCTGGGGCCGCTCGTCCGAGGGCAAGTGGATCGAGGACCTCTCGCACGCGCCGAACGACGACGTCTTCCAGCTCGTCACGCGGCCCGAGCTCGCGCCGGACGAGCCGGAGACCGTGACGGTCACGTTCGAGCAGGGCGTCCCGGTCGCGCTGAACGGTGAGACGCTGGGCCTCGTCGACCTGCTCGAGAAGACCGCCGAGATCGGCTGCCGGCACGGCGTCGGGATCATCGATCACATCGAGGACCGGATCGTCGGCCTGAAGGTGCGCGACATCTACGAGGTCCCGGCCGCGGCGATCATCCTCAGCGCCCACGCCGAGCTCGAGCGGCTCGTCGGGACGATCCACCAGAACCAGTTCAAGAGCGACCTCGACCGCCAGTGGGGCTACCTCGTGTACGCCGGGCTGTGGTGGGAGCCGCTGCGCGAGAACCTCGATGCGTTCATGGAGTCGGTCAACGAGCGCGTCACCGGCACGATCGGGCTGAAGCTCTACAAGGGCTCGGTGCGCGCCGTGACGCGCGAGAGCCCGAACGCGGTCTACGACGCGTCGCTCGCGACGTTCGAGACCAGCGGCGGCCTCTTCAGCCAGCAGGCCTCGCCCGGATTCATCGAGCTGTGGTCGCTGCAGTCACGCCTGGCGTACCGCCTGAAGGCCTCCCAGCAGGACTGAGCGCGGGTATCTTCAGCACCATGCCCGGCGCACGCACCT
Organism: uncultured Actinomycetes bacterium; assembly: GCA_963721255.1. Taxonomy (GTDB): domain Bacteria; phylum Actinomycetota; class Thermoleophilia; order Solirubrobacterales; family Solirubrobacteraceae; genus F1-60-MAGs163. The sequence goes on from CAVRIM010000002.1 coordinate 23,944, forward strand.
ACCAGACGATCGGCTACGCGACGTACCACGGTGGTCGCCTGATCAGCCGGCGCAAGAAGGCCGAGGCCCAGCGCCAGGCCGAGCGCGCGCAGAAGCGCCACAGGACGAAGATCCGCGGCGCGGTGATCGTGCTCGTGGTCGTCGGCGTCGCCGTGGTGGCGACGCGCCGCGGCTGCCAGCCCGGCGTCTGACGTCCGCCGCGCAGAACCCGCCGCCCGGCGCGCTAGCGTTCGCGCCGGTGGTGGCCCCAGCGGACAAGCCAGGGCGCGAGCCCAAGGGCGGCAAGGATCCCGAGGTGCTCGCGGAGCGCCGCGCGCGACGCGCGGAGCTGGCGGAGGGCGAGCTGCGCGCACGCCTGGCCGATGCCGAGCAGCGCGTCGCGCAGCTCGAGCACGGGGCGCACGAGGCCGCGCGCCTGCGCGAGCGGCTCGCCGCCCGCGCCGACCGCGACGGCCGCATGGCGGCGCTCGTGGCCGACGCCGCCACGACCCTGCGAGCGGCACGCGAGGCGCTTGACCGTGAGATCTCCGCCCGCGGCGTGCTCGAGGCCGCCCTGCACGCCGAACGCGCGGCGCGCGAGGCGGCGGAGCAGGCGGTCGTGGCCGAGCGCGCTGCGCGGGACGCCGCGACGAGCGCGCTCACCGCGGAGCGCGCGCGCGTGACGGCGGCTCCCGTGTTCGGCCCGCCCGCGGTCGTCGCGCCCGAACCTGTCGTGCCGGCGGCGCCTTCCGAGCCCGCGGCCGCTCCGCTGCTCGACAACGAGCAGCTCATCGCGGGTCTCGCACTGGCGGCCGAGCGCCTGCGCGCCCAGGTGCCGGCCGAGGACGAGACCGCCGCGGCAGCGGCGCCCGAGATCGCGCCCGAGGCCGCGCCCGCACCGCTCGCGGTGGCCGCTCCTGAGCCGGCCGTCGAGCCGGTGCCCGAGCCGCAGCCCGCCGCTCCGCAGGCGCCGGCGGCGAAGGACCCCGTGCCCGAGCAGCCCGCCGCCGAGCAGCCCTGGGCACCGCGCCCGGGCGGGCTCGTCGAGCGGATCGGCCGGGCGTTCCGGCGCCGCGGTTGACCCGCGGAGAACGTCCGCAAGGAGCGGGCTTCGCCTCCGCGCCTCGTCCGGTCCGGCCCCTAACCTCCGGTCCCCGGTGACCGCCTCGACCTGCGCCCATCTCCACGTCCACAGCGAGTACTCGCTGCTCGATGGAGCCTGCAACATCGACGCGCTCGCCGAGCGTGCCGCGGCGTTCGGTCAGCCGGCGCTCGCGCTCACCGACCACGGCGTGATGAACGGGGCGGTCGAGCTCTACCGCGCGGCCAAGAAGCACGGGATCAAGCCGATCGTCGGCTGCGAGATCTACTTCGTCGACGATCACACCGAGCGGGGCAAGGCCGAGCGCAACCACCTGACGCTGATGGCCTCGTCCAACGAGGGGTATCGCAACCTCGTGAAGCTGTGCTCGACCGGCTTCCTCGAAGGGCTCAGCCGCGGCAAGCCGACCGTCGACCTGGCGCAGCTCGAGGCGCACCGCGAGGGCCTGATCGTGCTGACCGGCTGCCTGGCGGCGCGGTTCACCTCGCGTCTGGCCGACGGCCGCGACGCCGAGGCGCGCGCGCACGCCGACGACCTGCTCCAGGCGGTCGGCCACGAGAACGTCTACTTCGAGGTGCAGAAGAACGGGATCCCCGAGCAGGACCGGGCGAACGAGGGGATCGTGCGGATCGCCCGCGAGCTCGGCCGGCCGATCGTGGGCACGGGGGACGTGCACTACCTGCGCAAGGAGGACCACGAGCACCACACCGCGCTCCTGTGCGTGCAGACGAAGAGCACGCTCGCGGCGCCGAAGATGACCTTCGCGACGAACGAGTTCTACCTGCGCTCGAGCGAGGAGATGGCGCAGGCGTTCGCCGAGTGGCCCGAGGCGCTCGCCTCGACGCTCGAGATCGCCGAGCGCTGCGACGTCGAGATCGAGCTCGGCAAGCAGCTCATCCCGCGCTTCCTGCCCGAGGGCGAGGACGAGCGCGCCTACCTGCGTGAGCGCGTCATGGACGGCCTGCGCGGCCGCTACGGCGATCCGCCGCCGGCGGAGGCCGTCGAGCGGATGGAGATGGAGCTCGAGGTCATCGACCGCATGGGCTTCAACGCCTACTTCCTGATCGTCTGGGACTTCGTCACCTGGGCGAAGTCCAACGGGATCGCCGTCGGCCCGGGCCGCGGCTCGGCCGCGGGCTCGATCGTCGCCTACTGCCTGCGCATCACCGACATCGACCCGCTGCGCTACGACCTCCTGTTCGAGCGCTTCCTGAACCCCGAGCGCGTCTCGATGCCGGACATCGACATCGACTTCTCGGTGCGCGGCCGCGACGAGGTGATGCGCTACGTGACCGACAAGTACGGCCGCGAGTCGGTCGCCCAGATCGTCACCTTCGGCAAGATGTTCCCGCGCGCCGCGACCCGCGACGCCGCCCGTGTCCTCGGCCACGACTACGGCGCCGGCGATCGCCTGGCGAAGCTGATCCCCGACCCGATCATGGGCCGCTCGCCGAGCTTCGAGGACTGCCTGAACGAGGGCGAGCCGCTGCGCGCCGCCTACGACAGCGATCCGACGGCGCGGCAGATCGTGGACGTCGCCCGCGGCCTCGAGGGCATCGTGCGCAACTCCTCGGTCCACGCCGCCGCCGTGGTGATCGCCGATCGTCCGCTCACCGACATCGTGCCGGTCCAGCTCGCCGACGCGAACACGACCGACGAGAACGGCGACCGCGTCTACCGCGTGGTCACGCAGTACTCGATGGAGCCGGTCGAGGCGCTCGGCCTGCTGAAGATGGACTTCCTCGGGCTGCGCAACCTCGACGTGATCGAGGACGCGCTCGACATCATCGCCCGCTCGACGGGCGCGCGGCCCGACATGGCGACGCTGCCGCTCGACGACCCCAAGACCTACGAGATGCTGGGGCGCGGGGACTCGGTCGGCGTCTTCCAGTTCGAGTCCGAGGGCATGCAGCAGGCGCTCAAGAAGGTGCGCCCGACCGAGTTCGACGACCTCGTCGCGCTCGTGGCGCTCTACCGCCCGGGCGCGATGGACCAGATCCCCGCGTACGCGCGCGGCAAGCGCGACCCGGAGTCGGTGTCGATGCCGGACGAGCGGCTCGAGCCGATCATCGGCCCGACCTACGGCGTGATCCTGTACCAGGAGCAGGCGATGCAGATCGCCAAGTCGCTCGGCGGATTCAGCGGCGCCAAGGCGGACGACCTGCGCAAGGCGATCGGCAAGAAGAACCGCGCCGCGATGGCGAAGCTCGAGCCGGAGTTCCGCCAGGGCTGCGCGGCGTCCGGGATGGATCCGCGCGTCGTCGACTGGATCTGGGCGACGAACCAGAAGTCCGCCGACTACAGCTTCAACAAGTCCCACGCGGCCTGCTACGCGCTGATCGCCTACCGCACCGCGTGGCTGCGCGCCAACTATCCGGCCGAGTACATGGCGGCGCTGATCTCGTCGGTGATGGATACGAAGGACAAGGTCCCGTTCTTCGCGGCGCGCTGCGAGGACATGGGGATCGACATCCTGCCGCCGGACGTGAACCTGTCCGACCACGAGTTCGTGGTGGTCGACGGCAACATCCGCTTCGGCCTGGACGCCGTCAAGGGCGTCGGCTTCCAGGCGGTCGAGTCGATCAAGGGCGCGCGCGAGGAGGCCGGCCCGTTCGAATCGCTGTGGGACTTCTGCGAGCGCGTCGACGCGCGGCTCGTGAACAAGCGGGCGATCGAGGCGCTGATCAAGTGCGGCGCGTTCGGCTCGACGGGCGCCACCCGCAAGGGCATGCTCGCCGTGCTCGAGCAGGCGCAGTCCGCGGGCCAGCAGTCGCAGCTCGACGCCCAGATCGGCCAGGGCTCGATCTTCGACATGGCCGATCTCGGCGGCGGCGCCCCGGCGCCACCCGCGCAGGCGTTCCGGCCCGCGCACCCGCCGATCCCGCTCGAGGAGTTCGACCAGCGCGAGCTGCTCGCGGTCGAGAAGGAGGCGATCGGCCTGTTCGTCTCGCTGCATCCGCTGAAGGAGGTGCGCGAGGCCCTGCGCCAGGCGGTGGACGGCTCGCTGGCGGAGCTCTCCCAGCGCCGTGACGGCGAATGGGTCACCGCCGGCGGCATCATCACGCAGGCCAAGAAGATCCGGACGAAGACCGGGACGCAGATGATGTTCGCCACGCTCGACGACCTCGACGGCGAGGTCGAGCTGATCGCGTTCGAGAAGACGATCTCCGAGTGCGAGGGCGCGCTGGCGGTCGACGAGATCGTGCTCGTCCGCGGCAAGATCGACCACAAGGACAAGGACAAGACCAACCTCATGGTCCAGAGCGTCGAGCGCTTCGAGCCGACGCCGGAGGAGGTCGAGGCGGCGCGGGACAAGGCGGCGCGCGAGCCTCAGGGTCCGCAGCCGCTGCGGCTGCACCTGGACGCCGCTGCGACCGGCGTGCCCGCGACGATCATCGAGGACCTCAAACACGTGCTGGGCAACCACACCGGCGACAGCGAGGTCGTGCTCGACGTGACGACCTCGGGCGGGGCGCGGACACTGCGCTTCGGCGAGGAGTTCCGCGTGGCGGCGACGGCGTCGCTGCGCGCCGAGCTCGAGCAGATCCTGGGGCCGGCCGCGCTGCGCACGTCGCTCGCCTGAGCCGCTGCGGAACCTGACTTCGGGGTCAGTTGCGTGGCGCAACGCGGCCCGCCTCACCGTGCTAGCTTCCGCAACGGTTCCCCGCCCTACCGCTGGACCGGGGGCGGGGAACCGCTTTTCCCCGCTCGCGCCGGTCAACCGCGGGCGACGAGCCCTTCGACCCGAAGGCGCTCACACAGCGCCAGCTCCTCGGCCGTCGCGCCGCTGCGATCGGGCCCCGGGGTCTCGAGCACGCACGGGAGGGCGTCGAAGCGCGGCTCGCTCAGGAAGACGCGGCAGCCGTCCAGCCCGAGCTCGCCCTCGCCGATGTTCGCGTGCCGGTCGCGGTTGGAACCCAGCGGGGTCTGGCTGTCGTTCAGGTGCAGCGATCCCAGGCGTCCCGGTCCGACCGCGGCCTCGAGCGCGTCGAGTGCGTCGCCGAGCGCCGTCGGCGGACCGGATCTCGATGCCGGACGCGAGCATGTGGCAGGAGTCCAGGCAGACTCCGAGGCGGTCGTCACCGCCCGCCGCCTCCAGCAGCCCGCCGAGCTCCTCGAACGAGCGCCCGAGCGTGCCGCCCGCGCCGGCGGTGTTCTCGAGGTGCAGGGAACAGCCCTCCGTCTCCGCGAGCGCCTCCGCGATCACGGCTCCCGCGCGCGTGATCGCCGGGCCGACCTCACCGGTCTTCGCCGACCCGGGATGCAGGATCACCGCGTGCGCGCCGAGCGCCGCGCCGGCGTCGAGCGAGGCGATCAGCGATGTCAGCGTCTTTGCCCGGATCTCCGGGTCCTCGCTCGCCGCGTTCAGCAGGTAGACCGCGTGGATCAGCAGCGCGTCGACCGGACTCGGCTCCAGCGCAGCGTGGAACGCTTCGACCTGCTCGGCCGTGTACACCGTCGGCTTCCAGGCTCGCGGGTTCTGGTTGAAGATCTGGATGCTGCGGGCGCCGAGCAGCTCACCGCGCTCGACGGCCTTCGCCGGACCGCCTGCCGGGGAGACGTGGGCGCCGATCAGCACGGGCGGGGGAGCGGGATGGAATGGGGCATGTCCGTACATTCCTAGCGATATGCGCGTTCGCTTTGCTCCCAGCCCCACCGGCCAGCTCCACATCGGGGGCGCTCGCACGGCGCTCTACAACTGGCTCGCGGCTCGCGGCGGCGGCGGCCGCTTCGTCCTGCGGATCGAGGACACCGACCGCGAGCGCTCGACGCCGGAGAACGTCGCGCACATCCTCGAGGCGCTGCGCTGGCTCGAGCTCGAGTGGGACGAGGGTCCGCTCTCGCAGGCGGACAACGAGGAGCGCCACCGCCAGGTCGTGGAGCGGCTCCTCGCCGACGGTCTCGCGTACCGCAGCGGCGCGACCGGCGAGGACGTGCGCGCGTGGAAGGCCGAGCACGGCGCCGGACGCGGGTACCGCGGGACCCCGGAGGCCGACGGCGCCGTGCGCCTGCGCGTCGCCGACGAGGGTCAGACCGTCGTCCACGACCTGATCCGCGGGGACACCGTGTTCCAGCACGAGCACCTCGACGACCCGGTGATCGCGCGCGCGGACGGAAGCCCGCTCTACAACCTCGCCGTCGCGATCGACGACCACGATGCCGAGATCACGCACGTGATCCGCGGTGAGGACCACATCTCCAACACGCCCAAGCAGCTGCTCGTGCTCGAGGCGATCGGCGCCCCGAAGCCGATCTACGCGCACCTACCGCTGCTGCACGGCCCGGACGGCAAGAAGCTCAGCAAGCGTCACGGGGCCGCGTCGGTGCAGGACCTGCGCGACGCCGGCTACCTCCCCGAGGCGGTCCGCAACTACCTCGCGCTGCTCGGCTGGGGCGACAGCGACGACGAGACGCTGATCGCGACCGACGACCTCGTGCAGCGCTTCGACGTGGCGCGGGTGTCGAAGAACCCCGCACAGTTCGACGAGCAGAAGCTGCGCTGGATGAACGGCCGCTACGTGCGGGAGCTGGGGAGCGAGGAGCTGACCGCGCGCCTCGAGGCGTTCACGGGCCGCGAGGGCCTGGGGCCCGCCGTCGCGATCAGCGAGGAGAAGATCCAGACGCTGTCGGACTTCTGGCCGCTGGCGGGCTTCATCTTCGACGGGCCGTCCGACGATCCGAAGGCGCGAGCCAAGTGGCTGGGGGAGGACGGTCTCGCAGCGCTCGCGGACGCGCGCGCGGCGCTCGCACTCGCTGCCGGCCGAGGACTGGTCGGTCGACGCGATCGACGTCGCGCTGCGCGACGTGGTCGAGGCGCGGGAGGCCAAGCCGCGCGACGTCTTCCAGCCGCTGCGCGTCGCGCTCGCGGGAACGGCCGTCTCGCCGGGGATCTTCGAGACGCTGACGGTGATGGGGCGGGAGGAGTCGCTCTCGCGGCTTGATCGCGCGCTTGCAGCGGGCGCGGCGGCGGGCTGAAAGCCATCAGGCCGCGCCTTCGGCGGGGCCTGTCCTGCCGGCGGGCCGTGCCCGGGGCTAAAACTCTTGTCCATGGCTGCCGATAGGTGTCCTAGGTCGCAATGAGGCGACTCCGGCTCCCCCATCCCGATCGGAATTCTGACCATGCCCCAGGCCGCCAACGCTTCCTCACTGCGCGTCGCCGACTCCTCGGCCGACGCGGCCCGTCGCCACAACGAGGGTCACGGACGGCGCCTCACGGCCGCGTTCGAGGCACTCGAGAACTTCCCGGCGCTTGCAGAGTCCCGCGACCGCGTGCTGCGCGTCGTCGGCGAGGAGCGCACGAACATCGGCGAGATGGTCGCCGCCGTCGAGGGTGACGTCGCCCTCGTGATCGCCGTCCTGCGCGTCGCCAACGGCCTCGAGGGCCGTACCCGCGGCCGCGTGGAGTCGATCGTGCAGGCCACCGAGGTCATGTCGCCGGAGGCCGTGCAGTCCGTGGCCGCACGCGCCCGCACCTTCGACTTCTTCGAGCGCTCCACCGTCTGGGAGGCCGCCCCCGAGCGGTTCCGCCTCCACGGCGTCGCCACGCAGCGCGCCGCCGAGCGCCTTGCGGCCGAGGTCGGCTACGAGGATCGCGATCGCCTGATGGTGACCGCCCTGCTGCACGACATCGGCAAGCTCGTCCTCATGCACGCCTACCCGGGCTACCCGCAGCAGGTCCACCAGGGAGCGCGGACACCCGAGGAGCGCATCCATCGCGAGCGCCGCGAGCTCGGCGTCGACCACGCGCTCGTCGGCGGCGTGCTCGCGCGCCGCTGGGGCCTGCCGAAGTCCGTCGCCTCCGTCATCGAGCGTCATCACGCCGAGGACGCCAGCGACGAGACCGCCTTCGTCCGCCTTGCGGACATGCTCGCCCACTACGCCCAGGGCGGCGCGGTGTCCCCGACCGAGATGCTGCGCTGCGCGCGCGCGATCGGCCTCGGGCCCGAGGAGCTGCGCAGCGTCATGTACGACCTGCCGTTCCCGTCCACCGGGCGCATCCGCCAGGTCGATCCGTGCCCGCTCAGCGGCCGCGAGGTCGAGGTGCTCAAGCGCCTCTCCGAGGGCAAGGTCTACAAGCAGATCGCCCACGAGCTCGAGCTGTCGACGAGCACCGTGCGCACGCACCTCCACAACATCTACGGCAAGCTCGGGGCAGTCGACCGGGCGCAGGCCGTGCTGATCGCCACCGAGCGCGGCTGGCTGTAGGTACGGCCCCCTGGCAGGACAGGCCGTGCCGGAGACACGGTCTGATGGTTCTCAGCGTCGTCCGGAACTCGCCATAGGATCCGGACCGCATGCTGTCGATCACCACGAAGTCCCCCTACGCCCTCCAGGCACTTTCCGAGCTCGGGCAGTCGGGCGACGCCGGGCCGGTCCCGATCGGTGAGCTCGCCAAGCGCCGTGAGATCCCGACGCAGTTCCTCGAGCAGCTCTTCGCGACCCTGCGGCGCGCCGGCCTGCTGAAGAGCCAGCGCGGCGTCAAGGGCGGCTACTCGTTCGCCCGCGACCCCGGCTCGATCAGCGTGCTCGAGATCGTCGAACTGCTCGACGGCCCGCTCGGCGCCGGCAGCGCGCGGCGTTTTCGCCGAGGCGGCAGACGCCGCCCGCGCGGTGCTCGAGAAGACCTCGGTCCAGGACGTCATCGACCGCGAGCGGTCCGATGCCGGCCAGGCGATGTACTACATCTAGGCTGGGCGCCTCGGCCGCCGACTGGCCCGCGTAGAACCACGGTTCTTGCTTCTGGCGTTTGACTCGGCGTCCGGGTAGGGTCGTCAAATCGGTGGGCACTGCCCAGGGTCCAGGAGCGGAGTTGACGTAGCCATGACAGTGAACGCGTTGACGAGCCGCAGCCGAGTCGCGCTCGCGGCTCTCCTGGTGGTAGCTGCTGGCTGGTGCGCTTCAGCGGCGCCGGCGAGCGCCCTGACCTGCCGCAGTGTTGGGGTGATCGCACTCCGGGGCTCAGGTGAGGAGTACCGAGGTCACGACGGCAAGCTCAACCTCGGCGCGCCGAACATGTCGGTCTGGGGGGAGTTCGTCAAGATGAGTCCGCCCCCAGCGAACGCATACGCTCTTCCGTACGCTGCCATCTCGGTTGATTGGACGACCGGCTTCGCATCCTTGGGCAGTGCGTACGGCGCGAGCGTGATAGGCGGTCGAATCCTGCTGCGAAGGTATGTGAGGGCTCTCGCACGCTGTCCCGGGAGCGGATCGTCCTCCTGGGCTACTCGCAGGGGAGCTGATGTCATTCAGCTGGAGGCCGGTTGGCTCCGCAGGAACTTCATGGGTCGCATTGCGGCCGTGGTGCTCTTCGGATCACCCCGCTTCTACGGCCAATCCCCGTTCGGGAATGCTGATACGGGCTTCGATCCAAGTCGCAACGGAGTGCTGATTCCTGCGGTGAGCTGGAACACCGCGTGGCAGAACAAGTCTTGAGCTTCTGCAACCCCATCGATGTCGTGTGCCAGGGCCTGCTCGGGCCGTGGTCGGTTGCTCCGCATATGGATTACCACAAGTACTCGATCTGGGCAGCTCGCTTCATCCGCGCACGGGTGTAGCCAAGGACTGTTCCGTTGGCGCTGCGCGCTGCGCTGCCGTGCCCAGCAAGTAGGCCTGCGCCGCGTTCGGAGACGCCGATACGCCTGCAGGTTAAGCCGGGACGGGCGCCGCGCGGTCAGCTACCAGGGGGGAGGAGGAGGCGGAGACGCGGCGCCCATCCGGTTCTGAGGGGGGAGAACAGGCCGGCGCCGGAAATGTCACGCAGGCCGTCGAACGGGCGAGCGCGCGCCGTCCCTCAGGCCCCCTCGCTCGGGGGCTCGATGGCGAACGACACGCTGCGGCTGCCGTTGCGGCAGGCGTTGCCGCTGCACCTCCACCCGAGCGGCAGGAGCGCCGTGCCCGTGCCGATCCGCTGGGCGCCCCACTGGCCGACGACGATGGTCGCGGTCGCGCAGTCGATCTTGTTCAGGTCTTCGATCCTGGCGAACGTCTCGGCCACGTCGCCGTCGCGGGCGCCGAGATCGACGCGCGGGCATGCGCTCGTGGCCTTCGGCGCCGGTGTGGGCTTCGGGGCCGCAGGAGGGACGCGGTCGCCTGCGCCGCTCCGTCGTCGTCTTCGGCGCAGTCGTGGTGGTCGTGCGTGGTCGTCGGTGAGGACGCTGACGCTCGTGGTCTGCGCCGACTGCGTGGTCGTCTGCGTCGCCGCGGACGGGGACACGACCGTGGTGGTGGTGATGGTTGCGTGGTCGCTGCTGCCGCAACTGCTCAGGGCAAGACCGGCGACGACCAGGAGCGCGGCGAAGCCGCCCGTGGATATCGACATGGCGGGAAATGTAGAAAATCCTCGGCGCGGACGCGCCGCCTGTGGCGCCGCTGCGGCGCGTATCGTCGCCGCGCGATGGATCGCCACGCGTGCCGCCCGGCACGTCGTCTCCCGCTTCGCCCCGCCGCTGGCGCTGATGGCGCTGATCTTCGCGCTCAGCGCCCAGCCCGACCTGAACTCGGGCCTCGGCACGGTCGACTTCGTGGGCCGCAAGCTCATCCACATGACCGAGTACGGGCTGCTCTTCCTGCTCTGGCTCCGTGCCTTCGGATGGCGGCGCCCGCTGGCGGCCGCCGCCATCGCGGTCGCGTACTCCGCCACGGACGAGTTCCACCAGAGCCTTCGTGGAGGGCCGGCACGGGACGCCGGTCGACGTCCTCATCGACTCGCTGGGCATCGCCATCGCCTACGGCGCCTGGCGCTGGAGCCGGGCTCGCCCGGCCTGACTCCGGCCGGCAGGACATGAGCGCCGCCCCGTCAGCAGGGGTACTTCCCGACGGGACGGCACCTGAGGTGATCTTACGGTGCCCGGAAGCGCTTGTGCGGCGTGAGAGCCGGCGCCCGCCTCAGCGGCCGAATCAGGCGCTCACGCCGCGGTCGGCTCCTTGAGCAGGATCAGCAGCGCCTCGGTCCTGGTCTGAACGCCGAGCCGGCGGTACGCGGCCTCGATGTGCTTCTCGACCGTCTTGGGACTGATGCCGAGTTTGTTCGCGATCCCGGCGTTCGTCTCCGCGCACATGATCAGCGCCATGACATCGGCCTGCCGAGGGGTCAGCCCGTGGCGGCCGAGATCGCCGTCGGACCGCGACGCCGTCGGATGCTGGATCAGGACGGGGAGGAGGTCACAGCCCTCGACCGGCGCGAGGACGCGGATGCCGGTCCGCCCCTCGGCCGAGCGCACCGCGATGTCGACGAGCACGCCCCCGGGCGCCGTGACGTCCGGGCTCTCGAGCGCCAGGCCCACCGCGTTCCTGATTCCGTTCTCAAGGCGGGGCTCGACGCTTGCAGGCGTTCCGTCCGGCTTCAGCAGGTCCCCGTAGCGGTCGCTCAGGATGACGTCGCGGCCCTCGCCCTCGGGATGGTCGCGAAGGAACGGGCCGCTTGCGCGGACCGACTCGCACACGCGGTGGTGCTCGTAGGCGACGATCAGCGCGCGCTGTACGAGCCGCGCGATCTCGAGCTCGTGGCCGCGTGAAGCCCCATGAGGAGCGGCCGATGCACACCGCGATCTCGGCGACGGGATGCGGGATCGGGATCACGAGCTGGTCGACGATCCCGAGCTCGCGGAAGAACCGGTACGTGCGGGTCGACCGGAACTCGTCCTCGTCGGCGACCGTCGAGATCGCGACGGGCTCGGCGGCGCCGGCCCGCCGCAGTGCGGCCACGGCGGGGTGCGCGGAGGACAGCGCCAGGTAGCGCTCCATGGAGCGGTCGGCCACGAGCTCGGGATGCGTGGTGCTCACGACGATCGAGTCACGGCTCTCGCACACCTCCGTGAAGCTCACGAGCTCGCCGGGAATGAGCTCCGTCACCGCGAGCGCCGCGCGCCGGAACGAGGGGGTCTCCGGGCAGTGCATGAGCCCCTCCATGAGACCCAGCAGGGCGGCGGTCTCCTGGCAGCTCTGGTCGCCCGACTGGGGGGTTTCCCCAGTGCGCCTCGGCGGCCAGGCCTTCGCGCTCGAAGCACCACGTTCCCGAGACACCGCTGACCAATCTGAGCCCATTCCGTGCACTAGGGACCTCCCCTAGCCGATTTGCGCCACTCCACCACCGTCGTGGTCCGTCACTGAGTGGGGGAATGCCCCTAAGGTGAATCGCCCATTGTTCCTCTGGGTGGCTCGAAACTACCGTAGGCACCGTACGGAAGTCCAATTTCCGTAAGCGGTACGGAAGCCGGCTGTGTCCGGTCATCTATTGGGGAGGAGACTCTCAGTGTCCCTGAGAAGGCATGTCCTTCAGGTCGTGGCGCTTGTCACGGCCGTTGCGCTTGTCTTCGGCGCGTTCGCGGGTTCCGCGGGCGCGAAGAAGATGAGCAAGCATCAGAAGGCGAAGGTCCGGGCAGAGCTCCGGAAGCAGATCAAGAAGAACCCCGGCGCTGTGAAGCGCCGGTCGTTCCTTCGTAGGGCGGCGCTTGTCAACTTCAAGCTGCCGGTCACCATTCGTCTGCGCAACCCGTGCACGACGGAGAACGGCGCAGAACCCGTCTCCGACGGTCGGTGGCTCCCGGTTGGCGCTGCTGCTGAGCCAGAACTGCGCGCACGCAGGGAACGGCGCTCAACCAGCGGACGATCCCGACGGCGAACGTGAACCTGGGCCCGTCGCTCGGCACACGTTCGGTTGCGATCGGTGGCGCCCTTGCGGCCGTCGTCGAGTTCCAGGACACCTATGACGGTGGCGCCCTGGGCAACGTCAACATCAAGATCCTCCCGGGCAACAAGACACTGACGACCTCGTCGGTGCCGCTGCTCTGGAACACCGACATCACCGACCCCACGACGCGTGCCGACACGAACTTCGCGAAGTCGGTCGCACGTCCGGGTGGCGCACTTGCGCCGCTGCAGGGCTTCGTCGACGCGACCTACAAGCAGGGTTGTGGCGACTGGACCTCCACCGTTGGTGGCGGCCCCGGCTTCGCAGCTGGCAACCCGCCGTTCAGCGCACCTGCGACGTACAAGGCGCTGTTCTACGGCCTGCCGGCGAACCTTGGGTTCGGCACTGGTGCCGGTCTCCCGGGTTACACGGTGTACACGGCCGGTGGCTCGCCCAACGGCGTGTTCCTCCCGGTCTTCCCGGATGGGCGATCCGACCAACATCCAGGCCGGTGGAGTTGTCGGGAACAACGACTGGATCGGTACGAACCCGAACCCGTTCCCGATCGGCTCGGCTCCGACGACGTCCGGTGGTACTCCGGATCCGTCGATCTACAACGCACAGAACACGGTGCTGCGCACCAACGCTCTGTCCCTGGGCATCGCTCCGGGCGGCGTGTCGGTCAACATGAGCACCGGTACTCCGACGACTCCGGGTGGTCTGACGACCGCTCAGGGCTCGCAGGACATCACCCTCGGCTACTCCGGTGGCCAGGCGAACCTGTTCGGGAACATCCCGGGCAAGAACGTCGGCATCGACGTGACCGTGAACCTCGCGACGAAGATCAACTCGATCGTGCGGATCATGGACCAGGATGTGTTCAAGCAGCCGTCCCTCATCGAGGGCGAGCAGTACCCGGCCGGCATCTTCAACTGCCGCCAGATCGTCACGGGTGCTGTGCAGAACTACATCCCGGGTGTGCGTCTGACCGGCTCCCTGCGGATCGCTCCGGCGATCACCAAGGACGGCAAGGTCCGCATCGCCAAGGCGACGGTGCAGTCCGACGTCAACAACCCCGACCGCGTCGCACTCTCGGCCTGCCTGTTCCCGGCCAAGAGCTACAACGCGTACACGGCCGGCAGCAATGACACCACGCTCGGCGCCGATCCCGACCCTTGGTCAGGGCATCGCCGGCGGCGTCGTTCTTCGGCGCGGGCCCGATCCTGCTGGCGACGGCAACACGAACCTGCCGGAGACATCTGCAGAGCGCTACCCGAACCTGGCAGAGGGCAACGCCCCGAGCACGGTTCCGTGTGGTGCTGACACCGCGCCTGAACTCGCGAACATCATTCGCCAGTCGGGCCTGACCGGCACCGTCAGCGGTCTGCCGACCCCGACTGACCCGGCATACGCCGGCGTCACGTACCGGGGCGACCAGGCCAGCGTCGCGGGTGACATCACCGTCAACCCGATCGACGTTGACGTGCTCCTCGGCGACCAGCCGATCGGCACGTAGCCACAACGTAGTTGCGAAGCCCTGGCCGGGAGCGATCCCGGCCAGGGCATTTCGCCCGAGAAGGACCCCGGTAGGTGGATGGACCGCCCGGGCTTCAGCAGTAGGCGGGGCGTCGTCTCAGCGGCGCCCCGTTCCTTGTGTCGATCAGACGTTGAAATCACGCGCCCGTCGCACAAGGGCAGGGTGCGCTGAGCCGATGCGCTGGAAGTGCTCCGTCGCGTCGCATCCATCAGCCTGATCGCGCTGCTCGCGCTCGCGGTGCCCGTCGCCTCGGCTCCCGCCGCCAAGCGGCTGACGCACGCGCGCAAGGCCAAGATCCGCGCCGAGCTGCGCAGGCAGGTCAGGCGCAACCCCCGGGTGCTGCACCGCCGCTCGTTCCTGCGCCGCGCCGCGCTCGTGAACTTCCAGCTGCCCGTGACGATCCGCCTGCGCAACGCATGCATGACCGACAACGGGCAGAACCCCGCGCCCGGCGCCGGCCAGACCTGCGCCACGCAGGGCACGGCGCTCAACCAGCTCACGGTGCCGAGCGCCCGCATCAACCTCGGCCCCTCGCTCGGAGCGCGGGACATCGCGATCTCCGGCGCGCTCGGCGCGGTCGTCGAGTTCCAGGACACCTTCGACGGCGGCGCCATCGGCAACGTCAACATCAAGCTGCTGCCGGGCGACAAGTCGCTGCTCACCTCCTCCGTCCCGTTGCTCTGGAACGACGCGATCGCGGACCCCTCCGCGCGCTCTGACGCGAACTGGCTGGCGTCGCTGGCCAGGCCCGGCGGGCAGCTCGCCGCGCTCCAGTCGTACGCCGCCGGCCCGGCGAACGAATCCGGCTGCGGCGACTGGACGACGACCGCCGGCGAGGGTGGCACGTACGCCGCTGCGGCCGCCGGACCGGGCTACAAGGCCCTCTTCCACGACGCCCCGATCAATCTCGGGGCGGGCACCGGCAGCGGCCTGCCCGGCTACCCGGTCTCCACCTCGGGAGGCAACCCGAGCGGGGCGTTCCTGCCGGTCGTGGCGGGCGTCGACGACCCGTCGAACATCAGCGCCGGCGGCATCACCGGCAGCAACGACTGGGTCGGCCCGAACTCGAACCCGTTCCCGGTCGGCTCCGCGCCGGCGGGCTTCACGGGGAGCGCCGCGAGCACCGTGCTGCGCACGACCGCGCTCAGCCTCGGGATCGCCCCGGGCGGCATCGCCGTGAACATGAGCACCGGCACGGCGACGACGCCCGGCGGGCTCACGACGGCGCAGGGCTCGCAGGACACGACGCTCGGCTACTCCGGTGGCCAGGCGAACCTCTTCGGGAACATTCCCGGCAAGAACGTCGGCATCGACGTCACCGTCAACCTGGCGACGAAGATCAACGCGGTCGCGCGGATCCTCGATCAGGACGTCTTCAAGCAGCCCGGGCTGATCGAGGGCGAGGACTTCCCGGCCGCGTACTTCCAGTGCCGTCAGGTCGTCACCGGGGCGGTGCAGAACTACATCCCCGGCGTGCGCCTCACCGGCGACCTGCGGATCGCGCCGGCGATCACGAAGGACGGCCGCGTGCGGATCGCCAAGGCCACCGTGCAGTCGAACGCCAATGAGCCGCAGCACATCGCGCTGAGCGCCTGCCTGTTCCCGGCCAAGCCCTACAACGCCTACGCGGGCGCGTCGACGCGACGGGTTCGCCGCCAAGGTCCCGACGCTCGCCCAGGTCAGTGCCGGCGGAGCGTCGCAGGCGGTCCCCGGTGGAGTCCTGCAGACCGACGGCAACGCGAACGTCCCCTTCCGCGACGCCGAGCGCTACCCGAACCTCGCTGAAGGCCTTGCGCCGACGTCGGTCCCGTGCGGCTCAGCCGCGACGGGTGACCTCGCGGACGTGATCCGCAGGTCCGGGCTCGTCGGAACGGTCGGCGGGCTTCCGGCCCCGACCGACCCGGCCTACGGCGGAGTGAACTACCGCGGTGACCAGGCGTCGGTCGCCGGGGACCTCACCGTGAACCCGATCGACGTCGACGTCCTCCTGGGCGACGAGCCGATCGGCTGAGTGGCCGCCTCGCACACAACCGCAACACGACCGGGCCTAGGTTCGTTCCATGAGCATGAGCACCAGCACCCAGAGCCGCATCGAGACCCACGTCGCGCAGCCGATCGCCTGCGGAGAGCGTCGCCGCCCGCCGCTCGGCACGAGCCCGTCGGCCACGTCGCACCGCGATCTGCGCGACCGGCTGCTGCGCTGCGCCGGCTGACGCGTACGCTCCCCGGATGGGAACGCGCCTCGTCTTCTCCGACGGCGAATGGATCGCCAGCGAGCTCGAGCTCGAGGACGTCGAGACGCGCATGGCCGAAGGCCGCGTGATCCCGGCGAGCCGCAAGGGCAAGCGCATCGTGATCAACCCCGCGCACGTGGTGTACGCCGAGCAGTGGGATCACCCGCAGGCTGAGTGACACCGTCAGCGGACGGCCTCGTCGGCGGCGTGCTCTAGTCTCGTCCGCGGTTAATGGCCGCAATCCCGATCAACATTGCCGACCTCGTCGGCGGTACCCCGATGGTGCAGTTCACGCGGCTGCTCGGGGACGACGCCAACGGCGTCCAGCTGTTCGGCAAGCTCGAGGCGCTGAATCCGGGCGGCTCGGTCAAGGACCGCATCGGCGTCGCGATGATCGAGGCCGCCGAGCGCGACGGGCTGATCGAGACCGGGCCGCAGCACGATCGTCGAGGCGACGTCGGGCAACACCGGCATCGCGCTCGCCTTCGTGTGCGCCGCCCGGGGCTATGAGCTGCGGATCTTCCTGCCGCAGGGGATGAGCCGCGAGCGCGAGGCGCTGCTGCGGCATGTACGGCGCGACGCGTCGAGGTCGTCGAGTCGCTCGGCGGCATGGGCGAGGCGGTCGCCGCCGCCCGCGCGCTGGCGTCCGAGCCCGACCACTTCCTGCCCGACCAGTTCTCCAACCCGGCGAACCCCGAGGCGCACCGGACCGGGACCGGGCCCGGAGATCCTGCAAGGCGATGGACGGCAAGATCGACATCTTCGTCGCCGGCGTCGGGACCGGCGGCACGATCACGGGCGCCGGTGAGGCGATCAAGGCGAAGAACCCCAAGGCGCAGGTCATCGCCGTCGAGCCGCAGTCGAGCGCCGTGCTGTCGGGCCGCCCCGCCGGCCCGCACCGGATCCAGGGGATCGGCGCGGGCTTCGTGCCCGTCGGTCCTGAACCGCGACGTCCTCGACGAGGTGATCGCCGTCCCCGACGAGGCCGCGATCGAGACCGCGCGGCTCGCCGCGTCGCGTGAGGGCGTGCTCGCCGGGCTCTCCTGCGGCGCCGCGCTCTGGGGCGCGATGCAGGTCGCCGGCCGTCCGGAGTCGAGGGGCAAGCGCATCGTCTCGATCCTCCCGGACTCGGGCGAGCGCTACATCTCCGCGCCGTTCTTCGCCCCCTAGGCCGTCAGCGCCGGGCGGCGCCCCAGCACCCTCGGCGGCACGGGCTTCGCCACCGGGAAGCGCCCCCGAACAGCGTCGTCATCAACGACATCCCGGCGAACAGCACGGTCGTCGGGAATCCGGGCCACGTCGTGAAGGTGGACGGCCGCAAGCCGGAGGGTCCCGACGCCGACTGGATCCACCTGCCCGACCCGGTGGCCGACGCGATCCGCGAGCTGTCCGGGCCGGCTGCGCGAGCTCGAGGCGCGGCTGGCGCGATGGAGCCGCGCCGGCGAGCAGGCCCCGGCGCAGGTGCGGCCGCTGCGGCCGGTGAGGGGCCGCAACCCCGCCGGCGGCTGAGCGCCTAGTAGTAGACACGCACCGGCACCGGTGCCGCGGGCGCGCCTTGATCTCCGGGTCCTGACCGCGGGTCCACAGCCGCAGGTCCAGCTCGCGCGGCGGCAGTCCGGTGCGCGCGACAGCAGCTCGCAGGCGTGCACGCGCGCACGCGCGGATCTCCTGCTCCTGCGGCCCGGGGCGCAGCAGGCGGCCCTCGTCGATCAGCGCGGCCAGATCGGGCGGTGTACCGCAGCACGCCGTCGCAGCGCAGGACGTGGGGCACGAGGTTGTCGGCGAAGATCGTCAGCCGGTCGAGGTCGTCGAACTCGCGCGACGCCCGGCGAGCGCGAGGTTCGACGGCGCGATCTGCGCGCGCTTCCAGAACCCGCGGTCGTCGTAGAGCGCCATGCCGTCCGCCAGCGTGCGCGCCATCGCCGCTGGCTGACCTGCCCGGACTCCGCGACCAGGTCGAGCGCGTGGCGCTCGCCGAGGAAGCGGCCGAGGTCGCGCAGCGCCTGCGCGTAGAGCGCCATCAGCTCGTGGTCGCGATCCTGGCCGAGGATGTCGGCGAGCGTCCTCGGTGCGCATGCGAGCGCAGCTCGGCGTTCGTCCACGGGCCGGCGCGCGCGGAAGCGGTCGGCGAGCGACCAGGCGATCGTGAAGTAGCCGGAGACGGGGCGGCCCTGCGTGGTCGACGCGCTTGCGCAGCGTCGGGAACCAGCCCGAGCCGAAGTTGATCGTGTCGAGCGTGAGCAAGTAGGCCGCGACGTCGTGCGGGCGGCCCGTCGAGCAGATGCCGCTCGGCGATCGGGCGCGGGCGCCGGGCCCGGGTCGAGCGCGGCCAGCGCGTCCTGGTCGATCGTCACCGACCGGGCGCTCTCGGCGATCAGCGCGCACGTCGCGCGGACCTCGTCGGGCAGGCTGATCGCCATGGCGGCGAGCGTATCGCCGGCCGCCGCTCGCCGCCCTACCCTGGATGGTTCATGCCCGACGCCCCCGCCGACGAGCGCCTCGAGCACCTGCTCGCGGGCCTCAACGAGCCCCAGCGCGAGGCCGTGACGCACGAGTCCGGCCCGCTGCTCGTGCTCGCCGGGGCCGGCTCGGGCAAGACGCGCGTGCTGACCCACCGTCTCGCCTGGCTGATCCAGACCGGCCGCGTCCGGCCGGGCGAGGTCTTCGCGATCACCTTCACGAACAAGGCCGCGCAGGAGATGCGCGAGCGCGTCGAGCTGCTGCTCGGGCATTCGACGCGGGCGATGTGGGTGATGACGTTCCACAGCGCGTGCGCACGGATCCTGCGCGCCGAGGCGCCGCGCCTCGGCTACACGCGCCAGTACACGATCTACGACCAGGCCGACAGCCGGCGCCTCGTCAAGCAGTGCCTCGACGAGCTCGGCATCGACCCCAAGCGCTACACCCCCGCCGCGATCCAGCACCAGATCTCCGCGGCGAAGAACCAGCTCCGCGACGCCGCCGCCTACCGCGAGCTGATCGGGTCGCATTTCGAGCAGACGGTCGCGGATGCCTATCAGCTCTACGAGTCCTCGCTGCACCGGATGAACGCGATGGACTTCGACGACCTGCTCGGTCCGCACCGTCGACGTCCTGCGGCTGTTCCCCGAGGTCCGGGCGCGCTACCAGGCCGACCTTCCGCCACGTGCTCGTCGACGAGTACCAGGACACCAATCACGCCCAGTACGTGCTGCTCCAGCTGATCGCGGGGGAGCACGGAAACCTGATGGTCGTCGGCGACGACGCGCAGTGCCTGGTCGAGGGCACGATGGTCACGATGGGGGATGGGTCCACGCGACCGATCGAGGAGATCGCAGCGGGCGACGAGGTGCTGTCGAACGTCGGCAGCGGGAAGTTCCGCGCCGCACGGGTGCTGCGGACCCATCGTTCCGAGCGGCGTGACGGCATCGCCGATCACCACTCGCGAGCGGCCGGCGGCTCGTCTCGACGCCCGAGCACACGCACTTCGCCGGCTTCCGCGTCGGGCTGCACCCCGCAGATGCACGTGACCTACCTGATGCGCCGTGGCTCACACGGCTGCCGGGTGGGGGTGACGCGGACGTACAGCACGCAATCGCGCGAAGCCGGTGCTTGGCCTGTCGGATCCGCTGCAACGGGAGCACGCCGACGCGGCATGGGTCGTGTCGACCCACGACAGCGACGCCCAGGCGCGCGCCGCCGAGCACGCGCTGTCGGTGCGCTACGGCATCCCGACGATCCCGTTCGTCGCGCGGCGCGGACCCGCGGAGCAACGGCCTCGTCGGCAGCCAGGCGCTCATCGACCAGGTGTTCGCCGAGACGACACCGACGAGGGCGGCCTGCGCCTCGTCCACGACTACGGCCTCGACGTCGAGCATCCGCACAAGCTCCCGCACAGCCACGAGGGTCGCCGGCGGATCGTGACGGTCACGCTCTGCGGAGATCCGCGGACGCAGAGCACGCAGCACCGGGTGACGGTCGCCGGGCGCGACCCGGAGGTCGCGGACCGACTCCGCGAGGCCGGCATCAGCGTGAGGCCGGCGAAGAACGGCGGCTGGCGCGTGGAGACGTCCTTCAGCGACTTCGAGGATGCCGTGCGGCTCGCCGACAGGATCGCCGAGTGCACCCCGGTCGTCGTCCGCTACGTGGCACGGCTCGCCAAGCGCGTCCCGGGCCAGGGTGCCTCGCTCCCCTTCATGCCGGCGTCCTCGGTGCGGCCGGGGATGGTGATGGTCGACGAGGACGGCGCGTACGACGTCGTCGAGTCGGTGGAGCGGGTCGAGCTCAGCAAGCCCGTCTACGACATCGATGTCGAGCGCACGCACAACTTCATCGCCGACGGGATCGTCACCCACAACTCGATCTACTCGCTTCCGTAGCGCCGACATCCGCAACATCCTCGACTTCCAGGACGACTTCGAGGAGGTCAAGGTCGTCAAGCTCGAGCAGAACTACCGCTCGACGCAGACGATCCTCGACGCGGCGAACGCGCTGATCACGCACAACAGCGGGCAGATGCACAAGACGCTGTGGACCGATCTCGGTCCGGGCGACGAGATCGTCGTGCGCGAGCTCGACGACGAGCACGCCGAGGCGCGCTACGTCGCGGGTGAGATCGAAGGGCTCGTGGACGAGGGACTGTCGCGCAGCGAGATCGCGGTGCTCTACCGGATGAACGCCCAGTCGCGCGCGCTGGAGGACACGCTCGTCCGGCGCGAGATCGGCTACCAGGTGATCGGCGGGACGAAGTTCTACGAGCGCGCCGAGGTCAAGGACGCGATCGCCTACCTCACGCTGCTCGGCAACCCGCAGGACGCCGTGAGCTTTCAGCGCGTCGCGAACAGCCCGCGCCGGGGGATCGGGCAGACGTCGCTCTCGCGCGTGCTGACCCACGCCTCCACGGTCGGCATCAGCATCTGGGAGGCGGCCGCCGAGCCCGCGTCGGTGCCGGGGCTCGGGTCCGCGGCGATCAAGGCGCTCGGGCGCTTCATGGACACGATGGAGGGCCTGCGCGCGCGGGCCGAGCAGAAGGTGCCGATCGGCGACCTGCTCGAGGCCGTGATCCACGAGTCCGGCTACGTGGACTGGCTCGAGGCCGAGCGCACGATCGAGGCGCAGGGCCGCCTCGAGAACCTGCAGGAGCTCGTCGAGGTCGCCCGCGAGTTCGACGCGCGCGCGCCGCGAGGACGAGGACACGCTCGACGTCTTCCTCCAGCAGATCGCGCTCGTCGCCGACGCGGACTCGCGCGAGGACGACGAGGGCCTCGTGACGCTGATGACGCTGCACAACGCCAAGGGGCTCGAGTACCCGGTCGTCTTCATCATCGGGATGGAGGAGGGCATCTTCCCGCACTCACGGTCGCTCGACGAGGGCAACCTCGAGGAGGAGCGGCGGCTCTGTTACGTCGGGGTCACGCGCGCGATGCGCAACCTCACGCTCACGCACGCCCGCCGGCGCAACGTGTTCGGGTCGGCGACCTACGGGCTGCCGAGCCGCTTCCTGGGGGAGCTTCCCTCAGAGCATCTGGACCGCGAGGGCGCGCCCACCGGGTGGGCGGGGGCCGCCGCGGCGAGCGCGTCCGCCGGCGCCGGCCGGCCGCGGGCGCTCTCGTGGGGCTCCGACGTCGCGCCGGAGACCGGGGGCGGCGCGTCGTTCCGGCTGGGCGACGACGTCGTCCACGCCGCGTTCGGCGAGGGCGTCGTGACGGGCGTCGAGCCGGGCGGGATCGTCGTCGTCCGGTTCGGGAGCGACGGATCCGAGCGCAAGCTGATGGCGGAGTACGCGCCGATCACGAAGCGGTGACGGGCGGCGCGAAAGGAGGGTTGAGCACACCCGGGTGTGCTCAACCGCCAACTCGTGACCTCGGGCCGGACGGGTAGCGTTGGCCCCGTGAGCGCCACGATCATCGACGGGAAGGCCATTGCGGCCGAGGTGCGGGCGCAGGTGGCGCAGGACGTCGCCGCGTTCACCGCGCGCCATGGCCGCCCGCCCGGCCTCGCGACCGTCCTCGTGGGCGCAGACCCCGGGAGTCTCGTCTACGTCGGCGGGAAGCAGAAGGCCTCGGCCGAGGTCGGGATCGCCGGCTTCCGTCACGACCTGCCCGCGGACGCGACGCGGGAGCAGGTCGTCACGCTGATCGAGCAGCTCAACGCCGATCCCGCCGTCAGCGGGATCCTCTGCCAGCTTCCGGTCCCGGACCACCTCGACGGCGTCGAGCTCACCGGCCTCGTCGACCCCGGCAAGGACGTCGACGGGCTGACCCCGATCAGCGCCGGGCGCCTCGCGCTGGGGGAGCCGGGACTGCGCCCGTGCACACCCGAGGGGACGATGATCCTGCTCGAGCGCGCAGGGGCGGTGCTGGAGGGTGCCGAGGCCGTCGTCATCGGGCGCTCGAACCTCTTCGGCAAGCCGATGGCGCAGCTGCTGCTCGCCGCGAACGCGACCGTCACGGTCTGCCACTCGCGCACGCGTGACCTTCCGGGCGTCTGCCGCCGCGCCGACGTGCTGGTCGCCGCCGTCGGGCGGCCGCGGATGGTCGGCGCCGACTGGGTGAGGCCCGGAGCGACCGTCATCGACGTCGGGATCAACCGCACCGACGACGGCCTCGTCGGCGACGTGGACTTCGCCGCGGTCGCCGAGGTCGCCGGGGCGATCACGCCCGTGCCCGGCGGGGTGGGCCCGATGACGATCGCGTGCCTGCTGCGCAACACCCTCAAGGCCGCCCGCATGGCGGCGGGGGAGGAGGGCTGAGGTGCGCCTGCGTCCTGCGGACTGGCTGATCCTGTTCAGCGCCGTCGCCGTTCCCGCCACCCTCGGCATGAACTGGTTCACGACCCCGGAAGGGCACGAGACCGGCTGGTCGTCACTCGGCTGGGCGACGCTCGCGCTGATCGTCCTCGTGGACGTCCTCGCGCTCGTGCTGGTCGTGCTGATCGCGATCGGCGCGCGCGACGCGGTCAACCTCCCGCCGGGGGTCTTCCTGGCCGCACTGATGCCGTTCACCCTGATCGTCACCCTCGTCGTGACGCTGCTGAAACCGGGCGAGGCGACCGGCATCGAGACGGGTGCCTGGGCCGGGCTCGGCGCGCTCGTCCTGCTCACGGCCGCCGCCTGGCTCTCGATCCGCGACGAGCGCGTCGACCAGCCCTCGCGCTACGTCGAGCCCCCTCCGGCGCGCCCCGCGCCGCCCGCGGCGTAGCTCCCCATCTAGACTCGCCGCCGCATGATCGACCCGGCCGAGGTTCTCCACGTCGCGCGCCTGTCGCGCCTGAAGCTGACCGACGCGGAGACCGAGCGGATGGCCGGCGAGCTGTCGTCGATCCTCGATCACATCGCGAAGATCAGCGAGCTCGACCTGGAAGGCGTTCCGCCGACGAGCCACGTCGTCGAGGTCGAGCAGGGGCTGCGCCCCGACGTCCCCGGCCCGTGCCTGCCGCGCGAGGTCGCGCTGGCGCAGGCGCCCGCCGTCCAGGACGGCGGCTTCCTCGTCCCGAGCCCGCAGGCCGGCTGATGGAGGTCAGCGAGCTGATCGCCCTCACGGCCGCGCAGGCGACCGCCGCGATCGAGCGCGGCGAGCTCGACGCCGCCGAGCTCTTCGCCGCGTACCGCACGCGCGCCGCGGAGGAGGACCTGAACGCCTTCACCTGGGTCGCCGAGGACCTTCCGGAGGATCTGCACTCCGACGCGCCGCTGCGCGGCGTGCCGCTCGCCGTCAAGGACCTCTTCTGCACCGAGGGCGTTCCCAGCCAGGCCGGCTCGAAGATCCTCGAGGGGTACCTGCCGCCGTACACGGCGACGTCCGTCGCGCGGCTGCAGGATGCCGGTGCGACCCTGCTGGGGAAGACGAACCAGGACGAGTTCGCGATGGGCTCGTCGAACGAGAACTCCGCCTACGGGCCGGTCCTGAACCCCTGGGACCGCACCCGCGTCCCCGGCGGGTCGTCCGGCGGCAGCGCCGCCGCCGTCGCCGCAGGCCTCGCGCCGTGGGCGCTCGGCACCGACACCGGCGGCTCGATCCGCCAGCCCGCCGCGCTCTGCGGGATCGTCGGCCTGAAGCCGACCTACGGGACCGTCTCGCGCTACGGGATGATCGCGTTCGCCTCGTCACTCGACCAGGCCGGTCCGTTCACCCGCGACGTCACCGACGCCGCGCTGCTCTACCGGCACATGACCGGCACCGATCCGAACGACTCGACCGCGGTCGGGCACCCGGAGGAGATCGTGCTGCCGACGTCCGAGCGGCTCGACGGAATCCGGCTCGGGGTGCCCGCCGAGCTCAGCACCGGCGAGGGCGTCGAGCCCGGAGTGCTCGCCGCATTCGAGGCGAGCCTTGAGACCGCACGCGGCCTGGGCGCGACGATCGAGACCTGCAACCTGCCGACCGCGGCGCTCGGCCTCAGCGCGTACTACGTGCTGGCGCCCGCCGAGGCCTCGTCGAACCTCTCGCGCTACGACGGCGTGCGCTACGGCCTGCGGACGCCGGCCGACGACCTCGTTTCGATGTACACCGACACCCGCCACGACGGCTTCGGCGACGAGGTCAAGCGGCGCATCCTGATCGGGACCTACGCGCTCTCGAGCGGCTACTACGACGCCTACTACGGGCGCGCGCAGAAGGTGCGCACGCTGATCGCCCGTGAGTTCGCGAGCGTCTTTCAGACCGTCGACTTCGTCGTCACGCCGACGAGCCCGACCGTCGCGTTCGAGCTGGGCTCGAAGACCGCGGATCCGCTGTCGATGTACCTCAACGACTTCTTCACGGTCCCGATGTCGCTCGCCGGCATCCCCGCGATCTCGATCCCGTGCGGGCTCTCGGATGGTCTTCCGGTCGGCCTGCAGCTCGCTGGGGCGGCGTTCAGCGAGAACCGGATCCTCGATGCGGCGCATGCGCTCGAGCGGGCGATCGGGTTCGACGGCTCGCCGCCGCGGGGAGGCGCGGGCGCATGACGGGCGACGTTCAGTACGAGCCGGTCATCGGGCTGGAGATCCACGTGCAGCTGCGCACCCGGACGAAGATGTTCTGCTCGTGCCCGCTGAGCTTCGGCGAGCCGCCGAACACGCACACCTGCCCGGTCTGCCTTGGCCTGCCGGGGTCGCTGCCGGTCACGAACGCCGAGGCGATCCACTACGGCCTGATGATCGGCCTGGCGGTCGGGTCCGAGCTCGCCCCGCGGTCGATCTTCCACCGCAAGAACTACTTCTACCCCGACCTGCCGAAGGGGTACCAGATCAGCCAGTTCGACGAACCGCTGTGCTCCGGCGGCCGGCTCGGCGAGGTGCGGATCCACCGCGTGCACCTCGAGGAGGACGCGGCGAAGCTGATCCACGCGGGAGCGAGCGGGCGGATCCACGGGTCCGACGCCTCGGTCGTGGACTTCAACCGCGGCGGCACGCCGCTCGCGGAGATCGTCACCGAGCCCGACGTGCGCTCGGCCGAGCAGGCGAGCGAGTGGCTGCGGCTGCTGCGCACGACGCTCCGCCAGCTCGGCGTCAGCGACGTGAACATGGAGGAGGGGTCGCTGCGCTGCGACGCCAACATCTCGATCCGCCCGGTCGGTCAGACGGAGCTCGGCACGAAGACCGAGCTGAAGAACATGAACTCCTTCCGCTTCATCGAGCGCGGCATCCGCGCCGAGGTCGCGCGCCAGGAGCGGCTGCTGCGGGACGGGGAGCCGGTCGTCCAGGAGACGCTCCACTTCGACCCGCGCACCGAGGCGATCACGTCGCTGCGCTCCAAGGAGGAGGCGCACGACTACCGCTACTTCCCCGAGCCGGACCTGCCGCCGGTGAGGATCACGCCCGCGATGCTCGAGCGGGCGAAGGCGGCGATGCCGGAGCTGCCGGCCGACCGCGAGCGGCGGTTCATCGACGACCTCGGCCTGAGCGGCGAGAGCGCACGGCTGCTGTCCTGGCGCGCCGAGCTCGGCGACGCTGTTCGAGGCCGCGCTGGCGAGCGGGGAGGCGGGGGACGCCGAGCCGCAGCTCGTCGCCAACTGGGTCAACGAGCTGCAGGCGCGGCTCGGCGACGAGGACCCGGCCGGGTCCAAGGTCACGCCCGCCGCGCTCGCGAAGCTCGCGGGCCTCGTCGCGTCGAAGGCCGTCACGCAGGGCGCCGCCAAGCAGGTGCTCGACACGCTCGTCGCCGACGGCGGGGACCCCGCACAGATCGTCGAGGCGCAGGGTCTCGGCGCGGTCGGCGGGGCGGATGAGCTCGCCCCGGTCGTGCGCGCGGCACTGGAGGCCAACCCCGACGTGGCGGACAAGCTGCGCGGCGGTGACATGAAGGCGATCGGCGTGATCATCGGCCACGTGATGAAGGAGACGCGCGGCCGCGCCGACGGCAAGGAGGTCACGGCGATCGTGCGCTCCGAGCTGGGCCTCTGAGGGCTACCAGACGAGCGACGCGTCGACGTAGCGCCCGTCGGTCACCGGGCGGTAGCCGAGAATGCGCTGCGCGCGCTCGGTGCTCAGCAGGCAGGCGTTGCCCTCGGCCCGGTTCAGTGCGTGGGGCCAGCGTCGCGCGATGTAGTCCTGGATGTCGACGACAGCGGGGTCGACCTGCGCGTCGGCGAGGTTGAAGGCCCCGAAGCGCAGATCGGGCGGCGGACGCAGCGCGCAGTCGAACCCGGCGATCGTGTTCTCGATCGAGGTGGAGACGAAGAGATTCTGCGGGCCCGGTCGAGCGGAAGCCCGGATGCTCAAGGCGCAGCGCGACGCCCTGGATCCGGCCCCCGGCGCAGACGCCTGCGAGGTAGCGCTCGAACGCGCCTTGAGGAATCCGTACGTCGTCTGACCCTCGGCCGGAAGCGGCAGGTGGGCGTGCTCCGGCAGCGGCAGCTCGTCCACGCGGACGGGGCTGTTGATCAGGTAGACCTGCGCCGAGGAGGCGAAGACGAACGTCTGGACACGCCGGCGATGCAGCGCCGCCTCGAGCACGTTCACCGAGCCGTCGTAGTTCAGCCGCTGGAAGTCCGCGTCGGTCGCGCCCGGCTGGTGGGGGTGGGGGATGCCCGCGAGGTGGATCACCGCGTCGCTTCCGGCGAACGCGCCGGCGATCGTCTCGCGGTCGCCGAGGATGTCGTCCGCGCGCCGGCGGATCAGCCGCGCGCGCACGAGCGCGGGCTCGGCGACCTTCTGCGCCGAGCGGATCGCCCGCGCCGCCCGCCGTGCGGCGGGACGCTCCGCGGCGGCCAGGTGGCGGCGGCGCACGAGGTTCACGAGCGGGCCGCGGTAGGGGTCGAAGACGCGCACCTCCCAGCCCTGCCTCTGAAGCCCCACCCGCAGCAGCTGCCCGAGGAAGCCGCTGCCGCCGGTGATCGTGACGACGCCGCTCACGCCCGCTCTTCGGCCGGGACCCGCGACTCCACGAACGCCGGGTCGAACAGAGCGCACCACCCGAGGATGCCGCGGCCCCAGTCGGCGAGGTAGCCGTCCTCGCCGGCCGCCAGCGCCTCCCCGAGCTCGATCATGCAGGACCGCGGATCGTCCGCCTTGAGGGACGACGGCGTCGATCGCCTCCCACAGGTGCTCGTTGGCGACGATCCCGGGCGCCTCCTTCTCGAGGTTGACGAACGGATCGGACGCGCGGCGGTGATCGACGACCGGGTTGCCGCAGGTGATCGAGAGCCCCAGGTGACGGCAGATCCGCTGCAGTGCCAGCCCGCCCCAGATGTCGTCGAAGCGGCGGAACGGCCGCCCGCGGCCCATCGGCGGGAAGTACATGAGGCACGCGACCTCGCGGCGGAAGGCGACGTTCATCCCCGAGAGCGGGAAGTACTGGGCGGACGGCATCACGCGCGTGTGGACCGGCCCGAGCGCGGCGGCGGGCTGGTCGTGCGTCGCGAGCGTCGTCACGGCGTCGAGGTCCGGCACCCCGCGCCAGAGGCCCATGCTGACGTGGACGTCGTGCAGGATCCCCGCGTTGCGGTAGGGGAGCCCGCGAACACGCATGCCCGGCACGGAGCTCTGCCAGGCGGGCGTGCGGTAGAGGTTCTCCCGGTGCGCCTCGACGAACCCGTCGCCGAGCGGGAAGCAGTCGTCGTCGAGGGTGAAGATGATCTCGGCGCCGGCCGCCCACGCGCGCCAGAACCCGAACGAGCGGATCGCGCTGTCCTGGCGCGAGATGACCGACGGGTCAGGGAGCGCCGCGTCGATCTGCTCCCAGGCATGGCACTCGAGCCGCTGCGCGGCGGCGTCCTCGAGCCCGTCGGGGATCACGAGCGCGGCCTCGGGCTCGTCCTGCACCACGATGATCCGGTCCCACGGCCAAGGGGCCCAGGCCTCGAGGAACTCCGCGAGCCGCGCCGCCGAGTTGGTCGGAACCACGAGCGCGTTCACAGGACGCCCCGGATGTGCGCGGGGATCAGCTCGGGCGGCGAGTCCAGATCGGGCCCGCGCCGGAACCACTCCTCGAACGCCTGCTCCTCGGCGATCCGGTTCTGCGCCCCGGCGCCGCCGTCGCGGTCGGCCGCGTTCCAGTCGCGCGCGGCCGAGCGGCGGTGGCGCTCCAGGCACCAGTCGTAGTCGACGCGGTGCAGGTGGATGAGCATCAGGTCCGGGTCGGGCGGGTCATCGGGCGCACGGTACTCCCCGTGAAATCCCTGCGGACCACTGCAGCGGGATGCGCGAGAGCAGCCGCTTGGAGTAGCCGAGGGAGGCGTGCCAGCAGCGGCGCTGGGCGAGCAGCGGCATGTCGAAGCGCAGCGGGTCCTCGTCCTCCTGGTGGACGACGTTGAAGCCGCTGCAGCGAACGGCGGGTGCGTCGAGCGCGTCGATGTAGGCGTCGAGGCCGGAGTGGCGGAGGGGATCGGCGACGACGAACTCGTCGACCTCGGTGAAGAGCACCGTGTCGTACGAGCGCAGCAGGAACGCCTGGAAGTCCTCGACGACGCTGCGCAGCCAGCGGTGGTCGAACGCGGCCTCGCGGTGGACCGGGACGACGTGGCACACGGCGGCGAGGCCGTCGGTGCTGCCGTCGCTGGTGTCGTGCGCCAGCACGAACAGGTCGTCGGCGGCGAAGAAGCGGCCGTAGTAGCGCAGCCACAGCGGCAGCATCACCGGCTCGTCGTGCACGATCGTGAAGGCGGCGCGCGGCCGGGCGCCGTCGCGCGGGCGGACGGCGGGCTCCAAGGTCACCGTCGTGGCGGCGACCTCCTGCAGCGGCTCGCCCGGGAGCGCGGCGAGCAGCGCGATCCGCACCGGTCCCGGCGTGTCGGTGCGCAGGTCCAGGGGCGTCTCGAAGCCGGTGGCGCCGGCATGGACGACGTCCGGGAACGCGTCCAGGACGTCCGGGCGCCAGACGCCCAGCCGCGCCGGCACGCCGGAACCGCCGGCCGCGACGATCAGTGCCCGCTCGTACGGGCCGGCCTCCGAGAACGCCCAGCCGGTGACCGTCGACCATGCCCTGCGGCACCGTGGCTTCCGGCCGCGGGCGCATCGAAGCGCGCGCGGATCCTGTCGTCGCTCGGCGGGCTCACCAGCTCCGCGGATCCTAGTCGCGCCCTGAAGCCCGTCGCGGTTCGACCGCGTGTACGGGTCGCGTGCGCGAATTGCGGACCGGTGGGCGATGGGAGAAAACCCCGCAATGACCGAAGATCTCGGCATGACCCGCCCATCGCCCACGTTGTCGCGCTACCTGCTCGCGACCGCGGCACCCCCGCGGCATCGCGATCCGAACGAGCCGAAGGTGCGGCGTTACCGGCTCGCGCGGGTCCAGCAGGGCAGCCGGGCGGCGTCCGCGGACCGTTTCGCGCATCTGCGCCGCTCGTACGACTGACCCTCGCGGCCGCGGCCGCGGCGTATCATCGTGGGCATGGAAGAGAAGTCCGGATCGTCCTTCGGCGTCAAGGCGCTCGCCGTCATCGTGTTGCTGGTCGCCGCCTGGATCCTGCTGCGCGTCGTGATCGGCCTGATCGCGGGCGTCGCATGGTTCGTGATGATCGTGCTCGCGATCGTCGCGGTCGTCTGGGCCTGGCGCACGCTGTCGTCGTCGTAGATGGCTGATTGATGGCCGGGGGCGCGTACGTCGTCATCGCCCTCTGCTTCGGCATCGGCGGCGGCATCATCGGCAAGGCGAAGGGCAGCTCGTTCTGGCTGTGGTTCCTGATCGCTGGCGCGATCCCGGTCTTCGGCCTGCTGGCGGCGGTCTTCTACCGCAACGAGCACCACGAGGAACGCCGGATCTGCCCGGGCTGCGGCAGGGAGCGCTACCTGCACGACGCGCTCTGCACGCGCTGCGGGGCGGAGCTCGAGTACCCGGAGACGGCGGAGGAGATCATCCCGCCGGAGCTGCCCGCGCGCCGCTGAGCCGGGCGTCGTCACACCACATTCCGACTGGTACCATCGGCTTTCTGAGCCGCCAGTGGCGGCTCGTCGCATACCAGCACACACGAGCGAGCCGGGGAAGGAGGCGAAGACGAGGATGCGCGCAGTCGATGCGTTGATGGAGTGCCTGAAGGCCGAAGGGGTCGAGGTCGTATTCGGCTACCCCGGCGGCGCCAACCTCCCCACCTACGACGCCTTCTACGACGCGGGCATCCACCACGTCCTCGTGCGCCACGAGGCCGGCGGCGGCCATGCCGCCGAGGGCTACGCGAAGGTCACCGGCAAGGTCGGCGTCTCGCTCGGCACCTCGGGCCCGGGCGCCACGAATCTCGTGACGGCGATCCAGGACGCGATGATGGACTCGGTCCCCGTCGTGTTCCTCACCGGCCAGGTGCGCACCGACCTGCTCGGGACCGACGGCTTCCAGGAGGCGGACGTCATCGGCATCACGATGCCGTCCGTCAAGCACTCGTTCATGATCACCGACCCGCGCGAGATCCCGCGGGTGATCCACGAGGCGTTCCACATCGCCGGCAGCGGCCGGCCGGGCCCGGTGCTCGTCGACATCCCGACCGATCTCTCGCGCGCCGACATCGACTACGTGCCGGTGACCGACGTGCATCTCCCGGGCTACCAGCCGACGACGGAGGGCAACGCCAAGCAGATCCGCCAGGCCGCCAAGGCGCTCGCGGCCGCGCGGCGCCCGGTGCTCTACGTCGGCGGCGGCGTGGTCGCCGCCAACGCCTCGCAGGAGCTGCTCGCGCTGGCGCACAGCGACCGCTTCCCGGTCACCTGCACGCTCAACGCGCTCGGCGCGTTCCCCGCGTCCGACCCGCAGTGGCTGGGCATGCTGGGCATGCACGGCACGCGCACCGCCAACTACGCGATGGACGAGGCGGACCTGATCTGCGCGATCGGCGCCCGCTTCGACGACCGGATCACGGGCAAGCTGTCCGAGTTCGCCCCGCGCGCGAAGTTCATCCACATCGACATCGATCCCGCCGAGATCTCCAAGAACATCCCGGCGCACATCCCGATCGTGGGCGACGCGAAGAACGTGCTCGAGCGTCTCGTCGTCGAGTACCAGGCGCTCGACACCGACGCGGGCCGGCTGGAGGAGTGGTGGCAGCGCCTGCGCCAGTGGCAGGACCAGCACCCGCTGAAGTTCTCGCCGTCCACGAGCGGCGAGATCATGCCGCAGCAGCTGATCAAGACGATCATGAAGATCACCGCCGGCGACGCGATCGTCTGCTCGGACGTCGGCCAGCACCAGATGTGGGCGGCCCAGTACTACGACTTCCCGCAGCCGCGGCGCTGGATCAACTCCGGCGGGCTGGGGACGATGGGCTTCGGCCTGCCGGCCGCGATCGGCGCCCAGCTCGGCGATCCCGAGCGGCTCACCGTCGTGATCAGCGGCGACGGGTCGATCCAGATGAACATCCAGGAGCTCGCGACCGTCCGGCAGGAGGGTCTGCCGCTGAAGATCGTCGTGATGAACAACGGCTACCTCGGCATGGTCCGCCAGTGGCAGGAGCTGTTCTGGAACGAGCGCTACAGCCACGTCGACATGCAGACGCACGGCGGGGAGGAGGCGTTCCCGGACTTCGTCAAGCTCGCCGACGCCTACGGCATCCGCGGCGCGCGCCTGACGAACCCGGACACGCTCGAGGAGGACCTGCGCGCCGCGTTCGAGGCCGAGGGGCCGGCATTCATCGACGTCCAGGTGGCTCGTGAGGAGAACGTGTATCCGATGATCGCGCCCGGCGAGGCCGCGCGGAACATGGTGGGCTGAGCGATGGTCGACACCAACGAGATCCTCAGCCTCGACGACCTCGAGGCCGCCGGGAACATCCGGACCGGGCGCAAGCACACGCTGTCGATCCTGACGGAGAACAAGCCGGGTGTCCTGAGCCGGATCGCCGGCCTGTTCGCGCGGCGCGGCTTCAACATCGACACGCTCACCGTCGGCCCGACGGACGATCCCGAGATCAGCCGCTTCACGATCACGATCGACGGCGCCGAGCACTCGATCGACCAGGTCACCAAGCAGCTCCACAAGCTCATCAACGTGATCAAGATCCGCGACCTCGAGCCCGACGAGACGGTCGCCCGCGAGCTCGCGGTGTTCAAGCTCGCGGTCGACGGCGGTGCCCGCGCGGAGGTCATGCAGGTCTGCGAGATCTTCCGCGGCAAGGTCGTCGACGTCAGCCGGCGCTCGATCATCCTCGAGGTCACCGGGACGACGGAGAAGATCGAGGCGTTCGAGCGGATGGTCCGGCCGTTCGGCCTGGTCGAGATGATGCGCACCGGCGAGATCGCGATCGCCCGCGGCCGCTCCGAGACCTGAGAACGCCGCCGCGCCGCGCGTATCCTTGGTGGTGATGCCGGCCCGGATCACGGCGGCCGCGGGCGACTTCGCGCTTGCTGCCACCGACGCTGAGCGCCTGCGCGACCACCTCGTCGCGGCTCGGCGCCGCGCGCGGCGCTCGGCGAGCGGCGAGGCGCTGGCGGCGATCACCGTCGTGCTGCCGCGTGACGCCGACCCGACGGCGATCGCGGTCGCCTCGCGGATCGGGGACGAGCCGTGGTTCGTGCTCGAGCAGCCCGATCGCGACCGCGCGGCGCTCGCGACGCTCGGCGTTGCGGCCGCGCTCGAGGCGAGCGGCCCGGACCGCTTCAAGGTCGTGGCGGCGCGCTGGCGCGCGCTCGCCTCGGCGGCGGTGACCGACGTCCCCGACGGGCCGCGCGGCTCCGGCCCGGTCGCGGTCGGCGGGTTCGCGTTCGCTCCCGATGGCGGCGGTGCTCCGCACTGGCACGGTTTCGCGCCGGCCTCGCTCCACGTCCCGCAGGTCGCGCTCGCGCGCCGCGGCGACGAGCTGCGGATGACGCTCGCCGCGCTCGTGCGCCCGGACGACGACATCGATGCCACCCTCGGGCAGCTCGTGGCGCGCGCCGCCGGGCTGCGGCAGCCGCCGCTGCCGCTGCTCGATCCCGATCCGGCGACCCGCTCGCGCGTCGTCAGCGCGATGCCGCCCGAGCACTACGAGGCCGCCGTCGCCCGGGCCGTCGAGCAGATCCGCGCCGGCCGGCTCGACAAGATCGTCCTCGCCCGCGAGGTCCAGGTGCATGCCGCGGCCGCGTACGAGCCCGGCGCGCTGCTCGGCGTGCTGCGCGACGCGTTCCCCGGCTGTCACGTCCTCGCGGTCGGTCGCGGCGACGCGACGCTGATCGCCGCGAGCCCCGAGCTGCTCGTCCGCCGCGAGGGACTGCGCGCCGGCACGCTCGCGCTCGCGGGCTCGACGCGGCGCAGCGCGGATCCCGCCGTCGACGACCATCTCGGGGAGCAGCTCCTGCGCTCGGCGAAGGATCGCGAGGAGCAGGCGATCGTCACGCGGCGGATCGTGCAGGCGCTCGGGCCGCACAGCGTCTGGGTCACGCCCGCCGACGAGCCGGTGCTCGCCCGCGTGGCGAACATCCAGCACCTGGCGACGCCGATCCGCGCGCAGCTCCGCGAGCCCGTCAGCGTGATCGACCTCGTGGGCGCACTGCACCCGACCCCGGCCGTGGGCGGCGAGCCGATCAGCGCGGCGGCTCCGCTGATCCCGGCGCTGGAGGGGCTCGATCGCGGCTGGTACGCCGGCCCGATCGGCTGGGTCGACGAGCACGAGGACGGCGAGTTCTGCGTCGCGCTGCGCTGCGCGCTGCTGACCGGGCCCGTCGCGCGCTGCTACGCCGGCGTCGGCGTCGTGCGCGACAGCGACCCTGCGGCCGAGCTCGCCGAGACCGAGATCAAGCTCGACGCGCTGCTTCCGGTCCTGGCGCTCTGACCCGCCGATGGCCGGCCGTCCACACTGCGTCGCGCGAGCGCCGGTCTCGGCGCGCTCGGCCGGGCTCCTCGACATCCGCCGGGTCGCGAGCAGCGCCACGTTCTCGACGCGCGATCGGTGCGCGGACGTCGGCATCGAGCTGGGTCCCGTCCGAGGACAGCCCGAACTCGATCGACGCGCGCAGGCCGGCGAGGTCCTCGACCGGCAGCAGATGCAGCCCATACGCCTGCGCGAGCCCCGCGACGTCGAGGTCGTGCGGTGTCGCGACGTGCGTCTCGTAGTGGTCCGCCTGGCCGGAGACGGGGAGGAAGTCGAAGATGCCGCCGCCGCCGTTGTCGACGAGCACGATCGTGAGCGGCACGCCGATGCGGCGCGCGGTCAGCAGCGAGCCGGCGTCGTGGGCGAGCGTCACGTCGCCGGTGAGCAGCACGACCGGCCCGGGGCTCGCCGCCGCGACGCCGTACGCGGTCGCGAGCGTGCCGTCGATGCCGTTCGCGCCGCGGTTCGACAGCACGCGCAGCGGCGTCGCGCGCGCCGGGAACACCGTCTCGGCGTCGCGCACCGGCATCGACGAGGCGACGACGAGCGTGGCCTCCGGGGGCAGGCCGGCGCCGAGCTCGAGCGCCACCCGCGGCTCGCTCAGCTCCTCGCCGAGCAGCGTCGACAGCGCGCGCGAGGCGCGGGCGTCGGCGTCCGCCCATGCGGCCATCCACGCGGCGTCGGGCTCCGCGTCGGCGGTGGCCGCGAGCGCCTCCAGCAGCGCGGCCGGCTGGGCGTCGACCGTCAGGTCGCAGACGTGCGCGGGGTCCTGCCATGCGCCGTCGGGATCGACGAGCACCTGCACGGCGTCGAGCCCCGCCAGCCACTCGCGCAGCGGCTTCGAGGTGGGCAGGTCGCCGACCCGCAGGACCGCCCGCGGACGGGCGGCATCCGCGAACGCGGGCACCCGCAGCAGCGCGTCGTAGTGTGCGATCGACGCCCGCTCCGCGCGCGCCGGAGAGGGGATCGGCGAGCAGCGGCCAGCCGGTGCGCTCGCTGAAGGCGTGCGCCGCGCGCGCGAGGCCGCTCAGCTCGCCGGCGACCGCCGCCGGGCGCTCGCTGCGGCCCAGCACGACCACGCCACGCGGGGCCGCGGCGACGACGGGGGCCAGCGCGGCCGCAACGGCCCGTGTCGTCGGGCACGGCGGGAAGGTGCCCGACCCACGGACGCCCGTCGGGACGCCCGCCTCCGCCGGGCTCGTCCTCCGGAAGCGGCTCGCCGAGCACGAGCGGCTCGCGCAGCGGCAGGTTGAGATGCACGGGGCCGGGACGGGGCCCGCGCGCCGTCCAGACGGCGCGGCAGGCGAGCGTGCGGATCCAGCGCAGCGTCTGCGGGGTCGCGTCCTGGACGCCGACCTCGGTGAACATCCGCACGGCGTCGCCGTAGAGCTTGAGCTGGTCGATCGTCTGGCCGGCCCCGGTCGCGCGCAGCTCGGGCGGGCGGTCGGCCGTCAGCACGATCAGCGGAACGCGCGCCTCGGCGGCCTCGATCACGGCGGGCAGGTAGTTCGCAGCCGCCGTGCCGGACGTGCAGGCGAGCACCGCCGGGCGACCCGTCGCCTTGGCGAGCCCCAGCGCGAAGAACCCCGCGGTGCGCTCGTCGATCTGGGAGAAGCACGGAAACCCTCCGCTGCGTGCCAGCGACAGGACGATCGGAGTGGAGCGCGACCCCGGCGAGGTGACCGCGCCCGCGATCCCGCAGCGGCCGAGCTCGTCGCAGAGCGCGCGCAGCAGCAGGTAGGTGTCGGTCGCAGGGGGCATGATCAGGGGATGGGCGAGACGCTGGTCCTTCTCCACGGGTTCGCCGGCACCGGGCGCGGCTGGGATCCGGTGATCGCCGGTCTCGACGCCGAACGCTATACGGCGCTCGCTCCGGACCTCCGCGGCCACGGGACGCGGGCGGGCGCGCGGCCCGATCAGCTTCGAGGCGATCACGCAGGACGTGCTCGACGCGGCGCCGCCGGTCTTCGAGCTGTGCGGGTACTCGATGGGCGGGCGGATCGCGCTGCACGTCGCGCTTGCCGCGCCGGAGCGGGTCGGCCGGCTCGTCCTCGTCGCGACGACGGCGGGGATCGAGGACGAAGCGGAGCGGGCAGGCCCGCCGCGCGGCCGACGCGCGGCTGGCGGACGAGATCGAGGCCGGGGACATCGCGGCCTTCTCCGAGCGCTGGCTCGCGCAGCCGCTCTTCGCCGGTGACGATCCGGCCACGCAGCGACTGGCGCGAGCGGACATCGCGCGCAACGAGCCGGCCGGGCTCGCCGCGGCGCTGCGCGGGCTGGGCACGGGCGCGATGACGCCGCTGTGGGACCGGCTGGACGAGCTCACGATGCCGGTGCTCGTGCTCGCCGGGGAGGCCGACCCGAAGTTCGCCGCCATCGGGCGGCAGCTCGCGGCCGCCGATCCCGCGTGCCGAGCTCCGGCTCGTGCCCGGGCGCCGGGCACGCGCTCCCGCGCGCCGCCCCCGACGCGGTCGCCGAGGCGATCAACGGTCGCTGACGCCGGCCGGCAGCCGGAAGACGGTCCGCGCGTTGCCGCTCAGAAAGCGCTCCCGCTGCGGCTCCTCGAGCTCGAGCGCTCCGAGGTCCTCCAGGCAGCGCTCGGGCGTGATCATCGGGAAGTTCGAGCCGAACAGCACCTTGTGCCGTGGGCGGCGCAGCTCCTCGACCAGCGCGGCCGGATAGCGGCGCGCCGTGTAGGCGGAGGTGTCGATCCACACGTTCTCGTGCTTGCGCGCGAGCGCGAGCATCTCGTCGGTCCACGGGTAGCCGATGTGGCCGCCGACGATGACGAGGTCGGGGAAGTCGAGCGCGACGTCGTCGATGTACGGGATCGGGCGCCCGGTCTCCGAGGTTCGCAGCGGTCCGGTGTGGCCGACCTGCGTGCAGAAGGGGATGCCCAGCTCGACGCAGGCGACGTACAGCGGGTAGTAGCGGCGGTCGTTCGGCGGCCAGCCCCAGAGCCAGGGAATCGCGCGCAGCGCGACGAAGCCGAGGTCCTCGACGCAGCGGCGCAGCTCGCGCACGGCGCCCACCGGATCGCGCAGGTCGACCGCGGCCGCGCCGACGAACCGGTCCGGCGCCGCCTTCACGGCGGCGGCGACCTCGTCGTTCGTGATCATCGGGCCGTCGGGGCCGTGCCACGCCGACAGCACGGCGACGTCCACGCCGCCGGCGTCGAGTGCGCCGAGGGTCAGCTCGAGCGGGATCTCGTCGGGCATCTCCCCGTCCATCCAGCGCCGCAGCGAGGCGAACATGTCGTGGCTGACGAAGCGCCCCGTGGGGTGCTGGATCCAGGCGTCGACGATCACGGCGCGGACCCTACTCGGCGGGCTTCACGCCGAGGCCCGGAAGCCGCGGGACGGCGATCGTCCCGCCGTCCGGCGTCAGCGGGCCCGCGTCGAGGCCGGCGAAGTGGTCGAGGGTCGCGAGGCCGCACGGCAGATCGACCCGCAGCGCGGCCGCGCAGTGCACGGCGGCGGCGATCCCGAGTGGGCCGTCCAGTGTCGAGGCGAGGTACACGTCCGCGCCGGTCGTCCGCACGAGCGCCGCCTGCGCCAGCAGGGCCGAGATCCCGCCGGCCCGCGAGATCTTCAGGCAGACGGCATCGGCCGCTCCGCTCGCGAGCGCTCCCGCGTCGGCCGTGGTCTCGTCCATCGCGACGCGGACTGGCACGCGCTCGCGCACCTCGCGCAGCGCCTCGATCCCGTGGACGGGCTCCTCGACGAGCTCCAGCGCGGCGGGCGCGAGTGCGCCGATCATGCGCACGGCCGTCTCGACGTCCCACGCCCCGTTCGCGTCCAGGCGCAGTGCCACGTCAGGCCCGACGGCGGCACGGACCGCGGCGACCCTGCCGGCGTCGTCGCCGCTGCCGACCTTGACCTTCACGCAGCGAAAGCCGGCCGCCGCGGCGTCGGCCGCCTGCGTGGCCGCGGTCGACCGGTCCCGCGCGCCGATCGTCGCGTTGACCGCGACGCGCGCCGGCGCGTCGTCCGCGAGCAGCGCGACGAGCGGCCGTCCCTCACGGATCCCCGCCAGCGACCAGAGCGCGAGGTCGACCGCCGCGAGCGCCTGCGGCAGCGGATCCGCGGAGCGGCATGCATCGAGCAGCGCGGCGCCGCCGCGGACGGCGCCGCCGCGCAGCTCGGCGGCGTGGGCCTCGAGCGCATCGCGGCAGCGGCTCAGCGAGACGCCGTCGTAGGGCTCGAGCGGCGCCGCCTCGCCCCAGCCGACGCGCCCCTCGCGGTCCTCGACGCGGAGGATCAGCAGCGTGCGCTCGTCGACCTCGCCGTACGCGGTGATCAGCGGCTCGCGCAGCTTCAGGGTGATCGGCTCGACGTCGGCGCGCACGGCGGTCAGGAGAGCAGCAGGCCGACGGCGAGCAGCACGCAGAAGAAGAACTCGAGCTGTCCGGTGCCGGCGAGCGCGGCGTTCAGGGTCGGGCCGTCGGCGTGCGTGCGAACGGTGCGCTGGAGCCGCGCCGCGAGCGGCGCGGTGAGCCAGGGGAGCAGCAGCCAGGCCGTGAGCGCGCCGAGCACCAGCGGCAGCGCGACGGTGAGGTATGACGCGATCAGCATCGCCGCGTACAGCATCCGCGTGCGCTCGCGTCCCAGCCGGACGGCGAGCGTGCGCTTGCCGGCGCGGCGGTCGGTGTCCAGATCGCGGACGTTGTTCACGACGAGGATCGCGGAGGCCAGCAGGCCCACCGGCACCGCGAGCACGAACGCCTCCCACGGCAGCGCCTGGCGCTGGACGTAGTAGGACCCGGTCACCGCGACGACGCCGAAGAAGAGGAACACGAACACCTCGCCGAGGCCCTCGTAGCCGTAGGGCCGCGGGCCGCCCGTGTAGAGGATCCCGGCGAGGATCGACGCGGCCCCGATCAGCAGCAGGACCGGGCCCGCGACGGCGATCAGGTAGATGCCGCAGAGCACGGCGGCCGCGAAGCTGAGGTACGTCGCCACGAGCACCTGGCGCGGCGGCACGAGGCCGCCCGCGGTGACCCGGACCGGGCCCAGCCGGTCCTCGGTGTCGGCGCCGCGGCGGGCGTCGGAGTAGTCGTTCGAGAGGTTCGTCCCGACCTGGATGAAGAGTGCGCCGAGCATCGCCGCGGCGAAGGCGATCAGGTCGATCGACCCGTTCGTCTGGGCGAGCGCCGTCCCGACGAGCACAGGCGCGACCGCGGCCGGAAGCGTCCGCGGACGCGCGGCCATGAGCCAGATCCCGAGTGATGAGGCGATGGCGTCCGGTCCTCTCGTTCAGGGGCGCTTGGGGAAGCGCGAGAAGTCGGGCGTGCGGCGCTCCCTGTATGCGTCGCGCCCCTCCTGCGCCTCCTCGCTCCCGTAGAAGAGGAGGTTGGCGTCGTGCGCGAGCTGCTGGATGCCGGCCATGCCGTCCTCGCTCGCGTTGAAGCTCGCCTTCAGCAGCCGCAGCGAGAACGGGGAGAGCGCGAGCATCTCGCGGCACCAGCCGACCGTCTCGACCTCGAGCTCCGTCAGCGGCACGACGGTGTTGACCAGTCCCATCCCCAGCGCCTCCTGCGCGTCGTACTGGCGGCAGAGGAACCAGATCTCCTTGGCGCGCTTCTGCCCGACCTGGGCGGCGAGCAGGCTCGCGCCGTAGCCGCCGTCGAACGAGCCGACCTTCGGGCCCGTCTGGCCGAACCGCGCGTTGTCCGCCGCGATCGAGAGGTCGCAGCAGATGTGCAGCACGTGGCCGCCGCCGATCGCGTAGCCGGCGATCATCGCGACGATCGGCTTGGGCAGCCGCCGCATCTGGACCTGCAGGTCGGTCACGTGGAACCGCCCGACGCCGGCCGCGGCTCCGGGCTCGGTGAGGTAGCCGGTGTCCCCGCGCACGCGCTGGTCTCCGCCCGAGCAGAACGCCATGTCGCCCTGCCCGGTCAGCACGATCACGCCGACCTGCGGATCCTCGCGCGCGGCCGTCGAGCGCGCGGCTGAGCTCCACGATCGTCTGCGGCCGGAACGCGTTGCGGACCTCCGGGCGGTCGATCGTGATCTTCGCGATCCCGTCCCCGCTGAGCTCGTAGCGGATGTCCTCGTAGTCGCCGCCGCTCTGCCAGTCGGCGCCGGGGCGGATGGTCGTCGCGCGCGGGTCGGTCTCGGAGGTCATCGTCGCCGGTGCAGGCTAGCTTTCACGTGGTGGAGGTCGACGCCTGGCTGCCGCGCGCCGCAGCGGCGCACCCTCGCCGGCCCGCGGTCGGCACCGCTCGGGTACGCGCGTCTGCTCGCCGAGGCCCAGCGCGCGGCACGGCGGCTCGCGGCGCGCGGGGCGGCGCCCGGCGAGCGGGTGGCGATCGCGCTCGACGCCGGCGAGGAGTTCGCGGCGATCCTGCACGGCTGCCTGCTGCTCGGCGCGGTCGCGGTCCCGATCGACCCGCGGCTGCCGGAGCCCGAGCGCGCCGCACGAGCGGCCGCCTGCAGGGTGCTCGTGGACGGGCCGCTCGAGGGCGACGAGGACGCCGCGGCCGTCCTGCGCGACCGGCACGACCTGGACGCTCCCGCCGTCGTCGTCCACACGTCCGGGCACGAGCGCCGGCGCGCGGCCGGTGACGCTCACGTACGGCAACTGGCTCTGGAGTGCGCTCGGCTCGGCGGTCGCGCTCGGCGTCGACCCGGGCGAGCGCTGGCTGTGCTGCCTGCCGGTCGCGCATGTCGGCGGGCTCTCGATCCTGATGCGCTCGGCGATCTACGGGACGACCGCCGTCGTCCACGAGCGCTTCGACGCCGGCCGGGTGCTCGAGGCGCTGCGCGATCCGGCCGGTCCGACACTCGTCTCACTCGTCCCGGCGACGCTGACGCGGCTGCTCGACGCGGGCCTGCGCGAGCCGCCGGCGCTCCGCTGGGCGCTGCTCGGCGGGCGCGGCGATCCCGGCCGCGCTGATCGAACGGGCGGCGGCGGCGGGCGTGCCGGTGGCGCCGACCTACGGGATGACCGAGGCGTGTTCGCAGATCCTCACGAACGGCGTGCCGCTCTTCTGCACGCGCGTCGCGTGGACGACACGGGGGAGATCCTCGTGCGCGGGCCGACCGTGTCGCCGGACGCCGGCCCGGTGCTGCGGACCGGCGACCTCGGCCGCGTCGGCGCGGACGGACGCGTCGCCGTGCTCGGCCGCGCGGACGACGTGATCATCAGCGGGGGCGAGAACGTCGCCCCGTCGGCGGTCGAGCAGGTTCTCGAGCAGCACCCCGATGTGGCCGAGGCGGTGGTCCACGGGCGGCCCGACGAGGAGTGGGGACAGGTGGTCGTCGCGACCCTCGTCCTCACCCCGGGGCGCGCCTCGACGAGCCTGCGGTCCTCGCCTTCTGTCGCGAACGGCTCGCGCCGTGGGAGGTGCCGAAGGCGCTGAACGCCGTCGACGAGCTGCCGCGGACTCCCAGCGGCAAGCTGCTGCGCCGCGGAGTTAGTGCGCTCTAGTGTTGCCGGCATGGACGCCGAGAGCTACCGCGCCGACAGCCGCGACCGCTGGGAGCAGGCGGCGAAGGGCTGGACGGCGAGGCGCGAGCCGATGCAGCGCTCGGCGCTCGCGGTGTCCCAGCGGCTCGTCGACCTGGCGCGGCTTCAGCCGGGGCACGAGGTGCTCGAGGTCGCCGCCGGGCTCGGCGACACGGGGCTGCTCGCCGCGGACGTCGTGAAGCCCGGAGGCCGCGTCGTGATCACCGACGGTGCCGACGCGATGGTCGAGGCCGCGCGCGCCCACGCCGAGGCGAGCGGCGCGGACAACGTCGAGGTGCGCCAGATGGAGGCCGAGTGGCTCGACGTGACGACGGCGTCGTTCGACGCGGTGGTGAGCCGCTGGGGCTACATGCTGCTCGCCGATCCCGAAGCGGCGCTGCGCGAGGCGCGGCGGGCGCTGCGGCCCGGGAGGGCGGATCGCGATCGCGGTCTGGGCGCCGATCGCCGAGAACCCGTGGATCGGCGTCGTGCAGCGCGAGCTGGTCGCGCGGGAACTCGCTCCCGCGCCCGCCCCCGGGACGCCCGGCATGTTCGCGATGGCGGCGCCCGGCGTCGCCGAGGAGCTGCTCGCCGCCGCCGGGTTCGCGGACGCGGCCGTCGAGCCGGTGGACTTCGACCTGGGAGGCGGAGAGCCTCGACGCCTGGTGGGATCACCAGCGCACCGTCTCGATCTCGCTCGGGGCGGCGCTCGACGCGCTCACGCCGGCCGAGCACTACGAGCTGCGCGACGCGGTCGACGCGGGCTACGCGCCGTTCGTCGCGCCCGACGGCTCGGTCGCGCTGCCCGCGCGCGCGCTCGTGGCCTCGGCCGACGCCTGACCGATCAGGCCGGCACGCACGCGGCCGCCCAGTGGACGGTGATCGCGCGGCGCCCGAGCGGCGGCACGGTCATCAGCGCCCGTCGCGCGAGCCAGCGGGCGTCGGCCCGTCTGCGGCCGCGCGCGTCGTCGGCCCAGAAGCGGTGCACCTCTCGCGGCAGCGGGTCGGAGAGCTCGGCGCTCGACGCGCAGCCCCGCGCCCGCCACGACCTGGTGCATCGCGGCCCGGGAGAACCGCTGAAGGTGCCCGATCTCCAGAGCGTGTGCGCGCTTCTGCGGGCGACGGGCCGACGCGTTGTCCTCGAGCGGGACCTCGACGACGACCGCGCGGCAGACGCGGGCCGTCTCGGTCAGCAGCGCCACGGGGTCGTGCACGTGCTCGAGGACGTGGCTGAGGATCCCGACGTCGTAGGAGGCGTCGGCATAGGGGAGCGCGTCACCGGTGATCACGCGCACCTCGCCGACGCCCTCGCGGCCCGCGGCGATCGCGGCCGCCGCCTGCGAGAGCTCGCAGCCGTCGAGCGTCGGCGCGAAGCGCCGGGAGGCGAGCCCGCCGAGGATCGCGCCGTCACCGCACCCGACCTCGAGGACCCGCCGCGGCGCCAGCCCCGCGCGGGCGCACAGCCCGGTGACGTGGTCGGCCTTGCCCCGCGGCGCAGAGCGCGCGCCAGGCGCCGGCCCGCTGGGCGTCGGACGCGCGGCCGTGCCCGGCTCCGGGCGTGTAGCAGTCCTCGTAGAACGCGCGCAGCTCCGCGTCCGTCGCATCGGGCGAGATCGGCATCGGCGAGCAGTATGCCGCGCAGCCGCGGGGCACTCGCCGCGGCCGCTCGCCTACCATGCCGCGCCATGTTCTACGACGACGACGCGGACCTCGCACACCTCGACGGCAAGACCGTCGCGATCATCGGCTTCGGCTCCCAGGGCCACGCCCATGCCCAGAACCTCAAGGACTCGGGCGTCAGCGTCGTCGTCGGCATTCGCGAGGGCTCGGACAAGCTCGCCCAGGCGCAGGCCGCCGGGCTCGAGGTGCTCAGCCCCGCCGAGGCGGCCGCGAAGGGCGACATCGTGATGCTGCTCGTCCCGGACGAGCGTCACCACGACATCTACGAGGCGGACATCGCCGGCAACCTCGAGGCCGGGAACATGCTCATGTTCGGCCACGGGTTCTCGATCCACTACGGCGAGGTCGTGCCCCCGCAGGACGTCGACGTGGCGCTGGCCGCGCCGAAGGGCCCGGGCCACCTCGTGCGTCGCCAGTACCTCGAGGGCTCCGGCGTCCCGGGCCTGATCGCGATCCACCAGGACGCGACCGGTCACGCCCGTGACATCGCCGCCGCCTACGCCAAGGGCATCGGCTGCACCCGCGGCGGCGTGATCGAGACGACCTTCAAGGACGAGACCGAGACCGACCTGTTCGGCGAGCAGGCCGTGCTCTGCGGCGGCGCCAGCGCGCTCGTGCAGGCCGGCTTCGAGACGCTCGTCGAGGCGGGCTACGACCCCGAGATGGCCTACTTCGAGTGTCTGCACGAGCTCAAGCTGATCGTCGACCTCATGTACGAGAAGGGCCTCGCCGGCATGCGCTACTCGATCTCGAACACCGCCGAGTACGGCGACTACACGCGCGGCCCGCGGATCGTGAACGCGGAGACGCGCGCGGAGATGAAGCGGATCCTCGGGGAGATC
Source organism: uncultured Actinomycetes bacterium (assembly GCA_963721255.1). Taxonomy (GTDB): domain Bacteria; phylum Actinomycetota; class Thermoleophilia; order Solirubrobacterales; family Solirubrobacteraceae; genus F1-60-MAGs163. The sequence goes on from CAVRIM010000002.1 coordinate 68,567, forward strand.
CAGGACGGGACGTTCGCACGCGAGTGGATCGCCGAGAACCGCGCGGGCCAGGAGAACTTCACGCGGATGCGCGAGGAGGGTGCGACGTCCCAGCTCGAGGCGACCGGCAAGGAGCTGCGGTCGCACATGGACTGGATCCAGGACGAGGGCTTCGCGCAGGGCTGACTCGGCTGGCCGCGCACGAGTGCGGTCGGCGGTGAGAGGAGCGTTGAGCACACCCTGATGTACCCAACGCTCCATTCACGTCGGGCGGTGCAGGGGTCGGCGATGGCCGCCTCGCGATCGTGCCCCTGCTCGGTCCCGCCGCACCGCCGGGGCATGCGGCTGGTGGTTCCTACCCCTGCAACTCCGCGAACGCCAGCTCGATCCCCTCCGCCAGCACGCCGACGTCGGGCGCGGCCATCCGGTCGGCGTTGAGCCCGAAGACCATCTGCCCGGCGTAGGAGACCACCGCGATCCCGATCGTGTGACCGGCGAACAGCGGGACGAGCGGGAGGACCTCGACGAGCGGCGCGCCGAACGCGTACAGGCGCTCCTGGGGCCCGGGGACGTTCGTGATCGTGAGGTTGAACATCCGCGTGCCGCCGAACATCGAGCGGGCGATCAGGTTGCCCGCGAGCGGCGGCCCCAGGTCGGCGAGGTCGACGATCGTCTTGCCGCCGGCGCGCTGCGAGCCCGCCTTCAGCTCGACGGCGCGGTCCTGGACGCGCCGGTAGCGCGTCAGCGGGTCCGCCTCGGTCAGCGGGAGCTCGACGAAGAGCGAGGTCAGCTCGTTGCCGAGCGCGTGCTCCTTGTCCTGCGCGCGGATGTTGACCGGCACCTGCGCGCGCAGGCCCTCGGGGGGTTCCTCGCCGCGCGAGAGCAGCAGGTGGCGCAGCCCGCCGGCGCAGACCGCGAGGACGACGTCGTTGACGGTGCCGCCGAGGTGCGACTTGACGGCCTTGACGTCGGCGAGGTCGAGGCGCACGGTGGCGAACGCGCGCGTCCCGCTCATCGGGCCGTTCAGGCTCGTGTGCGGCGCGGCGAGCACCTCGTCCTTCACGACGAGCTCGACGGCCGCACGCGCGCGGCCGAACGACTCGCGCGGGTGCGTCGCCGCGCCGAGCCCCGCGCGGGCACCGCGCAGGACGAGGCCGGGGGAGAGCCAGAAGCGGCCGTGCCCGTGCTCGCTCGTCCTCCGCCGGCGCCTCCGGCTCCGGGACGGACTGGGCGGCGTCCGCGGCGGCGTCGAGCAGCAGATGCCCGATGTCGAGCGAACCGACCCCGTCGACCAGGCAGTGGTGGGTCTTGCTGGCAAGCGCCCAGCGCCCGCCCTCGAGCCCGTCGAGCAGCGTCATCTCCCAGAGCGGCCGGTGGCGGTCGAGGCGGTGTGACCAGAAGTCCCCGAGCCACTCCTCGAGCTCCGCGGGGCCGCCCGGCGCCGGCAGCGTCGCGTGATGCAGGTGCGCGTCCGGGTCGAACCCCGTGGCCGGCTCCCAGGTGAGCCACGTGAGCGGGCCGGCGTGGACGTCGCTGAGCTGCTGCGCGAACCGCGGCAGCACGCCGACCCGCGCATGCATGTGCTCACGCATCTCCGCGATGTCCGGGGTTCCGCCGCCGGGCAGCGGGTCGAAGATGAGCCCCGCGCCGATGTGCATGTGCGCGCTGTCGTCGAGCTGCTCGAGCTCGAGGAACATCGTGTCCAGCATGCTGAGCTGCTCAGCCATGACCGCTCGTCTCCTCCGTGTGGGCTCCGACCGGGACGCTAGGCGGGAAGTCGCGCCGCGGCATCGGGGCAGTTCCGCGGCGGGGTCCGTGGTTTCCGCTTAGAAGGGCTTTCAGAAGGACCGTCTAGGCGATCGGCGTTCCCTGGTCGTTCCAGCGACGGATCCCGGGCACGTCGTGTTCGAACGCCAGCACGCAGATCGCGGCGGTCCCCAGCTGGAGGAGTGAGCCCGCCTCCGGGCCCAGGCCGCACCAGCGGGCAGCCAGCACCCTCAGCAGGTGACCGTGCGCGACGATGAGCCATGATGCCGGCAGCTCGCGGCAGCGGGCGACGACGGGGTCGAC
>CAVRIM010000003.1:0-139446 GCA_963721255.1 uncultured Actinomycetes bacterium
CTTCCTCTCCGACCTGATGCGCAACATCAGCGGGACCTGCGAGGTCGACTTCATGGCGGTCGCGTCGTACGGGTCGGCGACCGACTCCAGCGGCGTCGTGCGGATCCTCAAGGACCTCGACACGCCGATCGAGGGCCGCCACGTGCTGATCGTCGAGGACATCGTCGATTCGGGCCTGACGCTGCAATATCTGCTGCGCAATCTCGGCGCGCGCGACCCGGCCTCGCTCGAGGTCTGCGCGCTGCTGACGAAGCCCGAGCGACGCAAGGCGGACGTGCCGATCCGCTACGTCGGCTTCGAGATCCCGAACCGCTTCGCGATCGGGTACGGGCTCGATCACAACGAGCGCTGGCGCAATCTGCCGTATGTCGCGGCGCTCGCCGTGCCCCGCGAACAGGAGTGACGGGTCGCCGGCGCCTCGGCGCCAGGGTGTCCATATCGGCGGAACAGCCCGCGCCGACTGGTAGTCTCAGCTCCTTGACCGGTCTCACATTTCCCGGCGCAGGATGCGCCATGGACCTGGCATGAGCAGGTTCTTCAAGAGCGCGGCGTTCCCGATCCTGATCGTGGTCGTGCTGGCGTTCTTCGCCCAGCGCCTGATCAACACCGGGACGCAGGAGAAGCCGCCGACCTACAGCGACTTCATCACGCAGCTCCAGCGCGGCGAGCTGAAGTCCGTCCAGCTGAAGACGAAGGACAACACGGTCGTCGTCACCCAGCGCTCCGGGAAGACCTACGAGACCGGCTACACCGACGGCGGCGCCGACCGCCTCGACGCCCAGCTGCAGACCGCGGTGCAGACGAACAAGCTCCCGCCCGGCGGCTACAACATCGAGGGCCGCAAGACGAACGGGTGGCTCAGCCTGCTCACGTACGTCCTGCCGTTCCTGATCTTCATCGGGTTCTGGATCTTCCTGATGAACCAGGTCCAGGGCGGCGGCTCGAAGGTCATGTCGTTCGGCAAGTCCCGCGCCAAGCGCATGAGCGTGGACTCGCCGAAGATCACCTTCCGTGACGTCGCGGGCGCAGACGAGGCGGTGGAGGAGCTCCACGAGATCAAGGAGTTCCTCGAGAACCCGAAGAAGTTCCAGGCGCTCGGCGCGCGCATTCCCAAGGGCGTGCTGCTGTTCGGCCCACCTGGCACCGGCAAGACGCTGCTCGCACGCGCGGTCGCCGGCGAGGCGGGCGTGCCGTTCTTCTCGATCTCCGGATCGGACTTCGTCGAGATGTTCGTCGGCGTCGGCGCGAGCCGCGTGCGCGACCTGTTCGAGCAGGCCAAGCAGAACTCGCCCTGCATCATCTTCATGGACGAGATCGACGCCGTCGGTCGCCACCGCGGCGCCGGCCTCGGCGGCGGTCACGACGAGCGCGAGCAGACGCTGAACCAGCTCCTCGTCGAGATGGACGGCTTCACGATGACCGACAACATCATCCTGATCGCCGCGACGAACCGTCCCGACATCCTCGACCCGGCGCTGCTGCGCCCGGGCCGCTTCGATCGCCAGATCGTCGTCGACCGTCCCGACCGCAAGGGCCGCGCGAAGATCCTCGAGGTCCACACGCGCGGCAAGCCGCTCGCGAAGGAGATCGACATCGACGCGCTCGCGGGCCAGACGCCCGGATTCACCGGCGCCGACATCGCGAACCTGATCAACGAGTCCGCGCTGCTCGCGGCACGCAGCGGCAAGCGCGAGATCACCCAGCACGAGCTGGAAGAGGGGATCATGCGCGTGATCGCCGGCCCGGAGAAGAAGACCCGGGTGATGGGCGAGAAGGAGCGGCTGATCACGGCGTACCACGAGATGGGCCACGCGATCGTCGGTCACTACCTCGAGCACGCCGACCCGGTCCACAAGATCTCGATCGTCGGTCGCGGCCAGGCGCTCGGCTACACGATCTCGATGCCGCAGGAGGACAAGTTCCTCACGACGCGCGCCGAACTGCTCGACACGATGGCGATGACGCTCGGCGGCCGCGCCGCCGAGGAGATCGTGTTCAGCGAGATCACGACCGGCGCCTCGAACGACCTCGAGAAGGTCACGCAGACCGCCAAGCAGATGGTCATGCGGTTCGGCATGAGCGAGCGTCTCGGCCCGCGCGTCTTCGGCCACGACCACGGCCAGCCGTTCCTCGGCCGCGAGTTCTCCTCCGAGCCCGACTACTCCGACGAGATCGCGCGCGAGATCGACGACGAGATCCGCCGGATCGTCGAGTCCGCGCACCAGCGTGCCAAGGACATCCTCAACGAGTACCGCGACTCGCTCGAGAAGACCGCGCTCAGCCTGATGAAGCGCGAGACGATCGAGAAGGAGGAGTTCGCGGCGCTGCTCGCCGGCAAGTCCGAGGAGGAGATCTTCGGCCCCGACGAGCCGACGACCCCCGCGGAGCTGCCCGGTCAGGGACAGCCCGCCGACGAGGGTCGTCGCGAAGGCCCGCGGCCGCTCCCGCGCCCCGGCCTCGCCGGCGGAGGGCTCGAGGCACGCGGCCTCGACTCGCCCGAAAAGCCCCACCTCGCCTGAGCGGCGATCTCCGGGCGCCTGACGTCACCCGGCGGCGTCGGGACGGCCGTCCGGCCTATCCCGCCGCACCGTGCGGCGTCATGCATCGCGGATCTCGCGCCTCAGAGGTTCCGGCTACGGCTACAGCTCGCTTCTGCCGCGCAGGTAGATCGAGGCGGCCTCGACGCGGTTGGCTGCGCCGAGGCGTCGCAGGATCCGCTTGACGTGGGACTTCGCGGTGCTCTCGGCGATCACGAGCCGGTCGGCGATCTGGTTGTTCGTCGCGCCCTCGGCGATCAGTGCGAGCACCTCGAGCTCGCGCCGCGTGAGTGAGCTGATCGGTCCGTCGGCGGCGGGCAGCAGGGCAGCGGCCGCGCGCGCGGTCCCGGCCTCGCCGAGTGGCGCGGACGCCAGCTCGACCTGCGCGGCGAGGTGCTCGGAGACGACCGCCTCGGTCCGCGCGATCAGCGCCCGGACCTCGTCGCCCTGCGCCCGCAGGCGCTCGAGCATCTGCATCCGCTCGACGGCGTACCCGAAGCCCTCGGCGAACGCCCACAGCGCGTCGCGGTCGAGCTCGTCGACGCCGTGCGGGTCGCCGGGGCTGCGCAGGCCCTTGTCGCCGTGCAGGAAGCCGATCACCCGGCCCTCGGGCATGATCGGCGCCGCGACGTAGGCGTGCGTCCCGTAGCGCCGGATGAAGGGCTTGTACGACAGCGGGTTGTTGTACGCGTCCTCGACGACCATCGGCCGCCGCTGGCGCAGCATCTGGCTCTCGAGCACCTGCTCGCGCAGTGACAGCGGGTGCTCGCGGCTGAACGCCAGCAGCTCGGCGGCGGCGGCCTCGTCGCCGTCGATGAAGAACGCCTCGGCGACCAGCATCCCGTCGTCGACGCGGTAGACGACGGCGCGGTCCATGTCGCACGCGCGCGCCACCTCGGCGGGCGCGCGGGCGATCATCGCGTCGACCGAGCCGACGTCGCGCAGCCGCACGAGCGCCTCCTGGATCCGGCCGAAGACCCGCACGCGCTCGCGCAACTCCTGCTCGCGCGCAAGCGCGGCCTCGAGCTCCTCCCTGCTCATGTGGCGAATCTACTGCTGCCAGCTGTGCAGGCGCAGGCGCTTCATGGCCTCGTACTTCACGCGGCCGTGCACGTTGCCGACATGCCAGACCGCGTGCACCGAGACCGGGAGCAGCGAGTTCCAGAACCCCGGAGGCAGCGGATCGCGTGGCCGCGGCGCGGCGTCCGTGTCGACGTCGGCGCAGATCCAGCCCTCGCCGTCGTCGTAGGAGAGGCGGTCCAGCACGACGCCGTCGGCGTCGCAGATCGCGGTCTCGCCGACGCACAGCGACGGCCAGGCGAGCCCGGGCACGAGCATCGTCTCCATCACGAAGTCGCCGACGTGCGAGGGGTGGACGGCGGGCACGCCGAGCAGCCGCGCCATCCGCGGCGGCGTCTCGCGGGCGTACTGGACGAGGGCGAAGTGGTCGCGGTCCCAGAACCACGGCTTCGTCGCCTTCCAGGTCGGGAACGACGGGAAGTGCATCCCGCCGGCGAGCAGCTGCACGCGGCCGAGCATGCGGCGCGCGGTGCGCGTGCGGCCCCACTCGAACCCGTTGGCGACGCCGATCGTCCCCAGCGACGTGTCGACCACGCCGTCGTCCTCGCCCGCCGAGTAGTAGTTGTTCTCCCAGAACGACGGCTGGTCCTTGTCGTGGAAGCGCGCCGTGCCGTCCGGCTCGACGACGGCATAGGTGCCGCGCGTGTCGTTCCCGCGGATCGCGATGAAGCCGCCGCCGACGACGCAGTCGTGGGCGCGGGCCGCACGCTGGAGCATCTGCAGCGGCGCCCCGTCGAGCGGCCGCGCGACCTGCCGCATCCGGCGGTCGTAGACGTTCTTCGTCGTCATCGACTCCGGCAGGAAGATCGCCTCCGGCGAATGCTCGCGCGCGGCCTGTCCGATCAGGTCCTCGAGGTGGTCCAGGCTGCGCTCGACCTCACCGATCGGCACGTCCGGCTGGATCGCGACGACCCTCATGCGGCGGGCCGCGCACGGGCGACGATCGCGGCGAGGTCGAGCCCCGGTGGCAGCTCGCCGAACGTGCGTCCCGCCTGGTCGCCCAGGCGGGTGGCGCAGAACGCGTCGGCGATCACGGCGGGCGCGTGACGCACGAGCAGCGACGCCTGCAGCGCACGCGCCAGGCGACCGGCGAGCAGGCGCGCGGACGCCTCGCCGCCCGCGGTCAGCGACGTGCTGCGCAGCTCGGCGAGCTCCGCGTCGAGGCGCGCGTCCGCGCCGGCGCCCGCCGCGATCTCGTCGAGCAGCACGGCGAGCGCCTCCGGCTCGCGGTCGAGCGCGCGCAGGACGTCGAGCGCCTGCACGTTCCCCGAGCCCTCCCAGACCGACATCAGCGGCGCCTCGCGGTAGGCGCGCGCCAGCCGCGAGTCCTCCACGTAGCCGAAGCCGCCCTGACATTCGAGCGCCTCGGCCGCGTGCTGCGGTGCGCGCTTGCAGGTCCAGTACTTCAGGACGGGCGCGGCGATCCGGCGCAGCAGCTCCGCCTGCTCGATCGCCGCCGTGCGCCTGCTCGTTCGCGCGCGCCAGGCGCAGCGCCCCGGCGGTCGCGGCCTCGGACTCCAGCGCCAGGTCCGCGAGCACCGCCTGCATCGCCGGCTGCTGCGCGAGCTCGCGGCCGAACGCGCGCCGGCCGAAGGCCCAGTGGATCGCCTCGGCCGTGCCGAGCCGCATGACCGCCGCGGACCCGAGCACGCAGTCGTGGCGCGTGCCGCCGATCATCGCCATGATCGCGCGCACGCCGCGGCCCTCCTCGCCGACGAGCACCCCGCGCGCGCCGGTCAGCTCCACCTCGGCGGTCGGGTTGGAGCGGTTGCCGAGCTTGTCCTTCAGCCGGTCGAAGCGCAGCCCGTTGAGGGCGCCGTCCCCGTCCAGCCGCGGCACCAGGACGAGCGACAGGCCTCCGCTCGTCTGCGCGAGCACGAAGAACGCGTCGGACTGCGCGGCGGAGACGAACCACTTCGCGCCGTCGACGCGTCCACGCGCCGTCGCCGGCGGGGACCGCGGTGGTCACGGTGCCGGCGCGCACGTCGGACCCGCCGCCGCGCTCGGTCAGCGCCATCCCGACGAGCGCGCCGCGCTTGCTCGGCCGCCGGGATCGCGCGCGGGTCATAGACGCCGCTCGTGACGAGCGGCTCCCACGCCGCCGCCACGTCCGGGTTCAGCCGCAGCGCCGGGGCACAGGAGTACGTCATCGCCAGCGGGCAGGTGATCCCGGCCTCGACCTGGGCGAGCATGATGAAGCGGGCCGCGCGGGCGACGTGGGCGCCGGCGCGCGGGTCGGCCCACGGCGCTCCGGCGATGCCGTTCTCGACGGCCAGGCCCATCAGCCGATGCCACGCGGGGTGGAACTCGAGCTCGTCGACGCGCCGGCCGGAGCGGTCGTGACGCACGATCCGCGGCGGGTTGTCGTTGGCCTCGAAGCCTGCGGCGATCACGTCGGCCCGGCCGAGCACTCCGCCGAGCTCGCGGCAGTCGTCCTCGAACGCGGCCGCGCCCTCGCGGCGCAGGCCCTCGAGCAGCGCGAGGTCACCGTCGAGCAGGTTGTCGCCGCTGCGTTCGGGCGGCAGCCCGGGCGCGGCGACGTCGGCCTCGGCAAGAGTCATCGGGCCATCCAACCACCGGCGGCGGGCCGCGTGAAGACCGGTTCATCCGGAAGGGGGGCGGATTGGATCATTCCGGGGGTAGCCGCGCGCCCCGCGTGCGCGTACGGTTGCCCGATGACCGTCACTCCCGCCCGTGAACGCGTCGACGTCGTCGTGGTCGGTGCGCGCTGCGCCGGCGCCGCCGCGGCGATCGCGCTCGCGAACGCCGGTCGCAGCGTGATCGCGATCGATCGTTCGCCGTTCCCGTCCGACACGCTCTCCACGCATCTGAACTTCCCGTCCGCGGTCGCCGAGATGCAGCGCCTCGGCGCGCTCCCGCGGATCCGCCGCTCGGGCGCCCCGGAGTGCCGCGAGGGCATGGTCGCCACACAGGCCGCCGAGGCGATCAGCCGCTTCGAGCCGGTCGACGGCATCGACTTCGCGCTCTGCAACCCGCGCCCCGCGTTCGACCTGGCGATGGTCGAGACCGCACGCGACGCGGGCGCCGAGGTGCGCGAGCGCACGAGCCTCGTCGACGTGCGCTGGACCGGTGGACGCGCGACCGGCGTGCGCGTGCGCGAGCAGGGCGGCCGCGAGTACGACATCGACTGTGCGCTGGTGATCGGCGCCGACGGGCGGGCGTCCACGACCGCCGCGAAGGTCGGTGCCGCGCGTCCCTACCGCGGCTCGCGCAACGGCCGCGGCCTCGCGTTCGTCTACGCCGACGATCCTCAGGTCGGGACGGTCTGGCGCAACCGGGTGATCCAGCTGCGCGCGCGGGAGACGCACACGCTCGTCTTCCCGTGTCCCGACGACCGCATGCTCGTGCTGTTCATGGGGCCCGCGGAGGAGATCCCGCTGTTCCGCAAGGAGCCCCGGCCGCATGTGGGACCGGATGCTCGCCGAGAACCCGCTCGCCGCCGAGCGCGTCGGCGACGCGCCGAACGCGACGAAGATGCGCAGCACCGGCAGCGTCGCGGCGTTCTACCGGCGCTCCAGCGGACCGGGGTGGGCGCTCGCCGGCGACGCCGGGCATTTCAAGGATCCGGTGATCGGCCAGGGGATGCGCGACGCGATGCGCTTCGGCCGGCTGCTCGGCGAGGCCGTCGCGCCGGTCGTGGGCGATCCGCGCGGCATCGATCGCGCCTGCCTGGCGACCGAGCGGCGCCGCGACGAGGAGTGCCGCGCGAGCTACCACTGGGGCAACAAGGAGTCCCGGATCACCGAGCCGTCGGCGCTCTTCGACGAGGCGCTGCGCTCGTTCCACCGCGCGGAGCCGCCGCACCTGATGCGCGTCTTCGACCGCGTCGCGCCTGCCCATCACGTGCTGAATCCGCTGCGCGGCGGGAAGCTCGCGCTGCGCGCCGCACTGCGCCCGGGCACGGATCGGCGCGCGCTGCTGCGCGAGCTGCGCGAGGAGCTGCGCGTCGACGCCGACACCTGGCGCGAGGAGCTCACGCGGCCGTTCCGCCCGACCCGCGTCTGGGCGTCGGAGCGGCCCGACTTCGAGGTGCCGGGAGCTCCGGCCGCCGATGCCCGCGGCGGGGGCCGGCGACACGACGGCCTCGGTGGCCGCGTGATGTCCGAGACACGCCGCGTCGTCGCCGTCCAGCTCGCCGTGAAGCTCGGCGAGGTCGAGCGCAACCTCGCGCACATCGAGGACATCGTCGGCCAGGCCGCTCGCGAGCACAGCCCCGACATGATCTTCCTCCCGGAGGTCTCGACGACGCCGAACCTGAACCACCGGGTGATGAAGGACTGCGTGCGCCCGGTGGACGGCGCTCCGCTGGCCCTCTACCGCCGGCTCGCGCGCGAGCACGGGTGCGTCGTCGGCGCCGGCGCGCTGGCGATCCGCGGGCGCGACGCGCGCAACACGTACTTCGTCTGCGAGCCCGACGGCGCCGTGCACCTGCACGACAAGGATCAGCCGACGATGTGGGAGAACGCGACCTACGGTCCCGGAAGCGACCCCGGGATCCTCCAGCTCGCCGACGGGCCGATCGGCTCCCCGAACGGCTTCGAGTGGGCGCGCTCGCGCACCGCGGAACGGCTGCGCGGGCGCGTGCGGCTCGTCGCGGGCGGCATGTGCTTCCCCTCGTTCCCGACGTGGAAGGCGACCCGGCCCTACTTCTGGGATCGCGAGCACCAGACGATGCTCCAGCTCGCGCGCGAGACGCCGGGCCGGATGGCGCGCGTCGTCGGCGCCCCCGTGGTCCACGCCTCGCATGTCGGCGACGTCGTCATGGAGACGCCGTTCGCGCCGTGGCTCGCCTGGCCGACGATCATGGTCGGCGAGACGATCATCACCGACGCGGACGGCGCGATCCTTCGAGCGCCTGGCCTACGAGGACGGCGAGGGCTACGTCTGCGCCGACGTGGCCTGGGAGGAGCCGCGCCCCCGCGACCCCGTTCCGCCGACGTTCTGGCTGACCTCGATGCCGGCCAGCGTTCACGCGATCTGGTACGCCGAGAACGCACGCGGCCGGCTGCACTACGTGACGAAGAAGGCGCTGCACCGCCATCCGTTCCAGCACGACCCCGCCTACGGGCGCGACCTGCCCTACGACATCCCCGCCGCCGCGGACCCGGACGTCGTCGCGAAGTAGCCTGCGGCGATGAGCCGCGCGTGGACCGTGATGGGCGTCGTGAACGTGACGCCGGACTCGTTCTCGGACGGCGGGCTGTGGCTCGACGCCGACGCGGCCGTCGCGCACGGCGTCGAGCTCTACGAGCAGGGCGCCGAGATCCTCGACATCGGCGGCGAGTCGACGCGGCCGGGGGCCGAGCCGGTCACCGAGGCGGAGGAGCTGCGCCGGGTCGTCCCCGTGCTCGACGGCCTGCGCGAGCGCGCGCTCGGGGCGGTGCTCAGCATCGACACGTCGAAGCTCGCGGTCGCGCGTGCGGCGCTCGACGCGGGCGCCGACCTACGTCAACGACGTGACCGCCTTCCGGCACGACCCCGGGCTCGCGGCGCTCGTCGCGGAGCGCGGCGTGCGACTGCTGCCTGATGCACATGCAGGGCGAGCCGCGCACGATGCAGGGGAACCCGCGCTACGGCGACGTGGTCGACGACGTCCGCGCGTTCCTCGAGGAGCGGGCCGCGTTCGCGGTCGCGCAGGGCGTCGCCGCCGAGCAGCATCCAGCTCGATCCCGGGATCGGCTTCGGCAAGTCGCTCGAGCACAACGTGACGCTGCTGCGGCGGCTCGACGAGATCGCGGCGCTCGGATTCCCCGTGGTGGTCGGGGTCTCGCGCAAGACGTTCCTCGGCACGCTGACGGGCCGCGAGGTCGCGGCCGACCGGGTCGCGGCGACGGTGGCGGCGAACGTGATCGCGTTCGAGCGCGGGGCACGGGTCTTCCGCGTCCACGACGTCGCGGCGACGGTGGATGGCCTGAAGGTCGCTGCTGGTACGTTGCCGGGAGATGACGCCTGACGAAGATCGCGAGCCGGACGAGGACTTCGACGACGAGCTCGACGACGACGATGACGAGTTCGACGAGGGGCTGGAGCGCACCGCCGTCACCGTCGAGGTGACCGGGCTCTCGCTGTACACGCATCACGGGGTCAGCGCAGGCGGAGCGCGAGATCGGCCAGCGGCTGATCCTCGACCTGCGGTTCGATGCGGGCGCGTGCGACGCGACGGTCACCGATCGCGTCGAGGACACGGTCGACTACGCGCGGGTGTGCGAGGTCGTCGCGCTCGTCGCCCAGCAGCGCTCGTACAAGACGCTCGAGGCGCTGTGCACCGCGATCGCCGACCGCATGCTCGGGGACTTCGAGGCCTCGGAGGTGTGGGTCAAGGCGACGAAGCCCGAGCCGCCGATCGCCCTGCCGGTCGAGTCGGTCTCCGTCGAGGTCTGGCGGACCGGCGCGCTCGACTGACGTGACGGCGTTCGACCAGGCCACCGCCGTCAACCCGCTGGGCGGCGGCGCGTACACCGCCGTCGGCGACCCCGACTGGTCCGCTCCCAACGGGCCCAACGGGGGCTATCTCGCCGCGATCGTGCTGCGGGCGATGGAGGCGTCACCTGGACGACCCGACCGCGGCCGGCGCGGTCGATCACGCTGCACTACCTGCGTCCGCCGCGGCCCGCGGAGATGCGCATCGACGTCGCCGTCGAGCGCTCGGGGCGCACGCTCTCGACGCTGACGGCGCGGCTGTCGCAGGACGACCGCGCTGTGCGTGATCGCGATCGCCGCGTTCGCGGGGGCCTTTCCGCCCGCGGCCGCCCATTTCGCCGCGACGATGCCGAAGGTCCGCCCCGCGAGCGAGGCCGAGCCGTACGTCGCCCACGAGGGGCTCCCGCCGATCGCCCGCCGGTTCGTGCTGCGCGGCGTGGTCGGCGCGCCGCCGTTCAGCGGCGCCGACGAGGCGCTGACCGGGGGCTGGATGTCACTGCACGAGCCGCAGCCGGCCGACGCGTCGCTGCTCGCGCTCTATGCCGACGGCTGGCTGCCGGCGGCGTTCACGGTGCTCACGGCCCCGGCGTTCGCGCCGACGATCGACCTGACCATCCATTTCCGCAACCCCGCGGCCGCGGTCGCGCTGAGGCCGGACGAGCCCGTCCTCGGCGTCTTCCGCTCGCGCTGGTCGGCCGACGGCATGATCGAGGAGGACGGCGAGCTCTGGTCGCCGCGACGGGCGTCCTGCTCGCCCACTCGCGTCAGCTCGCGCTGCTCGCCCCGCTGGGGGACCGGTGACCGGCTACCTCGGGCTCGGCTCGAACGTCGGCGACCGCCGCGCGAACCTCCAGGCGGCGGTCGACGCGCTTCCCGGCCACGGCGTGCGCGTGACGGCGTCCTCGGCGACGTACGACACCGACCCGGTCGGTCCGGTGCTCGATCAGCCGGCGTTCCTCAACGCCTGCGTGCGGATCGAGACGGCGCTCGCGCCGGAGGCGCTGCTCGACGCGTGCAAGGCCGTCGAGCGCGGGCTGGGCCGCGCCGTCCCGGGCGAGGAGGGCTACGTGCCGAAGGGCCCGCGGCCGATCGACGTCGACGTGCTGCTGCTCGGGGACGCCGCCTACGCCAGCGAGCGGCTGACGCTCCCGCACGAGCAGGTCACCTCGCGGCGCTTCGTGCTGATCCCGCTGCTGGAACTCGACTTCGAGCTGTGCACGCCGGCCGGCGAGCGTCTCAGCGACGCGCTCGCGCGCCTGCCGCTCGACGAGGGCGTGACACGCGCCGGCGACGCGCTGACGCTGCCGCGCGGGCGGCTGAGCGCCGCGCCTCAGGCGGCGGCCGGAGCCAGCGGGAGGTACTCCGCCGGGACCGATCCCGCGGCGACGTCGCCGGGGAAGTCCGGGAACAGGCGCAGCGCGAGCTGGCCGGCGGGCCGGGCCTCGATCAGCGGACGCAGATCGGCGAGCGCCATCAGCAGGCGCAGGCTCGTCGCGATCTGCAGGTCGGCCGCGTTCGGCTGCTCGCCGCCGAGCACGCCGTCGGCGATCCAGCCGTCGACCTTGTCGAGGACGTCCGGCAGGCTGCGGACGTCTGCCGGGTACGGTCGCGTCGCTCGCGTCGTTGGCCTTCATCTCGATCCGCGTCGCGACCGGCGCGATCAGCTTGAGGACGGGCACCGGAATCGACGGCAGCTTCGACCCGTCGAACGTCGCCATCGCCTCGGGGTGGGCCTTGAACGTCGGCCACAGGATCCGCCGGACGAGGCCCTGGAGCACGTCGTCGCCCCACGCCTCGGCCTGCTTCGACGCGCGCGCGCTCGGCGGGGTCGGCCGGGAACAGCGGGGGCTCGGGCTGCAGCTCGTCGAGGCGGCGCATGATCGCGCGCGAGCCGCTGATCTTCTCGCCGTCGAGCTTCAGCCCGGGGACCGTGCGCTGCCCGAACAGGACCTTCATCGCCGCCATGTGCATCGGCGGCGGGAACTCCACGACCTTGTAGGGGATCCCCTTGAGCTGCAGCGCGCGTTCGACCGTGGCGCAGGGGTGGGACCCGTTGACGACGTAGAGCTTGGCGTCCATGACGTGATCCTATGCGCTGGCGCCGTCCGGCCGCCGACCCGCGTAGCCTCCCCGGGATGAGCACCACGCCTGCGATCCCGACGGCGCGCAAGGGCTTCCTCGCAAGCCTGTTCGACACGTCGTTCACGACCCTGGTGACGACGCGGGTCATCAGCGTCCTCTATCTGCTCCTGCTGATCCTCGTGGGCCTCGGCCTGCTGGGGTTCGTGATCGCCGCGATCGCGAGCGGGTCGGCGGCGGAGATTCTCGTCGCGCTGATCGTCGGTCCGCTCCTCGCGCTGCTCTACGTGGTCTACGCGCGCGTCATCCTCGAGGTGATCCTGGCGATCTTCCGGCTGCTCGAGTCGAGCCGGGAGATCGCGTTCCTCCAGCGCCAGCAGGTCGGCCTGCTGCAGCAGCAGCAGCTCGGCGGCCCGCCGCAGCCGCCCGCCGCATAGGCAGGCGCCGATGCTGCTCGTCGTCGACGTCGGCAACACGCAGACGCATTTCGGCACGTTCCGCGGCGAGGAGCTGATCGAGCACTGGCGCTTCGCGACCGTCCGCGAGTCGACCGCCGACGAGCTCGGCGCGGCCCTGCGCAACCTGCTCGAGCTGCGCGGCATCGGCCTCGCCGACCTGTCCTCGTCGATCGTCTCCTCGACGGTCCCGCAGCTCGAGCCGGAGTGGATGTCGATGGCCCAGCGCTACCTCGGCCATCGCATGCTGGCCGTCGGGCCCGGGCTCAGGACGGGGATGGCGATCCGCATCGACAACCCGCGTGAGCTCGGCGCCGACCGGCTGGTCAACGCCGTCGCCGCGCACGCGCTGCTCGGGCGGCCCCTGCATCAGCGTGGACTTCGGGACCGCCGTCAACTACGACGTCGTCTCGGCCGAGGGCGAGTACCTCGGCGGCGTGATCGCGCCCGGCGTCGAGATCTCGCTCGACGCGCTCACCGCGCGCGGCGCGAAGCTGCCCGCGGATCGACCTCGGCCGCCCCGCGGTCGGCGATCGGCAAGGGCACCGTCGACGCGATCCGCTCGGGCGATCGTGTTCGGCTTCGCGGCGCAGGTCGACGGCATCATCACGCGGATCCGCGCGGAGCTGGGCGACGGACGCGCCGACGATCGCGACCGGCGGCCTCGCGAGCACCGTCGTCCCGTCGACGACCACGATCGACGAGGTCGACGACCTGCTCACGCTGACCGGGCTGCGCCTGCTGTACGAGCACAACGTCTGACCCGCCGCGGGCTACCCTTTGCGGCGTGGCCCAGCCCGCCCTCACCGAGCCGTTCGAGATCGGGCGGGATCCGCGTCCCCAACCGCGTGCTGCTGGCGCCGCTGGCCGGGATCGGGAACTGGTTCGTGCGGCTGCAGGCGCGCCGCTACGGCGCCGGGATGGCGGTCACCGAGATGGTCTCGAGCCACGCGATCCACTACGGCAACGAGAAGACGCTGACCGAGATGCTGCGGATCGACCCGCAGGAGCGCATGGTCGGCGACGTGGGGCCCGGTCTCGATCCAGCTGTTCGGCCAGGACCCCGAGGTGATGCGCTCGGCCGCGGCCACGGTCGCCGCGCGCGGGGCCGACCTGATCGACCTCAACATGGGCTGCCCGGTGCCGAAGGTGTGCAAGACCGGCGCGGGCGCGGCGCTGCTCAAGGATCCCGACACGCGCGGTCGCCGTCGCGCGGGCGGCGCGCGAGGCGCAGCGGGCTGCCGGTCACGGTGAAGCTGCGCTCCGGCGCGCGCGCCGGCGAGACCGACGGCTTCGCGCTGGCGCACCGGCTCGTCGACGAGGCGGGCGTGAGCGGCGATCGCCTTCCATCCGCGCAGCGCGCAGGTCCAGCACAAGGGCGCGCCCGACTACGAGCTGGCGGCCCGGCTCGTCGAGACGCTGCCGGTCCCGGTGATCCTCTCCGGCGGCCTGGCCGACGACGAGCGCGTGCTCGACGCGTTCGAGCAGACCGGCGCCGCCGCGGTGATGCTCGCGCGCGGGGCGCTCGGCAACCCGTGGCTGTTCAGCCGCGCTGCTCGGGCTGCGCGACTCCGAGCCGACGCACGGGCGAGGTCCTCGACGAGCTGGACTGGGTCATCGACCGCGCCGTCGAGCACCTCGGCGCCGAGCGCGCCGGCCGCTACCTGCGCAAGTTCTACCCCTGGTACGTCGACCGCCTGGGGGCTCGGCGCGCCGATCAGGAGGCGCTTCAGGCCGCCGCGTCGGTCGACGAAGCGCGGGCGCTGATCGCCGCATTCGAGCCTGCGGCGCTGGTGGCCTGAGGCCGCCGGACGGTCGCTATACTGCCGCGCCCTGCCGGCCGTTCCGGTCGGCAGTGCTCCCCGCTCCGAGCGGGGTTTTTCGCACTCTTCCAGCCCGTAGGACGCGCCATGCCCAAGGACGTCATCCTCACCCCAGAAGGTCTCGAGAAGCTCAAGGACGAGCTCGAGACTCTGCGACCGACACGCCGCCGCGAGGTCGCCGAGCGCATCAAGGAGGCGCGGGAGTTCGGCGACATCTCCGAGAACTCCGAGTACGACGACGCCAAGAACGAGCAGGCGATGCTCGAGAGCGCGGATCGCGCAGCTCGAGGAGAAGCTGCGCTGGCGACGGTGATCGACAGGACGGACCTCTCGACCGACGTGGTGCAGGTCGGCTCGGTCGTGCACGTCAAGGACGAGAAGACCGGCAAGTCGGTCAAGTACACGATCGTCGGCTCGGCCGAGGCCAAGCCGGGCGAGCACAAGCTCTCCAACGAGTCGCCGGTCGGCCGCGCGCTGATCGGGCACAAGCGCAACGAGACGTCTCGGTCCAGGTGCCGCGCGGCCCCGCCCGCAAGCTCAAGATCACGAAGATCGACGTCGGCCCTGACGATGAGCGACGAAGAGCAGGTTTCCGACCTGCTCGCGGCGCGGCGCGCCAAGCTCGAGCGCCTGCGCGCGCAGGGCATCGACCCGTTCCCGCACGCTTCCCCGGCGTCACAGCCGATCGCCGAGGTGCTCGCCGCCTGGGACGAGCTGGAGCCCGGCGAGGAGACCGGACGCGCGTACCGCGTCGCCGGCCGCCTGGCGGCCCGCCGCGGCCAGGGCAAGACGGCGTTCCTCGACCTCGTCGACCGCTCGGGGCGGATCCAGCTCCAGGCCCGCGTCGACGTGCTCGGCGAGGAGCGCATGCGACGCTCGCCGAGCTCGACCTCGGCGACCTGGTCGGCGTCGACGGCGCGATCTTCCGCTCGCGCCGCGGCGAGCTCACGCTGCGCGTCGACGACTACACGGTGCTCGCCAAGTGCCTGCGCCCGCCGCCCGACAAGCACCACGGCCTCACCGACGTCGAGACGCGCTACCGCCGCCGCGAGCTCGACCTGATCGCCAACGAGGAGACGCGCGCGACTGTTCGTGACCCGCGCGAAGGTCATCTCGGCGGTGCGCCGCTACCTCGACGAGCAGGGCTTCATCGAGGTCGAGACGCCGGTCCTCCAGCCGCTCTACGGCGGCGCGCTGGCGCGGCCCTTCACCACCCATCACAACGCGCTGGACCGCGACCTCTACCTGCGGATCGCGACCGAGCTCTACCTCAAGCGCTGCATCGTCGGCGGCCTGGAGCGCGTCTACGAGCTCGGCAAGGACTTCCGCAACGAGGGCGTCTCGCACAAGCACAACCCCGAGTTCACGATGGTCGAGTGGTACGAGGCCTACGCCGACTACGAGGACGCGATGACGCGGGTCGAGCAGATCGTCGCGCAGGTCGCCGACGGCGTGCGGCTACGAGGGCGAGCTCGACTTCAGCGCGCCCTGGCGGCGCGTGACGCTGCGCGACGCGATCGTCGAGCAGACCGGCGGGATCGACATCCTCGCCGGCCGCGACCGCGACAGCCTCGCGGCCGCGATCCGCGCGGCGGGCCTCGAGGGCTACGAGACCGACGGCCGCACGTGGCCGCAGCTCGTCGACGACCTGCTCTCCAAGCACGTCGAGCCGAACATCACCGACCCGACGTTCGTGATCGACTACCCGAAGGAGATCTCGCCGTTCGCCAAGGACCACCGCGCGGTGAGGACGACCTCGTCGAGCGCTTCGAGGCGTTCTGCCGGGCATGGAGATCGCCAACGCGTTCACCGAGCTCAACGACCCCGACGAGCAGCGCGCGCGCTTCGAGCAGCAGGCGCGGCTGGCGACCGAGGGCGACGACGAGGCCCAGCCCTACGACGAGGTCTTCGTCGAGGCGCTCGAGCAGGGGATGCCGCCGACCGGCGGCGTCGGCCTCGGCATCGACCGCCTGGTGATGCTGCTGACCGGGAAGCGCTCGATCCGCGAGGTCGTGCTGTTCCCGGCGATGCGCGACTGAGCGCCGCCGCGCCCGTTCGCAGGAAACCTCGCAGGGAGCGGGAACCCCGAGGTTCCACAGGCTGGAACTGGCCAAAAGGCCCATACCGGCCGTTGGTAGACTGGCCTATGCCGTCGTCACAGACCCGTTCGCTCATCCGAGAGGCCGTCAAGGCCGAAAACTAGGGTGCAGTGAGCGGGCTCTTTCCGACCCCGCGCCCGTAGAGCAGCAGAGCAGCCGACACTTCCCGGACCACCCGACTCGACCGACCAGCCAGAAACCGACGGCAGGAAGGACCAGCACCAATGTTCGAGCGATTCACCGAACGGGCCCGTCAGGTGGTCGTCCTTGCGCAGGAGGAGGCGCGGACGCTCAAGCACAACTACATCGGCACCGAGCACATCCTGCTCGGGCTGCTCCGCGAGGAGGAGGGCCTCGCGGCCCGCGTCCTCGAGTCCCTCGACATCACCGTCGAGCGCGTGCGCGCGCAGGTCGTGCGCATCGTCGGCTCCGGTGAAGAGGTCACCTCCGGGCAGATCCCGTTCACGCCGCGCGCCAAGAAGGTGCTCGAGCTGGCGCTGCGCGAGGCGCTGAGCCTCGGCCACAACTACATCGGCACCGAGCACATCCTGCTCGGTCTCGTGCGCGAGAACGAGGGCGTCGCCGCCCGCATCCTGCTCGACTTCGACGCCGACTCCGAGAAGATCCGCAACGAGGTCATCCGCATGCTCTCCGGCCCCGGCGGCCGGCGTCAGGGGTCCGGCTCGGGCTCCGGCGGCGCGCAGGCCGCGTCCGGCTCGGGCGAGGGCAAGAAGTCGTCGAAGCTGCTCGACCAGTTCGGCCGCAACCTCACCAAGCTCGCCGCCGACGGCAAGCTCGACCCCGTCGTCGGGCGCGAGACCGAGATCGAGCGGATCATGCAGATCCTCTCGCGGCGCACGAAGAACAACCCGGTGCTGATCGGCGAGCCGGGCGTCGGCAAGACCGCCGTCGTCGAGGGCCTGGCCCAGCGCATCACGAACGCCGACGTCCCCGAGCTGCTCAAGGGCAAGCAGATCTACACGCTGGATCTCGCCGCCCTGGTCGCCGGCTCGAAGTACCGCGGCGAGTTCGAGGAGCGCCTCAAGAAGGTGATGAAGGAGATCACCCAGCGCGGCGACATCATCCTGTTCATCGACGAGCTGCACAACCTCGTCGGCGCCGGCGCGGCCGAGGGCGCGATCGACGCCGCCTCCATCCTCAAGCCGGCGCTCGCCCGCGGCGAGCTGCAGACGATCGGCGCGACGACGCTCGACGAGTACCGCAAGTACCTCGAGCGCGACACCGCGCTGGAGCGCCGCTTCCAGCAGATCCGCGTCGACCAGCCGACGATCGAGGAGACCGTGCAGATCCTCGAGGGGCTGCGCGACCGCTACGAGCAGCACCACAAGGTCGAGATCACCGACGAGGCGCTGCGCGCCGCCGCCGAGCTCGCCGACCGCTACATCTCCGACCGCTTCCTGCCGGACAAGGCGATCGACCTGATCGACGAGGCCGCGTCGCGGATGCGGATCAAGTCGATGACCGCTCCGCCCGTGTACCGCGACCTCGAGGAGAAGATCGAGACCACGCGCCGCGAGAAGGAGGCCGCGATCGAGACCCAGGAGTTCGAGAAGGCCGCCGCGCTGCGCGACGACGAGCGCACGCTGACGAAGGAGAAGCGCGAGCTCGAGGACCAGTGGCGCAGCGGCGAGGGCGAGGGCCCGCGTCCCGCGATCGGCGAGGAGGAGATCGCCGACATCGTCTCGATGTGGACCGGCATTCCCGTCTTCAAGCTCACCGAGGCCGAGACGGCCAAGCTCATGCGGATGGAGGAGGAGCTCCACAAGCGCGTCATCGGCCAGCACGCCGCGGTCGAGGTCATCTCGAAGGCGATCCGCCGCTCGCGCGCCGGCCTCAAGGACCCCAAGCGCCCGACCGGCTCGTTCGTCTTCCTCGGCCCGTCCGGCGTCGGCAAGACCGAGCTCGCCCGCACGCTCGCCGAGTTCCTGTTCGGCGACGAGGACTCGATGGTCCGCATCGACATGTCCGAGTACATGGAGAAGCACGCCGTCTCGCGCCTCGTCGGTTCGCCTCCCGGCTACATCGGCTACGACGAGGGCGGCCAGCTCACCGAGGCCGTGCGCCGCAAGCCGTACTGCGTGCTGCTGCTCGACGAGATCGAGAAGGCCCACCCGGACGTCTTCAACATCCTGCTGCAGATCCTCGAGGACGGCCGCCTGACCGACGCGCAGGGCCGCACCGTCGACTTCCGTCACGCGATCGTGATCATGACCTCGAACATCGGGGCCCAGGAGATCGCGCGCAACACCCCGCTCGGCTTCGCCGTCAGCGAGGACGAGACGGGCATCACGTACGAGGACATGAAGACGCGGATCATGGGCGAGCTGAAGAAGGTCTTCCGCCCGGAGTTCCTCAACCGCATCGACGACGTCATCGTCTTCCACAAGCTCCAGAAGGACGAGATCAAGACGATCGTGGAGCTGCTGCTGCGCCGCATTCGCGAGTCGATGGCCGAGCGCGAGCTGCAGCTCGATCTCACCGACGAGGCGAAGGACTTCCTGGTCGACAAGGGCTGGGATCCGTCGATGGGCGCCCGTCCGCTGCGTCGCGCGATCCAGCGCTACATCGAGGACCCGCTCGCCGACTTCGTCCTGCGCTCCCAGCTTCCGCCGGGCGCGACCGTCGTCGTGGACGCAGCGCCCGAGGGCGACGAGACCGGTGTCACGCTGTCGGTCGTGAAGCCCGAGAAGGTGCCGGCCACGGTCGGCGGCGGTGAGCCGGTCGACGCGGAGCCGGCGGCCGAGGATGACGCGACGGGCGAGGAGCCCGCCGCGTCGTAGCCTCAGCCGGCGTCGCCCGTCAGGACGACGGCGGGATCGTCAGCGCCACGCCGTAGACCACGCACTGCGCGGATGCGGCGTTGCGGCCGTCCTGGCGGACGACGCCGTTGACGACGTAGTTCGTTCCGGCGCGCTCGATGTGCATCGTGAACGGCTGCGAGCCGGAGATCTTGAACGCCTGCGTCGTCGTGTTCGGCATCGGCGCGATGACCGTCCCCGCGTAGTTCACGGTGCGGGCGAAGTTCACCGTGTCGCCCGACGTGTTGGCGAACGTGATCGTCGTCGCGGGATCCAGTCGTCCCGCGGCGAGGTTCTCGTCCTGGCAGGTCGCGCTCAGGTTGCCGAGGCCCGGAACGTCGCCGATTCCGACGGGAGCGATCGTCTGGTTGTCGAGAGCGGGGTCGCCTTGCCGAAGGTCGACGTCGACCCGTGCGCGAGACCGCTCACGTCCAGGTAGCGCTGGGCGATCTTGCCCTTGCCGGAGCCCGTGCGCTGGGTGGCGACGAGCCGGCCGGCGGCGGTCTTCAGTGCCGCGCCGTCGGCGACCGCGCTCTTGCCGTCCACGGCGCCCGCGTTCTTCGCGAACGTCACGGCGGCGACGGCCGTGCCGGACATGGCGACGGCGAGGGCGATCAGTGCAACGACCATCGCAGGCGATGGGAGCTTCAGCTTCATGGGGAACAACCTCTCTCCTGGGGGACACACAACAGGTTCACGTAGGCTCCAACACGGCCGAGCACCCGATGGAGCGCAAGTGACCGAAGAGTCAGAGCAGGTCGTCATCAAGGTCCGGGAGCACGGGCCGTACAAGGTCACCGGCCCGGTGACGCTCACGGACGCCGCGGGAACGCCGCTGCCGCTCCCCGAGGGCTCGCTCGTGCTCTGCCGGTGCGGACGTTCCAGGACCAAGCCCTACTGCGACAGCTCCCATGCGCGCGAGGGCGGCACGACCTGCGTGCACGCCGGGCTGCCGCCGGCGCGGGACGGCGAGCCGCTCTTTCCCAGCCCCGTGTTCGCCGCGCCGTTCCACTTCTCCGGGGACCCCGGGGAGGGCGGCGAGCCGTTCTACGGGCGCTACGCGAACCCGACCTGGGACGGCTGGGAGCGCGCGATCGGCGACCTCGAGGGCGGCGAGGCGGTCGCGTTCGCGTCCGGGATGGCCGCGATCGCCGCCGTCCTGCTCACGACGCTGCGCGCGGGCGACGTGCTCGTCGCGCCGAGCGACGGCTACTACACGGTGCGCACGCTCGCCGAGCGGCATCTGGAGCCGCGCGGGGTCGAGGTGCGGCTCGTGCCGACCGACGACGCGGCGATCCGGGACGCGCTCCCCGGGGCGACGCTGCTGTGGATCGAGTCGCCGTCGAACCCCGCCCTCGACGTCGTCGACATCGCCGCGCTCGCGAGCGTCGCCCGTGAGGCCGGCACGCTCGTCGCCGTCGACAACACGCTGGCGACGCCGCTGCGCCAGCGCCCGCTCGAGCTCGGCGCCGACCTGGCGGTCGCCAGCGCCACCAAGCAGCTCAGCGGCCACAGCGACGTGCTGCTCGGCTACGTCGCCACGCGCGAGCCGGCCCGCCTGGAGGATCTGCGCTCCTGGCGCACCGAGACCGGCGCGATCCCCGGCCCGTTCGAGACGTGGCTCGCGCACCGTTCGCTCGCGACGCTCGCCGTGCGCGTCGACCGCCAGGAGGCGACCGCCGCCGAGGTCGTGCGGATGCTCGCCTCGCGGGACGACGTGCACGAGGCACGCTGGCCGGGGCTCGGCTGCGTGATCGCGCTCGATCTCGTGACCGCGGCCCGCGCGCAGGCGTTCCTCGAGGCGAGCGAGCTGGTCGCCGAGGCGACGAGCTTCGGGGGCGTCCACAGCAGCGGCGAGCGCCGTGCCCGCTGGGGCGGGGACGACGTCTCGCCGGGCCTCGTGCGGCTGAGCATCGGCCTCGAGGACGTCCGCGACCTCGTCGCGGACCTTGCCGCAGCGCTGGACGCCGCGCGGGGGGTGAGCCGTCCCCGCCGGCCCCTATGGTCAGCGTCCCGATGGCCCGTCCGACCTCTGTCTTCGTCTGCTCCGACTGCGGCCACGTCGCCGCGAAATGGCACGGGCAGTGTCCCGGCTGCGAGGCGTGGAACACGCTCGCCGAGGAGCGCGCGCCGGCGCCGCGCGCCGCGGCCCTATCCGGTGGCGGGCGCGGCCGCCGCGCCGCCGGCCCGGCGGGCCGCCCGGTCCCGCTGCGTGAGGTCTCGGCCGACCGCGCTCCACGGCTCGCGACCGGCATCGGGGAGCTCGACCGCCTGCTCGGCGGCGGGCTGGTCCCCGGCTCGCTGGTCCTGCTCGGCGGCTCGCCGGGCATCGGCAAGTCGACGCTGACGACGATGGCCCTCGGCCTGCTCCAGGGCGCCGGCCGTTCGACGCTCTACGTCTCCGGCGAGGAGTCCCCGGCGCAGATCCGCCTGCGCGCCGAGCGCCTGGAGGGCGGCGCCGCGCCCGGCGCGCTCGACGTCCCCGTGCTCGCCGAGACCGATCTCGACACGGTCGTCGCGACGATCGCCGCCGAGCGCCCGGACGTGTGCGTCATCGATTCCGTGCAGACGCTCGGCGCGAGCGACCTGACCGGGGCGGCCGGGACGGTCGGGCAGGTCCGCGAGGTCGCGACGCGGATCATGGAGCGTCGCCAAGCACAACGGCACCGCCGTGCTGCTGGTCGGCCACGTGACGAAGGAGGGCTCGCTCGCCGGTCCGCGCGTCCTCGAGCACCTCGTGGACTGCGTCCTGCAGTTCGAGGGCGAGAAGGAGCGCACCTATCGCACGCTGCGCGCGCTGAAGAACCGCTTCGGCTCGACGAACGACGTCGGCGTCTTCGAGATGCGCGACAGCGGCCTCGTCGAGGTGCTCGACGCCAGCGCCCGCTTCGTCGCGGAGGCGACGCGCGCGCCCGGCAGCGTCGTGCTCGCGGCGATGGAGGGCTCGCGCCCGCTGCTCGTCGAGGTCCAGGCGCTCGTCTCGCCGAGCGAGCTCGTGCCGCCGCGCCGGGTCGTCAGCGGGATCGACCGCAACCGGCTGGCGCTCGTCCTCGCGGTGCTCTCACGCCACGCGGGCGTCGAGCGTCGGCTCCGCGGACGTGTTCGTCAACGTCGTCGGCGGCGTGCGCGTCGACGAGCCGGGGGCGGACCTCGCGGTCGCGCTGGCGGTCGCCGGCGCCGCGCGCGGCGTCGTGGCGGGCGGCGAGGACGCCCGCGTCCCGGTCGGCGCGTTCGGCGAGATCGGGCTGACGGGCGAGCTGCGCTCGGTCGCCCATCACGATCGCCGCACCGAGGAGGCGACGGAAGTTCGGTCTCAGGCAGCTCGTCACGCCCGAGACGGCGCCCACGCTGCGCGACGCGGTGAGGCTCGCGTTCGGATCCGCCGGCGGGCGCCGGGCGGTCCCCGTGGAGCGCCGTGCGGAGGGCCGGCCGGCGGCCGTTTCCTGACACACCGTCAAACCCTAAAGCTCTGGTAGAATCATGCGTGATGGCGCACCGGAGCGGGGATGAGCTGACCGATCTGGAGAGTCGCCAGGAGCCTCGGCTCGTCAAGTCCCTCGAGATGGTCGCGCCGGGAACGGCACTGCGCGAGGGCATCGACAACATCGTGCACGCGAAGACCGGTGCGCTGATCCTCAGCGGCGATCCCGAGGAGCTCAGCTTCCTGTTCTCCGGCGGGATCAAGCTCGACATCGACTACTCGCCCGCCTTCCTCTACCAGGTGGCGAAGATGGACGGCGCGATCGTCACGAACCAGAACGCGACGAAGATCACCGCGGCGAACGTGCAGCTGATGCCGGACCCGACGATCCTCTCGCTCGAGACCGGCACCCGCCATCGCACCGCTGAGCGCGTCAGCAAGCAGACCGACGCGCTCGTGATCGCGATCTCCGCGCGCCGCGACGTCGTCTCGCTGTACGTCGACGGCGCGAAGTACATCCTCGAGGACATCCCGACCGTCCTCGCGAAGGCCAACCAGGCGCTCGCGACGCTCGACAAGTACCGCGTCCGCCTCGACCAGGTCTCCACCCGGCTCACGGCGCTCGAGTTCGAGGGCGGCGCGACGCTCCACGACGTGCTCACCGTGCTGCAGCGCGCAGAGCTCGTGACGCGCATGGCCGTCGAGATCGAGCGCTACATCGTCGAGCTCGGCACCGAGGGCCGGCTGATCGAGATGCAGCTCGAGGAGACGATGGTCGGCACCGCCGCCGACAAGGCCGCGCTGGTCCACGACTACCTCGGCGAGGACGCCGACGAGGGGTTCGCCCAGGCGCTCGACCAGCTCGGCCGGCTGCCCCACCAGGACCTGCTCGACTTCGGGCGGCTCGCCGAGCTGCTCGGCTACGACCGCAAGCTCAACACTCTCGACTACCCCGTCTCGCCCCGCGGCTATCGGATTCTCGGGCGCATCCCGCGCCTGCCGAAGATCGTCGTGGCGAGCATCGTGCAGGCGACCGGCGGGCTCGATGAGCTGCTGGGCGCCGGCGACGGGGAGCTCGAGGGCATCGAGGGCGTCGGAGAGATCCGCGCCAAGGACATCCGCGAGGGGCTCCGGCGGCTTCAGGAGATCAACCTCGTGGACCGGTACCTGCAGACGTGACCATGTGTGTGAGAGGGACGGCCGGGGCGGAGCCCCGCCGATGAGAGCGAAGGAGGACATCATTTCGGAGGAGAAGGACGACCTCATGGCAGAGGATCTCGAGGCCGTTGTCGTCGAACACATCGAGTTCGAGTTGGGCGACAGCGTGGTGTACCCACATCACGGGGCCGGCAGGGTTCTCAAGAAGGAATCGAAGGTTCTGCTCGGTCAGGAACGCATCTACCTGACCATCAAGATCCTGCACAACGACATGACGGTGATGGTCCCGTCGGAGAAGGCGACGCAGGTCGGCCTGCGCCGTGTCATCGACGAGGAGACGGTGGAGAAGGTGCTGGCGGTGCTGCGGGACGACCTCTCGGAGATGCCGAAGAACTGGAACCGCCGCTTCAAGCACAACCGCGACAAGATCAAGACCGGCGACATCTATGAGCTGTCGGAGGTCGTGCGCAACCTCGCCATCCGTGAGCACCAGAAGGGGCTCTCGACCGGTGAGAAGCAGATGTTCACCCGGGCGAAGAAGATCCTCGCGTCCGAGCTGATGTACGCGCTCGACATGGACGAGGACGAGGCGGAGCAGCACCTCGACGACCTGCTCGCCGAGTCGGCGGGCGCGAAGGTCTGATCCGGGAACGGGGAGCAGCAACTTGACGGCGGTCGCGCTGATCGTGGCCGCCGGGCGTGGCGAGCGTCTGGGGTCTTCGGCCCCAAGGCGCTCGTCGCGCTTTCGGGGCGGCCGATGCTCGACTGGAGCCTCGCGGCGCTGCGGGCGGCGGACGGGATCAGCGCGATCGTCGTGGCGCTGCCCGGCGACGCGCTGGCCGCCGCGCCGGCCGGCTGCGTCGCGGTGGCCGGGGGAGCCGAGCGCTCGCACTCGGTGCGGGCGGCACTGGCGGCGGCGCCCGCGGACGCCGATGTCGTCCTCGTCCACGACGCGGCCCGCCCGCTGCTGACGCCGGACCTCGTGGCGCGCTGCCTTCAGGCGCTGGACGCGGACGGCGGCTGGGACGCCGCGATCGCCGCGGCGCCGGTGACGGACACGGTGAAGCGCGCGGCCGACGGCGTGCGCGTGACCGAGACGCTCGTGCGCTCGGAGCTGTGGGCGGTGCAGACGCCGCAGGTCTTCCGCCGCGCGGCGCTCGAGCGGGCGCTGTCACGGTCCGACGACGAGCTCGCGCGGGCGACCGACGACGCGATGCTCGTCGAGCAGGACGGCGGCCGCGTCCGCGTCGTCGAGGCGCCCGCGGAGAACCTGAAGGTGACGACGCTGGTCGACCTGCGGCTCGCCGAGCTGTTGCTCGGGGCTCGTCAGCCCTCGTGACAGACCGCCTCGACGCGATTGCCGTCGGGGTCGATCAGGAACGCGCCGTAGTAGTGCTCGTGGTAGCCGGGGCGCGGGCCGGAGGGACCGTCGTCGGTCCCGCCTGCCGCCAGGCCGGCTGCGTGGAAGGCGTCGACCTGTGCCGTGGTCGCCGCCCGGAACGCCCAGTGCCGCGGCCCTCCGGCGTGCGCGTCGGGGGTCTCGACGATCGACAGGAACGTGACACCCGGCTGCCCCGGGCTCGCCGTAGCGGATCCGCGTCTCCGAGCGCCGGAGCGGCGCCACGCCGAGCGCGCCGAAGATCGCGTCGTAGAACGTTCCCGCGCGATCGATGTCCGTGACGGTGATCGAGACGTGGTCGAGGAGGAAGGGCATGGGGAAACCGTACCGGCGCGCCCTACTCTGCATCCCGTGCTCACCGACTACCACGTCCACCTGCGCCCAGACGGCCCGGACACCGCCCCCGAGCAGTACTTCACCCAGGAGAACGCCGAGGCCTACCGGGCTCAGGCGACCGAGCGCGGTATCGCCGAGCTCGGCGTGAGCGAGCACATCTACCGCTTCCGCGAGGCGCTCCAGATCTGGGACAACCCCTTCTGGCGCGAGTTCGCCCACGACGACGTCGACGCCTACTGCTCCTACGTGCGCGAGTCGACGGATCTGCGGCTCGGCATCGAGGCCGACTACATCCCGGGGCGCGAGGACCGCGTCGCCGGCTTCCTCGACGCACGCGAGTGGGACTACGTCGTCGGCTCGATCCACTTCGTCGGCGACGGCGCGCTGGACCACGAGGACTACGACATCTGGGGCATGGGCGTCGGCGTCGACAAGGTCTGGAGCACGTACTTCACCTGGCTCGGCGAGATGGCGCGCACGGGCATGTTCGACATCCTCGCCCACCCCGACCTCGTGAAGCACTGGGGCCGCCAGCGGCCGATGCCCGAGGGCGACCTGCGCCGCTACTACGAGCTCGCGATGGACGGCATCGCGGAGTCGCAGATCGCGATCGAGGTCTCGACGGCCGGCCTGCGCAAGCCGGTCGGCGAGCTCTACCCGGATCGCGCCTTCCTCGAGATGTGCCTCGACGCCGGCTGCCCGGTCGCGCTCTCGAGCGACGCGCACCACGCCGAACATCTCGGCTACGGCTACGACGACGCGCTCGCGCTGCTGGCCGACGTCGGCGTCTCCGAGCTCGCGGTCTTCGAGCGGCGTGAGCGGCGCCTGGAGCCGATCGGTCCCACCTGACCGCACCGCCAGGGATGATGGGCGGCGGCATGCGCGTACGCACCGGCATCGGATGGGACTCGCACCGGCTCGAGCCGGGGCGCCCGCTGATCCTGGGCGGCGTGAGGCTGGAGCATCCGGAGGGGCTCGGCCTCGCCGGGCACTCCGACGCGGACGTCCTCACCCACGCGGTGATCGACGCGCTGCTCGGCGCCGCCGGCCTCGACGACATCGGCACGCACTTCCCCGACACCGACGAGCAGTGGCGCGGCGCGGACTCGCTCGCGCTGCTGCGCGCGGTCGCCGGCATGCTCGCCGAGCGCGGGCTGAGCGTCGAACACGTGGACACGACGCTCGTGATGGAACGGCCGAAGGCCGGGCCGCGCAAGCACGAGATGCGCGACAACCTCGCGGCGGCGCTCGGCGTCTCCGCACGCCAGCGTCAACGTCAAGGCGACGACCGGCGAGGGCATCGGCTTCGTGGGGCGTGAGGAGGGCGTTGCGGCGCAGGCGGTCGCGACCCTCGCCGAGGCGTGAGCGGCGTACCCTGCGGCCCGATGCGCACGATCCGCCTCCATGACACCCGCAGCGGCGAGCTGACGGAGCTGCGCCCGCGTGACCCCGGGCGCGTGGGCATCTACGCCTGCGGTCCGACGGTCTACAACCGCATCCACGTCGGCAACGGCCGCCCGTTCGTCGTCTACTCGCTGCTCAAGCGCTTCCTCGAGCACGAGGGCTACGACGTCACGTTCGTCGCGAACGTCACCGACGTGAACGACAAGATCTACGACGCGGCGCTGGCCGCCGATCCGCCGCTGCCGAGCGAGCAGCTCGCGCGCGAGATGACCGCGGCGTACATGGCGGACACCGACGGCCTGGGCCTCGGTCGCCCCGATCACGAGCCGCTCGCCGGCGAGACGATGGGGCCGATCATCGCCCTGATCGCGACGCTGATCGACAACGGGAGCGCCTACGCCGTCGGCGGCGACGTCTACTTCCGGGTGCGCAGCGACGCGCGCTACGGCGAGCTCTCGCACCGCGCCGTCGACGACATGGACCAGGGCGAGGAATCCGATCCCGCCGACCCCTCCGATCTGAAGGAGGACCCGCTCGACTTCGCGCTGTGGAAGGCGCAGAAGCCCGGCGAGGACACCGCCTGGGACGCCCCGTGGGGCCGCGGACGCCCCGGCTGGCACATCGAGTGCTCGGCGATGGCGGAGGAGCTGCTGGGCGTCGGCTTCGACATCCACGGCGGCGGCAACGACCTGATCTTCCCCCACCACGAGAACGAGGCCGCGCAGACGCGGATGGCGCACGGCGGCGCCGATCTCAGCCGGATCTGGATGCACAACGGCATGCTCCAGATGGGCGAGGAGAAGATGGCCAAGAGCGTCGGCAACACGGCGCTGCTGGGCGAGGTGCTCGAGCGCTGGGGCCGCGACGCCGTCGTCCTCTTCTTCTCCACCGGGCACTACCGCCAGCCGCTGCGCTTCAGCGACGAGACGCTCGGTGCCGCGCAGGCGAGCGTGCGACGGATCCGCGAGGCCGCGCGGCGGCTTGCGCCCGGCGCAGCCCTCGCCGGCGGACCTCGAGCCGCTCGTCGAGCGCTTCTGGGACGCGCTCGCGGACGACTTCAACACCCCGAAGGCGCTCGAGGCGCTCTACGAATGGATCCGCGAGGTCAACAAGCGCGACGGAGCGGGCGACGCGTCGCTGCGCGAGATGCTGACGGTGCTGGGCCTGGAGACGCTGCTCAGCGGCGCCGGCGGTGACGCCGAGGTGCCCGACGCGGAGGCGAGCGCGCTGCTCGCGGCGCGCGAGGCGGCGCGCGCCGCCAAGGACTGGGCCGAGGCCGACCGCCTGCGCGACGAGCTCGCCGAGCGCGGCTGGCAGGTGCGTGACGCCGCCGGTGGCCCGACGCTCGTGCGTCCATGATCCTCTACGGGCGCAACGCCGTGCATGAGGCGCTGCGGGCCGGGCGCAGGCGCGTCTTCGAGATCTGGGCGACCGCGGCGGCGATCGACGGCGAGGACTGGCTGCGCGACCCGGGCATGCCCGTCCACGTCGTGACCACCGCGGACGTCTCGCATCGCGCCGACAGCGAGGGCCACCAGGGCGTCTGCGCGAGCGTCGAGGGCTATCCGTACGTCGGCGGCCACGAGCTGCTGACGCAGCCCGACCCGCTGATCGTCGCGCTGGACGAGGTCCAGGACCCGCAGAACCTCGGCGCGATCTGCCGCACCGCCGAGGGCGTCGGCGCGACCGGCGTCGTCATCCCCGAGCGCCGCGCCGCCGAGGTCACCCCCGCGGCCTGCAAGGCCTCGGCGGGAGCGCTCGAGTGGCTGCCGGTCGCGCGCGTGCGCAACATCGCCGACTTCCTGGCCGAGGCCAAGCAGGCGGGCTGCTGGTGCTACGGGGCCGACGCGGTGCCCGAGGCGGTCGACTACACGGCGCCCGACTACCGCGGCGGGGTCGTGCTCGTGCTCGGCGCGGAGGGGAAGGGGCTGCGCCCGCGCGTCGCCGCGTCCTGCGACCAGCTCGTCCGGCTGCCGCTCCGCGGGCACCTGGACTCGCTGAACGTGCAGCGCCGCCGCAGCGGCCCTTCTGTACGGAATCTTGCAAGGCAGGGTTGACAGCGCTCCATAACTGTGGGATAAACGCCTCGACCTGGGGTTCAACCTCAGGTCGAGAAATCATCAGCTTCACGTTCGCAGCTGACGCCAGGGGAGGCGCGCGTCACTGAGATCGTCCATCTATTCCCCTGCAAATGGGGAGGAGGAACGACCTCGTGGCAAGACTTTCCGCATCCTCTCAAGGTCAGGTTCAGGTCGATGACGGGTACCTCATCGCGCTTGCGAAGACGGGGGACCCCACCGCATACGACCGTCTCGTTCGCCGCTACTACGGCTTCGTCCGTCTCAAGGCCTCGTCGTACTTCCTGATCGGCGGCGACAGCGACGACCTGATCCAGGAGGGCCTCGTCGGCCTCTACAAGGCGATCCGCGACTACCGGACCGATCGCGAGTCGAGCTTCCGCAACTTCGCGGAGCTCTGCATCACCCGCCAGATCATCACGGCGGTGAAGACCTCGACCCGGAACAAGCACGTGCCGCTGAACCAGTACGTGTCGTTCTCCTCGACGCCGGCCGGCGCCAGCGACGGCGAGCCGACGCTCGACGAGGTGATCCCCGGCTCGACGGTGCATGACCCGGTCAACCAGGTGATCTCCTCGGAGGAGCTGCGCTCGCTCGTCGACTGCCTGTCGTCGACGCTCTCGGATCTCGAGTCGCGGGTGCTCTCGCTCTACCTCGACGGCCGCTCCTACGAGGGAATCGGCGAGATCGTGGGTTGCGACACCAAGACGGTGGACAACGCCCTTCAGCGCGTGAAGCGCAAGGTCGGCGTCCACCTCGCCGCGCGCAACGTCGTCCTCTGGAGGGCCTTCTAGCGCCCTGGCCCGCGCGCGCCGTGCGCGCGGGCAGCAGCACGTCGCTCGTCCGGGCGTGCCTCGGGCTGCGCCACGCGGCTGATCTGACGCGTCGCGGCCCCGGAGACCAGGACGAGCAGCAGTGCCACGAGCGGCGGCGATCAGGAGCAGAGTCGGGAACACATCCAGGCTCATACCCGCAGATCGTGCTGCGTAACCGCGCGGACTCTCTAGGTGGTCAGCGGGATCAGCAGGAACGCGATCACCGCGTAGTGCGTGGCGGCGGCGCCCGTCACGAGGGTGTGGAAGACCTCGTGGTAGCCGAAGACGGTGGGCGACGGGTTCGGTCGCTCGGTCGCGTAGATGACCGCGCCGGTGGCGTAGAGCGCGCCGCCCAGCGCGATCCCCGCGAACGCCAGCCATCCGAGCCCGCTCAGGATCTCGGGAGCCAGCACCGCGCCGAGCATGCCGAGCGTCACGTACACGGTCGCGGTGAGCCATTTCGGGGCGCCCACCCAGACGAGCGACATCACGACCCCGGCGAGCGCAAGCCCCCAGGCGATGATCAGCATCGTCGTGGCCTGCGAGCCGTGCAGCACCAGCAGCGCGAACGGCGTGAACGAGGCCGCGATGAAGACGAAGATCATCGAGTGATCGAGGCGCCGCATCCACGCGCGGGCGCGCGGGCGGCGCCAATTCACGCGGTGATAGAGCGCGCTGATCCCGAACAGCCCGCAGATGCCCGCCGCGTAGATCGTCGTGGCGACGACCTGGCGGTCGCCGTTCGCGCGGAGCACCAGCAGCGCGCCCAGCGCGATCGCGGCGAAGAACGAGTACTCGTGGATCACGCCGCGCAGCCTCGGCTTGACCTTCGCGACGACCTCTGCGGCCTGCTCGCGCATGTCCGCGGCCTGCTCGCGGACGGTCTCGACGCCGCGCGCGGCCGCGTCCTGCGCCGCGCCGACGCGCTCGGCCATGGCCTCCTGGGCGGCGACCGCGCGCCGCTGGGCGGACTCTGCCGCCCGCTCAATGCGCTCGGTCATGGATCGAGGCTACTCCGCAACGGGCCCAGATGCCACAGGTGCGGCCCGATAGCGTTTGCGGCATGGCGACCTGCACCCATCTCGATCACGTCAAGATCACGCAGCTGCCCGAGGAGGTGGAGGGATGCGAGGACTGCCTGGCGACCGGCGGCGCGTGGCTGCACCTGCGCATCTGCCTCGACTGCGGCAAGGTCGGCTGCTGTGACGATTCGCCGGACCGGCACGCCACGGCACACGCCCGGAGAGCGGGCACCCGATCATCCGCTCGCTCGAGCCGGGGGAGGCCTGGTCATGGTGCTTCACCGACGAGCTGCTGATGCGGATTCCCGAGGTGCACGGGCAGACGCGGATCCCGCCCTCGCCGCTCGGGGGTTGACCTGATGGCGGATCCGGTGGTGGTGGACAACCCCGGCGCCTCGCGGTTCGAGCTGCGGATCGGCGACGAGCTCGCCGGCCGGGTCGACTACCTGCCGGCGGGGAAGAACGTGATCGTCGCTCACACCGAGGTCGCCGACGGCCATGAAGGCGAGGGGCTCGGCGGGGTTCTCGTCCGCGCGGCGCTCGAGGGCATCCGCGCGAAGGGCAAGCTCGTGATCCCGACCTGTCCGTTCGCGGCGGCGTACATCAGGCGGCATCCCGAGCTCGACGAGTACGTC
The DNA here is from genome assembly GCA_963721255.1 of uncultured Actinomycetes bacterium. Lineage (GTDB taxonomy): Bacteria > Actinomycetota > Thermoleophilia > Solirubrobacterales > Solirubrobacteraceae > F1-60-MAGs163. The sequence continues at coordinate 31,602 of CAVRIM010000003.1, forward strand.
GTGCCGGCGCTGCGGGCAGAGCGCTGAGGCCGAGACCGGCCATCATCTAGGGTCGGTCGATGCCCGTCGCGGTGGTCACCGACACGACGACGTACCTGCCGCGTGAGATCGTCGATCGCGAGGGCATTCACGAGGTCAGCCTGTACCTGACGCAGGGCGTCACCGCGACGCGCGAGGCGGACCTCAACGCCGACCTCGACGCCTTCTACGGCGAGCTGCGTGCGGCGAGCGAGACGCCCAAGACCTCGCAGCCGTCGATCGGCGACTTCCTCGACGTCTACGGGCCGCTGCTCGCGGCCGGCCACGACATCGTCTCCATCCATCTCGCGGCCGGCATCTCCGGGACGAAGGAGACCGCGCGGCTGGCGGCGCTGGAGGCGCTGGCGGCCGACCCGGCGGGGGGAGAGCGCCGGATCGAGGTGGTCGACTCCGAGTCGGCATGCGGTGGCCTGGGCCTCATCGTGCTCGCCGCGGCGGCGGCCGCGAACGCCGGGCACGGCATCGACGACGTGCTCGCGCGCACGCTCGAGGCGCGCGGCAGCGGGGACATCTGGTTCTCGATCGACACGCTCGAGTACCTGCGGCGCGGCGGGCGCATCGGCCGCGTGCAGTCGTGGGTGGGCGGCGCGCTGAGCATCAAGCCGATCCTCAGCGTGGACGCGGAGGGCATCAAGCCGATCGAGCGCGCGCGCACCCAGAAGCGGGCCTTCGAACGAATGGTCGCGTTCTCCCACGAACTCCTGGCCGACGACCGCACGGCGTACTGCGTTCAGCACATCCAGGCGCCCGAGGCGGCCGAGCGCCTCGCCGAGCGCGGCCGCGAGATCTTCGGCCACGACCCGGTCTTCATCTCCGAGATCGGCCCCGTGATCGGCGTGCACACGGGTCCGGGGCTGCTCGGAGTCGGCGGGACGGCGCCGGGTCTGCTCGAGCGCCGCTGAGAAGCCCTTCCACCAAGCCGGAGAGGGGACTCGAACCCCTGACCTATCGCTTACAAGGCGATTGCTCTACCAGCTGAGCTACTCCGGCACGGGGCGCCGAGGGTAACGCGCCCTCAGCCGGGAAGGATGCGAGCCGCGTGCGGCGTCTTCATGGTCGACCGGATCCGCGACGGAGGAACCATCAATGCACGCACGAACCCACCGCCCGCTGGCAGGCGCGGCACTCGTCCTGGCCTCAGCGCTCGTGCTCGCCGCCTGCGGCAGTTCGAGCAGCTCGAGCGACTCTTCGACGGCGGCCAACACCGGCGGCGCCTACGGCTCGGCCTCGACCAAGGCCGCGACGACGACGCCACCACCGCGGCCGCGGCACCCGCGGCCGGCGGCGCGTCCACCGTGAAGGTGTCGGCGGACGCCAACGGCGCCCTCGCCTTCAACACGACGACGCTCACCGCCAAGGCCGGCAAGGTCACGCTCGACATGGCGAACCCGGGGAGCTCCGGCATCCCGCACGCGATCGCGGTCGAGGGCAACGGGGTCGACAAGGACGGCCCGACCGCGCAGCCGGGCAGCTCGTCGAAGGTCACCGTCACGCTGAAGCCCGGGACGTACCAGTTCTACTGCCCGGTCCCCGGCCACAAGGCCGCGGGGATGGAAGGAACGCTGACCGTCTCGTGACCTGCGAGCAGGACCGTGACGCGGAGTAGCATCGCCCTCGTGGCGGACCCGCATCCCGGCGGCGCGCTGCGCCGCCTGAACCCGGACGACCTGGGGGATCACCTGGATCGCCTCTATCGGGCGGCCTGGGCCCTGTGCGGGGATCGCCACGAGGCGGAGGACCTCGTGCAGGACACCTACGCGGCCGTGCTCGCACGGCCGCGCTGGCTGCGCGGGAGCGACGACCTCGGCTACCTGCTGCGCGCGCTGCGCAACACGCAGGTGAGCCGCGCCCGGGCCCGTGACCGGCGTCCGCAGACCACCGAGCTGGGGGAGCGGCCGGAGCACCGCACGCGCTGGGACCCGGGTGCCTCCGACGACGTGGCCGCGCTGTTCGACGCGATCGGCGAGCTGCCGCGCGACTTCCGCGAGGCGCTCGTCGCGATCGACCTGATCGGGCTGAGCTACCGCGAGGCGGCACGGGCGCTGCGGGTCCGCGAGGCCACGATCACCACGCGCGTGCATCGCGCCCGCCTGCGCGTCGCGGCCGCGATGGGCGACGAGGGAGCAAGCTGATGAGCGCTCCGGACGCCCGTGCCGCCAGCGAGCGCGCGATGAGCCGGATCCGCGCGACGGCCGCCTCGGTCCGCGCGCCGCAGAGCCTGCGCGCCGCCGTCGCCCAGGAACAGCTCGCGGGAGGGGCGCCGCCGCGCCGGCGCTCGCGGCCACTTGTCGTCGCCGGTGCCGCGGCCGCCGCAGCGCTGGCCCTCGCGGTGGCTGTGGTGCTCGTGTCCGGGCCCAATGGCACTCCGGGAGGCTCGGTCGCCGACGCGGCGCAGGTCGCGCTGCGCGCGCCGACGGACGGGCCGCCGGCCCGCACGAGCGACGGCCGCTGCGCCTGTCGGTCGGCGGCGTGACGTTCCCGGACTACGCGCACGGAAGGGCTGGCGCGCGGTCGGCACGCGGACAGACACCGTCGCCGGCCGCGCGGCCGTCACCGTGGTCTACGGCCGCGGCGCGAAGCGGGTCGGCTACACGATCGTCGACGGCCACCCGCTGAGCGTCCCGGACGGCGCGAAGCAGCTCACCTACGACGGCCTCGACTTCTCGGTCCTGCGCCGCGGCGATGCGCGCTACATCACCTGGCAGCGTGACGGCCGCACCTGCGTGCTGGCGACGCGCGAAACGAAGCTCAAGCGTCTGCTCGAGTTCGCCGCCAGCCTCTGAGCGAGGCGCCGGGCTACGCGGGTCCGACGCCCGCGGCATGCGCGATGTTGCCGTGGCCGTTCTGCGACGCGACGTGCTCGAAGCTCGGGACCTCTTCGTCCTGCGGCGGGTTGAGCGCGCGCTCGAGCTCGCCGAGCACGAAGCCGAAGAGCAGGTGCCGCCAGGTGGCCTGTGCGAACGCGGCCATGTTGCCGCTGAGCTGCGGCAGCTCCTCGCGGGCCGGGTGCAGCCGGTCGGTGAGCGCGACGCCAGGCCACAGCACGGTGTTCTCGACCAGCGCCGCGGTCGGCCCCTTCGCCCATGCGGGCAGCGGCATCAGCGGCGCGACGTTCGCGTAGAGGGCACCGAAGATCGCGCCGTTGGCGAGGTGCATCGCGGCTCCGACGAGCGGCCAGGCGCGCCCGCGCGTGACCGCCTTGCCGAGCAGCGCGGTGTCGTCGTAGGGCACTCCGAACAGGCGGATGTCGAGCGGCTGCTGCGCCGCCCAGACGCCGGCGGCGGTCGCTCCGGCGAGTGCTCCGCGAAGCGTGCGCGTGCGATCGAAGGCCATGTCGGGCGATCCTACTCCCCGCCGCGTGTAACCCATGCGCCAGGCTGCGGTATCGCAGGCATGGATCAGCAGGAGCTGCTCGACCGGGCTGGAGAGCGCGGGGTCAACCGCCTCGTCCTCGGCGTCGTGCGGCTCTTCTTCCTGCCGTTCTTCCTGATCTGGTTCCGCGAGGACCGGATCGGGCGCGAGCACATCCCGAAGACCGGGCCGGTCATCATCGCGGCCAACCACCGCTCGTTCCTCGACCCGTTCGTCATCGCGGCCTGCACGCGGCGCCCGTTCTACTTCGTGGCGAAGAAGGAGCTGTTCCTCAAGAACCGCCTGCAGACGTGGTTCCTGAACTCGCTCGGCGCATTCCCGATCGACCGCGGAACGGGTGACGAGGCCTCGATGGCGACCGCCCGCCGCATCCTCGAGCGCGGCGACGGCGTGATGATCTTCCCCGAGGGGACGCGCGTGCGCCCCGGGCCGATCGGCCACCCGCGCCGCGGGGTCGGGCGCCTGGCCCTGGAGACCGGCGCCGTCGTCGTGCCCGTCGCGGTGATCGGCAGCGCCGAGGTGCGCCGCGGCTGGCGCATCCGCCCGAAGAAGGTTCGCGTGCGCTGCGGCCCCGCCCTGCGCTTCCCGAAGGTCGAGCGGCCGTCCGCGGCGCTCGCAAAGGCCGTCACCGACCGGATCTGGCCCTGCGTCGAGCTCCAGTGGGAATGGCTCGGCGGGACCCCGCCGCTGCGCCGCGTCGCGATCATCGGCGCCGGCTCGTGGGGCACGAGCCTCGCGATCGCGCTCGCCCGCGGCGGCGCGCAGGTCGAGCTCGGCTGCCGCACGGAGGAGCAGGCGCGCGAGCTCGGCGCCGAGCGCGAGAACCGCCGCTACCTCCCGGGCGTGCGCCTCCCGGACACGATCCGCGTCGCGCGCGCCGGTGCGCTCGAGCTGCGCGAGTCCGATCTCGTGTGCCTCGCCGTCCCCACGCGCGATCTCCCGGTGGCGATGGGGGAGATCGGCGACCGGCTCGGTTCCCGCACCCGGCTGCTCGTCTCGTCCAAGGGCCTCGTCCCACCGGCGGGCGAGCTCCCGACCGTCTTCTGCTCACGCCGCGCGGGCGGCCGCACCGTCGCCTGCCTCGGCGGCCCGGCACACGCGGCCGACGCCGTCGAGCACGGCGCATCGCTCGTGCTCGCCTCGACCGACCCCGAGCTGCTCGCACAGCTTCGCCGCCTCTGCGCCGATGCCGGGTTCGACGTCGAGACGACCGGCGACGTCGTCGGGGTCGAGCTCGCGGGCGTCGCCAAGAACGCGGCGGTGCTCGCCGCGACGACGGCCTCGGTCGGCGGGCCCAACGCGTCGGGCGCCGCCGCGGGCAAGGTGTTCTCCGAGATCGCCGCCTACGCGGCGACGCTCGGCGCGCGGCCCGAGACCTGGACCGGGCTTGCGGGCGCAGGGGACCTCGTCGCCTCCGTGGTCGCCGCCGGTGGACGCAACCGCCGCGCCGGCGAGCTGCTCGCGCGGGGCGTCTCCCAGCAGGAGATCCGTCCGGCGATCGGGCAGGTCGCGGAAGCGCTCGACGCGCTTCCGCTGCTCGTGACCGCACTCGAGGCGCAGCGCGTGCGCGCCCCCGCGACGCGCGCGCTCGCCGCCGTCGTGAGCGGCGAGGGCAGCGCGCGCGCGTTCGCCGACGACGTCACCAAGCCGCGCCGCATCGTCGGCGCGCGGGTGGTCTGACGAGGCCGGAGGTAGGCTGGCATGCGTGGACAAGGCGGAGCTCGACCGGCGCTTTACGGAGCTGTACAAGGCGCACCTTCGGGACGTCTACTCCTACAGCTACTACCGGGTCGGCAATCACCACGACGCCGAGGACCTGACCGAGCAGACCTTCCTGCAGGCCTACCGGCACTTCGAGCGGGCACTCGCGCGAGTCCAAGGGCCGGCCGCTGCGGCCCTGGCTGATCCGGATCGCGCACAACCTCGCCGCGAATCTCTACCGCGACCGGGCGCGCAAGCCGCAGACGGCGCTGGACTCGGTCGCGGAGCCCGAGGGCCTGCACACGACCGAGGATCTGGTCGAGGGCCGCGAGGAGCTGCGCCACATCCTGGAAGGCGTGCAGCAGCTTCCCGACGACCGCCGCGAGGCGCTGATCATGCGCTTCGCGCTGGGGATGGACAACAAGGAGATCGCGCGCGCTCTCGGGCGCACGGACGGCGCCACGAAGGTGCTGATCCACCGCGCGATCAAGCAGCTCGAGGAGATCGTGCGCGAGCCGCAGGAGGTGTGAGCAGATGAGCGCCCAGCCGCACATGAGCGACGTCGAGGCCCTGCTCAGCCGCGCGCTTGCGCCGGTCGATCCGCCGGAGCACCTGAGCGTCCGCCTCGAGGACACGCTGACGACGATCACCGCGCTGGCCGCCGACGAGCTCGAGTCCTGGGAGCTGCGCTCGCTGCACGATCCGCGCACCTGGGTGCGCCCGGCGGTCGCCGCCGGGATCGGGACGGTCGCCGCGGGCGGCCTCGCCGTGCTCCAGGCGCGCCGGCGGCGCGGTCGCCGCCGCACGGGTGACGCGGACCCGGTCGAGTTCGCCGCCGGGGCCGTGCGCACGATCGCCGACGAGGTCGAGCGGCGCCTGCGCGGGTGACCGGCGAGCGCGCGCGGCTGGTAGCGTGGCCGCGCGTTCCGCCGATCGATGAGCACGCAGACCGAAACCACCTGCTATCGCCATCCCGGGCGCGAGACGCGCGTCTCGTGCTCCAGCTGCGGACGCCCGATCTGCCCCGACTGCATGCGTCCCAGCCCGGTCGGCATGCGCTGCCCGGAGTGCGCGTCGCAGACGACGAAGGTGCGTCCGCTGACGGCGACCGGCGGTGAGCCGCGCGGCGACGATCGCGCTGATCGCCATCTGCGTGATCGTGTTCCTGGCCGAGGGCAGCCTGGGCGTGAACGGTGGTGGCAACGGCGCGATCTTCCGCGACGGCGCGCTGTTCGGGCCGGCCGTCGCCGCCGGGGACTGGTGGCGGCTCGTCACCTACGGCTTCCTCCACGCCGGGCTGCTGCACATCGGCTTCAACATGCTGCTGCTGTGGCTGTTCGGGCGTGAGCTCGAGCCGCAGCTCGGAACGCCCGTCTTCCTGGGCATCTACTTCTCGTCGCTGCTCGCCGGTGCGTTCGGCGCGCTGGTGTTCTCACCCGACGCGCTGACCGTCGGCGCCTCGGGCGCGATCTTCGGCCTGATGGGCGCCGCCGCGGCGATCCTCTACGCGCGCGGCGTCAATCCGTTCCAGACGGACATCGGGATGCTGATCGTCTTCAACCTCGTGCTCAGCTTCGTGCTCTCGAACGTCTCGGTCGGCGGCCACATCGGCGGCCTCGTGGGCGGCGTGGTGGGCGGCCTTGCGGTCGCGGCCGGCGAGCGCCGCCGTCAGTCCTGGATCGGCTGGGTGCGGCCTGGTCGGGCGTCGCGATCGTGTCGGTCATCGGCGCCGAACTCGCCGCGCCGCAGCGGCGGTTCCGGGCTCGGCATCTAGGAGATCTCGGTCACAGCGCCTCGAGCGCCGGGCCCGGCGCCTGCGGCACGGCGCGCGGGTGCAGGATGTGGGCGAGCGTCTCGAGCCCGTCGACGAGCCGCGGGCCGGGCCGCGAGAACGTGGCCGACGCGTCGATCGCGACGACCCGCCGGCACCGAGCGAGCGGAGCTGCTCGGCGTGCGCCTCGGCCTCCTCGAGTGAGCGCGCCGCGTCGTAGCCGCAGGGCATCACGACGACGACCTCGGGCTCCGCGGCGGCGACCATCTCCCAGGTCGTCTGGAGCGAGGGCTCGCCGGGCAGGCCGAGCACGTCCGTCGCCGCCGGCCATCTCGATCAGCTGCGGCGTCCAGTGACCGGCGACGAAGACCGGGTCGAGCCATTCGAGCGCGGCCACGGTCACGAGCGGCTCGTCCATCACGCGCCGCCTGGATGGCGTCCACGCGCGCGCGCTGCCGCGCGATCAGGTCGAGCGCCGCCGCCAGCGCGCCGGTCGCCTGGGCGACCGTCCGCACGTCGACCATCGTCTCGCCGAACGTCCGCGGGTCGAGCGCGATGACCTGCGGGCAGACCGGCAGCTTGCTTCGCGATCGCCTGGACCTCGTCGTAGCTGACCGCGCAGACCGGGCACAGCTCCTGCGTGACGATCAGGTCGGGCTCGAGCTCGCGCAGCAGCTGCTCGTCGAGGCCGTAGATCGCGTCGCCGCGCTCGGTGCGCTCGCGGACGGCCGCGTCGATCCCCGCCGAGTCGAGGCCGGGCGGCAGCTCGTCGCTCGTGAGGTGCGGCAGCTCGAGCGCGCCGGGCGGATAGTCGCACTCGTGCGTGACGCCGACCACGTCGTCGCCGAGGCCGAGCGCGAACAGCAGCTCGGTGGCGTGGGGCACGAGGCTCACGATGCGCACCGGCGAATCGTAGACTCGGCGGCATGAGCACGCTGCCGTCCGATCAGATCGAGGCTCGCATCGCCGGAGGCCCGTGGCGCCTGCAGGACGGCGCGCTCGTTCGCGATCTGGAGCTCGGCGACTTCGCGGCCGTGATGGCGCTGGCGAACCGCGTCGCCGACGCCGCCGAGGCCGCGAACCACCACCCGGACATCCTGATCCACGGCTGGAACAAGGTGCGGCTGACGCTCTCCACGCACAGCGAGGGCGGCGTGACCGAGGCCGATCTCGCGCTGGCGCAGGTCGATCGACGCGCTCGCCGGGTGACGGCGGGGTCGACCCGCCGGGCGCGGGGTACACTGCGCCGCGGCGAACCAGCGTGCCGGACGACCTTCCTCGAAGTAGCGGCCCCCAGGCCACCTGCCCATGACCGCGCTGCTGATCGTCGCGGTGCTGGTGCTCGTCCTGGTGAACGGGTTCTTCGTCGCCGCCGAGTTCGCGCTCGTGCGCGCCAACCGCGGCCGGCTCGAGGAGCAGGCGCGCGACGGCGTCCGCGGCGCGGCCCGCGCGGCGCACCAGCAGCAGGACCTCAGCCAGTACCTCTCGGCCTGCCAGTTCGGCATCACGCTCGCCTCGCTGGGCATCGGCTTCCTCGGCGAGCCGGCGATCGCGACGCTGTTCGAGCCGCTGCTCGGCGGCCCGCTCTCGCACGGGGCGTCGGTCGCGATCTCGGTCGCGATCGCCTACATCCTCGTCACGTCGATCCACGTGATCGCCGGCGAGCAGGTGCCGAAGATCTTCGCGATCGTCAACGCCGAGAGCGTCGCGCGCCGCGCCGCGCGGCCGCTGGGCTGGTTCGAGCTGGGCATGCGCCCGTTCATCAACATGCTCAACGGCGCGGCCAACGGGATCCTGCGGCTGATGCGGATCGACCCGACCGCCGAGCTCGACGAGGGCGGGTCACCGGAGGACTTCAAGCTGCTGATCTCGCAGGCGCAGCTCGGCGGCAAGCTCGATCCGGGGGAGGCGGGGATGCTCGCCGGCGTCTTCCAGCTGCACGAGCAGGAGGCGCGCCAGGTGATGACGCCGATCCCGGCGGTCGTCACGGTCGACGTCGCCGATGACGTCGAGACCGCGCTGCGGCGCTGCGTCAGCTCGGGCCACACGCGGCTCGTGGTGACCGAGGACGGGAGCTCGCGACCGCGTCCGCGGCATCGTCCACGCCAACTCGCTGGCGCGGCTCTACATGGCCGACGGGCCGCGGGCGGCGATCGATGCGCTCGTGAAGCCGGCGCTGATCGTCCCGGAGACCAAGCCGCTCGACGATCTGCTCGCCGACCTGCAGCGCGAGCGCTCGTCGCTCGCCGTCGTCGTCGACGAGTACGGGCGCGACGGCCGGCATCGTCACCGTCGAGGACATCGTCGAGGAGGTCGTCGGCGAGATCGACGACGAGACCGACCCGGCCGGCGGCGCCGTCCGGCGGCTGGCGAACGGCGACTGGTTCGTGCGCGGGCACGTCGCGATCGGCGATCTGCTCGACCACGGGATCGCGCTGCCGGTCGACACCGACGCCTACAACTCGGTCGGCGGCTTCGTCTTCGACGAGCTCGGACGGCTGCCCAAGCGCGGGGATGCCGTCAAGGTCGACGGGTACTCGATCCGCGTCGAGTCGGTGCGCGAGAACCGCGTGGAGGCGGTGCGCATCCGTCCGCGGGCCGCGCTGCCGGCTCCGCTGCCGCACGACGACGCCTGAGCCGCCTGGCCACAGAACGAAACCGACCCGCTTGCGCGGGCCGGTCCGGTGCTTCTGGGAGGAGGTGCACTCTGTTGTGTGTGCGAGATGCGTTCGCAGGAAGAACCTTCCCGCGCCGCGCTCAACGCTCCCTAAAGCAGCCCTACGAAGTTCCTAAGACCGTCCGAGACCCTGCGCCGACCCCGGAGACAGGACCGGCCCGCACGATGTGCGGGCCGGCTTGGTCCTGTGCATCGGGGCTGTCGTGGCGGTGTCCAGTCGCCGGCCCCAAAAGCTTTGGGAGGAGGTGATTCCCTGAGGTGACGCATACTGTCCCACGCGTCTCAACGCTCCCTCAAGACCCCCGAAAAGGTCCCTAACGTTCAGGCCCGGGGCAGGGCGTCGATCCGCGCGACCCACGCCTCCAGCCGGGGGAGGCTGCCCGGCCTCCCGCAGGTGCTCGTGCAGGATCCAGTGGAACGGCTCGATGTCGCCGGCGTCGGGCTCGATCGTGCGGTACTTGAGGAACGGGAAAGCTCACGACGTCCATGGCTCCGAGCGTGTCGCCGAGCAGGAAGTCGCGGCCGTCGAGCAGCGTCTCGAACCAGGGCAGCGTGTCCTGGATCTCGCGCGACCAGCCGGCGATCGCGTCCGCGTCGGGATGCGGGCGCGACAGCTCCTCGTCGATGGCGTTCGGGGCGCGCTTCCAGACCTCGTTGAACCAGGCGATCGCGATGTTGGTGACGGCGCGGGCCTGGGGGTCCGCCGGCCACAGCGGCGGGTCGGGAACCTGCTGCTCGAGCCAGCGCAGGATCACCGTGGAGTCGATGACCACGGCGTCCGGCGTCTCGAGCACCGGCACGAGCTCCTGGCCGCTCAGCGCGATCAGCGGCCGGCGGTCGGCCGGATCGACCTCCACCCAGGTCACGGCCACCTGCTTGTGGGCCAGTGCCAGCGCGACCCGCTCGACGTTCGTCGAGAACGCGATGCGGTGGACGCGCAGGCTCGCTACGGCCATGCCTCAGCCGTAGTTGTAGAAGCCGCGCCCGCTCTTGCGCCCGAGTGCGCCCTCGGCGATCAGCGCCTGGACCTTCGGCGGAATCGTCGCGCCGATCTCACGCCCGATCGCCGCCGACACGTCGAGGCCGACGAAGTCGATCAGCGCCAGCGGGCCCATCGGATGGCCGGCGCCCAGCTTCATGCACTCGTCGACGTCCTCGGGGCGCATCGCGTGCTGCTCCATGAAGTCGACGGCCGAGAACAGGTACGGGAACAGCAGCTTGTTGACGACGAAGCCGGGCGAGTCGGGGACGACGACGGCCGTCTTGCCGAGCGCCTCGCAGAGGGCGGTCGCGCGGGCGACGGTCGTCTCGGAGGCCTGCGCCGGGAACGCGAGCTCGATCAGCTGCATCCGCGGGACCGGGTTGAAGACGTGCAGGCCGACGAAGCGGTCGGGCCGGCCGCCGGCGACCGCCAGCTCGGACACCGACAGCGACGAGGTCGTCGTCGCGATGATCGCGTCGGGGCCGGCCACGCTGTCCAGGTGCCCGAGCACGCCGCCCTTCACGACCGGCTCCTCGGCGACGGCCTCGACGAAGAACGTCGCGTCCGCCAGGTCGGACCACGCCGTCGTGACCGTGACCTCGCCGGGCCCGGCCTCGTCGGCCAGGCGGGCGCGCTGCTTCTCGATCGAGGCGCGGGCGCGGTCCGCCGACGCCTCCGAGCGTGCGTGGAGGTGGACATCGGAGAGCTTGGCGGCGACGACCGCAAGGCCGCACGCGATGGCGCCGCTTCCGGCGATGGCGAGACGTTCATCAGACATGGGCGCGGCAGACTAGCCGGAAGCCGGCCGGGCCGACCTGCCGGTCGCGGGCCGGCACCGGGATATCCTCGCCGTATGGATCGTGGAGCCCCGTCGAGCTGGCTGGTCGCAGGCCCCGGACTGGAGGTCGTCGCGTCCGACGGAGCCGCGGTCGGTTCCGTCACGCACGTGCTCGGCTTTCCGGAGGAGGACGTCTTCGACGGGCTCGTGATCGACGTGCACGGCGGCGGGCACCGGTTCGTCGACGCCGATGACGTGGACGAGTTCTACGAGCAGGCCGTCGTCCTGCGTCTCGACGCCGCCGAATGCGCGCATCTCCCTGAGCCCCAGCCCGCCCCGGGCGGGCTCACCGCGACGGGCGACACGCCTCCTCCGGGCCCGCTCCAGCGCAAGCTCCACCGCGCCTGGGAGCTCATCTCCGGGAAGGGCTGAGGCGCACGCGCGCGTGCAGATCCGGCAGAGCTCGCGCGAATCGGAGAGGATCGGCTGATGCGGCAGCTCACGAGCCTCGATGCGCAGTTCCTCGCCCTGGAGAGCGCACGCCAGACCGGCCACGTCGGCGGTCTGGCGATCCTCGACCCGTCGACCGCCCCGGGCGGCACGATCTCGGCGGCGCGCGTCCAGCAGGTGATCAGCTGACCGCATCTCGCTGCTGCCGCCGCTGCGCTGGCGCCTGGCCCAGGTGCCGCTGGGCCTCGACCACCCGTACTGGATCGACGACGCCGACTTCGACCTCGAGTACCACGTGCGCGAGATCGCGCTGCCGGCGCCCGGTGGCGACGATCAGCTCGGCGAGCAGGTCGCGCGGATCTGCGCGCGACCGCTGGACCGGTCACGCCCGCTCTGGGAGATCTACCTGATCTACGGGCTCGAGGGCGGCCATGTCGCGATGCTCACGAAGATCCATCACGCGGTCATCGACGGGATGTCCGGGGCGGAGATCATGGGCCTGCTGCTCGACCTGCAGCCGGAGGGCCGCGAGGTTCCCGAGGCCTCCGAGAACGGCTTCGGCGAGCGCGCGCCGGGTGAGCTCGAGATGTTCGGCCGCGGCCTGATGGCGCTGCCGCGCTACCCGCTGCGAGCGCTGCGGGCGCTGCCGCACGCGATCCCGAACATCGAGGACACGCCGTTCGCAACGCTGCCCGGCGCCGGAATCCTGGGGAAGCTCGCCGGCGAGGTGCAGCACGTCGTCCTGCGCGAGAACGGCACGCCGGACCGCGCAAAGCTCGTCGCGCCGAAGACGACGTTCAACGGGCGCGTCTCGGCGCACCGGCGGTTCATCTTCGGCCGGATCCCGCTCGCCGACATCAAGGCCGTCAAGAACGCACACGGCTGCACGGTCAACGACGTCGCCGTCTCGATGTGCGCCGGCGCGGTGCGGCGCTGGCTCGTCGAGCACGACGAGCTCCCGGACGAGGCGCTCGTCGCGCAGATCCCCGTCTCGGTGCGCACCGGCGATCAGATGGGGACGTTCGGCAACCGCATCCTGCTGATGAGTGCGCCGCTGCACACGAACATCGCCGATCCGGTGGAGCGGCTCCTGCGCACACACGACGACATGGCGGACATGAAGGAGCGCCACCGCGCGCTGCCCGCCGAGCTGCTCCAGGACGCGAACAACTTCATCCCGCCGGCGGTCTTCGCGCAGGCGGCGCAGCTCACGTTCCGCCTGTCGACGAGCCGTCCCGGGCGGCCGGCCTGGAACCTCGTGATCTCGAACGTCCCCGGGCCGCAGGTGCCGCTGTACATGGCGGGCGCGCGCCTCGTCGCCAACTACCCGGTGTCGGTGATCACCGACGGGATGGGCCTGAACATCACGCTGATGAGCTACTGCGGGATGGTCGACTTCGGGATCGTCGCCGACCGCGATCAGATGCCCGACGCCCACCTGCTGATGGGCTGGCTCGAGGACGAGCTGGCGGCGCTCGCCTGATCAGTCGTCGCGGCCCGCGCCCTGGCTGCGCAGCACGTCGGCCACGTCGTCCGGGAGCGGGCACGAACGGCCGGCGACGTAGTCGTAGCCGACGAGCGCACCCCAGCCCTCGGCGAGCATGCGCCCGTCCCGCTCGCTCTCCATCAGGAACTCCATCCGCACGCTCGAGCGCCGCAGGTGCGACGGCCTGACGTGCGTGCGGATCTGCTCGTCGAAGAAGGCCGGCGCGCGGTAGTTGATGTGGCACTCGGCGAAGATCAGGCCCCAGTCGCCCTCGGGCTCGGCGGGCCGGTGCGACGGGATGATCGACGTGATGTAGGCGATGCGCGCCGTCTCGAAGAAGCGCAGGAACTCGACGTTGTTGAGATGGCGCATCGCGTCGAGGTCGCCGAAGCGCACACGGTCGAGGTAGGCGAACGGCCAGCCCTCACGGGTGGCGCCGCCGCGAGCGACGCCGGCGTCGCTCATCCCCAGCGCATCCCGGTGTCGTGCGCCTGCACCGGCAGCGGGCTCGCGGGCAGGCCGTCCGGCGGCTCGGGCTCGTTGTAGCCGGTGGGGGCGACGTCGTTCGGGCCGTCGGGGTGGAAGATCGAGGCGAGGTACTGGATCTGGCCGCGCCCGGGGCCGAGCTCGAACTGGCCGCCTCCGTACATGCCGATCCCGCGTTCCTCGCAGGTGTCGTACATGTGGAAGAGGCGCCGCAGCGGGCCGAAGCGGCTCGGCTTGACGTTCACCATCTTCGGCGGGAAGGGCAGCGCGTCGACGTCGTCGACGCTGTGGATGTTCGCGTCCCAGGTGACGCGGTCGCGGTGGGGCAGCAGCGCCGCGTCGGTCTCCGGCGTCAGCTTGGGGTCCTCGATCCAGGCGTCGGGGAACGCCTCGGCGATCCGCGCGTAGAAGACCGGGTCGGCGGGGTTGTCGACGACGGTGCCCTCGTAGAGGCCCTTGAAGTCGACCGAGTCGACCGCGCCGGTGGCCTGGAGCCCGGCGATGATCGCCTCGTCCCAGTCGGGCGTCGGATCGAGCTTGAAGCGCAGCGTCGGGTAGCGCTCGAGGCGGCTCGCGATGCGGCTCAGGCTCGGCGGCTCCTCCGGGTCGTTCAGGCGCAGCGAGCAGACGAAGGTGACGGGCCGCGGCTCGCGGCCCAGGTGCGCGTGCAGCGACGTGCCGGCCTGGCGCAGCGCAAGGTCGAGCGCGGCGGATTCGTAGGCCCAGACGCGGTAGTCCCGCGAGGGCGGGCGCAGCGGCGGCTCGGGCCACAGGTCGAGCGACTCGAGGTGGTCGCAGAACGACCCGAGCGTCCAGGTGCCCGCGAGCGGCTGGATCGCGCCGGCGCGCTGGAGCTTCTCCTGGTCCTCGGCGTCGTAGGTGACGTCCTCGCCGACGCCCTCGTGGCCGCCACCGTGCAGCAGGAACGTCGTCGAGAGGCGCAGGAAGCCGCTGGAGACGTTCTGCTCGCGCGTCTCGAGCGTCGTAGCCCTCGATCGTCAGCGGGAGGTCGGCGAGACGGTCGAACGTGCTCATGCGCGGTGCTCCTCTTCGGCGGGTGGCGTCGCCGCGCCCTGGCCCTCGAGCCGCGCGACGAGCTCGTCCAGGCGCAGCTCCTCGAGCCCGTGGCTGACGGCGTCGAGCTCGCCGGCGCAGTACTCGACGAGCCCGCGGCCCTCCTTCACGAGGTCGAGCGTCTCGCGCAGCCCGGCCTCGCCGGTGTCGAGCCGGCGGATGATCTCCTCCAGGCGCGCGGTCGCGGTCTCGTAGGTGCGCTCGGTCTCGCTCATGTCTCCTCGTCCTGGATCGTCGCGTCGACGGAGCCGTCGGCGAACGTGACGCGCACGTCGCGCGCCTCGCGGGCCTGCGCGGCGCGTCGTGACGACCGCCGCCCGCTCGCGTCGTCAACCATCGCGTATCCGCGCTCGAGCATGCGCCGCGGGTCGTGGGCGGTCAGCGCCATCGCCAGGCTCTCGAGCCGCGCGGCGCCGGGCGTCCGCCTCGGCGCCGGCGCCGCGCGCAGCGCCTTGCGGTGCAGCACGAGCGCTCGCGTGGCCGTCGTCTCGCGGCGCTCGCCGACACGCCGGCTCGCGGCGGCGCGCAGCTCGCGCACGCTCTGGTGCAGGCTGCCGGCGGTGGCGCGCCACGTGGTCGGCGGGCACGCGCGCCATCCGCGCGAGGACCCGCGCGCGCTCGACGACGGCGCGGCGCCCGTGGCGCTCGAGCGCGCGCCGCGGCGCGCAGGGTCCGCTCGCGCTCGGCGACGACGTCGCGCGGGACGGCGGCCTCGGCGGCGTGCGTCGGCGTCGAGCAGCTGACGGCCGCGACGTCGTCGATCAGCGTCCGGTCGGTGTGGTGGCCGACGCTGACGCGATCACCGGGACGCGCAGCAGCGCGACGGTGCGGCAGAGCGTCTCGTCGCAGAAGGCGAACAGGTCGGCGAGCGAGCCGCCGCCGCGGGCGACGATGATCGACGTCGACCTCCTCGATCGCCGCGAGGTCCCGGAGCGCCGCGGTGATCGGCGGTGGCGGCGTGGCGGTCCTGCACCGGCGCGAACGCCCACACGAGCCGCCCGCCCCAGCCGCGGCGCCGCAGGCCGGCCAGCACGTCGTCGCGCGCCTTGCCGCCCTCGCCGGTGACGACCCCGATCGTGCGCGGCAGCGCCGGTCAGCGGCAGCGTCTTCTGGGGCACGAACAGGCCTTCCGCCTCCAGCCGCCGCCGCAGGTCGCTCGAGCTGGGCGAGCAGATCGCCCTCGCCGGCGATCCGCAGCCCGGTGACGTCGAAGGAGAAGCGCGGGGAGGCGGTGCGCGCTGCCGGGGTAGTAGTCGCAGCCGCCGGCGACGACGACCTGCGACCCCGTCGGCGAGCGCGCCCTCGGGCAGCCCGAGCGCGTCGAGCCGGTTGCGCCAGATCGAGCACTGCACCGCGCCGTCGCCGTCGCGCAGCTCGAAGTAGACCTTGCACGCGTGAGCGCTTCAGGTTCACGACCTCGCCGAAGATCTGCACGCGCGGGCGCTCGCGCAGGAACTCCTGGAAGCCCTTCGCCCAGACGCCGACGGGGAAGGGGCCCGGCAGTGCGCTGCCGTCGATGCCGTCGGGACGTTGGGCGGCGGCGTCGCTCATCGCGAGGACTCCCTGCGCCGGGCCGTCAGCGCGTCGCGTGGCGTCGTTCACGGACGCGAGCGGGGTGAGCCCCGGCTCGGCGCGGTGGCCGCGCTGCTCGCCGTCGAGACCCAGCGACTGGAGCCGCGCCATCTCCTGCTCGCCGAGCAGGCGCGCGGGGTGATCCGGGGGCAGGCCGGCGATCAGGCGGGCGATCCGGTTGCGCAGCTGGAGCGCGAAGTGCGGGGTCGAGGCGCCGCACAGCTCACGCACGTCCTCGACGGTGACCTGCGGGGCTCCGCTGCGGGTGGGGTTCTCGGCTTCACTCATGGGCTCTTGGCTGGGGCCGGGGCGATCTCGAGCAGGCCGTCGATCGTGGCCTGCGCCGCGACGCCCACCGTCTGCGTGTCGCCGACGATCCACCCGTGATTGTAAACGCCGCGCACCGGGTCACTCGAGTAGCCGGGCTTCACGTCGAGCAGGTAGTTCGACACGGAGGCCGGCAGGGAGCCCCCGGCGCGGTCAGCAGCAGCGGTCCGTACATGCCGCTCGCGGACAGCGGCGCCGCGGCACCGGCGTCACCGGGCCGCTTCGGCGAGGCGAAGACGAACCCGTGTCCCGGGTCGACGATGCCCCAGCCGAACGCCCCGTCGAGGAAGCGCGCGAACGCGATCGCGGTGCGCGGCGCATCGGCCTCGGCGATGCGGGTGACCGTGCCGAGCTGCGCGAGCTGCGCCTCGACGCCCGCGGAGACGGCGCTCGCCGGGCCCAGGAGATAGATGTGCGGCCGGCCGTGCGCGCGGATCGCGGCGCGGGTCGGGGCCGGGAGCGTGTCGCGGGCCGTGAAGAGGACCGGGTCGCCCGACTTCGCGGCGTAGGCGGCCGCCGGCATCGCGTACTCGGGACGGTCGGCGGGGACGACCATGACCGCGTCGCTCGGCCGGCCGGCGACGCGCGAGCGGTAGTCGTCGATGCTCTGGGCGAGCGTGTAGGGATCCGCGCCGGGCAGCGACGTGACGCGCAGCCCGCCCGGGCCGGCGGCGGTGCCCAGCCGGATCACCTGCGCATTGTTCGCGCGCGCCGAGCCGCCGGGATGCAGCGCCTTCAGCGCCCTGGCGGTCACGTCCGGGCAGCTCGCCGCCCTCGGTGTAGAGCAGCGGCGCGCGCAGCGGCGGCGCCATCAGCACCGCGCCGGCGAGGGCGCCGCGCCAGTCACCCGCGTCCGCGAGCGCGACGGCGTCCGGGGCCTGCCCCGGCCCGCCGCCGGGGAAGACGATCCGGGCGACCGCGGCGGCCGTCTCGACCGACGCGGCGGTGGCGATGCGGGTCGTGTTCTTCGTCGCCGCCGCCGGATAGGACTGCGCCGGGGGCGACTGCGCCGCGGCCGGTCGCAGCCGAGGTGACCGGTGCCGCGGGCGTTCGATGCCGTGGTGCTCTTCGCGGCGTTGTCGCCGCACGCGGCAACCCCTGCGGCCAGCATCGAGAGCGGCGAGAGCGGCGAGCGGACGGCGTGCGCGGGGCATCGGAACGGCGAGCGTAGCGGGGCGTCCGCCACCGTCCGCCGGTCCTGGATTTCCGCTGCGTGCGGGGTTTCCGCGGGATCCGGGGCCGCGCAGGCCGTTCCGTCCGGCCGTGTTCGATACAGTGCCGCGATCAACGACGCCGAATCCCCACGCAACGTGGGGACCGGGGGACCCAGAGTTCAGGGGCGAGTCGTGCGGTGATTCCGCATGAGGCGCAATGCGCCAGCCCGTCAGCTAACCCCGGAGGCGGACGATCGAGATTTGATCCGAGTGCGATTCCGCGCAACGACCACGTGCATCCTGGCCGCCATGGCAGCCGCGGCCATGCCCGCTTCGGCGCTCGCGTCGACGGCCCCGCGTGCGTCGTCGGTCACCCAGCAGGTGATCGTCGGCGGGCAGGAGTTCGGCGCTCCCAACGCCGCTGACGTGCAGGTCGTCGACGGTGACGAAGGCCAAGCTGCTCGCGAACGGGCAGGCCGCCGCCCCGGCCGACGCGCCGGCCGAGGTCCAGCAGGCGATCTGGGCCGCCAACCGCATCATCGGCCTGCCGTACCACTACGGCGGCGGGCACCAGCGGTTCGAGGACACGGGCTACGACTGCTCGGGCACCGTCTCCTACGCCCTTCACGGCGGCGAGCTGATCGACACGCCGATGGACTCGAGCGACTTCATGAAGTGGGGCGCCGCCGGCAAGGGCGACTGGATCACCGTCTACACGAACCCCGGGCACGCCTACACCGTGATCGCCGGGCTGCGCCTCGACACGAGCGCCGCCGGCGACCCCAGCGGCGCCAAGGGCCCGCGCTGGCGCCCGACGCTGCGCTCGAACCGCGGCTTCCGCGCCCGTCATCTCGCCGGCCTGTAGGACGGCGTTCAGAGTCTCACTCCGGGGTAGGGTCGGGGCCATGAGCTCCGGCTACCGCACCCTGCACCTCGACGACATCGCGACGGTCCGCTTCGAGGACCGGGACATCCCGGACTGGAAGCCCGTGCGCCGGGAGCTGGGCGTCAGCGCGTTCGGCACCAACGCCTACGTCGCGCCGTCGGCGGGCGACCTCGTGGTCGAGCCGCATGACGAGCTCCCGAGCCGACGGGAGCAGCGGGCCCGGCCACCAGGAGATCTACCTCGTGCTCGACGGCGCGGCACGGTTCACGGTCGACGGCGAGACGTTCGACGTCCCGAAGGGCGGCCTCGTCTTCCTCGAGGATCCCGCGCTCCAGCGCCAGGCCGTCGCGCTGGAGGCGGGGACCGTCGTCTTCGCCGTCGGCGGGCCGCCCGGTGAGGCGTTCGTCCCCTCCGCATGGGAGGACGACTTCATCCGCCGCGGACCCGCGACCCCGGGTAGGAGCGTCAGTCGGGTATCAGCCCTTCGCCGGTGAACGGCTGGCCGGCCTCGGCGAACGACGCGTCGGCGGGCGGCAGAATCACGTCCGACGGATGCAGATCGTCGGCCGGCAGGCGCACGCCGTCCGCGCGGACCATCGCCAGCAGCGCGTCGAACTTGGCGTGGAAGCCGGGCTCGTCTCCCGCCTCGACCGCGGCCACGGCCGCGTTGTCCAGCTCATTGAGGCGCGTCAGCACGTCGTCGTCGAGCGTCCACTGCCCCTCACCGGAGATCCGGACGATCATGCGTGGCCTTCCTCGGTCGCGTCCCCGTCGACGGTTCCGGCATCCGCCTCGCCCGCCGGGAGCTCGCCCGGGGCGGGCGCTGCGCCGGTCCCGAGCTCGGCCTTCATCTTCGCCAGCTCGTCGTCGACGACGCTGGTGGTCGAGAGCTCGCGGAGCTGCTTGTCGATGTCGTCCTCGCCGGACGCCGAGCGCCGTGAGGTCCTCGAACGTTCCCGCAGCCTCGAGCTCCGAGACGGCGTCGGCACGCGCCTTCATCGTCTCGACCTTGTCCTCGGCCCGCTGCATCGCGAGGCCGACGTCCGCCATCTCCTCGCCGACGCCGGTCGCGGCTTCGCTGATGCGCACCTGCGCCTCGGCGGCCGAGTACTGCGCCTTGATGACTTCCTTCTTCGTGCGGAAGGCCTCGACCTTCGTGCGCAGCTTCTTCTCGGACTCGGTGAGCCGCTCCTGCTGGGCCTCGAGCTCGGTGACCTGGGCGTCGAGCGTCTGCAGCTCGCTCTGGAGGCCGTTCTTGCGCTCCAGCGCGACCCGCGCGAGGTCCTCGTTGTTCTGCGCGAGCGCCTGACGCGCCTGCGTGTCGAGCTTGACGACCTGCTGCTCGAGCTTCGTCGACTGCATCTGCAGGCGCTTCTTCGACGTCACGACGTCGGCGATGCCCTTCTTGACGTTCTGCAGTGCCTCGAGCTGCTTCTGGTAGCTGTAGTCGAGGGTCTCGGCCGGGTCCTCGGCCTTGTCGAGGATCTTCGAGACCTTCGCCTTGATGACGGTGGACATCCGTCCTCCGAGTCCTGCCATCGGGTGCTCCTTCGCTCGTCGTGATCGGTCCTGCGCGCAGCCTATCGGCCCGCCTAGATCGGGATCCCCCACAGCGGGAACCAGCGATCGAGCTCGGGCTCGATCGGGAGGTCGGCCCCGATCACCGCACGCAGCCGCAGCTCGCGCTCGGTCGCGCGCTCCTGCGCCGCCGCGTCGCCGGCGGGCGAGAACGGGTACCAGGTGCCGCGCTTGTAGTTGTAGATGAAGTAGATGCGTGCGCCGGACGCGTCCTGGAAGGCGAACACGGCGCAGAGCAGGCGGTCGGCGTAGCCGTCGATCTCGAGCTGGTCGCTGACCGCGTTGATCCCGACGGCGAGGTCCTCGACGTCGGGATCGTGGACGATCATCCAGCGGTACCCGAAGCTGTCCTCGCTCGTCTCGATCGTCGAGCCGGTCTCGGTGCCCGTCCCGCGCAGCACCTCCTCCATGTCCGCGGCGATGCGCTCGAAGTCGCCCGTCGCCAGCGGCTGGAAGACGATCGCCGCCACGCCGCGCGAGCTGATCTGGTGCTCGGTCTCGAGCGTGATGTACGCGGTCGTGATCGCGAACAGGCGGTCGGGCGCCGGCCCCGCGATCTTCCGGCGCCCGATGATCGCGTCGAAGATCCCCATCTAGTGGCCATCTACGCGGTGACGGGGATCGCGCGGCCGGCGGTGCCCTGCAGCTCCGTCTCCATCCGCGCGAGCGCCGCGATGCGCTTGTCCATCGGCGGGTGGGTCGAGAACAGGTTCATCAGCGAGTCCTTGGTCCCCACGGGGAAGATGTAGAACGCGTTCATCTCGGCGTGGCGCAGGTCCTGCTTGGGGATGTGCTGCATCTCGCCGCCGAGCTTCATCAGCGCCGAGGCCAGCGCGGACGGGCGCCCGGTCAGGATCGCGGCGCCGCGGTCGGCGGCGTACTCGCGGTAGCGCGAGAGCGCCTGCATCAGGACGAACGAGATCGCGTAGACCATCATCGAGACGACGATCACGGCGAAGATGCCGGGGCTGTCGTCATCGCCGTCCCCGCCGCCGGTGCCGCCGAACCGCCGCCGAAGAAGAACGAGAACTGCACGATCATCGATGCGAGCGAGGCGAAGAAGCTGGCCAGCGTCATGATCGCGACGTCGCGGTTGGCGACGTGCGAGAGCTCGTGGGCCATGACGCCCTCGAGCTCGGCCGGGGTCAGCAGGTCCACGATCGCCGTCGTCGCGCAGACCGTGGCGTGCTTCGGCGAGCGCCCGAGGGCGAAGGCGTTCGGCATCTGCGACTGCACCATCGCCACGCGCGGCTTGGGGAGGTCGGCCTGGACGCAGAGGCGGTCGATCATGCCGTGCAGCTCCGGGGCCTCCTGCGGCGTGACCTCCTTGGCACCCACCGAGGCGAGCGCGATCTTGTCGGAGGCGAAGTACTGGACCAGCAGCAGCACCGCGGCGAACCCGACGATCAGGACCATTCCGGCCCCGGCGGCGAACAGCACGCCCATGAAGACGATGTAGAGCAGGCCGAGCAGGAACATCGTCAGCAGCATGCGGGCCTGGAGGCCGCGGTCGCGGCCGATGACGGACGTGGAGCGAGACATGGACTGAATCTTGACGGATCCGGTTCACGGGGCGCTAAATCGGCACGTGGGTGGTAGCCTCGAGGAGGCCGAATCTCCCTGCAAAGGCCGGGAGAGTGGGGGAACCATTGGGGGCGAGCGCCGCTCCCGGGGGCGAATCCGGGGCACTGCCCGCTCCGGTAGCGCGACCAGCGCGAGCCCGTCAGCTCACTTCGCAGGCCCGATTGCAGCCGTTGCCGATGCGACACCGCACCCATACCGTCCGCCGCCGCATGCCCCGGCGCCTGCTCCTCCCCAGCGCCCTGGTCGCGCTCGTCCTTGCCCTGTGGGCCGTGCTGCCCGTCGGCTCGCTCGCGATCACCAACCAGCAGAAGCTCGGCGATCTCCAGCACCAGATCGAGGCGACACAGGGCAAGATCGGCCGCAAGAAGGGCACCGAGCGCGTGCTCTCCCAGGACATCGCGCAGTGGACCAGCAGGATCCGCAGGCTCCAGGGCCGGATCGGGACGCTGCAGAGCCGGCAGGCGGCGATCCAGTCGGACCTCGACCGCGCCCAGGGGCAGCTCGACCGGACGCGCGCCGACCTGCGCTTCCAGCGGGCGCGCCAGGTCCGCATGAAGGCCAAGCTCGCGGTCGGTCGCCGGCTGCTCGCGGCCCGGCTGGTCGAGCGCTACCAGGCCGACACCCCCGATCTGGTGTCGGTCATCCTCAGCTCCAACGGGTTCGCCCAGCTGCTCGAGCGCAGCGAGTTCCTGCGGCGCATCAACGATCAGGACGAGCGGATCATCCGCCTGGTCGCCGCGGCGCGCCTCGACGCCCGTGACAACGCGCAGCAGCTCGCGACGCTCGCCAGGCGCCAGACGACGCTCACCGCGCAGATCGCGGAGCGCCGCAACGCGGTCGCCGGCGTCAAGCAGCAGCTGATCGACACGCGCGTCGGCTTCGACCGCACGCGCGCCGGCAAGGCGAACGCGCTCAGCCACGTCCGGGCGGTCCGGGAGAAGCTCGAAGGCTCGCTCTCGGCGATGAAGGCGACGCAGGCGAAGATCCAGGGGATCCTCACGAGCCCCGGCACGGGCTCGCTGCCCGCCGGCCCGATCCGCGGCGGCTCCGGCGCGATGATCTGGCCGGTCAACGGGCCGATCACCTCGCAGTTCTGCGAGCGCCGCGCCTGGGAGGCCTGCCACCCGGGCATCGACATCGGCGTTCCCTCCGGCACGCCGATCCGCGCCGCGCTCGGCGGGCGCGTCGCACTCGCGGGGCCGACCGGCGGCTACGGCAACTACACCTGCATCCAGCACACCGCGTCGCTCTCGACCTGTTACGCGCACCAGTCGAGCATCGGCGTGAGCGTGGGCCAGCAGGTCAGCCAGGGCCAGGTCATCGGCATCTCCGGCTGCACCGGCCTGTGCTTCGGCCCGCACCTGCACTTCGAGGTGCGGATCAACGGCGCCGTGACGAACCCGCTGAACTACCTGTAGGCACGGCGCGCCCTGGCAGCGCGCGACATTGATCGGGTCGGCTTCGCCGACCCGTCCTGCCAGGGGGCCGTACCCTGACGCCCCGTGCAGCCGGAAATCGATCTCCTCGGCCTGCCGCTCAAGACGTTCGGGATCATGTTCGCGCTCGGCTTCATCGCCTCCGGCGCGGTCATCCACCGCCGGATGCAGGAGCTGCGGATTCCCGGGGACTGGGCCTACGAGATGATCTTCGCCGCGCTGATCGGCGGGCTCGTCGGATCCCGGCTGTTCTGGGTGATCGAGAACCCCGACCGGGTCCACGGCGTCGGTGACCTCGTCGGCGGCACCGGCCTCGTCTGGTACGGCGGCGTCCTCGGCGGTGCGCTGTTCGTCGTGCTCTGGGCGCGCTGGCGCGGCTGGCTCGGGGTGACGATGTTCGACGTCGCGGCGGTGCCGCTGGCGCTGGGCAACGCGATCGGCCGGATCGGCTGCCAGCTCGTCAGGCGACGGCGACTACGGGAAGGCCTGGAACGGGCCGTGGGCGATGGGCTACCCGCACGGGACCGTCCCGACGGATCCGGGCGTGACCGTGCATCCCACCCCGATCTACGAGACGCTGGCGATGGGCCTGATCGCGTGGGTGCTGTGGACGCTGCGCGACCGCGTGCGTCCCGGCGTGCTGTTCGCGCTGTGGCTGATCCTCGCCGGACTCGAGCGCCTGCTCATCGAGTTCCTGCGCCGCAATCCCGTCGAGGCGATCGGCCTGACGCTGCCGCAGCTGCAGAGCCTCGCGATGATCGCGGGCGGGCTCGCGTGGATCGCACTCGTGCGCAGGCGCCACGGGTCGGCGCTGCTGCCGCGCGAGGAGGAGTACCCCCGCGCCGCGCTGCCGGTCGCCGCGTAGCCATCAGTCCGCCGCGGCGAGCGCCTTCAGCAGGAAGCGCACGCTCAGGTCCTGGAGCTCGTCGTCGTGCTGGATCGACCGGTGATCCCCGCCCGGGACGCGCACGAAGCGCGTCGGGCGCCCGGCCTCGTCGCGCGCCGCTGCGAGCGCCGCCGAGTGGGCGATCGGCACCTGTTCGTCGCCCTCGGCGTGCAGCAGCAGCACCGGGCACGCGAGGTCGGCGGCGGCAGCGATCTCGTCGTGCTCTGCGAGGAACGCGTCGAGCGCGGGCGTGTCCGCGCTGAACTCGAAGCGGTCGGCCCGCAGTCCGGCGCGCAGGCCGCTCGCGCTCGCCGGGCAGATCGCGACCACGGCCGCGGCGCGTACGCGCTGGGCCGCGACGATCGCGAGGTATCCGCCCATGCTCGACCCGCGCAGCGCCCGCGGCAGCGCCGTCCGGCAGCAGCGCCGCGATCACCTCGACGTCGGCGGCCATCCGTGCGTCCATCGGCGTGGGGCTGTCTCCGTGCCCGCGCTGGTCGAAGGCGACGGCGGCGAGGCCGTGCATGCGCAGGCGGCGGGCGAAGTCGTAGTGCGACTCCTTTCGCGAGTCCGCGCCGTGCAGGATGACGACGCCGCCGAGCGGCTCGCCGTCCGGCAGGAACAGGGCGTAGGCGAGGCCCTCCCGCTCGCCGATCTCGGCCGGTGGGTCGACGTTGACGGTGCGCACGGCGTGGCATGATCCGCCGCCGATGGCCGCAGCGCAACAGCTCTCGCACGTCTACCCGCTGGGGAGCCGCGTCAACGAGCACGGCCGGCTCGAGGTCGGCGGGTGCGACACCGTCGAGCTCGCGCGCGAGTTCGGGACGCCCTGCTTCGTCGTCGCCGAGGACGACATCCGTGCCCGCGCACGGGCGTTCACGCAGGCGTTCGCCGCCCGCACGGATGACTTCGAGGTGGTGTTCGCGTCGAAGGCCTTCCCCTGCACCGCGGTCTATCGGCTGCTGTGGGAGGAGGGGATCGGCTGCGACGTCGCCGGCGCGGGCGAGCTGGCGCTGGCGCTGGCCGCGGGCGTCGATCCGGAGCGGATCCACATGCACGGCAACGCCAAGTCGGCCGCGGAACTGCGCTACGCGCTGGAGTCCGGCGTCGGCGAGGTGATCGTCGACAACCAGCGCGACCTCGACCTGCTCGAGGAGCTCGTCCCGTCCGTGCGCGGTGGGCGCCCGCAGCCGGTCGCGCTGCGCATCGCCCCGGGGGTGAGCCCCGAGACCCATCCGGCGATCTCCACCGGCGGCCCCAACACGAAGTTCGGCTTCGACCTGGCCCACGCCGCCGCGGCGGTCGAGCGGGCCCGCTCGAGCCCCGCGGTCGAGCTGCGCCGGGCTGCACATGCACATCGGGTCGCAGATCATGGAGCTCGAGCCGTTCCGCCACGCGCTGCGGGCGCTGACGGGGCTCGGCGAGTTCGACAGCTACAACCTCGGCGGCGGCCTCGGCGTCGCCTACGGCGCCCACGACGACCCGCCGTCGATCGAGGACTACGTCGCCGCCAAGGTCGACGCGGTCAACGACATCGTCGGCCCGGGCAGGCGGATCCTCGACGAGCCCGGCCGCGCGCTCGTCGCCAACTCGTGCGTGACGCTCTACGAGGTCCAGACGATCAAGCGCAACGTCGAGACCTACGTCGCCGTCGACGGCGGAATGTCCGACAACCTGCGGCCGATGCTCTACGGCGCCCGCTACGAGGTGCAGGTCGCGAGCCGGCTCGGCGGCGGCACCCGCTGCCACGTCGTCGGCAAGCACTGCGAATCGGGCGACGTGATCATTCGCGACGCGGACCTCGCCGACCCGCGGCCGGGGGACGTGCTCGTCGTCCCCGCCACCGGCGCCTACGGGCATGCGATGGTCAGCCAGTACAACGGCGCGCTGCGTCCACCCGTCGTCTTCGTGAAGGATGGGGACGCGCGACTCGTCGTCCGCCGCGACACCTACGAGGATCTGCTCGCCCGTGACCTCTGAGACCCGCCCCTTCCACATCGGCATGCTCGGCTGCGGCACCGTCGGCTCGGCCTTCGCCGAGCTGATCGACGAGCGCGCCGGGGAGGTCGAGCGCCTCACCGGGCGCCGGCCGCTCGTCAGCGGCGTGCTCACCCGCAGTCGCGGTGACGCCGCCGAGATCATCGCGGGCGCGGACCTGATCGTCGAGGTCATGGGCGGCGTCGACCCGACCCGCGACCACGTGCTCGCGGCGCTGCACGCCGGCAAGCCGGTCGTCACCGCGAACAAGCAACTCCTGAGCCGCCACGGCCCGGAGCTGTGGGAGGCCGCGCGCGAGGGTGGGGCACAGCTGCGCTTCGAGGCGGCCGTCGCCGGCGTCGTGCCGGTCATCCGGGTGCTGTCCGAGTCGCTCGCCGGCGCACACGTCGACCGCGTGCGCGGGATCGTCAACGGCACGACGAACTTCATCCTCACGCAGATGGCGGCCACCGGCGCCTCGTACGGGGAGGCGCTGAAGGAGGCCCAGGACCTCGGATACGCCGAGGCCGACCCGACCGAGGACGTCGGCGGCGGCGACGCCGCGGCGAAGATGGCGGTGCTCGCCCGGCTGGCGTTCGGCGTTTGGGTGCACCTCGATGACGTGACCTACGAGGGCATCGAGCACGTGACCGCCGACGACATGGCCTACGCGCGCCAGTTCGGCCTCGCGCTGAAGCTGCTCGGGACGGCGGAGCGCGTCGGCGACGGGATCGCCGTGCGGGTGCACCCGGCGTTCCTCTACGCGGGCCATCCGCTCGCGAGCGTCAGCGGCCCGTTCAACGCGGTCACGATCGAGTCGCCGGCGATCACCGAGGTGACGCTCTCCGGGCCCGGCGCCGGCGGTCCGCAGACGGCGAGCGCGATCCTCGGCGACGTCGTGAGCGCGATCGTCGGGGACCGGTCACCGGCCGGGGGTGACGCGATCGCGGCGACGATCGTGCGCGACGTCGAGTCGGCCTTCTACCTGTGCCTGGAGGTCGCCGACCGTCCCGGCGTGCTCGCGCAGGTGGCCGAGCGCCTGGGTCTGCAGGCGGTCTCGGTGCGCTCGGTCGTGCAGGAGGGCCTCGGTGAGACCGCGCGCCTGGTGATCGTCACGCACCCGGTGGCGGAGTCGAAGTTCTACGCCGCGCTCGAGCTGATCTCCGCCCTCGACTTCATGCGCGCCGCGCCGCGCGCGATCCGCGTCATCGATGAGACGTTCGAGACGTAGGGGGCCGACTGGATGCCCGGACTGATCGAGCGCTACCGCGACCGCCTGCCCTTCGCGCCGGGCGATCCCGTCGTGAGCCTCCAGGAGGGCTCGACGCCGCTCGTTCCCGCGCCTCGAGATCAGCGAGCGCGTCGGCGCGCAGGTCTGGCTGAAGATCGAAGGGTCCAATCCGACCGGCTCGTTCAAGGACCGGGGGATGACCTGCGCGGTCTCCGCCGCCGTGCGCGAAGGCGCGCAGGCGGTCATCTGCGCCTCAACGGGCAACACGGCCGCGAGCGCCGCGGCGTACGCCGCGCGGGCGCCAGCTCAAGGGCGTGGTGATCGTGCCGGAGGGCAAGATCGCGACCGGCAAGCTCGCGCAGGCGCTGATGCACGGGGCGCAGGTGATCGCCCTGCGCGGCAACTTCGACGAGGCGCTCGAGCTGGTGCGCGAGCTTGCGGCCAAGCACCCGATCGCGCTCGTCAACAGCGTCAACCCGTTCCGCCTGGAAGGGCAGAAGACCGCGGCGTTCGAGATCCTCGACGAGATCGGCGACATCGACGCGCTCTGCATCCCCGTCGGCAACGCCGGCAACATCACCGCCTACTGGAAGGGCTTCCAGGAGATGGGATCGTCGCCGCGGATGCACGGGTTCCAGGCCGCCGGCGCCGCGCCGCTCGTGACCGGCCGGCGGGTGGAGCATCCGGAGACGGTCGCCAGCGCGATCCGGATCGGCAATCCGGCGCGCTGGGAGGAGGCGATGACCGCGATGCGCGACTCGCGCGGCGGGGTCGAGGCGGTGACCGACGAGCAGATCCTCGACGCCTACCGCTTTCTCGCCGCGCGCGAAGGCGTCTTCTGCGAGCCGGCGAGCGCCGCGTCGGTCGCAGGCCTGCTCGTGCACGGGGTGCCCGAGGGCGTCCAGCGGATCGTCTGCGTGCTCACCGGGCACGGACTCAAGGACCCCCAGACCGCGCTGGAACAGGCCGGCACGGTCGTGCCCTGCGACGCCGAGCTCGCTGCGGTCGAGCGGGCGATCTACGGCTGATGCAGCGGCGCCGGCTGGTCCGCGTCCCCGCGTCCTCGGCCAACCTCGGGCCCGGGTTCGACACGTTCGCCGCCGCGCTGGCGCTGCACATGGAGCTCGAGGTGATCGAGACCCCGGGGACGTTCGCCGTCGAGACCGACCTCGCGATCGCGCGCGACCGGCGCAACCTCGCGGTGCGCGGCTTCGAGCGGCTGCACCCCGCCGACGGCTTCACCTTCCGCATCCGCTCGGAGATCCCGCTCTGCGGCGGGCTGGGGACGAGCGCCGCCGCGTTCGTCGCCGGGCTCGTCGCGGCGGACCATCTGTTCGAGCTCGACGCCGACCTGCTGCACATCGCGACCGAGCTCGAGGGCCATCCGGACAACGTCGCCGCGTCGCTGCTCGGCGGGCTTCGTCGTCTGCGCCGACGGGGATGCGGTGCGGTTCGACCCGCCGGACGGCCTGGAGGCCGTGCTCGTCGTGCCGGACGACCCGGTTCGCACGAAGGTCGCGCGCGAGGCCCTTCCCGCCGAGGTCCCGCTGTTCGACGCCGTCGCGAACATCGCCCACGGCGCGCTGCTCATGCTCGGGCTCTCGCGCGGGGATCTCGACCTCGTCTCGCGCGGATTGCGCGACCGGCTGCACCAGGACCGCCGTGCGCACCTGTTTCCCCGGTCGATGGAGCTCGTCGGCCGCGCCCGGGAGCTGGGGGCGCTCGGGGCGACGATCTCCGGCGCCGGGCCGACCGTGCTCGTCTGGACGGGCTACGAGCAGACCGGAGCGGTGGTCGAGGCGCTCACCGAGGTCGTCGACGGCTGGGCCCGCGTTCTGCGCACGCCGTTCGAGAGCGCGGGCGCCGACGTGCGCGAGCTGTAGGCTGAAGCCCGCTCAGGCGGGTTCGCCGAGCAGGGCGGCGACGCGGTCCCGGGCGCCGTCCAGCCCGAGCCGCCGCAGCAGCTCCTCGGCGACGCGCAGGTAGTCGGTGCCGAGGTCGGGCCGGTGGTCGTAGATCGAGATCGCGCGCTCGGCGGACTCGGCGTAGGCGATCGACTGGCGGACCGTGTGCACGAGCAGCTTGTCGCCGACGTGCTCCTGGAGCGACTCGAACGCCTCGCGCGAGTGCACCGTCCGCATGTCGGCGATGTTCATCAGCACGCCGAGCCAGTTGAGGTCCGGGTTCAGGCTGTCGCGGGCCAGTTCGATGACCTCGAGCGCCTGCTCGACGCCCTGGAGCGCGAAGTACTGCGCTTCGCTGCTGAGCAGGGCGTGGTCGGCGGCCACGAGGGCGTTGACCGTGAGGAGGCCGAGCGCGGGCGGGCAGTCGATGAAGATGACGTCGTAGTCCTCGCCGACGCCGACGAGCGCCTTGCGCAGCGTGAGCTCGCGTCCCAGCTTGCCGGCGAGCGTCAGCTCCGCCTCGGCGAGCGACAGGTTCGCGGGGATGACGTCGTCCTGGACGGCGTCCTGAGCGGCGGCCCGCCCGCTGAGCACGTCGCCGATCGTGGGATCGGCCTCGGGTTCGATGTCGAAGTAGTCCGACAGGTTGCCCTGCGGATCGAGATCGACGGCGAGGACCCGCAGGCCGGCATCGCGGAACGCCTCGGTCAGATGCCGCACCGCGGTCGTCTTTCCGGTTCCGCCCTTCTGGGAGAGCACCGCGATCGTCAGAGCCATCGCTGCGGCAGTCTACGTCGATGAGGTGGGGGCCCGCTGCCGGACCCCCACCAGTTCGCTGCTCCTCGGGCCGGGCAGGGCCCGCGGTGTGTCAGGCCTCGGCCTCGAGCGGCGCGGACGCCGGGTCGAGGACGGAGCCCCCGCCGTGTGTTGCCCCAGAGACGACTTCGACGTAGTGCAGGCGGTAGCGCCCGACGACGATCTCGTCACCGTCGCTCAGTGCGCGCCATTCCACGCGCTCGCCGTTCACGAACACGCCGTTGAGGCTGCGGTCGTCGAGCACGCGGACACCGTCGGCCTGGCGGACGATCAGCGCATGCCGGCGCGAGACGGTGGGGTCGTCGAAGCGGACGTCGGCCGCCAGGCTGCGGCCGATCCGCGTCCATTCGCGTGCGAGGGCGACCACCAGGACGCGCTCGTTGTCGCGGTAGACGAGGTACTGCCCCGGCTCCTCGAGCTGGTCCTCGGCTGCCTCGAACAGTCCGCGCGCGTCGTCTTCGTCGGCGGCGTCCGCGCCTGCCGCACGGGCGATCACGTCGCCCGCGGTGAACAGTGATGCACGGCCGAAACGCTCGCCTCCGCAGCTCGGACACGGGGGCACCGTGTCCTCGCGATTGAGCGTCAGTACAAAGCCGCACTGATCACAACGGAACGAGCCCGTTCCAGCCAGTGTGCCTGCGACAAGCGATTTCATTGTTGCGCTCTCCATCATCGGTCCGACCCGCAAAGCGCCTCCTCCTAGACGACCGTACAGGCCATCATACTCCCGATGTCAATGCGATTTTGGGCCGAATTGGCGGATTTTGCAGCTTTTCCTACCCCGGAAGGACGAGCTTCGAACATGCCGAATCACGAACGATGCTCCGTTCTGCACCGACGCTGTCCGAGCCCGACCTCGAGCGCGAGCTCCTGCGCAAGGGCGTGACGGAGCGCGATGGCCTCGAGCCGTGCTGCGGCGACTGCGGCCGCCGGCCGCTGATCGGCGAGACCATGCACCGGTACGGCCGCGTCGAGGTCTGCGAGCTGTGCTCATCCGCGCGCGGGGAGACCGCGTCCGCGCGGCGCCTCGTCCTGCACGCCGAGCACGGGCTGAGCGTTCGCCGGCTCGCCGCCTGAGGCGGGCCTGCGGGCGGCGGCCCCACCGGGCGCGCGACTAGACTCCGCGCCCGATGCACCCGTTCACCGTCGAGACCCAGATCGCCCGCCCGCGCGAGGAGATCTTCGACTACCTCACCGACGTCGCGAACCACGCCGAGTTCACCGACCACTTCCTGACGGAGTGGCGGATGACGCGCGAGGACACCTACGGCCTCGGCGCCGGGGGTCGGTTCCATGCGGACCTGCCGTTCTCGCGATTCGGGTGGGGCGACTGGACGATCGTCGACTCGGGTCGTCCCGAGGTCCTCGTGCTGCAGGGCCGAGCGGGCAAGTTCAACCGCATTCGCACGCTCACCGTGTTCGAGCTGCGCGAGGGCCCCGACGGCGGGACGCGCGTGTCGTTGACCGTGGAGACCCAGCCGCGCTATCCGACCGACCGCTTCCTCGAGTCGCTCGGACAGCGCCGGGCGCTGAGGCGCCACTGGCGCAAGGCGCTGCGCCGGCTCCGCTCGATCCTCGAAGAGGACCGCGACCGCGGCGCCCGGGCGACCATCGCCGGTGGCCCGCGGAAGCCCGCGACCGGGCTGCGGGTCCGCGAGCCCATCACGTAGACTGCCGCACCGCATGAGCCGTCGACTGCTGCTGATCGTCCTCGCCCTCGCCTGCGCAGCCCTCGGGCTCAGCGCGTGCGGGAACAAGGAAGCGACCGTGACCCACGGTGAGTCCGAGGCGATCTACGTGACGCTCGGCGACGTCCAGTACCAGGTGCAGCTCTCCCGTCAGCTCGATCCGTACTCGCCCGGAGACCGCGATCTGCTGAAGGGCGTCGCGCCGGCGCAGCGCGGGCTCGCGAAGAACGAGATCTGGTTCGGGGTCTGGGTCGCCGCGGTCAACGGGACCGACAGCCCGCAGACGCTCGCCGATGAGTTCCGGATCAAGGACACGACCGGCAAGCAGTTCAAGCCGATTGCGCTCCAGCCCGACAGCCCGTTCGCGTACCGGCCCGTCGACATCGCGGCGGACGCCGTCTACCCGCTCCCGCAGAGCGCCTCGGGCCAGTCGCCGACGACCGGCGGGTTCCTGCTCTTCCGCATGCCGAAGGAAACGCTGGACTTCCGGCCGCTCGAGCTCGAGCTCGCCAGCAGCGCGCTGCCGGGCAAGGGCTCGACCGTCCGCCTCGACGTCTAGCTCAGCGCCGCTGCAGTCCGGCGGCGAGGATGTCGCGCGCGACCGGGGCCGCCGACTCGCCGCCGGCACCGGCGCCCACGAGCAGCACGCCGACCGCGATGCGCGGGGTGCGGCCGGGGGCCGCGGGGGCGTAGGCGACGAACCAGGCATCGGTGTCCTGCGGGTTCGTGGTCGTGTCGCCGGGCTCACGGGACTTCAGCTCGGCGGTTCCGGTCTTGCCGGCGACCGGCACGCCGGGGATCTGCGCGGCGGTGCCGGTTCCGCCCGCGACCACCGCGAGCATCAGGCGCTGCATCCGGCGCGCCGTCCGCGCGCTGATCACGCGCTCGCCGGCACCGGCCTTCGCGGCCCGTGCCTGCGTCAGATCGAGCGTGAGCGGGCGGCGCCGGCCGTGATTGGCGATCACGCCGGCCGCCTCGGCCATCTGCACGGCGGTGGCCTGGACCTGGCCCTGGCCGATCGCGGTGGAGCCGACCGCCAGGTCGTCGCCGATCGCGTCGGCCGCCGGGATCGTGCTCTCCGCGACGGTCGGGAAGGCGGCCGGGCGATTGAAGCCGAAGGCCTCGGCGGTCTGCACGAGCCGCGTCGCGCCGAGCCGGGCACCGAGCGGCGCGAAGACCGAGTTGCAGGACACGGCGAACGCCTGCACGAGCGTGCCGCCGCAGACCTCGCCGCCGGCGTTCGACAGCGGGACCCCCGAGAGCACGGCCTGGCTTTCGAACGGGAAGGTCTCCCCGATCTTGGTGACCCCGTTCTCGAGCGCGCCCGCGGTCGTGATCACCTTGAACGTCGAGCCCGGTGGCTGCAGCAGCGAGAAGGGCGCGCCCGCGTACGCGAGGACCGCGCCGGTACGCGGGTCGAACGCGACGGCGCCGCCGTAGCGCCCGGCGAGCGCGGTCGTCGTCACGCGTTCCAGCGCGGGGTCGATCGTGGTGCGGACGCGCTCGCCGCGGCGGCCCTGCGCCCGGGCGATCACGCGCGGGCCGGCGAGCAGCGCCCCGGACGGAAGGCCGCCGAGGCGGTCGTCGAAGATGCGTTCCAGGCCGCCGGTCCCGACCTGTGCGTCCGGCGGGACGCCGAGCTGCGACACGCGCGCGGCCTCCGTGTCGGAGACCGGGCCGAGCTTCCCGACGACCTGCCCCGCGACGTCCGGGATCGGCGACGTCCGGCCGGGTCCCCTGCGCGAGCGGCGTGCCGTCACGCGCGGTGAGCGTTCCGCGCGCGGGCATCGTCGTGCGGCGCGTGAGCCGCTCGCCGTCGCGCAGGCCGGGGAAGACCAGGCGCGGCTTCCAGTCCACGCGGCGCGCGTCCCCGTCCTTGGCGACCGGAACCAGGATCTCGCCCTTGATCGTGCCGAAGATCCGCGTACGGACGATGACGGGCACCCGCCAGCGGTCGTTGCCGTCCTGCGCCGGCTTGCCGGTGGTGACCGACCGCTCGGTCGCCGTGGCGGTGGCGAGCGCCGTTCGCCCGGCCGCCGCGAACGGCAGCAGGCCGATGCGGGCCTTGGCCGCCGGGGTGAGCTGCGCGTGCATGGCGGCCCAGTCGCCGGCGGACCAGGCGCGCGCGTAGGCACTGACCGCGTCGCCGCCGTCGTCACCGCCGGCGCCGGCGATCAGCCCGACGGCGAACGCGGCGGCGGCCAGCAGCGCGGCGGGCAGTGCGCGCCGCCTGAGCCGTCCCGTGCGGCCGCTGCGGTGAGGCGCGCCGGGCGCGCTCGAGCCACCGCGCCCCGTGTGAGGTGCGGTCGGCGCTCGGTCCCCACGCGTGGTGTCGGTCAACGTCTGCCAGCTCTCCTGTCGGGGCAGGGTAAACGCCCTGATGTTGCGATTCGGCACCGGGCGGCGACGTCCTTGCACCGGGATGCCGCGGGGCGGCCGGGTTCGGCTGAGGCGCTCAGGCCGGGCGCTATGGTGCGCCGCAATGGGGAAGACGCTCGTCATCGCGGAGAAGCCGTCGGTCGGACAGGACCTGGCGCGCGTGCTTCCGGGCCCCTTCCAGAAGCACACGGGCGCCGGAGAGCGCACGACGCGCTGGCTCGAGGGCCCCGATCACATCATCACCTGGGCGGTCGGCCACCTCGTCGGCCTCGCGGACCCGGACGAGTACGACGAGAAGTTCGCGAAGTGGAAGATGGCGGACCTGCCGATCGTGCCGTCCCCCTTCAAGCTCGTCGTGCGCGACGAGCGCTCGCAGAAGCAGATGACCGTCGTCCGGCGCCTGCTGCGCTCCGACGAGGTCGACCGCGTCATCAACGCCTGTGACGCCGGCCGCGAGGGTGAGCTGATCTTCGCCTACGTCTACGAGAAGTCGGGCTCGAAGAAGCCGGTGCAGCGGCTCTGGCTCAACTCGATGACGGAGTCGGCGATGCGCGAGGCACTCGCGCACCTGCGCCCGGCGGAGGAGCTGCACCAGCTCGAAGAGGCCGCGCGCTCACGCTCGGAGGCCGACTGGATCGTCGGGATGAACGCGACCCGCGCGGCGACGATCCGCCTGCGCTCGTCGTTCGACGGCGCCGTCTCGCTCGGCCGCGTCCAGACCCCGACGCTCGCGATCCTGACGCGACGCGAGGAGGAGATCCGGGCGTTCAAGCCCGAGGCCTACTGGCTCGTCGACGGGGCGTTCGCCACCGACGACAAGCGCGCCTACGACGGCCGCTTCCACGCCGGAGCGAAGCCGCGGATCGCAAGCGCCGCCGAGGCCGAGGCGATCGCCGCCGCCGTCTCGGGCCAGCCGGGCGAGATCACCAAGCTCGAGAAGACCAAGCGCACCGAGAAGGCGCCGCTGCTCTACAACCTGACCGCGCTCCAGCGCGAGGCCAACACGCGCTTCGGCTTCTCCGCGCGCCGCACGCTCGGAGCGGCTCAGCGCTGCTACGAGGAGCACAAGGCGCTCACCTACCCGCGCACCGAGTCGCGGTTCCTGCCCGGGGACCAGGTTCCCGAGCTGAAGCCGACGGCGGCGAAGGTCGGGCACAACCCCGAGTATGCGGCGGCCGCCGCATACGTCACCGGACTCGACCTGCTGCCGCTCGGCCGCGTCGTGAACGACGAGAAGGTCGGCGACCACCACGCGATCATCCCGACGAACGCCGAGCACAAGCTCGCGAAGATGAGCGACGACGACCGCCGGATCTACGACCTCGTCGCGCGCCGCTTCCTGGCGGTCTTCCACCCGGACGCCGAGTTCGAGAACACGCGGATCGAGACCACGGTCGCCGAGCACGTCTTCCGCACCCGCGGCAAGGTCCTGATCGTGCCCGGCTGGCGCGGCGTCTACGGAGAGCTGTCCGAGGGCGAGGGCGACGAGGACGAGGGCCGCGATCAGCAGCTCCCGGTGCTCGCGCAGGGCGAGGGTGTCCTCACGACGTCCGTCGAGGTGCTTGCGAAGGAGACGAAGCCCCCGCGGCGCTACTCCGACGCGTCGCTGCTGGGCGTGATGGAGGCCGCCGGGAAGCTCGTCGACGACGAGGAGCTGCGCGAGGCCATGACCGACTCGGGGATCGGCACCCCGGCGACGCGGGCGGCGATCATCGAGCGGCTGATCGACGTCGGCTACGTGGATCGCGACGGGCGTGCGCTCGTGCCGACCGAGAAGGGCATGAACGTCATCCGGCTGCTGGCCGACCACCCGCTCACGCGTCCCGACCTCACCGGTGACTGGGAGCGGCGGCTCGGCGCGATCGAGGCGGGCACCGAGACGCGCAAGAAGTTCATGAGCGACATCGCGAGCTTCGCGGGCGAGACCGTCGGCATGCTCGACACCACGCTCAAGGACGTGCGCATCCCGCGCGCCAACCTCGGCCCGTGCCCGGTCTGCGGCCAGGACATCATGGAGAACCGCAAGGGCTACTCGTGCTGGTCGCGCGAGGATCCCGGGTGCGGCTTCGTGATCTGGAAGTCGAAGGTCGGCAAGCAGCTTCCGCCCGCCGTCGCGAAGGAGCTGATCGCCACGGGCCGCACCGTGAAGCCGGTCACCGGGTTCCGCGCGCGCAGCGGCAAGTCGTTCCGCGCGCGGCTCGCGCTGCAGCAGAACGAGGAGGGCCGCTGGCGCGTCGAGTTCGACGAGCCGTGGGCGCAGGAGGGCGCGAAGGCGCCCGAGGTGGACGACGCCGAGCGCGAGACCGAAGTCGTCGACGCGGCCGCGCCGGCCGGCGACGCGGCCGCGGCCTGACGCGGCGCCCGATCCGCTGCACTGTCAGATCCGCCGCCGCGTGCGCGACCCTGAACGCACGCGATGCCGCTGGAGCTCATCACCGGTCCGGCGAACGCCGAGAAGGCGGGAGCGGTCCTTGACCGCGTCCGAGCGCTGACCAAGGCCGGGTCCGAACCGATCCTGGTCGTGCCGACCGGGCCTGACGCACTCGCGTTCCGCCGCGAGCTCTCCGCCGGCGGGCTCGTGTTCGGGGTCCGCGTCGAGACCTTCACGGCGCTGCGGCGGGAGATCGCCACGCGCGTCGGCGTCGCGGGAGGCGCGGCGCCCGACGATCGTCCGCCGGCGCGTCGCCGAGGCGGCGATCGGCGCGACACGGCTGCAGGCGCTCGTCGCGTCGGCCGAGACCCCGGGCTTCGCGGCGGCGTTCACCGGGCTCTGCGACGAGCTCGCCCAGGCGCGGATCGGTCCGGGCCTCTGGTACACGGCGCTGCGCGCCTGGGGCGAGGCGGAGCCCGAGCGCGCCGCGTACGCGGAGGAGCTCGCCGCGCTCTACGGCGCCTACCGCGACCGCGTGGCACGCGTCGGCGGTGACCCGGCGACGCGTGACTTCGAGCTGAACGACGCGCTGCGGCTCGCGCCCGACGCGTGGGACTCCGCGCCCGTGCTCTTCTACGGCTTCGACGACCTCACCCCGACGCAGCTCGACACGATCCGCACCCTGTCGGCGATCGGCGCCGAGGTCGTCGTCTCGCTGCCCTACGAGGACGGGCGCGACGACATCTACCGCACGCGCTCGCGCACGCTCGGCGAGCTGCTCGAGCTCGCGGGCGACCGGCACGTGCGCCTGCCCCACGGCGAGGAGCGCGTCGCCGCGCTCGGGCATCTCGAGCGCGCGCTGTTCACCGACGCGCCGGAGCGCCCGGACCCGGGCGTCGCGGTGACCCTGCTCGTGGGCGGCGGGGAGCGGGCCGAGCTGGAGCTGATCGCCGAGGCCGCGCGCACGGCGATCGCCGAGGGCACGCCGCCCGAGGAGATCGCGGTCGCGCTGCGCGACGTCCGCCACGCGGCGCCGCTCGTCGAGCGCGTGTTCGCCGAGGCCGGCGTGCCGATCGCGCTCGAGCGCCGCGTCCCGGTCGCGCACACCGCGCTCGGCCGCTCGCTGGTCGCGCTGCTCGCCGTGGTGCTGCCCGGCGGGTCGGCCGAGGATCTGCTGACGTGGCTGCGCGTCCCGGGACGCCTCGACCAGCCCGAGCTCGCCGACGTGCTGGAGCGCACGCTGCGCCGGACGGGCGTCCAGGACGCCGCCGGCGCCCACGCGGTCTGGGAGCGGTGGACGGGCTTTCGCTTCGGCGAGATCGACGAGCTGACCGCGCTCGCGGGCGATCCGGCGCGGTTCTGCGAGCGCCTGGTCGCGCGCGCTGAGGAGCTGCTGGTGCTGCCGTGGCGCGGGAGCGGGGCGGTGCTGCCGGCCGGCGGCGAGGCGGACGCGCGGGCGCTGCGCGTCGTGCGCTCGTCGCTGGCGCAGCTTGCGAAGCCTCGCCCGCGACGAGCCGGCGCTCGCACCGGACCCCGAGGCGCTCGGAGCGCTGCTCGGCGAGCAGGAGGTCTGGGTCGGGCAGGAGCCCGGGCCGGGGCTCGTCACGGTCGCCGATCCGCTGCGGCTGCGCGCGCGGCGGGTGCGCCTGCTGCTGCTGGGCCGCATTCAGGAGGGGGTCTTCCCCGCCGCCGGGGCCGCGGATCCGTTCCTCGGCGACGCCGAGCGCCTGGCGATCAACGCGCCGGCGGGCTGCGGCTGCGCCTGCAGGAGGACCGTCTCGACGCGGAGCGCTGGCTGCTCTACTCGGCGGTCTCGCGCCCGACCGACCGGCTGACGCTGTCCTGGCATCGCGGCGACGACGACGGCGAGCCGCGCGTGCGCTCGCTGTTCGTCGACGACGTCCTCGAGTGCTTCGACCCGGAGCTCCGCGCCCGCGCGGTCGACCGGCGGCTCGGCGAGGTCGGGTTCGGGCGCGGCCGGCGGCGGCGCGCGCCAGCGCCGGCTTGCGGCGGCGGCCGCCGCCGCGCTGCCCGCGGCGGAGTCCGCGCTCGGCCCGCTCACGGACCCCGATGCGCTGGCGGAGATCGCCGCGCGGGACGCCTGGGCCGCGCGGACGATCGAGCAGTGGGTCTCGTGCCCGGTGCGCTGGCTCGTCGAATGGCTGCTCTCGCCCGTCGCGATCGACCCCGACCCCGCACCGATGATCGGCGGCGGCATCTACCACCGCGTGCTGCAGCGGACGTTCGAGGAGCTGCGCGGCGTCCTGACGCCCGCCCAGCTCGAGAACGCCCGCTCGATCGCCCTCGGCGCCCTCCGCGAGGAGTGCGCGCGCCGGCGCCTGGCCCCGCGCGAGCACGAGCACGCCGCACAGGTGCGCAAGCTCGAGACGTCGGTGCTGCGCTACCTGGCGTTCGCCGCCGAGAGCGGCACGGTGTTCCGGCCCGCGGAGTTCGAGCTGTCCTTCGGCACGCGCCACGACGACCGCGAGGCCGTCCAGCTCGCCGAGCGGCTGCGGCTCAGCGGCCGGATCGATCGCATCGACCTGTCGCCGGCCGGCGACGCCGCGATCGTCATCGACTACAAGGGCACGACCGGCGGGACGGCGCAGAAGCGCTGGGGCCAGGACGGCGACCTGCAGGCGGGCCTGTACGCACTCGCGCTCCCGGCGCTGCTCCCCGGGACCCGGGTCGCCGGTGCGCTCTACCAGCCGATCGGCGCCGGCGACCAGCGCCCGCGCGGCTACCTGCTGGACGGCGAGGATCCGGATCGCACGGACGTCGTGCGCACCGACCGCCTGGACGCCGAGCGAGGCGGACGAGCTGCTCGCCGCGGTGCTGCAGACGGCGGCCGACGCCGTCGACGACCTGCGCGCGGGCCGGATCGCGCCGAAGCCGGGCGCCTGCGGCTACCGGACGCCCTGCGCGCACCCGTCGATCTGCCGGTGCACGCCGTGAGCGCGGTCGTCGACCGCACGCTGCTCGAGGACGCCGCGGGCCGGCCGATCGGCCCGGGCGGCGCCGCGCTGACGCGCGAGCAGGCGCGCGTCGTGCTGGAGCGCGACGGCCCGCTGATGGTGGCCGCGAACGCCGGCTCCGGGAAGACGACGGTGCTCGTCGAGCGGTTCGTCCGGCACGTGGTCGACGACGGCCTCGATCCCGCGCGCGATCCTCGCGATCACGTTCACCCGCCGCGCCGCGGGCCAGCTCCGCGAGCGGATCCGCGCCCGGTTCATGCAGCTCGGCTGCACCGAGCACGCGCGCGCGATGGAGGGTGCGTGGATCTCGACGATCGACGGCTTCTGCCTGCGCGTCCTGCGCTCGCACGCGGTCGTCGCGGGGCTCGACCCGCAGCTCACGGTGCTCGATCCGGGTGAGCTGCGGCCGCTGCGCGAGCGCGCCTGGGAGGACGCGCTGGCGGGCATCCTCGGCCGGCCCGGGACGCCGCCGCCCGCCGGCGGTGCTCGGCGATCCTCGACCGCTTCGGCTACGCGCCGCTGCGCGAGCCTGATCGGCGACCTCTACGACGAGCTGCGCAGTGCCGGCCAGAGCCGCCGTCGCTGCCCGGTCCCGGACGTGCCGACGCTCGAGGAGGCCGAGTTCCTGCCGGCGCTCGCGGCGCTCGACGAGCTGCTGCTCGCCTTCGGCGTGGCGTTCACGGCCGCCAAGCGCGAGCGCCACGGCCTCGACTACGCCGACCTCGCCGTCGCCACGCGCGACCTGCTGGTCGCGCGGCCGGAGATCGCCCGCGGCTACGCCGAGCGCCTGCAGCGCGTGCTCGTCGACGAGTTCCAGGACACGAACCGGCTCCAGGTCGATCTGCTCGCCGCGCTCGGGCAGGAGCAGATGTTCCTCGTCGGCGACCGGCTGCAGTCGATCTACGCCTTCCGGCACGCCGACGTCGGCGGCTTCGAGCGCGAATGGCGCAGGCACGAGGCGGCGGGAACCGCGCGGGCGCTCGCGACGAACTTCCGCTCGCATCCCGCGATCCTCGAGCTGATCAACGCGGCGCTCGGCCCGCAGCAGGAGGACTTCGCGCCGCTCGAGCCCGGGAGGGAGGCGCGACGCGACCGACGACCCGCCGGTCGAGGTGCTGCTGACCGACGCCGACGCCTGGCGCGCCGTGCCGTCGGAGGATCCGCTCGCTGGCGGCGCTCGGGCACGGCATGCCGGACGGCACCCCGGTCCAGGTGCAGGCCGAGGCGCGGCTCGTCGCGCAGCGCGCGCGCGGCCTGCTGGACGCCGGCTGGAAGGCCGGGGACATCGTGATCCTGCTGCGCGCCGGGACCCACATGGCGGCGTACGAGCGCGCGCTCGAGCTCGCGCTCGTGCCCGGCCGTCGCCACGCAGGGTCGCGGCTGGTGGTCGCGGCGCGAGGTGCAGGACCTGCTGAACCACCTGCGCGTGCTCGTGAACCCGCTCGACGAGGTCGCGCTGGTCGGCGCGCTGGCCTCCCCGTTCGCCGGGCTCGGCACCGACGACCTGGCGCGGCTCGCGCTGGAGCGCCGGCGCCGCGAGGACGCCACGCTGTGGGACATGGTCACCGCGGTCGCCGGCGGCGCGACCGACGGGCTGCTCGGCCGTCTCGGCGCGCCGGAGCGCGAGCGACTCGCCGCGTACGTCGCGCTCGTCGACCCGCGAGCGCCGCGCCGGCGCCGGGGCCGGGCCCGGCGCGAGGTGCTGGAACGCGTCGTCGCCGAGACCGGGTACGACCTGCACGCGGTGCAGGGCCCCGGAGGCCTGCGGCGGATGGCCAACGTCCGCAAGCTGATCGGCATGGCCGACGCGTTCGCGGCGCGGTTCGGGCCCGGACCTGCGCGCGTTCGCCGATCACGCGGCGGCCGAGCTCGACGCCGGCGCGCCGACGCCGGACGCGCCGCTCGAGGTCGGCGCCGACGAGGCCGTGCGGCTGATGACGATCCACGGCGCCAAGGGACTCGAGTTCCCCGCCGTGATCGTCGCCGACCTCGGCCGCGACGGCGGCGGCGGGACGCCGCCGGTGATCGTGCGGGAGGGACGCGTCGGCCTGCGGCTGCCGCGCATCGACGGCGAGCGACGCCGGATCTCGCGTTCGACTACGCAGAGCTCGACCTCGAGCGGATGGACGCGGAGGCGCGCGAGGAGCGGCGCATCATGCACGTCGCCGTGACCCGCGCCGAGCGCCTGCTGATCCTCAGCGGCACGTTCCGCGCGTCGAAGGGCTGGGGCGACGCCCGGGTACAAGCGCCCGGCGCTCGCGTGGATGGGGCCCGGGCTGTTCGCCGAGGACCGAGGCCTTCCCGCCGCGCCCCGGCCGCGTGCGCGCGGGACGATGCGGAGGCGACGGTCGTCGTCAACGAGCCCGGCGGCGTTCTCGCGCTTCCGAGCCCGGCGAGGCACGGCTGCGCAGGTCCCGGCCGCGCGACCGGCGAGGCGGTGCTCGACGTCGTGTCCGCGAGCCCGGCGGCGCCCGGGCCGGCGCCGCCCGGCGACGCTCAGCTACTCGTCGCTGTCGGCCTACGCGCGCTGCGGGTACTCGTGGTACCTGCGGCGCGTTCTGCGCCTGCCGGAGACGCCGGTGGGGGCGCTCGGCACCGCCGACGGGTTCAGCGACGCGGCGCGCCGGCGCGGGTCGATCGTCCACGCCGTGCTCGAACGCGTCGACCTCGCCGCGGGCGCCGCCGGCCCGGACGCGGACGCCGTGCGCGCCGCCGCGGCAGCGATCGGCGAGCGGCTCGACGACGCCGAGATCCCGGATCAGCTCCGGCTCGCCGAGGCGTTCATGGCCGGACCGTGGCGCGAGCGCGCCGCCGCCGCGCGGTCGGTCCGGCGCGAGGTCGGCTTCGCCCTTCCGCTCGACGGCGGACGCGGACGACGCGCCGCTGCTGAACGGCGTCATCGACCTGCTCGCCGAGGAGCAGGACGGCGGCGTGCTCGTGATCGACCACAAGTCCGACCAGATCGC
Organism: uncultured Actinomycetes bacterium; assembly: GCA_963721255.1. Taxonomy (GTDB): domain Bacteria; phylum Actinomycetota; class Thermoleophilia; order Solirubrobacterales; family Solirubrobacteraceae; genus F1-60-MAGs163. The sequence continues at coordinate 74,148 of CAVRIM010000003.1, forward strand.
CCCGGACACCGATCTCGAGGCGCTCGTCGCGCGCGACTACGCGATCCAGCGCGCCGTCTACGCGCTCGCGGCGCTGCGCGCGCGGCGCCGACGCGCGTCGAGGTCGCGCACGTCTACCTCCAGACCGGCGGCGCCGCGAGCGCCGTCTACGCGCCGGCCGACGCTGCCGCGCTCGAGGCGCTGATCGGCGCGGCGTCCGCGGCCGCTGCTCGCCGGCGAGTTCCCGGTCGACCGACGAGCCGCACGCGGGCATCTGCGCGACCTGTCCCGGGCCGCGGCGGCGCTGTGCCCGGTGCCGGCGGAGCTCACCGACCGCCCGCGGCCCGTCGGCTAGTGGCTCTCGGCGTCCGCCGCTCTGCGCGCCGCGCCCGTCGTGCGAGCTCGGCGTCCAGCTCCGCGCCGTAGAGGAACGCGAGCGCCATCAGGTAGAGCCACAGCAGCAGGACGACGAGCGTCGCGAACGTCCCGTAGAGCGCGCCGTAGCGCCCGAAGTTCCCGACGTAGAACGAGAACCCGAGCGTCGCGAGCACCCACAGCACGACCGTCACGATCGCGCCGGTCGTGAGCGTCCGCGAGCGCCGCGCCTCGGGATCGGGGGCGTAGCGCATGACGACGGCGAGCGCGGCGAGCGCGAACAGCAGCGCGACCGGCCAGCGCACGATGTCCCACACCTGCACGGCCTGCGTGCCGAGGCCGATCTTGCCGAACACGCTGCGCGCCCACTCGTCGCCGAGGAAGACCGCCGTCACGGACAGCAGGAAGAACGCGATCGCCACGAGCGTCAGCCCCAGCACGATCAGTCGCCGGTGCAGGAACCCGCGCCGCTCCGGCGACGCCGTGGGCGACGTTCATCGCCCGCCCGGCGGCGCCCCAGATGCCGGACGCGGCGTTGATCGCGAAGAACAGCGACACGAGCAGCGCGACGCCGAGCGCCTGCGACGAGGTCTCGCGTCGCGCCGCGGGCCACCGACTCGACGACCTTCGTGGTCGCCGCGTCGCCGCCGTGGTCACGGCTGAAGTTCACGAGCTCCGAGACCAGCCCGTCCTCGCCGACGAGGCCGAGGATCGTGAGCCCGACGAGCAGCGCCGGGAAGATCCCGAGCGCGCCGTAGTAGCTCAGCGCGGCCGCGTGATCGCCCATGTTGTCGGTCTGGAAGCGGGTCGCGGCGCCCCACGCCGCCGTGGGCGCTGCGCGCCGGCGCCACCACGAACGAATGCGCTGCATCGGCGCGGGACGATGGAGGGCGGTCCGGACGGCCGCCGCGCGGCTCGCAACCGCGCCGTGCATCGAAAACGCGCACGATCGGGCAGACTGCCCGCCATGGCCCGGGCGATCTGGAGCGGGACGCTGACCTTCGGCCTCGTGACGATTCCGGTCAAGCTCTATCCCGCCGTTTCACGCAAGACGGTGCGCTTCAACCAGCTCGACGGCGAGGACAACGCGCGCATCCAGCAGCGCCGCGTGAACAGCCGGACGGGCGAGGAGGTGCCCTACGAGCGGCTCGTGAAGGGCTACGAGGTCACTCCCGACCGCTACGTCGTGGTCACCCAGGAGGAGCTCGAGTCGCTCGATCCGGTGCGCAGCCGCACGATCGAGATCGAGGACTTCGTCGACGAATCCGAGATCGACCCGATCTTCTACGACACGACGTACTACGTCGCTCCCGCCGCGGGCGGGACCAAGCCGTACCGGCTGCTGCTGGAGGCGATGCGCGCCAGCGACCGCGTCGGCGTCGCCCGTGTCGTGCTGCGGACGAAGGAGTACCTCGTCGCGCTGCGGCCCACCGAGAGCGCGCTCCAGCTGACGACGCTGCTGTTCGCCGACGAGGTCGTCGACCCGTCCGGCGTCGAGGAGCTGACGGGGATCGGCGACGCCGAGACCTCCAAGCGCGAGCTCGACATCGCCGAGCAGCTGATCGGCTCGCTCGCGAGCGACTTCGAGCCCGGGAAGTACACGGACGAGTACCGCGCCCGCGTGCTCGACCTCGTCGAGCGCAAGGCGCAGGGCGAGCAGATCGAGATCGTGGCCGCTCCGGAGGAGGCCGCGAGCCCGATGCCGGACCTGATGAGCGCGCTGAAGGCGAGCCTCGACGCGGCCCGTTCAGGGGCTCCGGCGCCCACGTCCGCGCCCGCTGCGCGCAAGCGCGCAGCCAAGAAGACCGCCGCGAAGAAGCCCGCCGCGAAGAAGCCCGCCGCCGCGAAGAAGCCGGCCGGCGCCAAGAAGCGCTCCGGCTGACCTGCCCCAGCGCCCGCGCGCCGGTAAGATTCCCGGTTCCGCCTCCCGGGGCACCGGCCGCCACGGCACCCCCAAACGCAGGAACTTCGTGATGACGATGATCAAGCCGCCTCAGGCTGACGGCCTGTACGACCCTCGCTACGAACACGACGCCTGTGGCGTCGCGATGGTCGCCAAGCTCGATGACCAGCCCGCCCACGACGTGATCGTGCGCGCGCTGGAGGCGCTCGACAACCTCGAGCACCGTGGGGCGGAGGGCGCCGACGCGCTCACCGGCGACGGCGCCGGGATCGTCACCCAGATCCCCGACGCGTTCTTCCGCGCGGTCTGCCCGTTCGAGCTGCCCCCGGCCGGCCAGTACGGCGTCGGCGTGTGTTTCCTGCCGCGCGACGAGTCGCTGCGCCGCAAGCTCGAGGAGCTGCTCGAGCTCAACGTCCGCGTCGAGGGACAGCGCGTCCTGGGCTGGCGCGACGTGCCGATCGACGAGGCGCACGTCGGCGCGACGGCGAACCGCTCGCGGCCGCACATCCGCCAGCTCTTCGTCGGCGCCGGTGCGAACGGCTCGTGGGCCGAGGACCAGGACGCGTTCGAGCGCAAGCTCTACGTGATCCGCCGCATCGTCGAGCTCGCCGCCGGGCCGGACTTCTACTCCCCGAGCTTCTCGTCGCGGACCTGCATCTACAAGGGGATGCTGATCTCGCGCCAGGTCGCGGGCTTCTACCCGGACCTCCAGGACGAGCGCTTCACGAGCTCGCTCGCGCTCGTGCACTCGCGCTTCAGCACGAACACGTTCCCCAGCTGGGAGCTCGCCCATCCGTTCCGCGTGATCGCCCACAACGGCGAGATCAACACGCTGATGGGCAACGTCAACTGGATGCGCGCCCGGGAGAGCCAGCTCGCGAGCGAGCTGTTCGGCCGCGACCTGCAGAAGATCCTCCCGATCGTGCGCCCCGGCGGCTCGGACTCCGCGTCGTTCGACAACGTGCTCGAGCTGCTGATGCTCGCCGGCCGCTCGCTGCCGCACGCGGCGATGATGATGATCCCCGAGGCCTATCGGGACCGCGACGACCTCTCCGACGAGCTCAAGGGCTTCTACGCGTTCCACGCCTGCCTGATGGAGCCGTGGGACGGCCCCGCGGCCGTCTGCTTCACGAACGGGCGCGTCGTCGGCGCGACGCTCGATCGCAACGGCCTGCGTCCCGGCCGCTGGGTCGAGACGAAGGACGGCTACGTGATCCTCGGGTCCGAGGCCGGCATGCTCGGGATCCGCCCGGAGAACGTCGAGCGGCTCGGCCGTCTGCAGCCGGGCAAGATCTTCCTCGTCGACCTCGACCAGGGCCGGATCGTCGAGGACGAGGAGGTCAAGCGCGAGGTCTCGAGCCAGCAGCCCTACGCCGACTGGGTGCGCGACAGCAGCGTCCACTTCTCCGACCTCGAGCCGGCGCACATCACCACCACGGGCCTGCTGCCCGGACACCTGCGGCGCCTGGCCTTCGGCTACTCGCAGGAGGATCTGCGCGTGCTGATCGCGCCGATGGCGAAGGCCGGCGAGGAGCCGATCGGCTCGATGGGCAACGACGGCGCGCTCGCGGTGCTCTCCGACCGCCAGCCGCCGCTGTTCAACTACTTCAAGCAGCTGTTCGCGCAGGTCACGAACCCGCCGATCGACCCGATCCGCGAGTCGATCGTGATGTCGCTCGCCACCGGCGTCGGCTCCGAGTGCAACCTGCTCGACGAGACGCCGCAGCACGCGCACCAGCTCGTCATGGACCAGCCGATCCTGCGCAACGACGAGCTCGAGACGCTCCGGCACGTCTCCAGCGACATCTTCCGCGCGCACACGATCGACATCACCTGGCCGGTCGAGGACGGTCCCGCGGGCATGACGGGCCGCCTCGCCGACGTCTGCGACGAGGCCCACGACGCCGTCACCGCCGGCGTCAACGTGCTGATCCTCTCCGACCGCCGCACCGGGCCGGGCCGCGCGCCGATCCCGTCGCTGCTCGCCGTCGTCGGCCGTCCACCACCACCTCGTCCGGCTCGGCAACCGGCTGAGCGCGGGCCTCGTCCTGGAGTCCGGCGAGCCGCGCGAGGTGCACCACTTCGCCACGCTGATCGGCTACGGCGCCAGCGCGGTCAACCCCTACCTGCTGTTCGACACCGTCGACGAGCTCGTCGCCGAGGGGCGAATCCCCGGGATCGACGACGCCGCCGTCGCGAAGCAGAACATCGTCAAGGCGCTCGGCAAGGGCCTGCTGAAGACGATCTCCAAGATGGGGATCTCGACCGATCCAGTCCTACTGCGGCGCGCAGATCTTCGAGGCGGTCGGCCTGGAGCGCGTGCTCGTCGACCGGCACTTCACCGGCACCGCCTCACGGATCGGCGGCATCGGTGCCGACGTGCTCGCCGCGGAGGCGCTGGGGCGCCACGCCCGCGCCTGGGGCGCACCGGTCCTCAAGGCCGACCCGCTGCTGCCGGTCGGCGGCATCTACGCCTGGCGCCGCGAGGGCGAGCACCACATGTGGAACCCGGAGACGATCGCGCTCGTCCAGCACGCGGTGCGCGTTCCCGGCGGCCCGAGCGACGCGCCCGTCAACGGCGCCGGCCCCGCGGCGACCTGGGGCGACGCCTGGTCGAAGTACGAGGAGTACGCGCGCCTCGTCAACGACGACGCGACGCGCCGCGCGACGCTGCGCGGCCTGCTGCGCTTCCGCACGCGACACCGAGCCGGTCCCGATCGACGAGGTCGAGCCCGCCGAGCGAGATCGTGCGGCGCTTCGCCACCGGCGCGATGTCGCTCGGCTCGATCTCGACGGAGTCCCACGAGACGCTCGCGATCGCGATGAACCGCCTCGGCGGGCGCTCGAACACGGGTGAGGGCGGGGAGGACCCGCGCCGGTTCACGCCGGACGCCAACGGCGACCTGCGCCGCTCGTCGATCAAGCAGGTCGCCTCGGGCCGCTTCGGCGTGACGATCCACTACCTCGTCAACGCGGACCAGCTGCAGATCAAGATGGCCCAGGGCGCCAAGCCCGGCGAGGGCGGCCAGCTGCCCGGCCACAAGGTCGACAAGTACATCGGCTGGGTGCGGCACACGACCCCCGGCGTCGGGCCTGATCTCGCCGCCGCCGCATCACGACATCTACTCGATCGAGGACCTCAAGCAGCTGATCTACGACCTGCGCTGCTCGAACCCGCGTGCGCAGGTGTCGGTGAAGCTCGTCAGCGAGGTCGGCGTCGGCACCGTCGCCGCCGGCGTCGCGAAGGCGAACGCCGACCACGTGCTGATCGCCGGGCACGACGGCGGCACCGGCGCGTCACCGCTGTCGTCGATCCACTCGGCCGGGCATCCCCTGGGAGATCGGCCTCGCCGAGACGCAGCAGACGCTGCTGAAGAACGACCTGCGCCGCCGCATCATCGTGCAGACCGACGGGCAGCTGAAGACCGGCCGCGACGTCGCGATCGCCGCGATCCTCGGCGCCGACGAGTACGGCTTCTCGACCGCCCCGCTGATCGCCACGGGCTGCATCATGATGCGCGCCTGCCACCTGAACACGTGCCCGGTCGGCATCGCGACGCAGGACCCGGAGCTGCGCAAGCGCTTCGAGGGCAAGCCCGAGCACGTCGTCAACTTCTTCTTCTTCGTCGCCGAGGAGCTGCGCGGGATCATGGCCCAGCTCGGCGTGCGCACGATGGACGAGCTGATCGGGCGCACGGAGCTGCTCGAGGCCGACGACGCGATCGAGCACTGGAAGGCCGCGCGGCGTCGACCTCACGCACGTGCTGCACCGGCCCGAGCTGCCGGCGGGCACGCCGCTGCGGCGCGTCGAGCCGCCGCCGGCCGTCCTCGACGACGCGCTCGACTGGGAGCTGATCCGCCAGGCCGAGGGCGCGATCGAGCACGGCGAGGCCGTCTCGATCACGACGAAGGTGCGCAACGTCAACCGCTGCGTCGGCGGCCTGCTGTCGAGCCGCATCGCCGAGGTGCGCGGGGCGGAGGGTCTGCCCGAGAGCACGATCCGGGTCGAGCTCGACCGGCTCCGCCGGCCAGAGCGTTCGGCGGCTGGCTCGCCCCGGGCGTCACGTTCACGCTGCACGGCGACGCGAACGACTACACCGGCAAGGGCCTCTCCGGCGGCGTCGTCGCCGTCATGCCGCCCGACGGCGTGACCTACCGCGCCGAGGAGAACGTGATCGTCGGCAACACGGTGCTCTACGGCGCCACGAGCGGGCGCGCGTTCTTCCGCGGGATGGCGGGCGAGCGCTTCGCGGTGCGCAACTCGGGCGCGAGCGCCGTCGTCGAGGGCGTCGGCGACCACGGCTGCGAGTACATGACCGGCGGGCACGTCGTCGTGCTCGGCCGCACGGGCCGCAACTTCGCGGCCGGCATGAGCGGCGGCCTCGCGTTCGTCCTCGACGAGGACGGCACGCTGCGCGACCGCGTCAACCCGACGATGATCGACCAGCTCGAGCCGCTCACCGAGGCCGACGTCGACGATCGTGCGCGACCTGATCGGCGAGCACCTGACCCGGACGGGGTCGGACGTCGCGCGCCGCGTGCTCGACGACTGGGACGCGCTGCTCCCGCGCTTCGTGAAGGTGTTCCCGACCGACTACAAGCGCGTGCTCGCCGAGCAGGCCGCGCGGCGAGCACCGAGGACACCGCGGACCCGGGTCACGGCCCGGAGCTGACCGCCGTCTCGACGGGCGGCGAGGGCTTCATGACCGAGGAGACCGAGGACTGATGGGCGAGATCGGGGCCTTCCTGAAGATCCACCGCTCGGGCATCCCGTACAAGGATGCCGTCGAGCGGGTCGAGGTCGAGCCGTTCCGCGAGTTCCTCGTGCAGCGCAGCGACGAGGAGCTGAGCGCCCAGGGCGCGCGCTGCATGGAGTGCGGCGTGCCGTTCTGCCACAACGGCTGCCCGCTCGGGCAACCTGATCCCGGACTGGAACGACCTCGTCTATCGCGGCGACTGGGAGCGGGCGATCGTCCAGCTGCACGCGACGAACAACTTCCCCGAGTTCACCGGCCGCCTGTGCCCGGCGCCGTGCGAGGCCTCGTGCGTGCTCGAGATCAGCGAGGGCGACGCCGTCTCGATCAAGCAGATCGAGAACTCGATCATCGACCGCGCCTGGGCCGAGGGCTTCGTGACGGCGCAGCCGCCGGCCTCGGAGACCGGCCGCAGCGTCGCGGTCGTCGGCTCGGGCCCGGCCGGGCATGGCCGCGGCGCAGCAGCTGCGCCGCTCCGGCCATCGCGTCGTCCTGTTCGAGCGCGACGAGGCCGCCGGCGGGCTCGTGCGCTTCGGCGTGCCGGACTTCAAGATCGAGAAGCGGATCGTCGAGCGGCGCGTGCAGCAGCTCGTGGACGAGGGCGTCGAGCTGCGCTGCGGCGTCGACGTCGGCGTCGACGTGACCGGCGACGAGCTGCGCGCCGAGTTCGACGCCGTCGTGCTGACGATCGGCTCGCGCGTGCCGCGCGACCTGCCGGTCCCCGGCCGCGAGCTCCAGGGCATCCACCCGGCGATGGACTACCTCTACGTGCGCAACCGCTGGGTCGCGACGCAGCTCGGCCCCGAGCCGACCGTCACCGCGCCCGAGCACGACGTGATCACGGCGGCCGGCAAGCACGTCGTCGTCGTCGGCGGCGGCGACACCGGCGCCGACTGCGTCGGGCAACTCGATCCGCGAGGGCGCGCTCTCGGTCACGCAGCTCGAGCTGCTGCCCGAGCCGCCGCGAGCGCCGCCCCGACGACCGCACGCCGTGGCCGCTGTGGCCGACGAAGTTCCGCCTCTCCTACGCGATGGAGGAGGCCCAGGGCGTGGGCAAGGGCGAGCAGGACTTCTCGGTCGTCACGACGCACTTCAGCGGCGAGGACGGTCACGTCGCCGCCCAGCACATCGCGCAGGCCGAGCCGGCGCCGCCGTTCGCGCCCGGTCGCCGGCACCGAGCGCGAGCTGAAGGCCGATCTCGTGCTGCTGGCGATGGGCTTCCTGCACCCCGCAGCAGGAGGGGATCGTCGAGCAGCTCGGCTGCGAGCTCGACCCGCGCGGCAACGTGCGCGGCGCGACGTACGAGACGTCGGTCCCGGGCGTGTTCGCCGCCGGCGACGCCCGCCGCGGACAGTCGCTGATCGTCTGGGCGATCAACGAGGGCCGCCAGTGCGCGCGGATGGTCGACCGCCATCTGGCGGGCGGCGACGCGAAGTTGACGCCTGCGTCACTTTCTCGCTAGGATCGCCGGAACGTCCTGCGCGTCCCGCTGTCCAGCCCGAGAGAAAGAAGCCCGTCCGATGAGTCAGTCGCTGCCCCGCGTCGCCGTGATCGGCGCCGGATCATCCGGCATCACCGCCCTCAAGACGCTCGCAGAGCAGGGCTTCGACGTCACGTGTTACGAGGCGTCGGACCGCGTGGGCGGCAACTGGGTCTACGAGAACAGCAACGGCATGTCCGCGTGCTACCGCGACCTGCACATCAACACGTCGCGGCTGCGGATGGAGTACTCGGACTACCCGATGCCGGAGTCCTACCCGGACTACCCGCGCCACGACCAGATCGCCACGTACTTCGACGACTACGTCGAGCACTTCGGCGTGCGCGACCGGATCCGCTTCGAGACGCGCGTCGAGCACGTCGGCCGCGAGGCCGACGGGACCTGGACGATCAGCGCGTCCGACGGCACGACCGAGCGCTACGACGCGCTGCTCGTGGCCAACGGCCACCACTGGGACGCGCGCTGGCCCGAGCCGTCGTTCCCGGGATCCGACAGCTTCACGGGCGAGCAGATGCACGCCCACGAGTACATGAACCCCGACGGCCTGCACGACAAGGACGTCGTCGTGCTCGGCATGGGCAACAGCGCGATGGACATCGCGGTCGAGTCCTCCTACGTCGCCGCCGAACACGTACCTCGCGGCGCGCCGCGGCGCCTGGATCATCCCCAAGTACATCTTCGGGCGGCCGACGGACCAGCTGAAGAACGACCCGCGCATCCCGTTCAAGGTGCGCCAGAAGTTCACCCACAACCTCGTGAAGCTGTACGCGGGCGACCCGGAGAAGTTCGGCCTGCCCAAGCCCGACCACCAGTTCGGCGAGGCGCACCCGACGGTCTCCGGGCGCATCCTCGACCGGATCACCCACGGCGCGGTGAAGGTGAAGCCGAACATCCGCCGCCTCGACGGCGACATGGTCGAGTTCGAGGACGGGACGCGCGTGCACGCCGACGTCGTCGTCTACTGCACGGGCTACAAGATCAGCTTCCCGTTCTTCGACGAGGACTTCCTCGCGGCGCAGCGACAACCGCATCGAGCTGTACCGCCGCGTCTTCCACCCCGAGCTGCCGAACCTCTTCTTCATCGGCCTGCTCCAGCCGCTCGGCGCCGTGATGCCGCTGTCCGAGGCGCAGGGCCGCTGGGTCGCCGAGTACCTCAAGGGCGAGTACGCGCTGCCGCCGCAGACCGAGCTGCGGCGGTTCATCGCCGAGGACTTCGCCGCGATGCAGAAGCGCTACGTGGCCTCCAAGCGCCACACGATCCAGGTCGACTTCGACGACTACCTCGCCGACCTCGCGCGTGAGATCAAGGCCGGCGAGCAGCGTGCCCAGGCGCGCGGCTTCGCGCTGCCGGTGCCCCCGCACGCAGGCGCCGAGGCCGAGCCGGCGGCGGCGTGAGCGAGGCACCCGTCATCGACGGTCCCGGTCGCCGGCAAGCGCGAGGCGACGAAGGCCGCCAACCGCGCCGCGATCCTGGCGGCGGCGCGCGTCGTGTTCGCCGACATCGGCTTCGGCGCCGCGAGCGTGCGCGACATCATCCGGCGCACCGACCTCGCGACCGGCACGTTCTACAACTACTTCCCCGACAAGGAGTCGGTGCTCCGGGAGATCCTCGACGAGACGACGGGGGAGATCCGCGTGCGCGTCCGCGCCGCGCGGCGCGACGCGACGAGCGTCGAGGACTTCGTGCGCAACGGCTTTCGCGCCTACTTCGACTATCTCGCCGGCGACCGCGAGATGCTCGAGCTGATGAGCCGCAACGCCGGCACGATCCGCGCGATGTTCGACGAGCCCGCCGTCGGCGCGGGGGTCGAGGAACTGCGGCTGGACCTCGAGCAGGGCGTCGCCGACGGCATCCTCGTGCCGCACGACAGCGAGCTGATGGCCGCCGCGATGGTCGGCTCCGCCGTCGAGGTCGCGATTCGCCTGCTGAACCGCGAGCCGCTCGACGTCGAGGGGCCGGTCGAGCTGCTCACCAGCGTGTTCGCGCCCGGCCTCGGCGCCTAGACTTTTCGCAGTGACATCGTTCTGCCGCCACCGGCGCCTGGAGTCCACCTGCCCGATCTGCTCGCGCAAGGCCAAGCAGGCGGGGAAGGCGCCGGGCGGTGCCGCGGCGCTCCTCCGGGTCGTCGCCGGTGCCGGGCTCGGTGCGGCGCTCCGGCGGCTCGCGGCGGCGCCGCACGAGCAGCGGGATGCGCGTGCGCCGGCTCGCGCGCGCGGCCGACGACGGGTACGAGAGCCCGCTCGTCCCGGGCCTGCGCGCGACCGCCGACGCCGAGCTGCTGGCCGAGGAGCTGGCGTTCGCCGCGGCGCGCCTGCTGCGAGCTGCACGGTGACGCGCCGCCGGGCTCTACGGCGAGGCGGCGCGGCTCGGGCGCGAGGGCGCGGTCGAGGAGGCGCTCTGGCTGACGTTCGTGATCGCGTGCGTGGGACCGCTGGCGGAGCCGGACGGGGCGTTCGGCGAGATCGAGCGCGTCCGCGTCCCGTGGGACTCCGGCGAGGTGCCGACGCTCACGGACGTCGCCTTCGGCCCGCGCGGCTTCGACGACGCGGCCGCGCGCCGAGGGCGCGCTCGCCGCGTACCGCGGCTGGGCGGGGCGCGGCGGGGGTCAGGCGGCGGCGCTCGCCGGCGAGCCGTCGTGGACGCCCGAGCGGCGCTTCGACCGCGCGTTCGAGCGCCTTGCGCTGCCCGGCCTCGGGCGGCCCGCAGCGCTACGAGTACCTGCTGACCGCCGGCGCGCTCGGTCTGGCCGACGTCCGCGCGGCCGCGCTGCACCTGCTCGGGGATCCGCGCGAGCCGACCGTGGTCGCGGCCAAGCGCGTCTTCGGCATCGGCGACCTGCTGCTGGTCGCGCGGCGCGGCGAACGACCTGGCCAACGCGTGCGCCCTGCCGCACGCGGCGCTCGACCTGGCGCTCGTGAACTGGGCCCGGCGCACCGATCACCCGGACGCCGAGCGGATCAGCTGCGGCTGCGCCGCGGAGCCGGATCCGGATGCGCTCGTGCTCGCCCGGGAGGCGCTGGAGATCCCCGAGCCGGCGGGCCGATGCCTGGACGCGTTCCGCGACGACGCCGCGAGGTGACTCGACAGCCTCGCAGGGTCGCGGACGTGCGGACGTCGGCGGCGGCGGCAGGCCTGCCGGCGGCCGGATCGGACCGGCGGCGGCGGCGCCATCGCCGCGCGTCGGCCGACGGCGCGGGTCCGACGGAGCGCGACGACGGGGCGAGGTGTCGGACCCGGGCTCCGTGCGAGCCTGCGGCTGCGCGCCGGCGGCCGTGCACGCCCAGCGCCGGACAACATCGTGGTTCATCGGAGCGGGCTGCGCAGCGCCAGTCGCGGTCGCACCGCCGGACGAGACCTGACCCGCGGAGTCGACGTTCCGCGCGGCGATCTGAGCCGAGCGCGCCTGCGCCGCGGCTCGTCCAGCCCAGGTCGTGCCAGTGAGCGGCCGCATCGGACGCCGGCTGCGAGCTTCAGCGTGATCGCTCGTCGGACCGGTTCGCCGGCTTCTACGAGAGCTGTTCGCGGTCCGACTGGCGTCCGCCATTCGCCGAGCGCTACTGCTGGATCTGCAGTGGCGGTTGGAACGGACTTCGGCTGCTCGTCCTCGGCTCGTAGATCTCCGTCGCGCACGTCGTCGCGGCGCTCGTGTTCAGGGCTGGCCGCGCTCGATCGCTCCGGATCGCTCCACTCCGTCGCGAGTCCTGCGGCTGGAGCGTACCAGTCGCGACGATGACGCAGCACCGGCGACCTCAACTTTCAGGTAGTCATAAGGCGCTGACGCGCCCGATTCCGCGCTACTTGCGGGAATCACCTCGATTCCGGGGGGTGGAGGCTGCGACGCTGTTTCTACACGCCGAACGGACTCGGCAGTGCGACGAATGGAACGGCATGGATGCAGTGGGGGACATCGGCGGTACGGACACGCCCGGGCGTGGACGACTCACGGACGCGGCGCGCGATGCGCTCGTGGTGGAGGTCATCCGCCTCCACGCCGATGGGCTCCTGCGCCTCGCGCGGCGTCACAGCCTCGGCACCGAGGACGCGCAGGACGCCTACCAGCGCGGGCTCGAGATCTTCCTGCGCCACGCGCATCGGCTCGATCCCGAGGGCGCGCCGTCGTGGCTGCGGACGGTCATCAAGCACGAGGCGATGGCGGTGCGCCGCGTCCGTCAGCGCGAGCTCGCACCGGCGGACCTCGACTTCGACCGGATCGAGGCGAGCACGACGCCCTCGCCCGACGAGCAGGTGGTGGCGTTCGAGACGGTGGCGCGCTCGGCCGAGGCGCTGAAGCGCCTGAAGCCGCAGGAGGTCCGCGCGCTGTGGCTGCAGGCCCAGGGCAACTCCTACGAGGAGATCACCCAGCTCACCGGGTGGACGCGCACGAAGGTGAACCGCTGTCTCTACGAGGGCCGTCGCAGCTTCCTCGAGCGCTACGCCGGGATCGAGTCGGGGGAGGAGTGCGAGCGCTGGGCGCCGCTGCTCTCCGCGCTCGTGGACGGGGAGGCGACGACGGAGCAGCTCGTGGAGCTGCGGCCGCATCTGCGTGCCTGCCCGTCGTGCCGGGGTGTCGTGCGCGAGCTGCACCGCGCCGCCGGTCCGCTGCGGATCGTGCTGCCCGTCGGGACCGTCGTCGCGGCGTCGGCGCACGTCGAGCCGGCGGGCCATGTGTTCGTGAAGGTCTACGAGACGGCGACGACCTGGCTCGGCGAGCGCGCTGCCTCGTCGTTCGTGCGGGCGCAGCTCGTCGTCGACGCCGCGTCCGCCTCGGCGGGCAAGGCCACGGCGATCGCGGCCGCGTCGGCGGCGGTCGCCGGCGGCGGAGCCGTGGCGCTGAACGCGTCGTCGGACGCCGCGCCGCCGCGCCCGGCCTCCGTGATCGCGCCGCTCGGGCGCGCCGCCGAGCCGGTCGACGCGCGCGGCAGCCAGCGCGAGCTCACGATCGACGAGCAGGTCTCGCGCCGGGTCGCCCAGGTGCGGCGCCGGCTGTCGCGCCGCGCCGCCACCGCTGCGGCCGCGCCGGCGACCCGCGCCGCGCGCGTCACCCAAGCGCCGCGGTCACGAGCCCGGTGACGCGCGTCGCGGCGCCCGCGACGACGCCGTCACCGGCGAGGCCGACCGCCAGCGCCCGCGACCTCCGCAGCCGAGCGCCGGAGCCGCTGCCGAGCTCGGCCTCGAGTAGCAGCGGCGGGCGCCGCGCCGTGGCGTCCGACCCGCTGCATACGTTTCCGGGCACGAGCTGTCCCACCTCCGTCGCCGGAGCCGCCGCACATGCACCTCTGTTTCATCGAACCCCAGGACGCGATCCGCGTCATCGCCGAGTCCGTCGGCCGCGAGGCACGCCGTCAGCTGCTCGGCGAGCTCGTGCGTGCGTGGGTCGACGCGATCCCCGAGCAGGAGCTCGAGACGCACTACGTCAAGGCCGTCGCCGACCTCGACGAGCACGACCTGTCGATGCTCGCCGCCTGGCACGCCTCGCTGGAGGTCGGTCAGCCGATCGCCAACCGCGACTTCATCCTCGGCGTCTTCCCGTCGCTCGGGGACAACCGCCGCGAGGCGCTGAAGATCGCCGCGGGCTTCCGCGGCGAGGAGGCGTTCGACGCGGGCGTGTCGGAGGAGCAGGCGCTGGAGACGGTGCTGCCGCACCTCAGCCGCGAGATCTGCGCCGAGCTCGCGGAGGAGTGCCTCGAGCTGTACCTCTGGGACCGGCTCGGCTCCGAGAACTGAGCTCGGCTCGTCGTTGCGCCGCAGGATGTCGTAGCGCCCGACGCCCGTCCGGTCGTCCATCCGCCAGGTCAGGAACGCCGTGTCCAGCCGCAGCCGTCCGAGGTCGAGCGTCGTGCCGCAGACGACGTCGCCGGTCGCGCGGCGCGGCGGGCCGTCGTCGGTGATCCACAGCTCGAGCGCCGCGCGGCGCTGACGGCCCGTCGCCGTCGAAGGTCGTCGACAGGCGCGGATCGCCGACGCGCACGCAGCCCGCGTCGCCCGGCTCGAAGATCGTCGCGCTGATCGCCTCGCGGCCGTGCTCCTCGCCGTCCGCCGGCGCCGATCGCCGCGACCGACAGCGCCTCGTCGTCGAACCAGGCGCTGACGGTGCGCGTCCGGCCGATCCTCGACCAGTCCGGGCTGCCCCAGGAGCGGCCGCGCTGGCCGACCCCGTCGATCGCGATGCGCTCGTCGCCGATGTGCACGGTGCCGCGCACGCGCACCGGCTGCTCGAAGCCGAGCATGCCGCCGGCGCGGGCGACGGGATCCTTCTCGTCGAGCGCGCACGGCGGGCCGCTCGCCTCGAGCTCCAGGTCGAGGCTCGCGTCCTCGCCGGCGAAGGCCAGGCGCCAGCGAGCGCAGCGGCTCGAGCGTCTCGGTGTCGATGCCGGCGGCCTGCACGTGCTCCCAGGCGGACCCGTCCTCGACCGGGATGCCGCCCTCGGCGACGACCGCCGCGATCTCGCCGCCGCGGAAGAGCACGACGAGGCCGCTTGCCGCGTTCCCGCCGGCGAGCCCGAGCCGGACGGTCCCGTAGACGTCGGCGACCGGATCGCCGAACGCGATCGTGACGGCGTCCGAGAAGCCGTCCTCGCGCGCGGCGCGAGGGGCGTCGAGGTCGGCGGTGACGCTCACGTGCCGGTCTGCGGGCGGCCCGAAGCCCGGGGCGGTCGGCGTCGACGGCGGTGCCCTCGACGTCGTAGTCCTGCCGCGCGGGCGGCGCGTCGCCGGAAGCGCCGCGGGCGGGCACGGTAGGCGCGGTGGCCGCGACGGCCCCAGTCCATGCCGCGGATCGTCCACACCGCCGGGCCGCCGGCGGACGCGGCGCCGATCGTGACGGCGCGCCGCAGGGCGAAGCGGCGGATCAGCGCGCGCGAGCCGGGGATCAGCATCAGCAGGCCGAAGATGTCCGTCACGAAGCCCGGCGTCATCAGCAGGGCGCCGCCGAAGATGACGAGCGCGCCGTCCGCCGTCTCGTTGGCGGGGATCGCGGCCGGCCGACGAGCGTCTCGCGGAAGCGCCGCCACGACAGGCGGCCCTGATGGCGCAGCAGGTACGCGCCGAGGATCGAGTCGAGCAGCAGCAGCGCGATCGTGGGCCACGGTCCCGATCAGCTGGCCGACCTGGATGATCGCCCACAGCTCGACGATCGGGACGAGGATGAAGAGGAGCACGAGGAACGGCATGGTCTCCTCAGGGTACGCCCCCGGCGCGCGGGCGTTACCCGGCGGGCGCCGGAGCGACGGCGTCGACGTGCACGCCCTGGAGCCGGTGCAGCCCGACCATCTCGATCAGCGTGTGGATCGTCGGCGACGCGCCGCACATCCGCATCCCGCGGCCCGCCTTGCGCAGACGGCGCGCGACCATCGCCAGGTCGACCATCAGCGAGGCGTCGGCGAACGACAGCTCGCTGAGGTCCACGACGAGGTCGTCCTCGACCGCGAGCGCGCGCGAGAGGGCCGGCCGGCGCAGACTCTGCGTCGAGCGGTCCTCATCCCCACAACACCGCAGGACCGGTGGGTTGTCCGTCAATGAGACGATGCGTCGCACGTTAGCGCAGATGTGCCGACCGCGTGCCTGGATGTGGCGCTCTGCATAGACTCGAACCATGCCCACGGTTGAAGAGGTGCAGGACGCGCTCACCAACGTCATCGATCCGGAGCTCGGACTCGACTTCGTCGAGCTCGGGCTGATCTACGCGATCGAGGTCAGCGGCGGCGACGTCAGCGTCACCTACACACTCACGACGCCCGGCTGCCCGATCGGCCCGATGGTCGAGGAGCAGATCGAGGAGTTCGTCTCCGAGCTCGACGGCGTCGAGTCGGTCGAGTCCGCGGTGGTGTTCACGCCGCCGTGGTCGCCGGACAAGATGAGCGAGGACGCGAAGTTCGCGCTCGGCTACTGAGCGACGGCCTAGGCGCCGGAGCCGACCGGCGTCCGCGCCCGGCCGTTCCCGGAGCCGTTGCCGGCCCCGACCCGCTCGCGCGCGATGTCGAGCAGCTCGTCGATCGCGCCGCGCAGGTAGCCCGCCAGCGCGTCGATGTCGGGCAGCGCGTCGTAGTCGCCGAGCAGGCCGAAGTTGAGCTGGCCGTCGTAGCTCATGATCGCGATCGCGAGCGCGTGGTCCTTCGGGCAGGAACGCGATCGGGTAGAGGTCGACCATCCGGCGGCCCGCGACGTACAGCGGGAACTGCGGGCCCGGGAACGTTGGTCACGATCAGGTTGAACAGCCGCGTGGAGAAGTTGAGCCGCGAGGCCTGCGCGAGCACGGTCGGCGGGGCGAAGCCCTGCGCGCCCGCGAGCACGGCGGCGCCGACCGCCATCTTGCTCTCCTTCAGCTCGCCCATCCCCTGGCGCACGACGCGCAGGCGCGCGACCGGGTCGTCGACGTAGACGGGGAGCGGGCCGCGCATCGCGACGATCTGGTTGCCGAGCGAGCGCGCCCTCGCCGGCGGCGCGGACGGACACCGGCACGAGCGCGCGCAGCTCGAGGCCCTCGGTTCGCACGCCGCGTGAGCGCAGCCATTCGCGCAGCGCGCCGCTGACGACCGCGAGCACGACGTCGTTGACCGTGCCGCCGAGCTCGTCCTTGATCAGCTTGAAGTCGGCGAGGTCGGTCTTGACGACGCGGTAGCGGCGGTGCGGGCCGATCTCGACGTTCAGCGGCGTGTCCGGGGCGGGGTTCAGGCCCGCCCAGACGATCTCGCCGAGGCCCTCGATGCCGTCGCGGACCTCGGCGATGACCTCCTGCGGGTGCGTCGCCAGGCGGCACGAGGCGGCGCGCTCCCTCGGCGGCGGTGCGCGCGACGCCGACGGCGCCGGACGCGACCAGCGCGGCGGACGTCGGCTCGGCGGACGGCTTCCACGCCTCGTCCGGATGCTCGACCTCGCGCGGCTCCTGCGTGAGGTCGAACATGACCGTCGCGAGGTCGACGCCGGAGATCCCGTCGATGACCGAGTGGTGCGTCTTGGAGATCAGCGCCCAGCGGCCGCCCTCGAGGCCCTCGATCACCCACATCTCCCAGAGCGGCTTCGAGCGGTCGAGCTGCTGGGAGAAGATCCGTGAGACGAGCTTGTAGAGCTGCGCCTCGGTTCCGGGCCGCGGCAGCGCGGTCTGGCGCACGTGGTACTCGAGGTTGAAGCTCGGGTCGTCGACCCACACCGGCCGGCCGCTCTCGACGGGCGGGAAGCTGAGCCGCTGGCGGTAGCGCGGGACGAGGTGCAGGCGCCCGCGGATGATGTCCAGGAACTCGCCGAACGGCGGCGGCGGGCCCTCGAGCACGCGTCAGCGCACCGATGTGCATGTGCGAGGTGGGGCCCTCCTGCGCGAGAAACGATGCGTCGATCGCGGTCAGCCGGTCGAAGTGCTCCTGGGCCATCTGCATTCCTCCTCGCTCGAAGCCCCAACCCTACCCGTCGATTCGATGCCCGGCCCGCTGCAGGCACGCCGGTCGCGGCGGGCAGGTCGTGCTCGCGCACCAGCAGCAGGTCGGTGTCGAACGTCGACAGCACGAAGATCGAGATGCCGTCGTCGGCGAGCGGCCCGGCGAGCGACGCGAGGATCGCCGGTCAGCGCGAAGTCGAGCGGGCCGCGGACGGCGAGCGCGCGGAACGGCCCTCGGAGCGCACACCGCGGCGGGACCGCCGCGGCGGGGCAGACGACGGTCAGCTCGTCCGCGGTCGCGATCACGGCGCTCAGCGTGCCGTCGCGCGCCCAGTCCGGGACGTCCGCGGACGGGTCCAGGCGGGCGACGGCGGAGCGGCCGGGCAGCACGTCGAGGTGCGAGCGCCGGCGCCATCGCCGCGACGCTACCACCGCGCTGCGAAGATCCGCGGCAAGCGACGACGGAGGCGACGATGGCGTGGGACTTCTCGACGGACCCGGAGTTCGAGCAGCAGCTCGACTGGATGCGGACGTTCGTCCGCGAGGAGATCTGGCCGATCGAGCCGATCGTCGAACGAGCTGACGCAGGACGCAGCTCGACCGGATCTACGCCCCGCTCCAGGAGCGCGTGAAGGAGCGCGGCCTGTGGGCGGCGCACCTGGACCCCGAGCTCGGCGGGCAGGGCTTCGGGCAGGTGAAGCTCGGGCTGATGCACGAGATCCTCGGCAGCTCGCCGCTCGCGCCGAACGCGTTCGGCAACCAGGCGCCCGACTCCGGCAACAGCGAGATCCTCGCGCTCGCGGGCACGCCCGAGCAGAAGGAGCGCTACCTGTACCCGCTGCTGAACGGTGACCTGAAGTCCGCCTTCAGCATGACCGAGCCGAACGCCGGCTCGGACCCGACGCTGCTGCGCACCCGCGCCGTGCGCGACGGCGACGAGTACGTGATCGACGGGCACAAGTGGTTCTCGAGCAACGCCTCGATCGCCGACTTCCTGATCGTCATGGCCGTCACCGATCCCGACGCGCGCCCGCACCAGCGCGCGTCGATGTTCCTCGTCCCGGTCGACACCCCGGGGGTCACGATCGTCCGCGACGTGCCGACGATGGAGCACCCGGAGCCGAGCTACGGCAAGCTCGGCAACCACGCCGAGATCCTCTACGAGGGCGTGCGCGTCCCCGCGGACGCGCTGCTCGGCGAGGAGGGCGCCGGGTTCATGATCGCCCAGCACCGGCTCGTCCCGGGCCGCATCCACCACTGCATGCGCTGGCTCGGCGTCACCGCGCGCGCGTTCGACATGCTCTGCGAGTACGCGACGCACCGCTACGCCTTCGGCTCGGTCCTGGCGGACAAGCAGACCGTGCAGAACTGGGTCGCCGACTCGGCCGCGCAGATGCAGGCCGCCCGGCTGATGACGCTGCACGCCGCGTGGAAGATGGACACGCAGGGCGCGTCCGCGGCGCGGCAGGACGTCTCGCTGATCAAGTTCTACGGCGCGGGCGTGATGCACGACGTCGTCGACCGCGCGCTCCAGATCCACGGGTCGCTCGGCTACTCGACCGACATGCCGCTCGAGGCGATGTACCGCTACGCCCGCGCCGCCCGCTTCTACGACGGCCCGGACGAGGTGCACCGCGAGTCGGTCGCGCGGCGGATCCTGCGCGGCTACGAGCCGCCGGAGGGCGGCGTGCCGAGCGAGCACGTGCCCGACGCGCCGCGAGGAGTCGCGGCGGAAGTTCGCGGACGTGCTCGAAGCCGTGACGGCGAACGACTGAGCGCGCGCGTGCGGACCGCGCCGGCGATGGCGGGTGACCCCGACGACCACGACGGACGCGGCCGCCTGCCGGTCCGGCTGCTCGTGATCGTCCTGGTCGCGCAGCTCGCCGTCGCGGCGGTCGTGATCTTCTTCGCCGTCAACGGCTGGCCGTTCGTCGGCGGGCACCCCGCGCATGAGGCACGAGGCGCGCCTGCCCGCGGACGTCCCCGCGCGGTTCCTCCCGGCGAAGGGCGACGGCGTCCCGACCCCGCGCGTCGACCGGTTCGACGCGGCGGCGGCGCTCGCGCTCGCGCGCCACCAGGTCCGCGGCTACGGGCCGCGGCCGGCGGGTTCGGCGTCGCTGCGGCGCCTCGCCGCTCGATCTGCGGCAGCGGCTGCCGCAGGGACGGCTCGAGCCGGTGCCGGGACATCCCGGGCCTGCAGAACGTCGTCGGCAGGATCCCCGGGCGCCGGCCCGCGATCGTGCTCGGGGCGCACTACGACACGGTCGACGCGCCCGCGGACTTCGTCGGCGCCAACGACGGCGCGGCCGGGCACGGCGGCGCTGGTCGGCATCGCCGACGCGCTGCGCGCGACGCGCCGCGGCCGCGCGGCGCACGCGAGATCCGGTTCGTGCTCTTCGACGGGGAGGAGGCCCCGTCCGGCACGACGGACTTCCTCAGCGGCGGGCTCCGGGGCTCACGGGCGTACGTCGCCGCGCACCGCGGCGCAGGTCGGCGACATGGTGCTGCTCGACTACGTCGGCAACCGCGGCCTGCAGCTCCCGCGCGAGGGCACCTCGGACGCGGGCGCTGTGGACAGCGGCTGCGGGCGGCGGCGCGGACGCGTCGGGACGCCGCGCCGCGTTCCCGCCCGGCAGGGAGACGCGCGATCTACGACGACCACACGCCGTTCCTGGACGCCGGGATCCCGGCGATCGACCTGATCGACTGGGGCTACCCGTGGGTGCACGTGCGCGAGGACGCGCTCGACAAGCTCAGCGCGCGCAGCCTCGACGTGACCGGCGAGACCGTGCTCGACCTGCTGCTGGCGCGAGCGCCGCGCTGACGAAGCGACCTTCGCGCGCGGGTGCCTCGTACACTCGACGTGGACCTGATGGGACATGCACCCGAGAAGATCCTGCTCGCCGCGCCGCGCGGGTACTGCGCCGGCGTCGACCGCGCCGTGCAGACCGTCGAGCGCGCGCTCGAGCTGTACGGCGCGCCCGTGTACGTGCGCAAGGAGATCGTGCACAACAAGCACGTCGTCGAGCAGCTCCGCGACCGCGGCGCCGTCTTCGTCGAGGAGCTCGGCGACGCGATCCCCGAGGGCGCGATCACCGTCTTCAGCGCCCACGGCGTGTCGCCGGCCGTCCACGCCGACGCCGAGCGCCGCAACCTGCAGACGATCGACGCGACCTGCCCGCTCGTCACCAAGGTGCACCGCGAGGCGGTCAAGTTCGCCGGCGAGGGCTACACGATCGTGCTGATCGGCCACGACGGCCACGAGGAGGTCGAGGGCACGATGGGCGAGGCGCCCGAGGCGATCGTGCTCGTCGAGACGGTCGCCGACGTCGACGCGCTCGAGGTCGCCGATCCGGACAAGCTCGCCTACATCTCGCAGACGACGCTGTCGGTCGACGAGACGCTCGCGATCATCACGCGGCTGCGCGAGCGCTTCCCGAACATCACGGGCCCGCGCACCGATGACATCTGTTACGCCACGACGAATCGCCAGGCCGCGGTCAAGCAGCTCGCGCCGCTGTGCGAGCTCGTGCTCGTGATCGGCTCACGCAACTCGTCGAACTCCAACCGCCTCGTCGAGGTCGCGCGCGAGCACGGCGCGGACTCCCACCTGATCGATCACGAGGAGCAGGTGGAGGAGGCGTGGCTCGAGGGCGTGAAGACGCTCGGGATCACGTCGGGCGCGAGCGCTCCCGAGGAGCTCGTCCAGCGGCTCGTGCAGTCGTTCCGCGACCGCGGGACCACCGACGTCGAGGAGTTCGAGGTCGTCCAGGAGGACGTGCGCTTCATGCTCCCGAAGTCGATCCGCCAGGCGCTGGCGGCGCAGGCCGGCTGAGCCAGGCGCGCAGCTCCGTCGTCGTGCTCGCCGAGGCGCGGCGGGCGCAGGCGGGGCAGCGCCGGCGTGCCGCTCAGCCGCAGCGGGGACCGCGCGGTGCGCACGCCGTCGAGGTCGGCGACGGGCTCCAGGCCGAGCCGCTCGGCCAGCGCGAACGCCTCGCCGACGTCGTTGACGGGCCCCGCCGGCACGCCCGCGGCGTTGAGGCGCTCGGCCCACGCCTCGGCCGTGTCGCCCGCGAACGCCGCCTCGAGCTCGGCGCCGAGCGCGTCGCGGTTGCTCGACCCGCTCCGCGTTCGTCGCGAAGCGCGGGTCGGTCGCGAGCTCCGGGCGTCCGAGGACGCCGCACAGCCGCTCGAAGATCGACGTCGTTGCCGCCGGCGAGCGCGATGTCGCGGTCGGCCGCGGCGAAGGTCTCGTACGGCGCGATCGACGGGTGGCGGTTCCCCGACCGGCCCGGGACGACCCCGGTGTTCAGGAACGACGAGCCGAGGTTCAGCAGCGACGCGAGCGCGCTGTCCATCAGCGAGACCTCGACGTGCTGGCCCGGTCCCCGACTGCTCGCGCGCCTGCAGCGCCGCGAGCGTGCCGATCGTCGCGTACAGCCCGGTGAGCATGTCGGCGAGCGCCGTGCCCGGCTTCAGCGCGTGCCCGTCCGGCCGCGCCGGTGATCGACATGTAGCCGCTCATCGCCTGGACGAGCAGGTCGTAGCCCGGGCAGCCCGCGCGTCGCCTCGCCCGAGCCGAACGCGCTGATCGACGTGTAGACGACGCGCGGGGTTGCGCTCGCGGACGGCGTCGTAGCCGAGGCCGAGCCGGTCCATCGCCCCGGGGCGGAAGGACTCGAGCACGACGTCGGCGCGGGCGCACAGCTCCTGCGCGAGCGCGTTGTCCCGCGGGTCGCGCAGGTCGAGCACGAGCGAGCGCTTGTTGCGGTTGAGGCCGAGGTAGTAGGTCGACCCCTCGTCGACGAACGGCGGACCCCACTGGCGCGTGTCGTCGCCCGTTCCCGGGCCGCTCGACCTTGACGACGTCGGCGCCGAGATCGCCGAGCGTCTGGGTGCAGAGCGGTCCGGCGAGCACGCGGGAGAAGTCGGCGACGAGCAGGCCCTGCAGGGCGGCGTCGGGCATGGGGCGGCAGGTTACGCTGCGCCCCCGCATGCGCACCCTCGTCATCAGCGATCTGCACCTCGGCTCACGGCGGCCCGTCGACATCCTGCGGCGCCCCGAGCCGCTCGACGCGCTCTGCGCGTACCTCGCGCGACGTCGACCGGCTCGTGCTGCTCGGCGACGTGCTCGAGCTGCGCCACGGCCCGCGCGCGAGGCGCTCGCCGCCGCGCAGCCGGTGTTCGAGGCGCTCGGCGCGGCGCTCCCCAAGCGGGCCGAGGTCGTGATCACGGCCGGCAACCACGACTACCCGCTCGTCGTCGCCGTGGCTCGCGGAGCGCGGCGCGCTCACCGAGCCGCCGCCGCTCGGGCTCGAGTCGCGGACCGGCGCGGACGCCTCGCCGGCGACGCGCGCGATCGCCGGCTGGCTCGGCGCGCAAGCAGACGGTCACCGTCGCCTATCCGGGGATCTGGCTGCGCGACGACGTCTGGGCGACCCACGGCCACTACCTCGACCGGCTGATCACGGTCCCGACGTTCGAGCGGCTCGCCGCGGGCGGCATGGCGCGCGTCGTCGGGCGGCTCCCGGAGGACGGCTCGCACGCGACGAGCGAGGACTTCGAGGCCGCGCTCGCGCCGATGTACGCGTGGCTCGACCAGATCGCGAACGGGCGCGCCGCCGGCGGCCGCTGGGTCACGGGCGCGGCGACCGCGAAGGCCTGGTCGCTGCTCTCGGCCGACGGGCGCGCGCCGCTGCGCGGCCGCGCGCTCGCCGCGATGCTGCCGCTCGGGATCGCGGGCATCAACCTCGCGGGCCTCGGCCCGGTCAGCCACCGGCTCTCGTCCGACGACCTGCGCGCGGCGAACATCGCCGCGATCTCGGGCGTCGTGCGGCTGCTCGGCGTCGACGCCGAGCACGTCGTGTTCGGTCACACCCACTGCGCCGGGCCGCTCGACTGGATGGACCCCGCCGAGTGGCGGGTCGCCGGAACCCGGACCCAGCTCGCGAACACGGGGTGCTGGACCGAGGAGCCGCGGATCAACGCCAGCGAGCTGCGCAGTCCCTACCGGCCCGGGCGCGGGATCCTCGTGGAGGAGACGGGGCCGCCGCAGCTCGTGACGATCGCGGACGACCTCGGCCGCCGCCCCGACCACTCCTACTGACGCTGCAGCGGAGCGAGGCCCGGCAGGAACGCGGTCGCGAGGACCTGCGACGCCCGGCTCCAGGCAGCACCTCGACGGTGCCCGCCTCGTGGCGCTCGTGGCGGATGACCCGGTGCGCGCCCATGCGGTCCAGCGCGTGCGGCGTGCCGTTCACGGTCACCGTGCCCGGGCCGGTCGACGACGACCCAGACCTCGCCGGCGGCGTAGGGCCCGGTGTAGGGCCCCGGCGACGTCGGCGGTCGGCACCACGATCGGCGCGTCGTCGTCGTCGGCGGGGTCCATGAGCGGCGTGAGCGGCTCGTCGATCTCGAGCAGCTCCTGGATCGCCCGCTCGGTGCCCGCGTAGTCGCCCTCGCCGTGGTGCGTGTCGAACAGCTTCAGCGGCGGCGCGAAGAGGTAGCGCGACGGCCAGCCCGGCGTGGCGTAGGCCCGCCAGAGGAGGAAGCCGGGGTCGAGCGCGACGGGGTAGGGGATCTCCATGCGCTCGATCGCCTCGCGCACGCGCGCCTCGTCGTGGCCGGCGTCGAGCGCGGACGAGTGCACGCCGATCACGCGCAGTCCGGCGCCGGCGCCCGAGTAGCGCTCGTGCCACGCCCGCAGGTAGGGGAGGGTCCGGTGCGAGCTGGGGCGGCACACGTCCCAGAACTCGATCAGCACGGGGTGACGAGCCTGCTGCGCCATGTGCAGCGGCGCGCTGTTCACCCACACCAGGTCCTTCGGGAATGGCGGCGCCGCGATCGTGTCGACGGGCGAGCGCATGAGAGGTCGGCGCGGGACGCTAGCATCGCGCTTCGGCGCCCGCCGAACCACCGAAACGCAGAGGGGATCAGCATGGACTTCTTCGCCGAGCTCGACGCCGTTCGCGAGCGCTGGAATGTGCTCGAGCACCCGTTCTACACCCGCTGGTCCGCCGGCGAGCTGACGCTCGACGAGCTGGCCCTGTACTCCGGGCAGTACCGCCACGCCGTGACGGCACTGGCCGCCGCGTCCGCCAACACCGCCGCCGTCGCGGACGGCCCGCTGGCCACCGCGCTCGCCGGTCACGCCGCCGAGGAGGCCTCGCACGTCGAGCTGTGGGACCGGTTCACCGACGCGGTCGGCGGCGACGCCGACTGCCGCGCCCCTGCCCGAGACGGCGGCCTGCGCCGACGTCTGGGCCGGCGACGGCGAGCGCCCGCTGCTCACCTCGCTGGTCGCGATGTACGCGATCGAGTCCGCGCAGCCGGCGATCGCGGAGACCAAGCGCGAGGGCCTCGTCGCCCACTACGGCTTCGACCCCGGCAGCGACGCGACCGTGTACTTCGACCTCCACGCGACGCTCGACGTCGAGCACGCGGCGCAGGAGCGCGCGCTGATCGAGCCGCGGCTCGACGGCGCGGACGCCGATGCGCTGCTCGCCGAGGCGGAGGCGGTGCTGCGCGCCAACTGGGAGCTGCTCGACGGTGTCGAGCGCGCACTCGGTCGCGCGCCGGAGCCGTCCGTCTCCTGATCGCGCTGCCCGATCCGCAGCTGCGCGACGAGACCGTCGCGCTGCGCGCGTGGGCGGAGGACGACGTCCCCGCCCTCGTGCGCGCCTGCTCGGATCCGCTGACCCAGCGCTACACCTCGGTCCCCACGCCGTACACGCCGGAGGACGCGCGGCTGTTCGTCGCGGGCGGCCGCTCGGACACCGGGCTTCCGCTCGCCGTCGTCCGGGCCGACGACGACCGCGCAGGTCGTCGGCGCGGTCGGGCTGCACGCCGTCGACATCGAGCGCGTCGCGGGGGGAGATCGGCTACTGGACCGCGCCCTGGGCGCGCCGGACCGGGGTCGCGAGCCGGGCGCTCGCGCTGCTCGTCCGGCTGGGCGGTCGCGCCGGCCGGCCTCGGGCTGCGGCGCGTCGAGCTGTACGCCGAGCCGGACAACCTCGCGTCGCAGATGGTCGCCGAGCGCGCGGGCTTCGTGCGCGGCGACCTCGTGCGCGGCGGGATCGCGCTGCGCGGGCGCCGCCGGGACGTCGTGCGCTTCGTGCTCGAGGCCTGACCGGAACCGGCTCGCGAACCTGTGAATTCTGCGAGAGTGTCGCGAGGGTTCGGCCTCGGATGGCCGTCCCGTGTTCACGCAGGTCCAATCTCCAGAGGAGGAGTGTCCATGAAGCGCATCGCGCTTATCGCGGTGGCGGCGCTGATCGCGCTGGCGGTGGCGGCGTCCCCCGCGTCCGCCATCCTGTCGGTCCAGAAGTTCTCGGCGGTCGTCAAGCCGAGCCAAGGCCGGAACGAAGAAGAAGCCGCAGGCCGTGTCGCTGTCGGCGAACCCGTACTTCGACACCAACGCGCCGGACCTCGACAACCAGGTCCAGTTCGCGACGGTCAACGCCAACGTGTTCTTCCCCAAGGGCGGCGTCTACAACGGCAAGTACTTCCCGTCGTGCGCCCCGTCGACCGTGTTCCAGGACGAGAAGCAGTGCCCGAAGGGCTCGCGCGTCGGCACCGCCGACGGCTTCGGCAAGGGCCTCGGCCTCGACGAGTCGGTCAAGGGCCAGTTCTTCAACGTCCCGGGCGGCAAGGGCACGACCCTGCTCGTCACCGGTGAGAGCCCGCTGATCATCCGCGAGATCGTCAACTCGACGCTGACGACGCTGAGCGATCCGGACTTCTCGTACAAGCTGTCGTTCTCGGTGCCGCGCAACCTGCAGTCGCCGGCCCCGGGCGTCATCGCCTCGGTGATGAAGTTCAACTCCACGATCCCGGTGCAGTACGTCACGAAGGGCAAGGGCAAGAAGAAGAAGAAGATTCCGCTTCTCGCCACGAACTCGTGCCCGCCGAGCGGCCAGTGGAAGTTCAAGTACGTCGCCGACTACACGACGACGTACGACTCCGCGATCGAGAGCACGCAGACCGTCGAGACGACGCAGAAGTGCTCCAAGTAGCACGCGCTTCGCAGCATCAGTCGTGATCACGGGGCGGGCCTTCTGGCCCGCCCCGTATCTTTTCCGGCGGATGTCCCTCCGGCGCCTGCCCGCCGCCGCCCTCGGGGCGGCCGCGCTCTGTCTCGTCGCGCCGGCGGCGGCCTCCGCGCACGGCATCTCCCAGCGCGCCGACCTGCCGATCCCGGAGTGGCTGTTCGCCTGGGGCGCGGCGCTCGTGCTGCTGGCCTCGTTCGTCGCGCTCTCGGTGCTGTGGCGACGCCCGGTGCTCGAGCGACGCGCGGGAACGCGTGCTGCTGCGGGTGCCGCTCGCGCTCGAGGTGCTCGCCGGGGCGCATCGGCGTCGCGGCGTTCGCGGTCGTGGTCTACGCCGGGCTCGCCGGCAACCAGACGACGACGGCGAACCTCGCGCCGACGGCGATCTTCGTGCTCTTCTGGGTCGGCGTCCCGTGCGCGAGCGTCCTGCTCGGCGACGTGTTCGCGGCGTTCAGCCCGTGGCGCGCGACCGGCCGGTTCGCCGGCTGGGTGCGCGACGCGGGTCGCGGGCGCGGAGCTGCCGACGCCGCTCGACCTATCCCGGAGCGGCTCGGCCGCTGGCCGGCGGCGCTCGGCATCCTCGCGTTCGCCTGGATCGAGCTCGTCTACACGGGCCGCACCGATCCGAGCCACCTCGCGGTGCTCGCGCTCGTCTACGCCGGCGTGATGCTCGCCGGGATGAGCTTCTACGGCGTCGAGACGTGGTCGCGGAACGCCGACGGGTTCGGCGTCGCGTTCGGGCTGCTCGCGCTGCTGGCGCCGCTGCACTGGTCGGGCCGCGAGCTGCGTCTGCGCCCGCCGCTCGCGGGGGCGACGGCAGATGCCGCAGGTGGCCGGAGCGGTGGCCGTCGTCGTCACGATGATCGGCACGACGACCTTCGACGGCTTCTCGCAGGGCAGCGTCTGGACCGGGACCGACGGGCTGCTGCAGCGGCTGACCGACGCGCTCGACGGGTTCGGGCTGGGCCGCGAGGCGGCGATCCAGGGTGCCGGCACGGTCGGGCTGCTCGCGGTCGTCCTGATCGTCGCGGGGCTCTACCGGCTGGGCGTCGCGGGAATGCACTCGGTCGGCGGCGTCGACCTCTCCGAGCGACGAGCTCGCCCGGCGCTTCGCGCACACGCTGATCCCGATCGCGTTCGCCTACCTCGTGGCCCACTACTTCTCGCTGCTGCTGTTCCAGGGGCAGGCGATCGTCTACCTGATCTCGGATCCGCTCGGCCAGGGCTCCGACATCTTCGGGACGTCCTCGTCGACGATCGACTACTCGCTGATCGGCGCGAACGGCATCTGGTACGTCCAGGTCGCGGCGCTCGTCACCGGACACGTCGGCCGGCCTCGTGCTCGCGCACGACCGGGCGCTCGCGCTCTGGGGCGACTCGCGCACCGCGACGCGCTCGCAATACTGGATGCTGCTCGTGATGGTGACCTTCACCTGTCTCGGGCTCTGGCTCCTGTCGGCGGCCTCGCAATGACGCTGCCGCTCGCCCACGTCGGCCACTGGTACCACGCGGTGCTGTACGTGGTGCCCGTCGTGCTGATCGGCGGGGCGCTGTGGTGGAGCGGGCGCCGCGACACGCGCCGAGCGCGCCGAAGCCGCGGCGCGCGGCCGGACGACGGCGCCGTCAGGACTGAGCGCCCGCGCGCTCGAGCGCGCGCAGGTCGTGCGCCAGGCCCTCGGGCGTGAGCTGGTCCACCGGGAACGAGACGCGCGCGACGCCGCGGGTCGTCGAGCAGGACGACCGACGCCGAGTGCTCGCGGCCGCCCGCGCCCTGCGGCTGGATGCCGAACGTGCGCCAGACCCGCTGAAGCTGCGCGTCGCTGCCGAGCAGGAACCGCATCCGGCCGGTCATCTGCTGCTTGGCGAGGAACGCGCGCGCGCGGCCGGGCGTGTCGTTCGCCGGGTCGACGCTGACGGCGAGCACCGGCACGTCGTGCCCGAGGTCGTCGAGCGCGCCGCGGATCTGCTGGGTCATCGTCGGGCAGTCGTTCTTGCAGGTCGTGTACATGAACGTCACGACCACGGGGCGCCCGCGCAGCGCCGGCGACCGCGCACGCTGCGGCCGTCCTGGTCGGCGAGCGTGAAGTCGGCCGCCGGCGCCTGCGGCCGGATCGCGCCGGCGAAGCCGCCGGTGATGGCCGGCTTCGTCGTCACCGGAGCCCGGGTCGGCGAAGATCACGAACCCGGCGATCGCCAGGAGCGCGAGGGTGCTGACGGCCATCAGCGCAAGGCGCACACGAGGGTTCTGCATGCGCCGCCCAGAGTAGAGCCGGCGGGCGCCGGCGGGGCCGCTCAGGCCTCGACGAGCCCGCGCCGGATCGCGTAGCGCACGAGCTCCACGCGGTCGCGCATGCCGAGCTTGCGCAGGATGTTCCCGCGGTGCGACTCGACGGTCTTCTCGCTGAGGTGCAGGATCTCGCCGATCTCGCGGTTCGTGTGCGCCTCGGCGATGAGCTTCAGCACCTCCTGCTCGCGGTGCGTCAGCGGCTCGGAGGGCCCGGCGGTCTCGTCGGACATCCACTCGCGGATCAGCGTCTCGGTCGCGGCGTTCGTGAGGAACGGCTCGCCGCGCTCGACCGCGTGCACGGCGTCGACGAGGTCGACGTCGGCCTCGCGCTTGAGCACGTAGCCGGACGCGCCGGCCTTGAGCGCCTCGAAGACGTAGCGCTCGTCGTCGTGCATCGAGAGCATCAGCACGCTGACCTCGGGCGCGTGCGCCTTGATCTCGCGCGTCGACCTGCAGGCCGGTCAGCCGCGGCATCGAGACGTCGAGGATCGCGACGTCGGGGCGCTCGGCGAGCGCGCGCTCGAGGGCGTCGACGCCGTCGGCGGCCTCGGCGACGACCTCCATCCCGGGCTGGCGGTCGAGCAGCAGGCGCAGCCCTCCGCGCACGACGCCGTGGTCGTCGGCGATCAGGATGGTGGTGCTCACGCGATGTTCTCCTCGAGACGCAGTTCAATGACGGTGCCGGTGCCGGGCCGCGAGTGGACGCGCAGCGTGCCTCCGGCCAGTGCGGCGCGCTCGCGCATGCCGAGCAGCCCGTGCGCCTCGTCGGCGACGGCCTCCGGGTGCGAACCCGGAGCCCGCGTCCGCGATGCGGACGACGGTGGCGGCCTGCATCGCGGGTGACGCTCACGTGCACCTGAGGCTGCATCGGCGTGCGTGGCCACGTTCGAGAGGCTCTCCTGGACGATTCGGTAGACGACGACCTGCTGCTCGGAGCTGAGCTCGTCGAGCGCGCCCGGCTCGATGTCGAGGTCGGCGGCGATCGCGGTCTGCCGGCCGAAGTCCGCGACCTTCGTGCGCAGCGCCGCGGCGAGGCCGTGGTCGTCGAGCGCGGCCGGCCGCAGCTCGCGGGCGAGGCTGCAGCAGCTCCTGCATCGCCTGGGTCGCGGCCTCGCGTGTCTCGCGCAGTTCCTCGCGCAGCTCCGGCGGCGCGTTCTGCGCCGTGGCCTGAAGTCGCAGGACGACGCCGGTGAGCGCCTGGTTGGCCTCGTCGTGGAGGTCGCGCGCGATCCGCGCGCGCTCGTCCTCCTGGGCGCGCAGCACGGCGCCGGCCGTTCGCGAGCGCTCCTCCTCGAGCCGGTCGAGCATGCCGTCGAAGGCGCGGTAGAGGCGCGTGACCTCCGTCGTCTGGCCGCGGAGGCATCGCGGGTCGCCCGCGCAGCTCTGCGGCGTCGACCTGCTCCATCGTGTCGATCAGCTGCTCGAGCGGCTCGAACCGGCGGCGCACGACGAGCGCGTTGACGAGCACCGTGGCGAGGATCGCCGCGATCAGGACGTAGAAGCGCCGCCGCTCGTCACCGACCTGCAGGTCGAGCTGCGCGGCGACCGCGGCGGCGAGCACCGCGGCGCTGATCAGCATCGCGTTGACCGCGATCACCTGCGCGGGCATCGACGGGTGCGGCACGCGGCGCTGGGCCGGGCGGGATGGGCGGGGGAGAGCGGAGTCGAGCATGTTGGGGTCTTGACCCCATATCGGCCGGGCGGGCGCGCTCCGATACCCCTGGTACAGCATCACGAGCGGCACAGGGTCCTCCCCCCAGACCCGGCGCCAACGCTGTGACCTCCGAAGCGCCGCGAAAGGGCGCCTCCCACCTCGGGAGGCGCCCTTTCGCTGTTGCGCGAGCACTCGCTATCCTTTCTGAAGTATGAATCTTGATCCGAATCAGGGGGTTTCGTCGTGAGCGTGTCCGGCCAGGAGCTCCTCCGCCGCGTCCGCGAGCACATCGTCGAGGTCGACCCGACCGAGGTCCTCGACCAGCTCGGCAACCCCGACGTCACGATCGTCGACGTGCGCGAGGCCGAAGAGGTCGCGCAGGGCAAGATCCGCGGCGCCGTCCACGTGCCGCGCAGCTACCTCGAGACGCGCATCGAGGGCATCGCGCCCGACCGCTCCAAGCGGGTCATCCTCTACTGCGCCTCCGGCAACCGCTCGGCCTTCGGGGCCAAGACGCTCACCGAGGACATGGGCTACGAGCGCGTCGAGTCGCTCACCGGCGGCATCACGCTGTGGAAGGACCGCGGCTACCCCGTCGAGGTTCCGCGCACGCTCACGCCCGAGCAGCGCCAGCGCTACAGCCGCCACCTGCTGCTCCCCGAGGTCGGCGCCGACGGCCAGCAGAAGCTGCTCGACGCCAAGGTCCTGCTGCTCGGCGCCGGCGGGCTCGGCTCGCCGACCGCGCTCTACCTCGCCGCCGCCGGCGTGGGCACCATCGGCATCGTCGACGACGACGTCGTCGACGTCACGAACCTCCAGCGCCAGGTCATCCACACGACCGGCCGCGTCGGCGAGCTCAAGGTGGACTCCGCCGAACAGGCGATCCACGACCTCAACCCCGACGTCAAGGTCGTCAAGTACGCGACGCGCCTCGACGCCTCCAACATCGTCGAGATCGTCGAAGGCTGGGACATGGTCGTCGACGGCGTCGACAACTTCCCGACCCGGTACCTGCTGAACGACGCGACCGTCCGCATGGGCATTCCCGTCGTCTCCGCCGCGATCCTCGGCTTCGAGGGTCAGCTCAGCGTGTTCAAGCCGCACGAGGGCCCGTGCTACCGCTGCCTCTTCCGCCAGCCGCCGCCCGCCGAGCTCGCGCCGTCGTGCGGCGCCAACGGCGTCCTCGGCGTGCTGCCCGGAACGATGGGCCTGCTCCAGGCGACCGAGGTCGTCAAGCTCATCCTCGGCGTCGGCGACCCGCTGATCGGGCGGCTGCTCATGTACGACGCGCTCGGCGCGACCGTCACCGAGCTCAAGGTGCGGCGCGACCCCGAGTGCCCGATCTGCTCACGCGACCCCAGCGAGATCGCCGACGACGAGCTCGGCGTCTTCCCCGACTACGAGGCGTTCTGCGCCGCGGCGGGATAGGGTCCCGCGCCACATGGCCACCATTCGAATCCCCCCGGTCCTGCGTCCCTCCGTCGGCGGCGAGCGCGAGGTCAGCGCCGCCGGCGACACCGTCGGCGCCGTCCTGCAGAACCTCGCCGAGGCGCACCCCGAGACCCGGGGCCAGCTCTTCGACGACGGCGGCGAGCTGAACCGCTACGTCAACGTGTACCTCAACGACGAGGACGTCCGCGTGCTCGACGGGCTGGAGACCGCCGTCGCCGACGCCGACGCGATCGTGATCCTGCCCGCCATGGCCGGCGGCGCCTGAGCCGCCGCCATGGCGCGGCCGCCGGCCACCGCGGCGCGCCTGCGCGGCGTCGCCGGCAGCGCGGTCCGCGACATCCTCGCGCTGACCGAGCGGCCCGGCGTCATCTCGTTCGCCGGCGGGCTGCCCGAGCCCGGGCTGTTCGACACCGCCGGGCCTGCGCGAGGCGTTCACGCGCGCACTCGGCGAGGACACCGGCCGACGCTCGCTCCAGTACTCGACCACCGAAGGCGACCCCGCTGCTGCGCGAGCGGATCGCCGAGCTGCTCACCGCGCGCGGCCTGCCGACCACCGCGGACGAGCTGCTCGTCACGAGCGGCTCGCAGCAGGCGCTGACCCTCGCCGCGACGCTGCTGCTCGAACCCGGATCGGCCGTCCTCGTCGAAGAGCCCGCCTACCTCGCCGCGCTGCAGGCGTTCAAGCTCGCCGGCGCGCGGCTCGTGCCCGTCGACCTGCGACGACGACGGGCTCGTCCCCGAGGCGCTCGAAGCCGCGGTGCGGCGCGAGCGGCCCGTCCTGCTCTACACCGTGCCGACGTTCCAGAACCCGACCGGGCGCACCCTGCCCGCCGGTCGCCGCGCACGAGATCGCGCGGATCGCCGCCGAGCACGGGCTCTGGATCCTCGAAGACGACCCCTACGGCGAACTGCGCTACGACGGCGAGCCCGTCGCCGCCGATCGCCGCGCACCCCGACGTCGCCGACCGCGTGCTCGCGCTCTCCACGCTGTCCAAGATCGTCGCGCCCGGCCTGCGGATCGGCTGGGTTCGCGCGCCCGCGAGCGTGCACCGATCGCTCGTCATCGCGAAGCAGGCCGCGGATCTGCACACCTCCACCGTCGATCAGGCCGCGAGCGCGCATCTGGCTCGGGGACGTCGACCTGCCGCGCGCACGTGGAGCACCTGCGCGCCGTCTATCGCGAGCGCCGGGATGCGCTCGTCGGTGGGCTCGGGGAGGCGCTGCCGCCCGGGAGCAGCTGGAACGTTCCCGGTGGTGGCATGTTCGTCTGGGCTCGGCTTCCGGATGGGTGGGATGCCTCGGAGCTGCTGACGGCTGCTCTGGCGCGGGATGTGGCGTTCGTCCCTGGGGCGCCGTTCTTCTGTGGGGCGCCGGATGTGGCCACGCTGCGGCTGTCGTTTACGACGCATTCGCCTGCGGAGATTGCGGAGGGGCTTGTCGCGCCTGCGCGCTGCGTGGGCTTAGGCGTGGTCGCGGATCTCGTGGCGCCTGGCGCGCCGTCGGACCGGGGCCGTACATGCGTACTGTCCCCGGTCCACGCCGCCACGCCATGCATCCACGATCTCTCGCTCCGCGTCTGGCCGACGATGTCCTCGGGAGGCCGGTGGCGGGCTGACGTTGGCGGTGTCCCGGTCGGGGTGCCGGCGCGGTGGTCGTCCGCCGTCGCATCGGCGACGGCTCGCGGTCCCGAGCCCACCGGTGCACGCGCCCTGAGAAGGCTGGTGGGGGAGCCGGTCGGCAGAGCCGACCGACTCTGACCTCCAGGAACGGCCCCCTGGCAGGACAGAACGCGCCGAAGGCGCGTTCTGATGGCTGTTCCAACGCCCAGGCCAGCGCCCGCTATATTTCGTAAAGCGATGAGTGTGCCCCCGCTCGAGTCGCGCCCCTGCGGGGGGCGCTACACGAACCTCGTCGAGGCGATCGGCAACACGCCGCTCGTGGAGCTGCAGCGGCTTTCGCCGAAGCCGGGCGTCCGGATCTGGGCGAAGCTCGAGTCGCGCAACCCGACCGGCTCGGTCAAGGACCGGGTCGCGAAGGCGCTGATCGAGGACGCCGAGGACAAGGGCCTCATCAGTCCCGGGCCAGACGATCCTCGAGCCGACCTCGGGCAACACCGGGATCGCGCTCGCGATGATCTGCTCGCGCAAGGGCTACAGGCTGAAGGTCGTCATGCCGGAGAACGTGACGCCGGAGCGCACGCAGCTGCTGCGCATGTACGGCGCCGAGATCGTCTACTCGCCGGGCGACCAGGGCTCCAACGGCGCGGTCGCGATGGCGGTCGAGATGGCCGAGGCGGACCCCTCGTACTACATGCCCTACCAGTACGGGAACCAGGCGAACCCGGACGCGCACTACAACGGCACGGCGGTCGAGATCCTCGACGAGCTCGACGGTCAGGTCGACGCGTTCGTCGCCGGCCTCGGCACCGGCGGCACGCTGATGGGGCACGCCCGCCGCTTCAAGGAGGAGCTCGGCGACCGCGTCACGATCGTCGCCGCCGAGCCGATGCAGGGCGAGCCGGTCCAGGGCCTGCGCTCGCTCGACGACGGGTTCATCCCGCCGATCATCGACATCTCGCTGCTCGACCGCAAGATCTTCGTCACGAACCGCGACGCGGTCATCTGGACGCGCAAGCTGCTCGACGAGGAGGGCCTGTTCGCGGGCGTCTCGTCCGGCGCGATCGCGCGCGTCGCCCATCGGATCGCGGGCGAGATGGACGAGGGCAACGTCGTCTTCATCGTCTGCGACGACGGCTGGAAGTACCTCAGCAGCGGGGTCTACACGCTGCCGGTGGACGAGGTCGCGAACCTCGAGTCCACCGTGTGGTGGTAGGCCCGGCCGCCGTTCGTCCAGAAATCTTGCGCGCGCGGCCGTCGCCAGGGCGTACTCTCCAGGGATGCCCAACATCGGCCCCATGGAGCTCGTCGTCATCCTGGTGATCGCGCTCGTCGTTCTCGGCCCGAAGAAGCTGCCCGAGGTCGGGCGCTCCGTCGGCAAGGGAATGCGCGAGTTCAAGGAGTCACTCACCGGTGACAACGAGACGCAGGACGAGGAGCGTCCCGTCCTGCGCTCCAAGACGGACGCGTAGGACCGGCGACGGCTCCGCCGTCGCCGTTCGCAGCTCGCTAGATTCGCGCTCATGCGGCTCTCCAGCGAGCAGCGCGACGCGGTCGTCGACCACGCGCGCGCGGAGCACCCGAACGAGTGCTGCGGCGTCGTCGCCGTCCGCGACGGCGCGGCGGTCGCGGTCCACCGCCTGGAGAACGTCGCGGCGAGCCCGTTTCGCTTCGAGGTCGACGGGCATGGCGCTGCACCGGCTGCTGACCGAGATCGAGGACGCCGGTGACGAGCTCGGCGCGATCTACCACTCGCACACGCGCTCGGAGCCCTACCCGTCGCAGACCGACGTGAACTTCGCCGCCCACTGGCCCGGCGTCGAGTGGCTGATCGTCGGGCTCGCACGGCGGCCCCGAGGCGACGCTGCGCAGCTACCTGATCGACGGCGGGGACGTGCGCGAGGTCGCCGTCGAGCCGGCCGATGAGCTGATCCCGGGCCCAGCGGTCTGCCCGTCGTGCGGCGCGGAGGCCGGCCAGGGCGAGCGGTTCTGCCCGCTCTGCGAGATGCCGCTGGCGTTCGCCGCCGGCCCGCTCGAGACGACGGGCGAGCGGCACGACCGCGCCAGGAAGATCCGCCGCGAGTACAGCGAGGGCGAGCCCGTCACCGTCGCGACCGGCCGCAATCAGGCCGAGGCCGACTTCGTGGCCAACCTGCTGCTCGAGGAGGGCGTGCCGAGCCTCGTGCGGCGCTCGCGCGGGTTCGACGTGCCCGACATGCTCGCCGCCGGCCCGCGCGACGTGCTCGTGCCGCGCTCGGGCGCGGAGGCGGCGCGCGAGATCCTGCTGCAGGCCGGCCTCCACGACAGCGGCGGCGCCAGCGGTCCTGCGCCGGGGCGGCTGCTGGCCGGCCTGCTGCTCGGGATCCTCGTCGTCGGCCTGATCGTCTGGCTCGGCTGGCTGCTGAGCTAGGACCGCTAGGTCCCGGCGAGCCGCGCGAGGTGCGCGCGCCAGGCGCCCTGCGTGTGAACGAACGAGCGGCCGCGGAACGCGCGCTCGAGCGTGCGCCGGATGTCACCGGGCGGCTCGATCGCGAGCGTGACGGCCGCCGCCTCGCCCTCCTCCCGCGCGAGCAGGTCGAGCACCGACCCGCCGAGCAGCTGCGCGTCGCGGATCCCCGGCGGGAACGACGGCTCGCCGCCTTCGCGCAGGCGCCGCGCGATCGCCGGCCGCGCGTGGGCCGTCTGGCCGGAGAACCACTGCCCGGCGCCGGCGGCGAGCCAGGCGAAGCGGGCGTAGCGCCGGCGGTCGCCGGCCTGAGCGGCGGCGGCAGCGCGGGGTTGCTGAGCCCCGCCGCGAGCTGGGCGTACAGCGCGGACGGGGTGAGCAGCAGCATCTCGCGTGAGCCGGGCACGTTCGACGCGCGGGCCTCGAGCAGGCGCGGGGCGAGGACGTGGATCTCGCGGGGCGTGAACCAGCCCGCCAGGTAGCGGCGGGACGCGGGCGCGGTCAGGCGCCGCAGCAGCGGCACGACGGGCTGCGCCAGGTCGAGCTGGGTGACGGTCGGGTGGATGACGACGCCCAGACCCTCGGGAACGACCGGCAGGACGCCCGCGAGCCGCTCGCGCGTGCCCTCGAGCAGCTCGAGCACGCCGACGACGGCGTCCGCGTCCTCCTCGGCGTGACGCGCCGAGAAGCTGGGAGAGGTCGTCTCGACCCAGGCCACGCGCCGCGCCCTCAGTCGCCGGGCCCGGCGGCGTCGAGCTCGTAGGCCAGCTCGGTGCGCACGCCGCGGGCGGTCAGCAGCTCGTGCGCCTCCTGCAGGCTTCCGGCGTGCTCGACCGCGGCGGCGAGCCTGCGCGGCGCTCGCCGAGCGCCGGCATGGGCGTCGAACCAGAGCAGCCGGCCGCCGAGCGCCGACAGCTCGACCGTGCGCCGGCCGCCGCGGATCTCCGCGCTCCCGGTCTCGCCGCGGGCGCAGCGCAGCGCCATCGCGCTGGCCTCGGTCGGCACGTGCGGGAGCGCCGTCTCGATCGCGTCGAGCGCGGCCGCCGGCGGATCGCTCTCGCCGCGTGCGCCGCCGGCGAGCGCGACCTCGTCGAAGCGGGCGCGCACCTCGGCCGGGGTCAGCTCGCCGTCGCAGCCGGCGCCGAAGACGACGGCGATCGTGTCGCAGGCCGGCCGCCTGCGTGCGCGGCGCCGGCGGCGAGCAGCAGCGCGTCCGCGAGCGGGCTGGCGAGGCCGGCCTCGCCGCCGTGCGCGAGCACGTCGCCGCCGACGTCGAGCAGGACCAGGAGATCGCAGTCGAGCCGCGCCGCGACGGCGACGAGGCCGTCCGCGATCGGCGGCCGGGCCGCCGGTGGGGTCGATCAGCGCGACCGGGCGCCCGAGGACGCCGGCCATGCGGCTCTCGGCGAAGTGGAACCCGCCCGGCCCGGTCGTGTCCGGTCCGGCGAGCGCGGCGGCGGCGTGGACGCGCTCGGCGCCGCGCGACCTCGTCCAGCCGTGCGCGGGCCGGGAAGCGGGTCGATCGGCCGCCGCTCCCAGGTGATGCCCGCCGAGCTCGGCAGGCGTTGCCGCAGGCCTCGGCGACGCCGGCGGCGGCCAGCGCGCCGACGACGTCACCGCCCCCGCCGATGCCCACGCACAGGACGCGGCGTGCATCCGCGAGCAGGGCGTGGGCGGCGGGGTCGGAAATGTCGCTGGTCGGCTCAGACCAGCTCGGCGACGCGGCCGGAGCAGATCGACTCGATCGTCTCCCGCACGTGCGCGAACTCGTCGTCCGCGAGCACCGGCGTCCCCTCGAACGGCAGGTCGCGAGCGATCTCGAGCCACGAGCGGCAGCCGGCGTAGTCGCCGCGGACGCGCACCGTCACCGGCCGCGGGATGCGGTAGGTGCGCAGCAGCACGACGTGCAGCGGGTGGCGGGGCTTCCAGCTCAGGCGCTTCTGCGCGTAGTCGGTCGTCCAGATGTAGAACGGGGACAGCTCGCTGACGACCCGCGGGTCGGTGACGGTGTAGTGACCCGCGACCTCGGCCCAGGCGCGAACGCGCACCCGCTCGGGCTGCGGGATCCCGCCGTCGCGCGTGAGCGCCTGCGTCGGCGGGTCGCCGTCGGGCCACACGCCCTCCTCGAGCGCTCGCCGGAGCTCCGGCGTGTGGGCATCGCGCACGACATCGTTGCGCTGATGATCGAACGTTGGGTACAGGAAGAACCGCTCGTGCTCGAGCTCGAAGTGCTTGTGCTCTTCGCGGATCCCGCCCTTGCGCAGGGTCAGGAGCTGCTCGCCTTCGGCGAGCGCGCGGACAGTGACGGCCCATTCCTTCAGGGCAATTGGCATAGGGGAATCAGACCTGCTGGAGAGTGGACGACAGAAAAGACCCGCGCCCGAAGCCGGTCAAGGGACCGTCGGGGCGGCGGGTGTTGTCATTGTGTCAAATGGACCGGCGAAGGCCCAAATTGCGCTGCAAATACGGGAGCTTCTGAGGGCCCGAATCGGACTCCTCCGGGCTCATCCTGCGCCATTTCGGCGTGTTTCCGCGCAGCCGGGGCCGTCCGCCGTGCCTCCGCGGCCGTCGCGGCTCGCGAGCCGTTCTGTGTGCCCGATCGCACACAGCGCGACGGCAGGCGTGTTCCAGCGTCCCGAGGGGTGATCAGCCGTGCGCGGTGATGGCGGTGCGGCGCTCGGCCGGCACCAGGTCCAGCTCGACGGCGATGCCGATGTCGAGCTGGCCGTAGGACCCGCCCGCCATGCGGTGCTCGGTGAGCAGATCCTCGAGGTGGAAGCGGCCGATCAGGGCGTCGCACTCCAGGCAGCCATTGGCGATGTAGCCGCCGGCGACGCCGGGGCTCTCGCGGTGGCGCAGCTCGCCGATGCCGCGGCGGGCGAGGTGCCTGGTGTCGAGGCTGCGGACGAGCTTCTCGTCGATCGCCTCGAGCGGAAGGAAGCCGCTGCCGTCGGCGGTGTGACCGGCATCGACGACGATGCCGACGACGGCGCGCACCTTCTGACGGCAGCACCAGCAGGTGTCGGTCACGGCGGCGACGCGGGCGCGCACCTGACCTGTCGGAGCGCTCGGTGACCGCGAGACGGCGCGGGAACGGCGTCCTGGCGGGCACGCATGCGGTCCGCGAGGGAGATGACCGAGGCGCCGGGCGCGGGGGGCTGTCCGAACTGATCGAGGGCCATGGGGTGCACGGGGTTTTACGGCTGTGAGCAGGCATTCCGGAACGCCGCGCGGTTTTGCGCACGTTGAGCGCCGAAACCTGCACACGCGGTGCACGTTTCGTCCACTCAGCGGTCCACCGCATGGACGCTTGCGCGGCCCGGCGGGGGCGCGGACGCGGTGAGTGGGGGGTCTCTCGGCGTGGGCGGCGGTGGCGGAGAGCCATCAGAACGCGCCTTCGGCGCGTTCTGTCCTGCCGGGGGCCGTACCTACAGCTGCGCCCGGCGAGCCCTTCGAGCGTCTCGATGACGGCGGCGTAGTCCTCGTCCCCGAGGCCGCGGCCGACGGTCGCGACGAGGATCTCGCGGGCGTCCGCGGCGGCCGGGAACGGCACGCCCTGCGCGCCGACGGCGTCGAGACAGTGCT
This sequence comes from uncultured Actinomycetes bacterium, assembly GCA_963721255.1. Lineage (GTDB taxonomy): Bacteria > Actinomycetota > Thermoleophilia > Solirubrobacterales > Solirubrobacteraceae > F1-60-MAGs163. The sequence continues at coordinate 114,115 of CAVRIM010000003.1, forward strand.
GCACGTCCTTGAGCATGTGCTGCGTCTTGAAGAGCATCGGGTAGTCGTGGGCGCGCATCGGCCCGGCCTTGAGGTCCAGGACGACGCTGCCGGCGGCCCCCGCGGACAGGACCTCGACGAGCGCGTCGAGGTCGACGCCCAGCGCGCGGCCGGCGATCAGCGCCTGGCCGGCCGTGATCGTGTTGGCGATCGCGACGGCGTTGTTGACGAGCTTCACGCGCTGACCGTGGCCGAGCGGGCCGACGTGCCGGATCAGCGCTGCCCATCGCCTCGAGGGCGGGCATCGCCCGTGCGACGTCCGCGCGTCGCCGCCGACCATGATCGTGAGCGTCCCCGCCTCGGCGCCCGGGCGAGGAGCCGGTGACGGGCGCGTCGATGAACGCGAGGCCGCGCTCGGCGAGCGCCGCTCCGAGCGCCTCGGCCGCCGCGGGGGCGATCGTCGACATGTCGGCGACGAGCGTGCCGGCGCGCGGCGGTCGTCGCGGCGCCCTGCGGGCCCGAGCAGCACGGCCTCCACGTCGGGACCGTCGACGACCATCGTGATGACGAGCTCGGCGCCTGCGGCCGCCTCGGCCGGGCTCGCCGCGACCGCCGCGCCGGGGTGGCCGGCGGCCCAGCCCGCGGCCGTGGCCGGCGTGCGGTTCCAGACCGTCAGCTCGTGGCCGGCCGCGAGCAGGTTCGCGGCCATCCGCGAGCCCATGATCCCGAGGCCCAGGAAGGCGATGCGCATCGGCCGATCCTACGCCGCGCCGCCGGGCGGCCCGTGCCCTCCGCCGCCGGGCGTCTCGATCCGGACGCGGTCGCCCGGCCGCAGGCTCGCCCGCACCTTGGAGCCGACCTCCTCGCCGTTCAGCAGGTTGCGCCCGCGCGCGCCGTCGTCGCCCCCGGCCGCGCCGCGCGGCGCGTGGCGGCGGCGCTCGGTGATCAGCGAGAGCTCCATCGGCGCGAGCAGCTCGAGCTCGCGGACGATCCCGTCGCCGCCGCGCGTACGTTCCGGCCCCGCCGGAGCCCGCGCCGGATCGCGTACTCCACGACGCGCAGCGGGAACTCGAGCTCGAGCGCCTCGACGGGCGTGTTGAGCGTGTTCGACATCGCCACGTGGACGCCCGACGGCCCGTCGGCGTCCGGGCACGCGCCCTGGCCGCCGCCGAGCGTCTCGTAGTAGGTGAACTCGTCGGTGCCGAGCGTGAGGTTGTTCATCGTCCCCTGGCCGAGCGCGCGGCCGAACGCGCCGAGGACGAGGTCGGCGACCCGGCTCGAGGTCTCGACGTTGCCGGCGACGACGGCGGCCGGCGACTCGGCGTTGAGCAGCGACCCACGCGGCGCGATCGACCGTGACCGGCCGCAGCGCGCCGGCGTTCGGCGGGATGTCGGGGTCGGTCAGGACGCGCACGGCGAAGAGGCAGGCGGAGACGGTGACCGCGAGCGGGCAGTTGAGGTTGCCGTGGTGCTGCGGCGCGCTGCCGGTGAAGTCGAGCGTCAGCTCGTCGCCGCGCACGGTCGCGGTCAGGCACAGCTCGATGTCGCCCTCGACGGCCCTCGAGCACGTCCGTGCCGCGCGCGCACGCCGTCCGGCAGCGCGGCGAGGCAGGCGCGCGTGCGCCGCTCGGCGTAGGCGAGCACCTCGTCGCCGGCGGCGCGCAGCGCGTCCGCGCCGATGCGGCCGGCCAGCTCGGCGAGCCGCAGCGCCCCGACGCGGTTCGCGGCGAGCTGCGCGCGCAGGTCGGCGCGGCGCTGCTCGGGCCGGCGCATCTGCGCGATCGACGCGCTCGATCAGCTCGTCGGTCAGCTCGGAGGGCGGGATGACGACGCCCTCGTCGGCGAGCGTCGTCGAGTCGGCGGGCATCGAGCCCGGCGTCGGCCCGCCGACGTCGGCGTGGTGCGCGCGGCTGGCGGCGAACCCGATCAGGCCGGGCGCGAAGGCGGGCGTCACGACCGTGATGTCCGGCAGGTGCGTGCCGCCGGCGTACGGGTCGTTGAGGATCCACGAGCGCCCGGGCGCCTGCTCGCGCCCGGCGACCGCGGCGACGGCTGCCGGCATCGCGCCGAGGTGGACCGGGATGTGCTCGGCCTGCATCAGCATCGACCCGTCGGGGGCGAAGAGCGCGGTCGAGCAGTCGCGGCGCTCCTTGATGTTCGCCGAGTGCGCGGCGTGGACCAGCACGGCGCCCATCTCCTCGCACGCGGCGCGCAGCGCGCCGCTCATGACCTGGAGCGTGACCGGGTCGAGCGTGCTCACGCGGCACGCTCCAGGACGAGCGTCCCGGTGTCGTCGACCGCGCCCGACCAGCCCGGCGGGCACCGCGACCGTCGTCTCGGGGAGGTGCAGGACGTCCGGCCCGGTGACCGGATCCGCGCGGCGCCGCCGGCCGGGCCGCGCAGGTCGAGCGGCGGCCCGGGGACGATCGCCGTCAGGCGCACCGTCACGATCTCGACCGGCGTCTCCGGCTCGCGCCAGCCGTAGCGGCGCTCGTGCTCGGCGGCGAATGCCGCGGCGATGTCGCGCGGCGTCTCGAGGTCGGACCCGCCCGGCCCGCGCACGGTGAGCTCGTGGGACTGGCCGCGGTAGCGGACCTCGTAGGCGACCTCGCGGCCCGGCGCCGGCGCGCCGAGCGTCGCCAGCGCCTCCTCGAGGAGCGTCGCGCGGACCGCGTCGAGGTCGCGGTTCGAGCGCCGCGTCGGCGCGGCGAGGAACACCGACCGCTGCCGCGTCACGCGGCGGTCCGCCGCCGCGAGGCCGAGCGCGCTCAGCACGCCGGACGTGCGCGGCACGAGGATCCTGCGGATCCCGAGCTCGTCGGCGATCGCCGCGGCGTGCAGCGGACCCGCGCCGCCGAAGGCCAGCAGCGCGAAGCCGCGCGGGTCGAGGCCGCGCTCGACCGTCATGACGCGCAGCGCCCGCACCATCTCGGTGTTCGCGACGCGCAGGATGCCGCGCGCGCAGTCGTCCGCCGACATGCCGAGCTCCTCGGCGAGCCGCTCGACGGCGCGCTGCGCCGCCGCCGCGTCGAGGCGCACGCCGCCCGCGAGCGGCTGCGCGGGGTCCAGCGTGCCGAGCACGACGTGGGCGTCGGTCACGGTCGGCTCCTCGCCGCCGCGGCCGTACGCGGCCGGGCCCGGCACGGCGCCCGCGGAGCGCGGGCCGACGCGCAGCGCGCCGCCGGCGTCGCGCCAGGCGATCGAGCCGCCGCCGGCGCCGACCGTGTGGATGTCGACCATCGGCAGCGCGACGGGGCGCCCGGCGATCTCGCGCCCGGCGCTCTCGTGCACGCGCCCGTCCTCGACGACGCACACGTCGCAGGAGGTCCCGCCCATGTCGAAGCAGAGCAGGTTCGGCTCGCCGCACGCCCGGGCGACGAGCGCCGCCGCGGCGGCGCCGCCGGCCGGCCCGGAGAGCACCGTCAGCACGGCGTGCCGCGCGGCCGGCGGGCGCGTCCACGAGCCCGCCGCTCGACTGCATGATCAGCGGGTCCACGAGGCCGGCTGCGCGCGTGCGCTCGCGCAGCCGGCTCCAGGTAGGCCGCGAGCAGCGGGGAGAGCGCCGCGTCGATCTCGGTCGTCGCCGCCCGCTCGTATTCGCGGAACGTGCCGACGACCTCGTGCGAGAGCGAGACGTGGACGCCGTCGCCGAGCCGCTCGCGCAGCGCGGCGCCGATCGCGAGCTCGTGGGCGGGGTCCCGCCAGGCGTGCAGCAGGCAGACCGCGACGGACTGCGGCTCCGCGGTCGCGACGGCGTCGGCGACGGCGGCCGCGCCGGCGGCCGTGAGGGGCTCGAGCTCCGCGCGGGCACCCATGCGCCCCGGCGCGCCGAAGCGCAGCTCGGGCGGCGCGATCGGCGCGGGCCGCGCGGCGCACAGGCGGTAGAGCTCCGGGCGGTTCTGGCGCGCGAGCTCGATCACGTCGGTGAACCCCTCGGTCGCCACCAGCGCGGTCCGCGCGTGCACGTCCTCGAGCAGCGCGTTGGTCGCGACGGTCATCCCGTGCGCGAACGCGCTGCACGTCCGCGGCCTGCGCGCCCGCGGCCTCGAGCACCGCCGCCACCGCGTCCATCACGCCGCGGGACTGGTCGTCCGGCGTCGTCGGCGCCTTGGCGGTGACGATCCGTCCCGGCGCGGCGAGGACCGCGTCGGTGAAGGTGCCGCCGACATCGACGCCGAGGAGCATCAGCGCGCCGGACGCTACCTCCATCTCAGAGGAGGCGACGTGGTCGCTCAGAGTGGGCGGAGCCCCCTGAAGAGCGCGGCGGCGTCGCGCCCGGCTGACGCGCGGCCTTCACGCACGAGCGCCGGGGGGTCGGATCCCCGGCGCCGTGCGTGTCCCCGTGTCCTCACGGGACGTCGGACCCGTCTACGCGGCGATCGCGAGCGGCGCCGCGGCCTCGGCCGCGATGGCGGCCTCGCGCTCCAGCTCCTCGGTCTCGACGAGGTGCTGGTGGGAGGGGCAGTAGCCGTTCTCGTGGACCGGCATGCGCTGGCACGGCGTGCCGCGGCGCGTCGTCGCGCGACAGGCGAGCTGGTTGCCGAAGGCGTCGCGGCCGCGCGTCGTGAGCGACGCGAGCACCTGCTCGGCGGCCTCGACGTAGTCGCGGACGATGACCCAGACGCGCAGCTGGGACTGCAGCGGGAAGTTGCCGCGGATGTCGCGGAACAGCGTTCGCGCGGGCTGCGCGAAGTAGTGCCGGTCGGTTGCCAGGCGCTCGATGGCGCCTTCGCATGCGCGCAGCACTTCAGCGTGACCTGCGCGGCCGGTGGCGATGTCGCTCGCAAGCTCTCGATAAATTGCCCTGCTCACCTGATACATCTGGGCTGGACCCTCCTGCGGTTCGTCCTTGTTCGCGGATGTTCCTCGCCCCCTCCCAAGCGCGAGTATCCGCCTGCCGTGTGAACGCTGGAACACACGGAAGATGAAGTTCGTGTTAAGACGACGCCGGCCCTGCGGCGCTTCAGCGCCAGAGTTCGAGCGCGTGATCGTCGCCCCGGACGACCACGTGGTGCAGGTCCAGCGCGGGGTCCGTGTCCGGGAAGTCGCGGCGCACGTGCGCGCCCCGGGTCTCCTCGCGCTGGAGCGCGCAGCGCGCGACGAGGCGTGCGAGCGGATGCGGGTCGTCGAGCAGGCGCTCGAGCCCCTCGCGGTCGCGGACGAGGCCGGCGTCGCGCCACATCGCCTCCTGCGTCGACCGCTCCGGCATGACGATCGGCCGCGCCGCCGGCGGGCTCGCCGGCGACGGGCACGGCCGGCTCGTCGAGCGCGGCGCGCGCGGCGCGGGCGCCGAAGACCGCGCACTCCGAGAGCGAGTTCGAGGCGAGCCGGTTGGCGCCGTGGAGCCCGGTGCAGGCGGACTCGCCGATCGACGTAGAGCCCGGGGACGCCGGCGCTGCCGTGCAGGTCGGTCATGACGCCGCCCATCACGTAGTGCGCCGCGGGGGCGATCGGGATCAGCTCGGTGGCGGGGTCGAGGCCCGACTGGCGCAGCGCCTCGACGACGTTCGGGAAGCGCGCGGGATCGACGGCGCGCATGTCGAGCCTGCACCGACGGCGCGCCGGTGCGGTCCATGACCTCCCAGATCGCGCGCGAGACCTCGTCGCGCGGAGCGAGCTCCTCGACGAAGCGCTCGCCGTCCGGGCCGACGATCGTGGCGCCCTCGCCGCGGATCGCCTCGGTGACGAGGAAGCCCTCGCGGCCCGCGATGCCGGTGACGGCCGTGGGGTGGAACTGCACGAACTCGAGGTCCGCGATCGCGGCGCCCGCGCGCTGCGCGAGCAGCAGGCCGGTGCCCTGCGAGCCCGGGCGGGTTGGTCGTCCGGCGCCAGAGCGCGGCGGCGCCGCCGGCGGCGATCAGCGTCCCGCGCGCCCGGACGGCGAGACCGTCCTCGCAGAGCACGCCGACGACGCGGCCGTCCTCGAGCCAGAGGTCGGCGGCCCGCGTCAGCTCGAGGATCAGCACGTTCGGCCGGGCGACGAGGTCCGCCGACAGCTGGCGGGCGACGCGGCGGCCGGTCGCGCTGCCGCCCGCGTGCACGATGCGCCGCCGGGAGTGCCCGCCCTCGAGGCCGAGCGACAGGTTGCCGTAGCGGTCGGCGTCGAAGCTCACGCCGGCGTGCTGGAGCGCCAGGATCATCTCCGGCGCCTCGTTCGTCAGCACCTCGGCGGCGGAGCGGCGCACGAGCGCGCGGCCCGCGATCTCGGTGTCCTGGAGGTGCAGCTGCGGGGAGTCGTCGACGCGCGAGCGCCGCGGCGAGGCCGCCCTGCGCCCAGTAGCTCGCGGTCTGCGCGAGCGGCGTGGCGCTGATCACGGCGACGCGCGCTCCGGCGTCCGCGGCGGTCAGGGCGGCCGAGAGACCCGCGGCGCCGGCGCCCACCACCGCGACGTCCACGTCGATCCGTTCGGCGGCGCCCATGCGGGAGTACCGTACCCCTCCGTGCGCCCGCTGATCCTGCGCCACGAGTCCTCGCTGCGCCACGACACCGGACCGCACCCGGAGCGCATCGCGCGCATGGACGGCGATCGAGCGGGAGCTGGGCTCGCGAGACTGGCTCGGCTACGAGGTCCGCGACTCGGCGGCCGCGGAGCGCGGCGCTCGTCGACGCCGTCCACGCGCCCGGTCACCGCGCCGGGATCGCCGCCGCCTGCGCCGCGGGCGGCGGGGCGATCGACGCGGACACGATCGTCTGCCGCGACTCGTACGAGGCCGCGCTGCACGGCGCCGGGGGCGCCGCCGGGATCGTCGACGTGCTGCTCGCGGGCGCGGCGCCGGTCGCCGCATCGCTGCACCGGCCGCCCGGGCATCACGCCGAGGCGGGCCGGGCGATGGGCTTCTGCCTGTTCAACAACGTCGCGGTCGCCGCACGCCACGCGATCGACGCCCACGGGCTCGAGCGCGTCCTGATCCTCGACTGGGACGTGCACCACGGCAACGGGACGAACGACATCTTCCACGCGGATCCGCGCGTGCTGTTCGTGTCGATCCACCAGTGGCCGCTCTATCCCGGGAGCGGCTCGTCGGCGGACCGCGGGTCGGGCGACGGGGCCGGGCTTCACGCTCAACCTGCCGGTGCCCGCCGGGACCGGCGACGACGGGTACCGGGCGCTCGTCGATCACGTCGTCGTCCCCGCGGCGCGCGGCTACGCGCCGCAGCTCGTGCTGCTGTCCGCCGGGCTTCGACGCGCACGCCGACGACCCGCTCGCGGGCTGCATGGTGACCGAGGCGGGGTTCGCCGCGATGGCGGCGAGCGTCCGGCGGCTCGCGGCCGATCTCGAGGTGCCCGTCGGGCTGGTGCTCGAGGGCGGCTACGACCTCGCCGCGCTCGCCGGCTCGCTCGCGGTCACGCTCGAGACGCTCGCGCGCGATCCCGGCGGAGCTCCCGCGCCGGAGCCGGCACCGCCGCATCCGCTCGCCGACGAGGCCGCGCGCCTGCTCGCCGCGCAGCGCCGGCTGACGCGCGGCGCTCAGTTCGGCGCGGCCGTCGTGGTCGTCGTCGTGGCGGTGGTGGTCGTCGTCGGCGCGCGTCGTCGTCGTCGTCGGGCGCGCTGGTCGTCGTCGTGACGGTGGTGGTCGTCGTGCCCGTCGTCGTCGTCGTGGCGGGCGCGACTCCGGCACGGTCTGGATGCCGGGCGGCGGCGTCGCGCCGGGCGCCAGCGTCGTCGTCGTGACGATCGTGCGCGGCGGCGGCGGGTCGTCGTTCGTGAGCCCGATGAACGACGCGGTGAGGACCCCGAGCGCGACGGCGGCGAGCGCGAGGATCGCGAGGATCGGCCGGCGCCAGCGCGGGGTGGCGGCGATCACCGTGCGCGCGGGGTCGCCGCAGCGCAGGCACCAGTCCTGGTCCGGGCGCGAGCGGCTCGCCGCAGCGCGGGCAGGCGTCGCTGACGGGCGGCGGCGGCGCCGCTCCGGCGGCGTGACCGGCGTGAGGCTCACGCCGGCGGCGTGGGCGCTTCGGTGCGCGGCGCCTGCGGATCGAAGAGCGCCGACTGGCCGGGCGGTGCGCCCTCGGCCCCGGTCCACACGCCCGCGACCGGCCGCGGGCCGCTGAACGCGAGGCCGCACTGCGGGCAGAATCGCGCGTCGCTGCCGTGCAGGGCGCCGCAGCGCTGGCAGGCGGAGACGCCCGCGACGAACAGCTCCTCGTACGGACGGCGGGCGGCGAGGACGTCCTCGATCATCCGCAGCTCGCGGTCGGCGGCGTCGATCGCGGACACCTTGCCCTGGACGAGCGCGCCGTTGGGCCGCTGGAAGCGATGCTGGTCGAAGACGAGGCCGCCGAGGTCGCGGAAGCCGAGTTCGCGCGCCTCGCGCAGGAAGCGCAGCCGGCGGCGGAGGCGGCCGCGCTCGCGGAAGCCGGGGCGCCGGGGCGGAAGCGGCTGCAGCGGGGCCGCAGCGTGCGGGCTCCGCCAGCGGCCGGCGTCCGCCGGAGTCGTCCTCGGCGGCGGGTTCGTCCCGTCGCCGGGACGAGCGGGTCGCCCTGCGCGCGCGTGCTCGGCGTCCGCAGGCTCGCGTCGCGGCTTCGGCGTGCTGCTCGGGCACCGCGGCTCGAAGACCGCGGTCAGCGCGTCGCCCTGCGGCGCGGGCTCGACGGGCGCCGGCAGCGGGGTGCTCGACGGTCGCGTCATCGGCGATCGGGATCGCCGGCTCGGGGTCGCGTCGCAGGATCCTGTTCTTGAGGCCCATGGCTGAGCGACGGCGATCGGGGACCGCCGTCGCGCGGCGAGTCTACCGTCCTCCCCCGGAGGTCACGCCGGCTCCGCCGGGCGCTCGCGCCGCGGCTTCGCGACGGACACGGCACGGATTCGCCGCTGATTCTCCGCACCTGGGCTCTGGAGTCGTCACACGGTCTCGCCCGAGCATCGGCGGCGACCGCACCCACGACCTCGAGGAGCATCACCATGGGCCATCGCCCGACCGTCCGTCCGCACACGAGCCTCGAGCGCGTCCGCGCGCGCATCGGCTGTCCCGCCGGACAGGGCACCGTCGAGTACGTCGCGCTGATCCTGCTCGTCGCGGGTGTGCTCGCCGGCGTGATCGCCGCCGCCGGCGGCCTCAAGGGCGGCGGGATCGCCCAGGCCGTCGTCGGCAAGATGAAGACCGCGGTCGAGCAGGTCGGGAAGGGCGGGGGATGACGCCGCTGCGCGGTGGCCCGCGCGCCGCGCCCGCGGGTACCCTGCGGACGTGCCCGGCTCGAGCGACCCGCGCGAACGGCCGATCGCCGTCTTCGACTCCGGCGTCGGCGGCCTCACGGTCCTGCACGAGCTGCTCGTGCAGCTCCCGCACGAGGACTACCTCTACCTCGGCGACACGGCCCGCTTCCCGTACGGCGACCGCTCCCGCGAGGAGCTCGAGCGCTTCAGCCTCCAGATCGCCGAGGAGCTCTTCGCGCGCGGCGCGAAGCTGCTCGTCGTCGCGTGCAACTCGGCGACGGCCGCCGCGCTGCCCTCGCTGCAGGCGCGCATGCGCCAGACGACGCTCGGCGTCGACGTCCTCGGCGTCGTGCGTCCCGAGGCCGTGCAGGCCGTGACGGCGACGCGCAGCGGGCGGATCGGCCTGCTCGCGACGCCCGCCACGGTCGCGAGCGGCGCCTACGGCGCGGCGATCCATGCGGTCGATCCGCACGTCGATCTCGTGTCCGTCGCGACCCCGGATCTCGCGCCGATCATCCAGGCGGGATCGCCGCTGGACGACGAGCATCGTCGACGTCGTGCGCGCCGCCGTCGCGCCGCTGCGCGAGGCGAAGGTCGACACCGTCATCCTCGGCTGCACGCACTACCCGCTGATCCGCCCGCTGCTCCAGCGCATCCTGGGCCGCGGCGTCGAGATCGTCACCTCCGGCGCCGCGCTCGCGCGCCAGGTCGAGCACGCCCTCGGGTCGCGCGGCCTCGCGAGCCACGCCACCGGCGAGGGCGACTACCGCTTCCTGTCCACCGGCGACCCTGAGGCCTTCCGCATGCTCGGCACCCGTTTCCTGCAACTCCCGCTCGGCACCGTCGAGCAGGTCCACCTGCCCATCGGAGCGACGGCATGAGCCCGGAGGCTCCCGAGCGCTCGGGAGGCCGCGCCGCCGACGAGCTGCGCCCCGTGACGATCCAGCCGGGGTTCGTCAGCACGGCGACCGGCTCGGCGCTGATCTCCTGCGGCGGGACGCGCGTCATCTGCACGGCGTCGATCCAGGAGGGCGTGCCGCGCTGGCGCACCGGCTCCGGCCTCGGCTGGGTCACCGCGGAGTACGGAATGCTCCCCGCGTCGACCGGGGATCGCAAGCAGCGCGACAGCTCGCGCGGGCGCCCGGACGGGCGCAGCGTCGAGATCCAGCGCCTGATCGGGCGCTCGCTGCGCGGGGTCGTCGACCCCGCCGCGCTCGGCGAGCGCACGGTCTACGTCGACTGCGACGTGCTCGAGGCCGACGGCGGCACGCGCTGCGCGTCGATCACCGGCGCATACGTCGCGATCGCGCTCGGCTGCGCGCGGCTGCTGGCGGACGAGCGGATCGAGCGGCTGCCGCTGATCGGCTCGGTCGCGGCCGTGTCCTGCGGCATCGTCGGCGACACGCCGCTGCTGGACCTCGACTACCCCGAGGATTCGAGCGCCGAGGTGGACGCGAACGTCGTGATGACGGGGGAGGGGTCGCTGGTCGAGGTGCAGGCCACCGCCGAGGGGATGCCGCTCGATCGCGCGCATCTCGACGACCTGCTGGAGCTCGCCGCGAAGGGCATCCTCGAGCTGCGCGCCGCGCAGGAGCAGGCGATCGCGGAGGGCAGCAGCCGGCTGATGCGGCTCGTCCTCGCGACCCGCAACGCGCACAAGGTCCGTGAGCTCGCCGAACTGCTGCCCGGCGCACACGATCGTGCCGCTGGCCGACGACGTGGTGCTCCCGCCCGAGACCGGCAGCGACGTTCGCCGAGAACGCGCTCGGCAAGGCGCGCGCCGCCGCCGCCGCGACAGGGACGCCCGCGATCGCCGACGACTCCGGCATCTGCGTCGCGACGCTCGACGGGGAGCCCGGCGTGCGCTCGGCGCGCTGGGCCGGGGAGCAGGCGACCGATGCCGACAACCTGGCAGCTGCTGCTGGCCACGCGTGCCCGACGGCGCGCGACCTCGAGTACGTCTGCGTGATCGCGTTCGTGGACCCCGGCGCAGGCCGGGAGGAGACCTTCGAGGGCCGCTGCGCCGGGGTGATGACGAGCGAGCCGCGCGGAACCGGCGGGCTTCGGCTACGACCCGGCGTTCGTCCCGGTCGACGACGACAGCGGACGGACGATGGCGCAGCTCAGCTCCGCCGAGAAGGACGCGATCAGCCACCGCGGGCGCGCGGCCCGGGCGCTTCAGGCATGGCTGGCGACGCGCTGACGGCCGCGTCCGCCGGAGCCGCAGCGGCAGGATGGCGCCGCAGCAGCGGTCGGCGCTCTTCTCGATCGCGGCGGCGGTCTTCCTCGTCGGGCTGAAGCTCGTCACGGGCCTCGCTCACCGGCTCGCTCGCGATGATCGCGGAGGCGGCCCACTCCGGGACCGACCTGGTCGCGGCGCTGCTCACGTTCTACGCGCTGCGCGTGGCGCTCAGGCCGGCCGATCGCGACCATCTCTACGGCCACGGCAAGGCCGAGCACCTGGCGGCGCTCGCGCGAGGGAGCGTTCCTGCTCGTCGTCAGCGGCGTGATCGTGTTCGAGTCGATCAGCCGCCTGACGGGCAGCCACGACGACCGACGTCGACGCGACGTGGTGGGCGTTCGCCGTCCTGGCGATCGTGCTCGCGGTGGACGTCTCGCGCGCGGTGATCTCGCTGCGTGCCTCGCGCCGCTACGCCAGCGCGGCGCTGGCCGCCAACGCGGTGCACTTCGCCTCGGACTTCGCCGGGACGCTCGCGGTCGTGGTCGGGCTGGCGTTCGTGCGCGCCGGATACGCGTCCGCGGATGCCTGGGCCGCGCTCTTCGTCGCCGGGCTGGTGATCATCGCGGCGATCCGGCTGATGCGCCAGAACGTCCAGGTGCTCATGGACCAGGCGCCCTCGGACGCGGCCGAGACCGCACGCGCCGTGATCGCCGAGGTCGAGCCCCACGCCGAGGTCCGGCGCGTTCGCGTGCGCGAGGCCGGCGGGCGGGCGTTCGTCGACGCGGTCATCGGCGTCGCTCCCGATGCCGCCGTCGGCCAGGGCCACGCGGTCGCCGACAACGTCGAGCGGGCGATCCAGGAGGCGCTCCCGCGCAGTGACGTGACGATTCACATCGAGCAGCGCGAGAGCAGCGACCTGCGCGAGCGCGCGACGGGCGCCGCGCTCTCGGTGCGGCGCGTGCGCGAGGTGCACAACGTGCGGACCGTGATCGTCGACGGCGGGCGCACCGAGCTGAGCCTGCACGTGAAGCTGCCGGCCGACGAGACCCTGACCGAGGCCCATCGCATCGCCGACGAGGTCGAGAGCGCGATCCGCGCGGCCGCCCCGGAGATCAGCAGCGTGCACGTGCATCTGGAGCCGCTCGCGGGCGCACTCGCCGCCACCGTGCCGCCGCCGTCCGAGCTCGAGGGTCTGCGCGCGGGCCTCGAGCGCATCGCCGCGCGACGTGACCGGCCGCCCGCCGCGCTCGCTCAGCCTGCACCGCGAGCCGCGCGGCATCGTCGCGTTCATGACGATCGAGCTGCCGGGAGGCGGACACGCTCGCGGCCGCGCACGAGGCCGCGGCGCGGATCGAGTCGCGCGCCGAGAGCACGCTCGTCGACGTGGCCGCGGTGATCGTGCACACCGAGCCGGCGTGACGGCGGCGGCGCGCTCAGGCGAGGTTGATCGCCGCCGCCGCGCCGACGGCGATCGCGAGCGCGCCGTACCCCTGGTACCCGGCCACGAACAGCAGCACGGCGGAGAGCAGGCAGACGCCGACGGTGACGATCCAGGCGATGCGGTCGAGCGACATCGCGCGTATCGTCCCAGTCGCTGACGACGACCCCGTCCCGGCGGCCCGCAGCGCCGGTGGCGTCCGGGCCCGCATGAAGACTTGAGACCCGTTCACCGAGCATCCCAGCAGGAGGAGCACCACCGTGACGAAGTCCGAGTTCGTCGAGCACGTCGCTGATCGCGCGAACCTCACCAAGAAGCAGGCGGCCGACGCCGTCGACGCGATGCTCAGCACGATCGAGGACACCCTGGGGCGCGGCAGCGACGTGACCTTCTCCGGCTTCGGCAAGTTCCACGTCGTGCAGCGCAACGAGCGTGAAGGCGTGAATCCCCGCACCGGTGAGCGCATCCGGATCGCCGCCGCCAGGGCGCCGAAGTTCACCGCCGGCTCCGGGCTGAAGAAGTCGGTCAACCACTGACCCGGGAAGCCGCATCGGTAGGGACCCCCGCGCCGGAGCGCTTCGCGCGGCGGCTCGCCGGCCGCGTCGCCGCGCGTGAGTCGCAGGTCGTCCTCGGCCTCGACCCGGACCCCGCGCGGCTGTGGCCGCAGGCGCTCGAGGCCGTCCCGGCGACCGGCTCACCGGTCGAGCGGGCCGCCGCGGCGGTGGCCGCGCACTGCCGGGCCGTGATCGACGCCGCCGGGTCCGCCTGCGTCGCGGTCAAGCCGCAGCTCGCATGCTTCGAGCGGCTGGGCGCCGCGGGCTGGGCGGCGCTCGCGGAAACCGTGACGCACGCGCGAGTCGGCCGGGCTGCTCGTGCTCGCCGACGGCAAGCGCGGCGACATCGACGTCTCCGCGGCGGCCTACGCGCAGGCGCTCGTCGGCTCGACGGCGACGCCGTTCGGGCCGGTCGACGGCCTGGGCGCCGACGCCTTCACCGCCAACCCGTACATGGGGCGGGACACGCTGGAGGTCCTGGCCAGCGGGGCGATCGCCGCCGGCGCCGGCGTCTTCGTGCTCGTGCGCACCTCGAATCCGGGCGCCGCCGACGTCGAGGACCTGCCGCTCGCCGGCGGCGGGACGGTCTGGGAGCGCGTCGCCGCGCTGGTCGCGGCGCTCGGCGACGCCGGCGACGGAGCCGCTCAGCGACATCGGCGCGGTCGTCGGGGCCACCGCCCCCGAGCACATCGGGCGCCTGCGCGAGCTGATGCCGCGCACGCCGTTCCTGCTGCCCGGGGTCGGGGCCCAGGGTGGACGCGTCGAGGACCTGGCCCCGGCGTTCGCGCCCGGACGGGCCGGCGGACTCGTCACGGCGTCGCGCTCGATCGTCTTCGCCCACGAGCAGTCCGGCGGCGATCCCGGCGACTGCGCGCGCGCCGAGGCCGAGCGGCTGCGCGTCGCCGCCTGGGCCCTCGCCTAGAGTTCGCCCCATGGCTCGCGGACGCGCAGCACGCTGGCTCGCACCCCTCGCCATCGTGGCCGTGGGCGGCGCGGCCTACGGGATTCTCAAGTCGGGCACGCCGATCACGGCGGCGCTTCCCACGCGAAGCCGCGCCCGGCCGCGGGGCGGAAGGAGAGCGGTGGCTCCGGCAGGTCGACGACCACCGCCACGGTCCCACGCGGAGCACGTACGTCGTGCGCACCGGCGACACGCTGTCCTCGATCTCGCTCGACACCGGCGTCTCCGTCGACAGGCTCCAGGAGCTGAACCCCAATGTCGACGTTCAGGCGCTCCAGCCGGGCGAGCGTCTGAAGCTGCGCTCGTGAGCCGGCGCCGGCGCGCGTTGCTCGCGGCCGTCGGTGCTCGCGACCTGTGCCGGCGCCGCTCGCCCGGCCTCGGCGCCCGCCGCGCCGCCGCGACTCTCGGCGCCATCGGCGATCCTCGTCCAGCCGCAGACCGGTGACGTCGTCTACGCCCGCGGCGCGGACCGCCGCCGCCCGATCGCCTCGACGACGAAGCTGATGACCGCGCTGCTGGCGCTCGAGCGCCGGCAGCTCTCCGACCGCATGACCGCGGTCGGCTACCACGGCGCCCCGGCGGAGTCGGTGGTCGGGCTGAGCGCCGGCGAACGGATGACGACCGCCGACCTGCTGCGCGCGCTGCTGCTCGCGAGCGCCAACGACGCGGCGGCGACGATCGCCGTCAACGTCGGCGGCTCGACCCGCAACTTCGTGCGGCTGATGAACCGGCGTGCACGCCGCGCGGGTCTGACGCGAACCCACTACGCCAACCCGATCGGTCTCGACGACCCGCGCAACGAGTCGACCGCGCGCGACCTGGCCAAGCTCGCGCTGCTCGTGCGCCGCAGCGCCTTCGCCCGTGCCGTCATGAACCGGCCGAGCGCGGTGCTGCACAGCGGCGTCGCACGTGCGCGTGATCGCCAATCGCAACACGCTGATCGGCGCGGTCCCCTGGATGAACGGGGTCAAGACCGGGCACACGTCGACGGCGGGCTGGTGCCTGGTGGGCGCCGGCCGGCGCAACGGGGTCGAGCTCGTCAGCGTGGTGCTCGGCACGCCGAGCGAGGCGGCGCAGGAACGCCGACACGCTCGGGCTGCTGCGCTGGGGCTTCACGCGCTACTCGCGCGTCACGGCGGTCGCCGCGGGCACGACGGTCGCCCGGCTCGACGGTGCGCGACCAGGACCGCCGCGTCGCCGTGGCGCCCGCACGGACGGTGCGCGTCGTCGTCCGCCGCGGGGAGCGCCCGCGGCTGAAGCCGACGGGTCTCCCGGCCGACATCGAGGGCCCGGTCGCGCGCGGCACGCGGGTCGGCGAGCTGCTCGTCACGCGCCGCGGCCGCGTCGTCGACCGGGTGCCGCTGATCACGGCGGCGGCCGTCGCGCGCGCCAGCCTGTGGCAGCGCACGAGCGATCTGCGCCCGCCGCTCGCCGCGCTCCTGCTCGTCGGGCTCGTCGTCGGCGGAGCCGCTAGCCTGAGCGCTGGCCGCCGCCGGTCCCGACGCCGCGGACGCCAGACGAGGAGCGAGACTGCGTGATCATCACCGTCACCCTCAATGCGGCCATCGACAAGTCGCTGTCCGTCCCGAGCTTCCGGCTCGGCCGCCGGCACCGGACGGTCGAGCAGCGCACGATGCCGGGCGGCAAGGGCGTCAACGTCGCCCGCAGCCTGAAGACGCTCGGGCGCCCGGTGATCGCGACGGGCTTCGCCGGCGGGGCGACCGGCACCCGCATCGTCGAGGCGCTCACCGAGGAGTCGATCCTCAACGACTTCGTGCGGATCCGCGAGGAGTCGCGCACGAACACCTCCGTGCACGACCCGACGACCGGCACGCAGACCGAGATCAACGAGCGCGGGCCGGAGGTGACGGCCAAGGAGGCCGAGCTCTTCCGCGACAAGCTGCTCTACCTCGCGAGCGGCGCCGAGATCGTGGTGTTCGCAGGCTCGCTGCCGCGCGGGCTCGAGCCGTCGATCTACGCGGACCTGATCCGCGAGCTGCGCCGGATGAACGTCACGACGGTCGTCGACGCCGAGGGCGAGCCGATGCGGCAGGCCGTGCGGGCCGAGCCGCACGTCGTCTCGCCGAACGTGCTCGAGGCCGAGGAGCTCGTCGGCCACGAGTTCCACGACGAGGCCGACCGCGTCGTCGCGGTCGGCGAGCTCTGCGGGCTCGGCGCCGGGGAGTCGATCGTGACGCTGCCCGACGGCTGCGTCGCGAGCGTGCTGGTCGACGGGCGCCCGGAGCTGCACCGCGTCTGGATCGAGCCGCGCGAGGCCGTCGCGACCGTCGGCGCGGGCGACGCGTTTCTCGCCGGCTACGTCTCCGCCCGCTACGCGGGCTCGTCGCCGACCGAGTGCCTGCGCTTCGGCGTCGCCTGCGGCGCCGAGTCCACGCAGCGCCTGGGCGCCGGCCTGATCGATCCCAAGGGCGTCGAGCGGCTGCTGGCCGAGGTCGACGTCGAGCGGATCGAAACCCCTGCAGAGACCGTCTGACGGGCTCGCGGAGGGCGCTCGGGGCGCTCCGCCGGAGCGGGTGCCCGGTGCTATCGTCAAAAGCGTGGCAGTTGCCGCCCGCCACGCTTCGCAGGTCCCTCTCCGACCTCGCTCCCGCGGGGTCGATTCGTCCGCCCACGAGCTTAGGATCGACTGATGGAGCTTGAGATCGGCCGCGGGAAGAAGGCACGCCGCGCCTACGGATTCGACGACATCGCGATCGTGCCCTCGCGGCGCACACGGGACCCCGACGACGTCGACGTCTCCTGGAAGCTCGGGCCGTACCGCTTCGAGATCCCGCTGCTCGCCTCGGCGATGGACGGCGTCGTGTCGCCCAGCACCGCGACCACGATCGGCCGCCTCGGCGGGCTCGCGGTCCTGAACCTCGAGGGCATCTTCAGCCGCTACGAGGACGCCGAGGACGAGCTCGAGCGCATCGCCGCGCTGCCGAAGGACCTGGCGACGCGCGAGATGCAGGCGATCTACCAGGAGCCGATCAAGCCTGAGCTGATGAAGCAGCGGATCGAGGAGATCAAGGCGAGCGGCGTCGTCACCGCCGCCTCGCTCACGCCGCAGCGCGTCACGCAGTACATCGACCTCGTGCTCGACGCCGGCCTCGACATCCTCGTGATCCAGGGCACGGTCGTCTCGGCCGAGCACGTCTCGAAGACGAGCGAGCCGCTGAACCTCAAGGAGTTCATCGCCGAGCAGCCGCTGCCCGTCATCGTCGGCGGCTGTGCCAGCTACCACACCGGGCTCCACCTGATGCGCACCGGCGCGGCCGGCGTGCTCGTCGGCGTCGGCCCCGGCGCGGCCTGCACGACGCGCGGCGTCCTGGGCCTCGGCGTCCCGCAGGCGACGGCGATCGCCGACGTCGCGGGCGCCCGCTCGACCCACATGCTCGAGACCGGCGAGTACGTCCAGGTGATCGCCGACGGCGGCATGCGCACCGGGCGGCGACGTCGCGAAGGCGATCGCCTGCGGCGCCGACGCCGTCATGATCGGCTCGCCGCTGGCACGCGCCTACGAGGCGCCCGGCCGCGGCTACCACTGGGGGATGGCGACGTTCCACCCGACGCTCCCGCGCGGCGCGCGCGTGCAGACGGTGCAGAACGGCTCGCTCGAGGAGATCATCGCCGGCCCGGCCCACGAGAACGACGGCACGTTCAACCTGATGGGCGCGCTGCGCACGTCGATGGCCACCTGTGGCTACCAGGACATCGCCGAGTTCAACCGGGCGGAGCTGATGATCGCGCCGTCGCTGCAGACCGAGGGCAAGCTGCTCCAGACGTCGCAGGGCGTCGGGATGGGCAGCCGCGGCGCGGCCGCGTCACGGTCCGCACCGGAGGCGAACGGTGCGCCTGCGGACAAGGCCGCCGCGCTGAGCTCGACACCGGCGTGACCGGCGCCCACCTCGGCGACGAGCACGGCCTGGTGACGGCCGACGTCGCGGCGACGGAGTTCGCCGACGAGTCGGCGCCGATCGACATCCCGCGCGCGGTCGACGAGGTCGTCGTCCTCGACTACGGCGGCCAGTACTCGCAGCTGATCGCCCGTCGCGTGCGCGAGCTCGGGGTCTTCTCCGAGCTGCTGCCGCACCACGTCGGCGCGGCCGAGGTCGCCGGCGCAAGCCCAAGGGCCTGATCCTCTCCGGCGGGCCCGCGTCGGTCTACTCGCCGGACGCGCCGAAGCTCGATCGCGAGCTGCTCGAGCTCGGGATCCCGGTGCTCGGCATCTGTTACGGCATGCAGCTGCTCGCGCTCGACCTCGGCGGCAAGGTCGAGGGCGCCGAGGTGGGGGAGTACGGCCGCTCGCAGCTCACCGTCCACCAGCCCGGGGTCCTCTTCAAGGACCTCCCGGCCGAGCAGCCGTGCTGGATGTCCCACCGCGACACCGTCTACGCGGCGCCCGAGGGCTTCGCGGCGCTCGCGTCCTCGACGCAGTCCCCGGTCGCGGCGTTCGAGTCGGTCGAGCGCGGCATCTACGGCATCCAGTTCCACCCCGAGGTCATCCACACGCCCTACGGGCAGCACGTGCTCACGCACTTCCTGCGCGACGTGTGCGAGTGCGACATGACCTGGTCCGCCGCCTCGATCGTCGACGAGCAGATCGCCCGCATCCGCGACCAGGTCGGCGACGGCAAGGTCATCTGCGGCCTCTCCGGCGGCGTCGACTCGTCGGTCGCCGCGCTGCTCGTGCACCGCGCCGTCGGTGACCAGCTCACCTGCGTCTTCGTCGACCACGGGATGATGCGCAAGAACGAGGGCGACCAGGTCGTCGCGACGTTCCGCGACCACTTCCACGTCCCGCTCGTCGCCGTCGACGCCGAGGAGCGCTTCCTCGACGAAGCTCGCCGGCGTCTCCGACCCCGAGACCAAGCGCAAGATCATCGGGACCGAGTTCATCCGCGTGTTCGAGGAGGAGGCGCGCAACGTCGGCGACGACGTCCGCTTCCTCGTCCAGGGCACGCTCTACTCCGACGTCATCGAGTCGGGCGGCGGCACCGGCGCCTCGACGATCAAGTCCCACCACAACGTCGGCGGACTGCCCGACGACCTCCAGTTCGACCTCGTCGAGCCGCTGCGCGCGCTCTTCAAGGACGAGGTGCGCGCCGTCGGCGCCGAGCTCGGGCTGCCCGAGCGGATGGTCTGGCGCCAGCCGTTCCCCGGCCCCGGCCTCGCGATCCGCATCGTCGGCGGCGAGGCCACGAAGGAACGGCTCGACCTGCTGCGCGACGCCGACTTCATCCTCCAGGACGAGATCCGCGACGCCGGGCTCTACCGCGACCTCTGGCAGTCCTTCTGCGTGCTCCCGGACGTGCGCACCGTCGGCGTCCAGGGGGACGAGCGGACCTACGGCTACGTCGTCGTCATCCGCGCCGTGACCAGCGACGACGCCATGACCGCCGACTGGGCGCGGCTGCCCTACGACCTGCTCGAGCAGATCGCCAGTCGCATGATCAACGAGCTGCGCGAGGTCAACCGGGTCGTCCTGGACATCACGTCCAAGCCACCCGGCACCATCGAGTGGGAGTGATGTTCGCGGGTCTCGCGGCGCCTGAGGCCACCCGCTCGCCGGGGGCGGTGCCTTGCGGCACAGCACCTCGGCGGCGTGCGCCTCAGGCATCCACCATCCTCCGCTCGAGTGGCGTTGGTGTCTGGGTTCGGGCTCGGCTTCTGGGGTAGGCTCGGGCCATGTCTGATCTCACGCATGTCCACCTGCCGGATCTCGAGGATTACGCGCCGAAGTCGGGCTCGACGATCTGTCGTTCCGTGGTGCCCGCGATGCGCTGGGCTGTGAGAAGTCGGGGCTGAGCCTGCAGTCGGTGGCGGCCGGCGCTCGGCAGCCGTTCGGGCATCGCCATCGGCGAGGAGGAGGAGATCTACCTCGTCCTGAAGGGTGGCGGCACGATGCGTGCCGGCACGGAGGACGTGGAGCTCGCGGCCGATGGACGCCGTCCGTGTCGCGCCCGGCGTGACGCGCGCGATCGAGGCCGGCCCGGACGGGATCGAGTTCGTGGTGTTCGGCAGCCCCGGTGGGGGCCAGGCGGACGGCGAGATGCTCCCCGGCTGGTGGGGCGACTGATCCGCCCGGAGCCCTCCGGGCTCCGTCGCCGGGCGGGCGCTATCCTCCTCTGCTCGCGCCGCGCCCGTCCCGGCCGTGCGGCGCATTTCTCACGCCATGAAGACCTACGCACCCAACGCGAAGACCTACGTCGCCAACGCCGTCGACCGCGAGCGCAACTGGCTCGTCGTCGATGCGAACGGCCAGACGCTCGGCCGCCTCGCCACGCAGATCGCGGATGCACTCCGCGGCAAGCGCAAGCCCGAGTACACCCCGCACGTCGACACCGGTGACTTCGTCATCGTCGTCAACGCCGAGAAGATCTCGGTCACGGGCAACAAGCGCCGCGAGAAGCTCTACCGGCGCCACTCCGGCTACCCCGGCGGCCTGAAGGAGCGCACCCTCGAGGAGATGCTCGAGCGTCGCCCCGAATCAGGGCAGCGTGATAGCCATCCGGCCGCACCTTCACCACGACCTCCCGGGTCAGGTCGGGGTTGGGGTCCTCCGGGGTGCCGGCGAGCAGCGGCATCTCGGGCTCTACGGCCACCCTGGCCGTATTCGGTCTGGTCCCAGCCGCTCAGGACGAAGGTGTCGTAGGTGGCGGCCCGCCAGAGGAACTCCTCTGCTCCGGCGGGGACCGCGGCCTCGAAGGCGACCCCGTCGCCAACCACCGGCCGGCAATTCGTACGCTCGAGCCGAAGCTGACGCCCCCGCCGGACCGAACGTCGCCACCGACGGGGAACAGCCGGCTGATCGTCTCGCCGACGCCGATGAGCTGGTCATTCACGCCGTCCCAGGCCCCGGCCAGGGGGCGGGGGCGGCCTGCCAGGTCAGGAACATGGAACCCAGCAGCGAGCAGCCGCGATGAACGCCGTGCCGCCGCGGAGGTAGACACCGGAGATCTCGCCTGGATCGCCGATCCTGCGCCGGAGCCATGTCGCGCGCTCGTCAAAGGCGTGCATCGTGATGAGCAGGAACAGGGACGCCCCCGTGAACGTGATGAGGTACGGCAGCTGCTCGCGGCTCGTGAGCGCCATGTTGCCGACGAGGACGATGCCCATCATGAGGACGGCATTGAGCGGGCGGCGGTGCCCGATCACCGCGTAGGCGGCGAACTGGGCCGTCGCCCAGACGAGCGCCCCGAGCACGAGCACGTAGTCGACCTCCTGGTCCGTGAACTGGCGGCCCAACCACGCGATGTCGAGGTACGCCTGCACGGTCCCATCAGCCGTCAGGCGGAACGCCTGCCCCACTGAGCTGCCGGGCGCCAGGGCCGACCCGGCCAGGAGATTCGGGATGAGCAGCCCGGCGAGCACCGCTCCGACAGGTGCGTGTCCAGCAGCCCCAGCCGACCTTCGGACCGAGGAGGCCAGCCGTGAAGCCCAGCACGGCGCACCAGTCGAGGCCGTCGGTCAGGTCGGCCTTGCCGTTGACCCACGCCGGGTCGTCAACGGCCCATGCCAGCACCAGGCACATGATGAGCAGCAGGCCCAGCGGCAGCCAGCCTTCCTCGGGCCCCCACCGGCGCCGCCCGTCCGAGGGCGTCATCGTGCAAGTGCCTCCGCCAGGGTCCGGTCCGGGCCCAGGACATAGGTCGCCAGCTCGTATCGCGCAGGGCGTGACGCACCGCACGGGCCCGCTGGCGCTGCGCCTCGGCCCCGTCATCGTCCGGGGCCGGCGCGAACGCCGCGGGATCAAGGAGCACGACGACCACCCCGATACCCCGGCCGCGCAGTGTGGCCAGCGGCCGGATGAACGACGGATCCAGCGTGGCGGTGATCACGATCGCCGTCATGCCCCGTCGCAGGCGCCCGACACCGCTGACCAGCGCCTCGGTGAGCGGCGTCCGCCCGTCCGCTTCGACCGCGGCGAGCAGCTGGAGGATCTTGAGCCGCTGGCGTGGGCCACGGTCCGCCGGGCAACGGTCAGGCGGTGGCTGTTCACGGTGAGGCCGACGGCGCGGTTCTCGCCCAGGGCCTTGCCGGCGATCGACGCGGCGGCACGGACCGCCACCTCGGTGGTCGAGCCATCGCCCTGGCCCGCGGCACACATCTCGTCGAGGTTCAGGAACAGCCACGCGTCGGCCGTCTGCTCCAGCTCGAACTCCTTGACCTGGATCTCGCCGAGGCGTGCGGTCGTCCGCCAGTGGATCCGGTTCATGGAATTCCCCGGCGCGTAGGGACGGACGGACGTGGCGAGCGGCGTGGTCTGCATGGTCCGCTCGGGCGAGGCGTGCGACCCCTCGATGTTGGCGGGCGGAAGCCGCCAGAGGGGCAGCGCCTCCACCCGCGGGTAGACGACCAGCGTGATCCCATGGCCGACCCCCGCCGAAGCCTCGAAAAACCCGAATGGGTCGCCGGTCCGGATCTGGAGCGGGTCGATGCGGAAGTGGCCACGCCGGGTGAGCATCGTCCCGACCATCCAGGAGCGCTCGTGGCGCCCGCCGAGGGCGAGGGCACGGCCCGGGAGGCCGCCCGGCATGCTGGTCGGGTTGTGGACCTCCAGCCATGGTTTTGGCAGGCGCCCGGTGTTGCGCAGCGTGTACGTCACCCGCAGGCGATCGCCCACGTACCCGCTCAGCTGGCTGACGGCGTAGCCCGCCTCGAGGTCGGCGAGGCCGAGACGGGTGAGGATGTAGCTGCCGCCACCGATCAGCATCCCGAGGTAGACGAGGAAGAACAGGAACGGCCAGCCGGTAGAGAACGCCGCGACGACGAGGACGACGGCGAGGACAAGCAGCTGGGTTCGGCGCAGCACGGCGGTCGGTGCCTCCCGGCGCGGGTCCGGCCCGTCAGCCCGCGGTGGGGCTGGCGCGGACCTCGCGCGGGCCGCCGGCCTGCCGGCCGGCTTCGATCGGAGTTGAGTCCACCAGCTCGCGGACGACGTGGGCGGCGTCGATGTCATGAATGGACGAGCTCGTCTTGATGATCACGCGGTGCGCGAGCGCGGGCTCCGACAGCAGCTTCACATCGTCCGGGATCACGTAGTCCCGGCCGAGGAGAACGGCGAGGGCCTGCGAGGCCCGGTAGAGGGCGATCGACCCGCGCGGGCTGGCACCCAGGTAGACGTCGGGGTGGACTCGGGTCGAGGCCACCAACCGGACGATGTAGTCGCTCACCGCCGGGTCCACGTAGACCTCGCGCACGGATGTCTGCAGCGCGCGCAGCTCGTCCCCGGAGCAGACCTCCGTCAGCGCGTCGAGGGGATGGGTTCGCTTCTGCTCGTCCAGGATCAGGATCTCGTCCAGCAGGGCCGGGTAGCCGAGGCGGATCCGGAGCATGAAGCGGTCCAGCTGCGCCTCGGGGAGCGCGAAGGTCCCCTCGTATTCGATCGGGTTCTGGGTGGCGATGACGAGGAACGGATGAGGCATCGTGTGCGGGACGCCGTCGATCGTCACCTGGCGTCCTCCATGCACTCGAGGAGCGCGCTTGGGTCTTGGGCGTCGCCCGGTTGATCTCGTCCGCGAGGACGACCTGGCTCATGATGGGCCCGGGCCGGAACTCGAACTCCTGGGTCTTCTGGTTGTAGATGGAGAGGCCGGTCACGTCGGACGGCAGGAGGTCCGGGGTGAACTGGATCCGCCGGAAGGTGCAGCCGAGGCTCCGCGCGATGGCCTTTGCCAGCACGGTCTTGCCGGTGCCCGGGACATCCTCGATGAGGAGGTGGCCGCGGCACAGGAGCGCGACCAGCGCCAGGCGGACCTCGTTGTGCTTCCCGACGATGACGCGCTCGACGTTGGCGAGAACCTTGTCACCGACCTGCTGGATGTTGCTCATCGGACTCCCGTGGTCTGCGGCCCCGACCGCGCGGTCCCGGTTCCGGCTCATCGTGACGCCCGGTCCGGCTCAAGGGTGACGTCGCCCTGCGGGATCGGAACGCGGCGGCGTCGTGACTCCGGCCCAGTGTACGACCGCATCCGGAATGGGGTGGTCACGGCGAGACCCGGGCCAGCCCGCCACCGCGCTAAGGCTTGCCGTAGAGCTCGAAGTACTTCGTCAGCATCGCGCCGGCCAGCGGCGCCGCCCGCTCCCCTCCCCGGCCGCCTCGCTCGACCAGGACCGCGATCGCGACCTTCGGGTTGGCCACGGGCGCGAACCCGATGAACCACGAATGCGGCTCGCCGGATCCGCCGAGCTCCGCGGTCCCGGACTTGCCCGCGGTGGGCACGCCGGCCACCTTCGCCCCCGGCGTGAACAGCCGGCCGAGTGGCCCTTCCACCGCGCGCTGCATCGCCACCTGGATGGCCCGGGCATCGTCCGGGCCGATGATCGCGCCGCCAGACCTCGGGGCCGATCGACCGTGCTCCCGGGCCGTCGCCGGTGAGCGCGGTCACCAGGTGCGGCTTCATCAGGATCCCGTCGTTGGCGACGGTCGCCGCCACCAGCGCCATCTGCAGGGGGTCACGAAGGTCTCGCCCTGCCCGAACGAGGCCGAGGCCAGCTCCACGTCGTCCTTGAAACCACCGGGGGCGCTTCCCTTGCCCGAGGTCACGCGGCTGATCGCGGTGGGCAGGTCGAACGGGATCGGCGAGCCGAACCCGAGCTCCGCCGCGGTGGGCACCAGGCTCCCGCCGCCCGTCCGCAGGCCGGCCAGCGCGTACCAGATGTTGTAGCTCACCTCGGTTGCACTCGTGAGGTCGAGCGCCGTGTCCCCGGTCTGGGGGTGGTGCCCGTCACGGATCCGGAACCCGTTGACGAGGAGCCCCTTCTTCTCCGCGGCAGGTTGCTCCGCGAAGGTGGTGGCGGGCGTCACGGCCCGGGCATCGAGCGCCGCCATCGCCGTGACGATCTTGAACACCGATCCGGGCACGTACCGCCCGAGCGTCGCCCGCGGCAGGAGCGGGTTCTTCGGGTCACCCTGGAGGGCGGCGAACGCCTCGGCGGCCGTGTCGGGGTTCGCGATGGCCGATGCGTCGAAGGTCGGCGTGGACGCCAGCGCAAGGATCTCGCCCGTGGCAGGGTCGATCATCACGACGGCGCCCATGTCGGAGCCGAGCGCCTTCAC
>CAVRIM010000004.1:0-180530 GCA_963721255.1 uncultured Actinomycetes bacterium
ACCCGCCGGGCCGGTCCGCGTACCGCGGGGCGACTTCCTCGAACAGCTTGTGCACGGCGAACTTGTCCTGCCCGAGCGCCGACAGCGCCTGGCGGCGGGCGTGCAGGTCACCCTGCTTGGCGAGCGTGATGAGCTGCTCGATCTCGGGCTTGACGGCCTTGGCCTTCGCCTCGCTCGTCTTGATCCGCTCGTGCTCGATGACCTCCTTGCAGAGGTTGCGGAGCAGCGCCTTGCGATGCGAGGCGGTGCGGCTGAGCTTGTGACGGGTCTTCTGGTGGCGCATGGCTGGCGGCCTCTGGGGCTGGGTGGGTGTTAATCCTGACGGAGATCGAGGCCGCGCGCGTGCAGCGTCTCGATGACCTCGTCGATCGACTTCTTGCCGAAGTTCGGGATCGCGTTCAGCTCGGCCTCGGACTTGGAGACGAGGTCGCCGATCGTCTGGATGCCGGCGCGCTTGAGGCAGTTGTACGAGCGCACGCCGAGCTCCAGCTCCTCGATGAGGATGTCGTCCATCGGGCCGCCGGGTGCGGCCGAGGCGCCGTTGACGACGCCGCCGACGCCCATGATCTGGGGCTCGAGCTGGCCGCCGGGGCCGGCGCGCAGCTCTTCGATGCGGTCCGCGTCGGTGAAGATCGCGAGCTGGGAGATCAGGATCTCCGAGGCCTCGCGCAGCGCCGCCTGCGGATCGATCGAGCTGTCCGTCTCGATGTCGAGCGTGAGCTTGTCGTAGTCGGTGCGCTGACCGACGCGGGCCTGCTCGACGGAGTAGGCGACGCGGCGGACGGGCGAGAAGATCGAGTCGATCGGAATCACGCCGATCGGCTGGTCGGGCGTCTTGTTCTCCTCGGCGGGGCGGTAGCCGCGGCCACGGCCGATCGTGAGGTACAGCTCGAGCTTGGTCTTCTTCTCGAGCGTCGCGATGTGCACGTCGGGGTTGAGGATCTCGACGCCGGCGGGCAGGTCGATGTCCTTGGCCGTGATGTCACCGGGGCCGGTGACGACGAGCGGGGCCTCGACCTCGCTGGCGTCGGAGTGCATCCGGCAGACGATGCCCTTGAGGTTCAGGACGATGTCGGTGACGTCTTCCTTGACGCCCTTGATCGTCGAGAACTCGTGGGCGACGCCCTCGATGCGAACGCTGGTCACGGCTGCGCCGGCGAGCGAGCTGAGCAGCACGCGCCGGAGCGAGTTGCCGAATGTGTAGCCGAAGCCGCGATCGAGCGGCTCGATGACAAACGAGCCGCGGTTGTCGTCGACCTGCTCGTTGCTGATGCGGGGAATCTGGAAGTCGAGCATCGGGCGTGTACGTCCTTCGTCGTGATCGGTCCGGCGGCGGGGCGAGCCGCCGGCGTGGGCGCCGCGCTCCGCCGACATCGTCGGCGTGGCGCGGGAGCCAGGTGTTACTTCGAGTACAGCTCGACGATGAGCTGTTCCTGCACCGGCGTCGTGATCTCACGACGCTCGGGCTTGCGCAGGACCTTGGCCGTCAGCGAGTCGTGGTCCGCTTGCAACCAGGCCGGCACCTGCGCGGTGAGCTCGGTCGCCTCGCGGATCAGCGGCTCAGCCGGGCTTCCGGCCTTCAGGGCGACGATGTCGCCCTCGCGCACTTGATAGCTGGGGATGTCCACACGCCGGCCGTTGATCGTCCAGTGGCCGTGGCGGACCATCTGACGGGCCTGGCGACGCGACGCGGCGAAGCCGAGCCGGACGAGGACGTTGTCGAAGCGGCGCTCGAGCAGGTTCAGCAGGTTCTCGCCGGTGATGCCCGACTGCCTGCTCGCCTTGTCGTAGTACAGGCGGAACTGGCCCTCGAGGACGCCGTAGTAGCGACGGGCCTTCTGCTTCTCGCGGAGCTGCACGCGGTACTCGCTCTGCTTCTGGCGGCCACGTCCGTGGTCGCCCGGCGGGTACGCGCGGCGCTCGAAGCCGCACTTGTCGGTCAGGCAGCGCTCACCCTTGAGGAAGAGCTTCTGGCCTTCGCGGCGGCACTGCTTGCACTGTGGGCTGGTATCTCGAGCCATGTGAGTCCTCAGACGCGACGCCGCTTGCGGGGGCGGCATCCGTTGTGGGCCTGCGGGGTGACGTCGCGGACGCTGGTGACCTCGAGGCCTGCGGCCTGGAGCGAGCGGATCGCCGTCTCGCGGCCCGAACCCGGGCCCTTGACGTAGACGTCGACCTTCTGGAGTCCCTGCTCGATCCCCTTGCGGGCGGCCGAGTCGGCGGTGACCTGGGCGGCGAACGGCGTCGACTTGCGCGAGCCCTTGAAGCCGGCACCGCCGGCGGACTCCCACGCGATGACGTTGCCCTCGCGGTCGGTCAGCGACACGATCGTGTTGTTGAAGCTGGTCTTGATGTGCGCCTGGCCGAGAGGAATGTTCTTCTTCGGCTTGCGGCGGCCGCGCTGTGGGCGCTTGGGGGCGGGCATGCAGGCTCCTCGCTACTTCTTGCCGGGCTTCTTCTTGCCGGCGATCTGCATGCGCTTGGGTCCCTTGCGCGTGCGGGCGTTGGTCTTGGTCTTCTGTCCCCGGACCGGGAGGCCGCGACGGTGGCGGATGCCGCGGTAGCAGCCGATCTCCATCAGCCGCTTGATGTTCTGCGACTGCTCGCGGCGCAGGTCGCCCTCGACGGTGAGGTCGCGCTCGACGAGGTCACGAAGCTTGACGACCTCGTCCTCGGTGAGGTCGCGCACCAGCGTGTTGGGATCGACGCCGGCCTCGGCGAGCAGCTTGTTCGACGTGGCACGGCCGATGCCGAACACGTAGGTCAGACCGATCTCCGCGCGCTTGTTGAGGGGCACGTTGACCCCGGCGATACGGGCCATTTAGACCATCACCCCTGACGCTGCTTGTGGCGCGGATTCGAGCAGATCACGAGCACGGCGCCATGGCGCCGGATGATCTTGCACTTTTCGCACATCGGCTTGACCGACGGTCGTACCTTCATCGTTCCTTCTTCGTCGAGTGGCCGGCGATCGGCTCTGGCTGCCGCAAGGGGCCGCCGCTACCTTTCGCGGACGCGAGCACACCGCAAGACGCGGGCGCGCGGACAGAACACACTAGCAAAGCACCATTCACGGACGCTGCTCAGCGCTGAGCACGGCTCCGGGGGCTTCGGCGCCCTCGGGCAGGTGCCACGGATTGAGGATTCTGGGCCCGTCGGCGGTGATCGCGACGGTGAACTCGAAGTGCGCCGACAGCGACCCGTCCTGGGAGAAGATCGCCCAGCCGTCGTCGCCCATGCGGACCATGTGGCGGCCGGCGGTGACCATCGGCTCGATCGCGAGGACCATGCCCTCCTCGAGCAGCGGCCCGCGGCCGGGCTCGCCGAAGTTCGGGCACCTGCGGGTCCTCGTGCATCTCGCGGCCGATCCCGTGCCCGACGAGCGACCGGACGACCGACAGGCCGGCCTCCTCGACCAGCGACTGGACGGCCCAGGAGATGTCGCCGAGGCGGCCGCCGGGCTGCGCCTGCTCGACGGCGGCGAACAGCGAGGCCTCGGTGACCTCGAGCAGCTTCTCCGCGACCGGGCTGACCGGGCCGATCGCGAACGTGCGCGCCCCGTCGGCCACCCAGCCGTCGAGCGTCACGCCGATGTCGACGGAGATGATGTCGCCGCGCTGGAGCCGGTACGGCCCGGGGATCCCGTGGACGACCATCGAGTTCGGGGAGGCGCAGATCGAGCCGGGGAAGCCGCGGTAGCCCTTGAACGACGGCACGCCGCCCTGCGAGCGGATGTAGCGCTCGACGGCCTCGTCGAGCTCACGCGTGCGTGACGCCCTCGCGGACCTTGGACTCGACGAGCCGCATGGTGCGCGCGTGGACGGCGCCGGCGGCGGCCATCTTCTCGATCTCGGCTGGTGTCTTCTTGATGATCACGGGACTCCGTATCGCGATCAGAAGTCGGCTTCGAGCTTCAGCGTCGAGATCGTCGCGCGCACGTGCTCGTGCACCTCGGAGGGACTGGCGAGCCCGTCGATCCGGTGGAGCAGCCCGCGCTCCTCGTAGTAGGCGACGAGCGGGGCGGTCTGCGCGTGGTAGACGTCGAGGCGCTTGCGCACCGTCTCGGGCCGGTCGTCGTCGCGCTGGATCAGGTCCGCGCCGTCGGCGTCGTCCTTGCCCTCGACCTGCGGCGGGTCGAACTCGACGTGGTAGACGCGGCCGGTGTTCGGCCCCACCCGGCGGCCGGAGATGCGGCGGACGATCTCCTCGTCGGGCGCGTCGATCAGCAGGACGCCGGTGAGGTCGCGGCCGGCGCGCTCGAGCGCCGTGTCCAGCGCCTCGGCCTGGCCGATCGTGCGCGGGAAGCCGTCGAGCAGGAAGCCGTCGCGGGCGTCGCCGGAGTGCAGGCGCTCGACGATCACGCCGATGATCACCTCGTCGGGAACGAGGTCACCGGCGTCCATGAAGGACTTGGCCTCGGCGCCGAGCGGCGTGCCGTCGGCGACGGCCTGCCGGAGCATGTCCCCGGTGGCGATGTACGCCAGGTCGAAGTCTTCGCGGATGCGCTCGGCCTGGGTTCCCTTGCCGGCGCCGGGAGGCCCGAGCAGGATGAGGTTCAGCTCGGCCACGAGCGCACTCGCAGACGGCTTTCCGACATCACTTCAGGAAGCCCTCGTAGTTGCGCATCATCAGCTGCGCCTCGAGCTGCTTCATCGTGTCGAGCGCCACGCCGACGACGATCAGCAGCGACGTGCCGCCGAAGAAGAAGTTCGCCGAGGTCTGGTTGATCAGGACCGTCGGGAGCGCGGCGACCGCCGCCAGGTAGAGCGCGCCGGGGAACGTCAGGCGAGCCAGGATGCGGTCGAGGAACTCCGCCGTCGGGCGGCCGGGTCTGACGCCCGGGATGAAGCCGCCGTACTTCTTCAGGTTGTCCGCCTGGTCCACCGGGTTGAACGTGACGGCGGTGTAGAAGTACGTGAAGAGGATGATGAAGATCGTCTCGCCGATGATGTACGGCGCGTCCGACGGGTTGAAGAAGTTCGAGATGTCCTGCGCCCAGGGCTTCTGGATCAGCTGGCCGACGGTCGGCGGGAACGCCATGATCGACGCGGCGAAGATGACCGGGATGACGCCCGCCATGTTCACGCGCAGCGGCAGGTAGGTCTGGCCGCCGCCGCTCATCCGGCGCCCGATGACGCGCTTGGCGTACTGGACGGGAATCCGGCGCTGACCCTCCTGGATGAAGACGACCGCCGCGATCACCGCGAGCGCCAGGAACGGCATCATGACCTTGAAGACCGCGTCCGGGTTCGTCCACCACGCCTGGATGCCGTTGGGCAGGCGCGCGACGATCGACGCGAAGATCATCAGCGAGATGCCGTTGCCGATGCCGTGCTGGGTGATCAGCTCGCCGAGCCACATCACGAGGACGCAGCCGGTCGTCAGCACCATCACGATCATGAACAGCGAGCCGACGTTGAAGTTGTCGATGATCGCCTGACCGGCAGCGGGCTGGAACGAGCGGAAGAGGAAGACGTAGCCGATCGCCTGGGCGAACGCGAGGCCGACGGTCAGGTAGCGCGTGTACTGC
The DNA here is from genome assembly GCA_963721255.1 of uncultured Actinomycetes bacterium. Classification (GTDB taxonomy): domain Bacteria; phylum Actinomycetota; class Thermoleophilia; order Solirubrobacterales; family Solirubrobacteraceae; genus F1-60-MAGs163. Next base: position 5,531 of record CAVRIM010000004.1, read on the forward strand.
GTGATCCGCGCCTGGCCGACCTCACCCTCCTTGGAGAGCTTCTCCAGCGACGGCACGACGACCGTCAGGAGCTGGAGGATGATCGAGGCCGTGATGTACGGCATGATCCCGAGCGCGAACACGGCGATCCGTGACAGCCCGCCGCCGCTGAACGTGTTCAGCAGGTTGAGGATGCCGCCGCCGCCGAACTGCTCCTGCACCGACGCGACGGCGTCGATGTTCACGCCCGGAACGGGGATGTGGGCACCGACCCGGTAGATCGCGAGCAGGGCTGCGGTGAACAGCACCTTCTTGCGGATCTCCGCGACGGTGAAAGCGCTGAGGATCGTGGCGACCATGCTGCGAGATCCTGACGACTACGACTCGACGATGACGCAGGTCCCGCCCGCGGCCTCGATCGCCTCGCGGGCCTTGCCGCTGAACGCGTGGGCCTGAACGGTCAGCGGCTTGGTGATCTCGCCCTTGGCGAGGATCTTCACCGGGATGCCGCGGCGCTTGGCGAGGTTCGCCTTCGCGAGCAGCTCGGGCGTGACCTCGGTGCCCGCGTCGAAGCGGTCCTCGAGGTCCTTCAGGTTGACCGGCTGCGTGTGCGTGCGGAAGGGCTCGAACGGCATCGACTTCTTCATGTGCGGGCCGCGCAGCTTGCGCATCCGCATGTGAATCGGCATCTGGCCGCCCTCGAACCGCGCGCGGTCCTTGGCGCCCGAGCGCGCGCCCGCGCCCTTGTGGCCGCGACCGGACGTCTTGCCGTGACCCGAGCCGTGACCGCGACCGACGCGCTTGCGCGGACGGCGGCTGCCCGGGGCGGGCTTGAGGTTGTGCAGGCCGATGATCTCCTCGGCCTTGGCCTCGGTGTCGGGTCTCGGACGGGCTTCTTCGCTGCGGGGCTCACGACGCGTCCTCCTCGACGACCACCAGATGGCGGACGGTGTAGATCATTCCACGCGACTGCGGCGTGTCGCTGACCTCGACGGTGTGCCCGATGCGGCGCAGGCCGAGCGAGCGGAGGGTGTCGAGCTGGTTCTGCTTGGAGCCGTTGCGCGACTTCACCTGCGTGACCTTCAGTGCCATCACGCGGTCACCTCCTGCGCGGCCGCGTCGCCGGCGTCGGCCACCTCGGCCGGGGCGTCCGCATCCGCGGCGGCGATGTGCTCGCCGTTCTCGCGATGGGCGCTCAGGCCCAGGACCTCGTTGATCGACAGCCCGCGGATCGCGGCGACCTCGCGCGGTGTGCGCAGCGCCTCGAGGCCCTGAACGGTCGCCTTCACGAGGTTGATCGGGTTCTGCGAGCCGAGGCTCTTGCTGAGGATGTCGTGGATGCCGGCGAGCTCGAGCACCGCGCGCACGCCGCCACCGGCGATGACACCGGTACCGGGCGAGGCCGGCTTGAGGAAGACGCGGCTGGAGCCGAAGACGCCGGTCACCGAGTGGGTGATCGTCTGGCCGTGCTTCGGCACGCGGATCAGGTTCTTCTTCGCCTGCTCGACGCCCTTCTGGATCGCCACGGGGACCTCGTTGGCCTTGCCGTAGCCGACGCCGACGACGTCCTTCTCGTCACCGACGACGACGAGGGCGGTGAAGGAGAAGCGCCGGCCGCCCTTGACGACCTTCGCAACGCGGTTGATCTCGACGACCCGCTCCTGGAGGTCCAGGCCTGCGGGGCTGACGGTTCGATCGATTGCCATGCTTGCTGCTCTCTCCCTAGACGGTGAGTCCGCCCTCGCGGACTCCCTCGGCGAATGCCTTGACGCGGCCGTGGTAGCGGTAGCCGCCACGGTCGAAGACCGCGGACTCGACGCCGGCGGCCTTGGCGCGCTCGGCCAGGCGCTTGCCCAGCGTCGCGGCCTGCTCCATCGGAGCCAGCCCGCGCACGTCGGCCTCGGTCCACGAGGCGGCGGCGATGGTGTGGCCCGCCGAATCGTCGACGAGCTGCGCGGCGATGCCGCGGTTGGACCGGAACACGGAGATCCGGGGACGCTCGGCGGTGCCGGTGACCTTCGCGCGCACGCGGCGACGACGGCGCAGGCGCTGGCGGGACTTCGTGACGACGCTCATGCGCGCTTTCCGACCTTCCGGGCGACGTACTCGCCCTCGTAGCGAATGCCCTTGCCCTTGTAGGGCTCCGGCGGACGCTGCTTGCGAATGTTGGCGGCCACCTCGCCGACGACCTGCTTGGAGTTGCCCTTGACGATCACGCGGGTCGGCTGGGGCACCTCGAACTCGATGCCCTCCGGCGCCGGGACCGACACCGGGTGCGAGTAGCCGAGCGCGAGCTCGAGGTCGCGGCCCTTGAGCGCGGCGCGGTAGCCGACGCCCTGGATCTCGAGCGTCTTGACGTAGCCGTTGGTGACGCCTTCGACCATGTTGAAGACGAGCGAGCGCGTGAGCCCGTGCAGCGCACGGTGCTCGCCGCGATCGGTCGGGCGCTCGACGGTCAGGGTGTCGCCGTCCTGCTTGACGGTCATGTCGCGCGAGATGCGCTCGCTGAGCGCCCCGCGGGGACCGGTGACGGTGACGAGCTCGGGCTCGATCTTGACTTCGACGCCGGCGGGGACGGTGATGGGCTTGCGGCCGATACGGGACATGGCGGCTACCAGACGAACGCGACGACCTCGCCCCCGACACCCGCTGCGCGGGCCTCGTGGCCGGTCATCACACCCTTGGACGTGGACATGATCGTGGTCCCCATGCCGCCCTGGACCTTCGGGATCCCGCCGTTGTGCACGTAGTAGCGCTGGCCGGGGCGCGAGGCGCGCTTGAGGCCGGCGATCGCGCTCGAGCGGTCCTCGCCGTACTTGAGCTCCACGCGCAGGACCTGGCCCGGGTGGTCGCTCGTCGGCGCCTCGACCTCGTAGCCCGTGATGTAGCCCTGCTCCTGGAGGATGCGGGCCATCTCGCGCTTGAGCCCCGAAGCCGGGATCTCGACGATGTCGTGCTGCGCGGTGATGCCGTTGCGCACGCGGGTGAGGAAGTCGGCGATCGGATCAGTCATCGACATGCGATCACCAACTGCTCTTCGTCATGCCGGGGATGTAGCCGTTGTGCGCGAGCTCGCGCAGGCAGATGCGGCAGATGCCGAACTTGCGGTACACGGCGCGCGAGCGGCCACAGCGGCGGCAGCGCGAGTATCCGCGGGTCTTGTACTTGGGGGGGCGCGCCGCCTTGACGCGCAGGGAAGTCTTGGCCATCCGGTCTACTGCTCCTGGGAGGTCGTCTGCTCGCCCGGCCGGCCTTCGTGAACGAAGGGCATGCCGAACATCTCGAGCAGGGCGAAGCCCTCCTCGTCGGTCTTGGCGCTGGTGGTGATCGTCACGTCGAGGCCGCGGACAGCGTCCACGGCGTCGTAGTCGATCTCGGGGAAGATGATCTGCTCGCGAACGCCGATCGTGTAGTTCCCGCGGCCGTCGAGCTTCGCGGGAAGGCCGCGGAAGTCGCGGATCCGCGGGATCGCGACCGACATCAGCCGGTCGAGGAACTCGTAGGCGCGCTCGCCGCGCAGCGTGACGGCGACGCCGACGGGCATCCCCTCGCGCAGCTTGAATGCGGCGATCGACTTGCGGGCACGGCGAACGCTGGGCTTCTGGCCGGCGATCTGGCCGAGCTGCTCGGCGGCGGCGTCGAGGACCTTGGAGTCCTGCTTGCCGTCACCGACGCCCATGTTGACGGTGATCTTCTGGATCTTGGGCGCCTGCATCACGCTCGTGTAGCCGAACTTCTCGACCAGCGCGGGGCGGATCTCGTCGGCGTAGCGCTGCTTCAGGCGGGCTGGTGTCTTCGTGGTAGCCATGGCGATATCAGTCGAGCTTCGTCCCGGACCGCTTGGTCACGCGGTTGCGGACGCCGTCCTCGCGGACGACGCCGACGCGTGTGTGCTTCTTGTCCTTGGGATCGACGAGCATGACGTTGCTGATGTGAATGGGGCCTTCCTTCTCGACCACGCCGCCGACGGTCTCGGCGCGGTCAGCACCCGCGACCTGCGTCGGACGCTGGTGGCGCTTGACGATGTTCAGGCCCTCGACGTAGACCCGGGACTTCTTCGGGTCCACGCGCAGGACGCGACCGGTCTTGCCGCGGTCCTTGCCGCTGATCACGACGACCTCGTCCTCGCGACGAATGCGGATACCCATGCTAGAGCACCTCCGGAGCGAGGCTGACGATCTTCATGAAGTTGCGGTCGCGCAGCTCGCGGGCGACCGGGCCGAAGATGCGCGTGCCGCGCGGGTTGTTCTGCGCGTCGATGATGACCGCGGCGTTCTCGTCGAAGGCGATGTAGGTGCCGTCCTCGCGCCCGAACTCCTTCTTCGTGCGCACGACGACGGCCTTGACGACCTCGCCCTTCTTGACGGTGCCCTGCGGCGCGGCGGTCTTCACCGTGGCGGTGATGACGTCGCCGACGCCCGCGTAGCGGCGCCGCGAACCGCCCTGCACGCGAATGCAGAGGATCTCGCGGGCGCCCGTGTTGTCGGCCACCTTCAGCCGGGTCTCGTTCTGGATCACTTGGCACGCTCCAGGATCTCGTCCAGGCGCCAGCGCTTGGTGCGCGACATCGGGCGGCACTCGACGACGCGGACGGTGTCGCCCTCACGCGCGTCGTTGCGCTCGTCGTGAGCGTGCAGCGTCTTGCTCGTGCGCACGATCTTCTGGTAGCGACGGTGCCGCTTGGCGTAGTCGATGCTCACGGTGACGGTCTTGTCGGCCTTGGAGGAGACGACGATGCCCTGACGCATCTGCGGCGTGCCCGGGACGTGCTCCGGCGTCGGCGTGCCCTCCTTGGGGCACCGGCCGCGCGCGGCCTTCTCGCGCTCCTGCTTGCGGCGGCGCGAGCGGGCGGCGTTGGCCGCGGTGCGCGCGGTGCGCGCGCTCCTCCTGGCGCTCCTCGATGGTGCGGGCCGGGCGTGCCTCGGTGTGCGTCGAGCGCTCGCGGCGCTTGCGCTCCTTGGAGCTGAGCTGCTCCTCGGGCTCGGCGGGCTCGGCCGGAGCCTCCTCGGCGACCGGCTCGTCCGCGGGGGCCTCGGCCTCCTCGGCGGGAGCCTCCTCGGCGACCGGCTCCTCGGCAGCGGGCTCCTCGGCCGGAGCCTCGGCGACGGGCTCCTCGGCCGGCGTCTCGGCGACGGGCTCGTCGGCGACGGGCGCCTCGGCGGCCGGCTCCTGCGGGGTGTCCTGAATCTCTGTGGTCTCGTCGTCAGCCATGTCAGCGAATGCTCTCGATGTCGATGCCGCGCTCACGCGCGACGGTCAGCGCCCGGGCGAGCTCGCGCTTGGCGGCGCGCATCCCGGAGGTGTTCTCCAGCTCGCCCGTGGCGTGCTGGAAGCGAAGCCCGAAGATCTCCTTGCGGGCCGTCTTGATGTGCTCCTCGAGCTCCTCGTTCTGGAGGTCGCGGAGCTCCTTGGCGGCGGGCATCAGGTGTCCTCCCGCGTCACGAACTTGGTGCGTGACCGGAAGCTTGCGGCCGGCGAGGCGCATCGCCTCACGTGCGAGGTCCTCCGGCACGCCGGAGAGCTCGAACATGACGCGGCCGGGCTTGACGACCGCGACCCAGCCCTCGGGGTTGCCCTTGCCGGAGCCCATGCGGGTCTCGGCGGGCTTCTTCGTGAAGGGCTTGTCCGGGAAGAGGTTGATCCACACCTTGCCGCCACGCTTGATCTTGCGGGTCATCGCGATACGCGCGGCCTCGATCTGGCGGTTGGTGAGGTGCCCGTGGTCGAGGGCCTTGAGGCCGTACTCGCCGAACTGCACGGTCGTCTGCCCACGGGAGTACCCGCGGCTGCGACCACGCATGACCTTGCGGTGCTTGACGCGCTTCGGAGCGAGCATCAGCGGCCACCACCCTGCGGGCGACCACCACGACCGCCGCCACCGCCGCCGCGACCGCCGCCGAAGCCGCACCGCCGCCGCCGAAGCCACCGAAACCGCCGGGGCCGCCTGCGCCCGGCCCGCCGGCGCCGCCCTGGCCGCCACGGCCACGACCGCCGCGACCGCGACCGCGACCGTTCTTGTCACGAGCGCCGGGCCGGCGATCGTCGTCGCGGGCCTGCTGGTTCGACGGGCCCTCGAGGTCGGTGAGGTCCACGCCGGTGAAGCCCTCGGGCATGATCTCGCCCTTGTTGATCCAGCACTTCACGCCGATGCGACCGAACGTCGTGCGGGCCTCGGCGAAGCCGTAGTCGATGTCGGCGCGCAGCGTGTGCAGCGGGACGCGACCGTCCGAGTAGCTCTCGGTGCGCGCCATCTCAGCGCCGCCGAGGCGACCGCCGACCTGGATCTTGCAGCCCTTGGCGCCTGAGCGCATCGCGCTGGTGAGCGCGCGCTTCATCGCGCGGCGGAAGGCCACGCGGTTCTGCAGCTGCTCGGCGACCGACTGGGCGACGAGCGTCGCGTCCAGCTCGGGGCGCTTGATCTCGAGGATGTTGACCTTCACCGACTTGTTCGTCAGGCGGTGCAGGTCGCGACGCAGCGCGTCGACCTCGCTGCCGGACTTGCCGATGACGATGCCCGGGCGCGCCGTGTGGATGTTGACCTCCACCTCGTTGGCGTCCTTGCGGATCGTGATCTCCGAGATGCCCGCGTGCGAGAGGCGGTTCTCGATGTGCGCACGGATCGAGACGTCCTCCGCCAGGTAGTCGGCGAAGTGCTTCTCGGTGAACCAATGCGACTTCCAGTCGTGGATGTACCCCACGCGCATGGACTCGGGATGGACCTTCTGTCCCATGTCTCTTCCTTACTCCTTGGGCGTGAGCGTGATCGAGAGGTGGCTGGTGCGCTTGCGGATCGCCGAGGCGCGACCCATCGCCCGCGGGCGAAAGCGCTTGAGGGTCGGACCCTCGTCAGCGGTGACCGAGTTGATGCGCAGCTCTTCGCCGATCAGCTCGTGGTTGTGCTCGGCGTTGGCGACGGCCGACTCCAGCAGCTTCTGCCAGTCCTGCGCGACGTGCGCGCGGCGTGTGCGCGAGGATCGCGCGGGCCTCCATCACGGACTTGCCGCGGATGTGGTCGCAGACGAGGCGGGCCTTGCGGGCCGACGTGCGGACGTACTTGGCCTGGGCGCGGACGACCGGCGCCTCGCCCGGGACGCGCTGCGGGCTTCGACGCCTTCGGCTCCTCGGCGGGAGCGTCCTCGGCCTTCTTGCGCGTGCGGCGCGGCTTCTTCGGGGCGGCGGTCTCCTCGGCCTGTGGCCTCGGCGGGCTCAGCGGTCTCCTCGGCGGTCTCCTCGACCTGCTCCTCGGCGACGGCGGCCTCGACCGCGGCGGCCTCCTCGGCAGCCTCGTCCTTCTTGGCCCGGGTCTTCTTCGGCTCGGCCACGACTAGCGGACCTTCCCCGTGCCGGCGTGGCCGCGGTAGGTGCGGGTCGGCGCGAACTCGCCGAGCTTGTGACCGACCATCGACTCGCTGCAGAAGACGGGCACGTGCTTGCGCCCGTCGTGCACGGCGATCGTGTGCCCGACCATCTCGGGGAAGATCGTCGAGGTGCGCGACCAGGTGCGGACCATCTTCTTCGTGTTCTCCGCGTTCATCGCGACGATGCGCCCCATCAGGCGCTCCTCGACGAACGGGCCCTTCTTGCTCGAGCGACTCATGGTTAGCGCTTGCCCTTCCCGCGGCGACGGCCGCGGACGATGTAACGATCTGACGCCTTGTTCTTCTTGCGCGTGCGGTAGCCGAGCGTCGGCTTGCCCCACGGGGTGACCGGGTGACGGCCCGCGGTGGTGGAGCCCTCGCCGCCGCCGTGCGGGTGGTCGACCGGGTTCATCGCGGTGCCGCGCGTCTGCGGGCGGACGCCCATGTGGCGCTTGCGCCCGGCCTTGCCGACCTTGACGTTCTGGTGGTCGGCGTTGCCGATCGTGCCGACGGTCGCGCGGCACTCGGCGCGCACGAGGCGCATCTCGCCGGACGGCAGGCGCAACGTCGCCATGCCCTGGTCCTTCGCCATCAGCTGGATGCCGGTGCCGGCGGAGCGGCCGAGCTGGCCGCCGCGGCCGGGCTGGAGCTCGACGTTGTGCACCACGGTGCCGACCGGCATGTTCGCCAGCGGCAGGCAGTTGCCGACGGTGATCTCGGCCTCGGGGCCGGACATCACCATGGCGCCGACCTGCAGCCGCGCCGGGGCGAGGATGTAGGCCTTCTCGCCGTCGACGTAGTGCAGCAGCGCGATGTAGGCGGTGCGATTGGGGTCGTACTCGATCGCGGCGACCTTCGCGGGCACCGCGTCCTTGCGGCGCTTGAAGTCCACCCGGCGGTACAGGCGCTTGGCGCCGCCGCCGCGATGGCGCGAGGTCTTGCGACCGTTCGAGTTGCGGCCACCGGACTTCTTGAGACCCTCGACGAGCGTGCGCTCCGGCTCGGTCTTGGTGATCTCGGCGAAGTCGGGGTACGTCGAGAAGCGACGTCCCGGGCTGGTGGGCTTGGGCTTGCGAATCGGCCATGGGTTACCCCTCCATCCCTTGGAGGCCCTGGAAGACGGGGATCGAGTCGCCGGGGCGGACCTGCACGATGGCCTTCTTCCAGCCCCGCGTGCGGCCGGACGTGTGGCCGCGGCGCTTGGGCTTGGAGCGGACCGTGATCGTGCGGACCTCGAGGACCTTCACATCGAAGAGCGCCTCGACGGCCTGGCGGATCTGCGTCTTGTGCGCGTCCGCGTGCACCCGGAAGGTGTACTTGTCGTTCGCGGCGAGCACGTAGCTCTTCTCGCTGACGACCGGACGGATGATGACCTGTGTGTGGTCCATGATCAGGTGGTCTCTTCCGGCTCGGAGCGCTCGCCCTTGGCGCGCGCGGAGATCTCGGCCAGTGCGTCCTCGCTGACGAGCAGACGGGCCGCACCGATGACGTCGGCGATGCCGGCCTCGCTCGCCGGGCGGATCGCGACGCGGGGCAGGTTGCGGAACGACCGCGCGACGGTCTCCTGACCCTCGGTGAGGATGATCAGGACCGACCCGCCGCCGGACCACTCGGCGAGCAGCGCCGCGGCCTTCTTCGTCGACGGGCGTGTCCGCGAAGGGTGCGACGTCGAGCACGGCGATCGAGCCGCGCTCGGCGTGCACCGAGAGCGCGCTGCGCATCGCGGCGCGGCGCTCCTTGCGGTTGACCTTGAAGGTGTAGTGGCGCGGCTGCGGGCCGAACGTCACGCCGCCGCCGGTCCAGATCGGCGAACGCGAGGACCCGGCGCGTGCGCGACCGGTGCCCTTCTGGCGCCACGGCTTGGCGCCGCCGCCGGAGACCAGGCCACGCGTCTTCGTCGACGCGGTGCCCTGCCGGCGGGCGTTGAGCTCAGCGCGGACGGACTCGTGAACGAGCTGGCCGTTGAACCGCACGCCGAACGCGCCGTCGTCAGGCCGACCTTCTTCGAGCCGCCGAGGATCGGCTCCCCAGCGGACTGCCCGCGCCCTCGAACGCGTTGCGGGGGACCCGCGTGGGGTTCAGCCATCGGTACGCACCTCCACGAGGCCGCCGCGGGCGCCGGGAACGGCGCCGCGCACGAGCAGCAGGTTCTGTGCGGCATCCACGCGCACGACCGTGAGGCCGCGCTGGGTGATGCGCTTGTTGCCCATCTGGCCCGGGCCGCGGATGCCCTTCATGACGCGCGCCGGCCAGGCCGATGCGCCGATCGAGCCCGGGGCGCGCACGTTGTGCGAGCCGTGCGACTTGGGGCCGCTGGCGTACCCGTGGCGCTTGATCGTGCCCTGGAAGCCCTTGCCCTTGGAGACGCCCGCCACCTTGACGGTGTCGCCGGCGCTGAACGAGTCGGCCTTGACGGTGTCGCCGACGTTCAGGTCGCCGCCCTCCCCGCGGAACTCCACGAGGTGCTTGTGCGGCGCGGCATCGGCCTTCTGGAGATGGCCGAGCTCGGGCTTGCTCAGGTGCTTCTCCTTCGTGGCTCCGAAGGCGAGCTGGACGGCGTCGTAGCCGTCACGGTCGGCGGTGCGCTTGGCGGTGACCGGGCAGGGACCCGCCTCGAGGACGGTGACGCGCTCGACGCGGCCGTCTTCGAGGAAGAACTGGGTCATACCGAGCTTCTTGGCGAGGATTGCAGACATGATCGGTCAGCCGGCGAGGCGAATCTCGATGTCGACGCCCGCCGGAAGGTGGTCGAGGCGCTGGAGCGAGTCGACCGTCTTGGGCGTCGGCTGATGGATGTCGATCAGACGCTTGTGCGTGCGGATCTCGAAGTGCTCGCGCGAGTCCTTGTCCTTGAACGGCGAGCGGATCACGCAGTAGACGTTCTTCTCGGTGGGCAGGGGAACGGGACCGGTCACGGTCGCGCCGGTGCGAGACGCCGTCTCGACGATCTCCTTCGCTGCCGTCTCGATGGCCTGCGTGTCATAGGCCTTGAGGCGAATGCGGATCTTGTTTTGCGTGGCGGATGCCATGGGTCTACGTCGTCTCGTTCCGTCTGCTGTCTGATGGAAGGTTCGTACTGCCTTACTGCGCACTGAAGGCGGATCCCCGTGAACCGGCTGGGGGCCCGCCGCTCAGGTCCTGCGTGTCGTATCTGTTGCGATCGGTGCGGGTGGCGGGGCCGGCTGCCGGCCCCGCCTCGCGACCGGAACTACTCGATGATCTCGGTGACGACGCCCGAGCCGACCGTGCGGCCACCCTCGCGGATGGCGAAGCGCAGGCCGGCGTCCATGGCGATCGGCTGGATCAGCTCGATCGTCATCGCCACGTTATCGCCGGGCATCACCATCTCCGTGCCCTCGGGCAGGTTGGCGACGCCGGTGACGTCCGTCGTACGGAAGTAGAACTGCGGGCGGTAGCCCGTGAAGAACGGCGTGTGCCGGCCGCCCTCCTCCTTCTTGAGGATGTAGACCTCGGACTTGAACTTCGTGTGCGGCGTGATCGAGCCGGGCTTGCACAGCACCTGGCCGCGCTCGATCTCCTCGCGCTTGGTACCGCGCAGGAGGCACCCGACGTTGTCGCCGGCCTGACCCTGGTCGAGGATCTTGCGGAACATCTCGACGCCGGTCACGACCGTGTTGGTCGTGGCGTGGACGCCGACGATCTCGACGGTGTCGCCCGTGTTGACGATGCCCTGCTCGATGCGACCGGTGGCCACCGTGCCGCGGCCGGTGATCGAGAAGACGTCCTCGACCGGCATCAGGAACGGCTTGTCGAGGTCACGGATCGGCTCCGGGATGTACGTGTCCAGGGCCTCGGCGAGCTCGACGATCTTGGCCTTGTACTCCTCGTCACCCTCGAGCGCCTTGAGCGCCGAGCCGGTGATGAAGGGGATGTCGTCGCCCGGGAAGTCGTACTCGCTGAGCAGGTCGCGCACCTCGACCTCGACGAGCTCGAGGAGCTCGTCGTCGTCGACCATGTCGGCCTTGTTCAGGAACACGACGATGTACGGGACGCCGACCTGGCGGGCGAGCAGGATGTGCTCACGCGTCTGCGGCATCGGGCCATCGGCGGCCGAGACCACCAGGATCGCGCCGTCCATCTGCGCGGCGCCCGTGATCATGTTCTTCACGTAGTCCGCGTGACCCGGACAGTCCACGTGGGCGTAGTGCCGGTTCTCCGTCTGATACTCGACGTGCGAGGTCGCGATCGTGATCCCGCGCTCCTTCTCCTCGGGCGCGTTGTCGATCTCGGCGAAGCTCTTGGCCTCGCCGCCCATCTTCTCTGCGAGGACGGTCGTGATCGCAGCCGTCAGCGTCGTCTTGCCGTGGTCGATGTGACCGATCGTGCCGACGTTGACATGCGGCTTGTCCCGCTCGAACTTCTCCTTGGCCACCTTGTTTGCTCCTGTGTGTCTGCGTCTGTCGGGGTCTCGAGCCGCTCTCTGGGCGAACCAGTGAAAGCTAGCTCAGATCGGCCGGCGATGCCTTTAGGCAGCGACGGCCTCTCCGGTGCGGTGCTCGACGATCTTCTCGGCGATGTTCGGCGGAACCTCGTCGTACTTCTCGAACTGCATCGTGTAGTTGGCCCGGCCCTGCGTGTTCGAACGCAGGTCGGTCGCGTACCCGAACATCTCGCCCAGGGGAACCTCGGCGGTGATCGCGAAGGCGTTGCCGCGCGGCTCCTGTCCTTCGAGCCGGCCGCGACGCTTGCTCAGGTCGCCGATCACGTCGCCGATGAAGTCCTCCGGCGTCACGACCTCGACCTTGAAGATGGGCTCCAGCAGGACCGGCTTGGCGCGCTTGGCCGCCTCCTTGAAGGCGAGCGAGCCGGCGATCTTGAAGGCGATCTCCGACGAGTCCGTGTCGTGGTACTTGCCGTCGGTGAGACGCACGCGGACATCGACCATCGGGTAGCCGGCGCGAACGCCGGTCTGCATCGCCTCGGAGCAGCCCTTCTCGACCGCGGAGATGAACTCCGACGGGATCGAGCCGCCCTTGATCTCGCTGACGAAGTCGAAGCCCTCGCCGGGCGCCGGCTCCATCGTGATGTAGACGACGCCGTACTGGCCCGAGCCACCGGTCTGGCGGATGAACTTGCCCTCGATCTTCGTGGCGGTGCCGCGCACGGTCTCGCGGTAGGAGACCTGCGGCTTGCCGACGTTCGCCTCGACGTTGAACTCACGCTTCATGCGGTCGACGAGGATCTCGAGGTGCAGCTCGCCCATGCCGGAGATCTCGGTCTGGCCGGTCTCCTCGTTGGTCTGGACGCGGAAGGTCGGGTCCTCCTCGGCCAGGCGGCCGAGCGCGACCGACATCTTCTCCTGGTCGGACTTCGTCTTGGGCTCGACGGCGACCTTGATGACCGGCTCGGGGAAGACGATCTGCTCGAGCTTGATCGGCTTGTCCGGCGCGCACAGCGTGTCGCCGGTGACGATCTGCTTGATGCCGACGCCGGCGGCGATGTCGCCCGCGTAGACCTCCTGCACCTCTTCGCGGTCGTTCGCGTGCATCATCAGGATGCGGCCGATGCGCTCGGTGCGGCCGGTGCCGACGTTCAGCACGCGGGCGCCGGACTCGAGCTTGCCGGAGTAGACGCGGAAGTAGGTGAGCTTGCCGACGAACGGGTCGGTCATGATCTTGAAGGCGAGTGCGGCGAACGGCTCGTCGTCGGAGGCGTTGCGGACCGCGAGCTCCTCGGTCTTCGGCTCGATGCCCTCGACCGGCGGCACGTCGAGCGGCGACGGGAGGTAGTCGAGCACGGCGTCGAGCAGCGGCTGGACGCCCTTGTTCTTGAAGGACGAGCCGCAGAGGACCGGGGTGAACGCGATCTCGAGCGTGGCCTTGCGAATCGCCTGCTTGAGGCGGGCGACCGGGATCTCGGCCTCTTCGAGGATCAGGTCGGTGAGCCCGTCGTCGTAGTGGCTGACCTCGTCGAGCAGGTGCTCGCGGCGCCTGCGCGGCGGCCTCGGCGTACTCCTCCGGGATCTCGCCGACGATGACGTCCTTGCCGAGGTCGTCCTTGTAGGTGATCGCCTTCATCTCGACGAGGTCGATGATCCCGAGGAACTCGGACTCGGCGCCGATCGGAAGCTGGATCGGCACGGGGTTGGCCCCGAGCCGGTCGATCATCGTCTTGATGCCCTTGTCGAAGTCCGCGCCGATGCGGTCCATCTTGTTGATGTAGGCGATGCGCGGGACGCCGTACTTGTCCGCCTGGCGCCAGACCGTCTCGGACTGCGGCTCGACGCCGGCGACCGAGTCGAACAGCGCGATCGCGCCGTCGAGGACGCGCAGCGAGCGCTCGACCTCGACGGTGAAGTCGACGTGTCCGGGCGTGTCGATGATGTTGATGCGGTGATCGGCCCACTCGCAGGTCGTGGCCGCGGACGTGATCGTGATGCCGCGCTCCTGCTCCTGCTCCATCCAGTCCATCGTGGCCGCGCCCTCGTGGACCTCACCGATCTTGTAGGTGCGCCCGGTGTAGTAAAGGATCCGCTCGGTGGTCGTCGTCTTACCGGCGTCGATGTGCGCCATGATGCCGATATTGCGGGTCTTGTCGAGCGTGAACTTACGGGGCATGGGTCTTCAGCTTCTACGAGTCAGGGCAAAGAAAACGGGCCACTCGGGCCCGCGCGCACAGCAGGGTTTCAACCCGGTTGCGGCGCTATGTGCTCGAACGATCCATCCGTGAGCGGGGACGATTCCGGCGGGACGTGCGCATGAGCAACGCCACGCGCCGGATCGACGATGATAGCAGCCGTCAGCGGGCGCAATCGGCCGTCTCACGGGGCGCCGGAGCGGCGCGTCGCGCAGCCGCCGCGGCGGTGCTCGCGGGAGCGCTCGCGGCGCTCGCGGCCACGCTCCTCCCGGTGCTGCGCATCGAGATCGCCGGCGCGCGTGCAGTCATCGCTCGACCGCACCGGCTGGGACCTCCACGGCCCCGCGCTGCTCGCTCTTGGCGCTGCTCGCGGTCCTGCTGCTGCCCGGCTGCGGCGCGCGGGTCCGGCGTCGCGGCGGCCGTGATCGTCGATCGCCGGGCTCGCGATCGTCGGCATCACGGCCGATCGACGGACCTTCCGGACGTCGGGGACACCGGCCTCGTGGGCGCGCGCCTGATCGAAGGGCACCGCGAAGGCCGGCGCCGGCGCGTACGCCGAGGCGCTCGCCGGCGTGCTGCTGGTGCTCGGCGGCGGCGTGCTGGCGTTCCTGCGGGACGAGTGAGCCGCGCTCAGGCCGGCGGCCAGAGGTAGAGCGAGGCGCGGGCCTCGCCCACGGCGCCGAGCTCGGCCACGGCCTCGGCGACGCCCGGGTAGTCCGGGTGGCCGTAGTCGTCGAAGACGACGAGCGCGCCGGGAGCGAGCACGGGGCGCCAGGTCGCGACCTCGGCGAGCGTCGGCTCGCGCTCGTGCGAGCTGTCGATGAAGAGGAGGTCGACGTCGCTGACGGCGCCGGGGCCGTCCTCGCCCCAGCCCTTCGACGAACGTGATCCGCCGTCGCACGTCCGGGCCGGCGAGGTCCAGGTAGCGCTCGCGCTGCGGGCGGGCGACCGGATCCCAGCTCTCGATCGTGCGCTCAGGGTCGGCGATCGCGAGCGCGATCGTCGCCCACGCCGTCCCGGTGCCGAGCTCGACGACGGTGCGCCGCCCGGCCGCGGCCTCCAGCAGCACCGCGAGCTTCGCGGGCCGCAGCGCCGAGTCGAGCGAGAACACGTCACCGTCGCGCCGCGCCAGCGACCGCGCCCGGACCACGAACCGCGCAACCGGCCACGGCAGCCGGCGAAGCGCGTCCACGGCAAACCGGATCTCGTCGCGAGCGCTCATGCGTGGGCGCGAATGGCGCGCCCGGGACCTTCTACCAGCGGTAGTGGGCGAAGGCCTTGTTGGCCTGCGCCATGCGGTAGATGTCGTCCTTGCGCTTGTACGCGCCGCCCTGCTGGCTCGTTGCGTCGAGCAGTTCCATGGCGAGGCGCTGGGCCATCGTCTTCTCGCGACGCTGACGGGCGAACTCGACGAGCCAGCGCACGGCGAGCGTGCGGGAGCGGCGGGCCGGGACCTCGACGGGCACCTGGTAGGTGGCGCCGCCGACGCGGCGGGAGCGCACCTCGAGGGCCGGGGTCAGCGACTTGATCGCGGCTTCGAGCGCCTCGACGGGGTCGTTCCCGGTCTTCTCGGAGAGGATCGCGAGGGCGTCGTAGACGATCGCCTCGGCGGTCGACTTCTTGCCGTCGAGCATCACCTTGTTGATGACCTGCTGGACGAGCCGCGAGCGGTGGATCGGGTCCGGCTCGACCGGCCGGATTGTTGCCGAGTTGCGACGCATGCCGGACCCCTAGCTCTTCTTCACGCCGTACTGGCTGCGGGCCTGCTTGCGGTCGCTGACGCCGGCGGCGTCGAGCGTTCCGCGAACGACCTTGTAGCGCACACCCGGAAGGTCCTTGACGCGACCGCCGCGGACGAGCACGACCGAGTGCTCCTGCAGGTTGTGCCCCTCGCCCGGAATGTAGGCGGTGACCTCCGCGCCGCCGGACAGGCGGACGCGGGCGACCTTGCGCAGAGCCGAGTTCGGCTTCTTCGGCGTCGTGGTGTAGACGCGCGTGCAGACGCCGCGACGCTGGGGCGCTGCGACCTTCTTCTTGCGTCCCTTGCCGGTCTTGAGACCCGGCGTGGAAAGCTTCTTCGGCTTGGGCGTGCGGCCCTTGCGGATGAGCTGGCTGGTCGTGGGCATGCGACGCAGGAGAGTAGCAGCGGCCGGACCTACGCCGCGGCGGCGGCGACGAGCGCGAGCGCGTCCGCCGGGGTCGTGTACTCCAGGTCCTGGTCGCTGGCGACCGGCTCGTAGGTGACCTTGCCGGCGGCGACGTTCAGGCCCTTCATGAACCCGGGGTCGCTCGCGAGCGCCGCCTGGACGCCCGTTGTCGGCGAGCTTGATGACGTACGGCATCGTCGCGTTCGTGAGCGCCCAGGTGCTCGTGATCGGCACGGCGCCGGGCATGTTGGCGACGCAGTAGTGGGTGATCCCGTCGACGACGTAGGTCGGGTCGGTGTGCGTCGTCGCGTGGCTGGTCTCGAAGCAGCCGCCCTGGTCGATCGAGACGTCGACGAGCACGGCGCCCGGCTTCATCAGCTTCAGCTGCTCGCGCGTGATGACGTGCGGGGCCTTGCCGCCCTTCACGAGCACGGCGCCGATGACGAGGTCCACGTCGGGCAGGTGCTGCTCGATCTCGAGCGTCGACGCGTAACAGGTGGAGGCGAGCCAGTTCATCTGGTGCTCGAGCTCGCGCAGCCGGTCGATCGAGCGGTCGTAGATGTAGACCTCGGCGCCCATGCCCAGCGCGATCTGCGCCGCGTTCTGGCCGACGACGCCGCCGCCGATCACCATCACGCGCCCCGCGGCGACGCCCGGCACGCCGCCGAGCAGGAGCCCGCGGCCGCCGAGCGGCTTCTCGAGCATGAACGCGCCCGCCTGCGTGGCGATCTTGCCGGCGATCTCGCTCATCGGCGCGAGCAGCGGCAGCCGCCCCTGGGCGTCCTCGACGGTCTCGTAGGCGATGCAGGTCGCGCCGGAGGCGACGAGACCCTGCGGTCTGCTCGGCGTCCGGCGCGAGGTGCAGGTAGGTGAAGAGCGTCTGGCCGGGGCGCAGGCGCGCGATCTCGACGGCCTGGGGCTCCTTGACCTTGACGACCATGTCCGCGGCGGCGAACACGGCGTCGGCGTCCGGCAGGATCTCGGCGCCCTGTGCCACGTAGTCGGCGTCGCTGATCGCCGAGCCCTCGCCGGCGCCCTGCTGGATGACGACCTCGTGGCCGTGCTGGGCCAGCTCGCGGACCCCGGACGGGGTCATCGCGACGCGGTACTCGTCGGTCTTGATCTCGGTGGGAACGCCGACCTTCATGGTGTCCTCTCAGTCTCCGGGCGGTGGGCTGGTGGGTGGACGAGCTCGCTGCCGCGCAGTGCGAGCCAGAATTCGATCCTGTCGCGCGCGGACGACAGGTCGCGGCCGGTGAGCTCCTCGATCCTGCGGATCCGGTAGCGCAGCGTGTGGCGGTGGCAGTAGAGACGCCGCGCCGCGGCCTCCCACTGCCCGTTGCATTCGATGAACGCCTCGAGCGAGCGCATGAGCTCGCCGCCGTAGTGGCCCTCGCCGTTCTCGATCGGGCCGAGCAGCGACGTCGCAGTAGAGGCGCAGCGCGTCGGTGTCCTGCAGCGAGAGCAGCAGCTGGAACGAGCCGAGGTCGCGGTAGGTCGCGAGCTCGGGCAGCGGGCAGCGGCGAGCCGTTGAGCGACGTGGCCGTTGCGGCCGTCGCTCGCCGGTCAGCTCGCGCGCCTCGAGCGCGAACCGCGCCTCGTGCCAGCTCTCGCGCACCTGGCCCGCGGCGACGGCGCGGCCGGCGCCGGCGCCGGCGACCGCCCCGGTCTGCTGCGGCGACGCGCGCGGTGATCCGGCCGGCGACCTCGATCAGCTCCTCGTCGAGGAATCCGGGGAGCAGCGCGCCGACGAACCGGCCGTACTGGGCCACGAGGCCGCTGACGGCCTCACCGCGCAGGGCCTCGCCGAGCGCGGCCTCGACCGCGTCGCCCGAGCGCTCGGCGGGCGCGAGGACGAGCGTCGTGACACGGCCGCCGAGGCCGAACGGCTGCAGCCGGCGCGTGAGCTCGGGCCCTTCGAGCTCACCGGCGACCGCGGCGGACAGGACGTCGCCGGCGAGCCGGCGCTCGGTGCTGTCGGCGACGCGGCGGCGCAGCAGCTCGAGCGCGATCACGGTGACGGCCTGGTGCAGGATCAGGCGGTCGATCTCGGCGAGCCCGCCGCTGTCCTTCGCGGCGATCAGCCAGGCCTGCGGGAGGAACCCGTCGGGCGCGTCGGGCGACCCGACCGGCAGCGCGAGCGCCCGCGTGCTGAGGTCGGCGTGCGCCGGGACGAACCCGCGGCCCTCCCCGCGGCGCGCACGGTCGCGCAGCTCCTCGCCGATCGCGGCGACCGCCTCGGGCTCGAGCGCGCGACGGAAGGTGTGCATCGCCTCGAGCTCGCCGCGGCCGTTGAAGACCAGCGCCGGGCCGCCGACCAGCGCCGCGATCGCGGCCACGATCGCCTCGAGGCCGCGCTCGCTGAGGACGATGCTCTGCAGGCGCTCCTGCGCGGCGATCGACCGGCGCAGCAGGGCGTACTGCTCGTTGACCAGGCGCGTGAAGGCACGCTCGGTGACCGCGATGAACGGCGTGTCGTACGGCACCTCGAAGAGCGGGAACCCGCGCGCGCGCGCGGCCTCGACCGCCGCCTTGGGCACCTTCTGGTGCGCGAACCCGGTGCCGTAGCCCAGGCCGGCGAGGCCGTGGTCGGCGAGCCGGTTGATGTAGTCGCGCTGTGCCTTGGCGCTGTCGAGCGCCATGCCCGTCGTCAGCAGCAGCTCGCCGCCGGAGAGGAACGGCGTCGGGTCGGTCAGCTCGGAGATGTGCACCCAGCGGACCGGCGCGTCGAGGCCGTCCTCGCCCGCGAGGAGCTGCACGTCGAGGTCGGTGAGGACGTCCCGGACGGTGAGCATCGGCGATGACCCGGGGCGCGCGGCGCGCGGGTCAGTGGCTCCCCATCCGCCGCGAGGCCTCTTCGAGCACGGGCCGCAGCACCGCCTCGATCTCCTCGAACTGCTCGGGCCCGGCGATCAGCGGCGGCGCGAACTGGATCACGGGGTCGCCGCGGTCGTCCGCGCGGCAGATCAGGCCGCGCCGGAAGAGCTCACCGCTGAGGTAGCCGCGCAGCAGCGTCTCGGCCTCCTCGTGGCCGAAGCTCTCCTTCGTGTCGCGGTCCTTCACGAGCTCGATCGCATGGAAGTAGCCCGGCGCCGCGCACGTCGCCGACGATCGGGATGTCGCGCAGCGACTCGAGCATGGCGCGCAGGTGCGACTCGTTCTCCTGCACGTTCTCGAGGATGCCCTCGTCCTCGAACGCCGCGATGTTCGCGAGCGCGACGGCTGCGGCCATCGGGTGCCCGCCGAACGTGAAGCCGTGCACGAACGAGTTGGACTCGTGCAGGAACGGCTCCATCACGCGGTCGGAGGCGATCATCGCGCCCATCGGCGCGTACGAGGACGTGAGGCCCTTCGCGGTCGTGATGATGTCCGGCTGGTAGTCGTAGCGCTGGGCGCCGAACCAGGTGCCGAGGCGGCCCCAGGAGCAGATGACCTCGTCGGAGATCAGCAGGACGTCGTAGTGGTCGCAGATCTCGCGCACGCGCTGCCAGTAGCCCTCGGGCGGGACGAAGCAGCCGCCCGCGTTCTGCACCGGCTCCATGATCACCGCGGCGACGGTCTCCGGGCCTTCGAACTCGATCCGGTGCGCGATCGCCTCGGCGAGGTTCTCGACGCCGTAGCCCGGCGCGAGCCGGTAGAGGTTCGTGTTCGCGACGTGGCAGCCGCCCGGGCGTGAACGGCTCGAACGGCTGGCGCAGGCCGGTGACGCCCGTGGCGGTGAGCGCGCCGAGCGTGGTGCCGTGGTAGGCGACCTCGCGCGCGATGAACTTCGTCTTGTTCGGGTTGCCGGTGAGCTTGTGGTACTGGCGGGCGACCTTCAGCGCGGTCTCGACCGACTCGCCGCCGCCGGACGTGAAGAACACGCGGTTGAGGTCACCCGGGGCGAGCGAGGCGATCTTCGCCGCCAGCTCGATCGCCCGCGGGTGCGCGTAGGACCAGGTCGTGAAGAAGCCGAGCTCCTTCGCCTGGTCGGCGCCGGCCTGCGCGATGTCGGCGCGGCCGTGGCCGATGTTCACGCAGAAGAGCGCGCTGAGCGCGTCGAGGTAGCGGTTGCCGTGCTCGTCCCAGACGTAGCACCCGTCGCCCTTGACGATCACGGGCACCTCGGCGCCGCGGTCGTAGGCGCCCATGCGGCTGAAGTGCAGCCACAGGTGGCGCTTGGCCAGCGCCTGGTAGTCGATCGCCGCCGTTGTGGACGTCTCCGTCGACATCAGTCCTCGCTCTTCTCCACTTTGTCAGATCGGTTGGTCGATCTGGACAACTCGTACGTGGAGCGTATCCGCGAGGGACCTGCCGCCGCGCAGCATCCGCTGCGTCGCGGTTGGCCGGGACGGCGGGCGGACGGCGCGTCAGGCGGCGGCGGGCGCGGCGCGCGGACCGGCGAGCGCGGAGCGCGGAGCCGGGGTGAGCGCCGAGGCGACGATCACGAGCAGGAATGCGAGGCCCTGGAGTGCGATGCCGACGGTGGTGCCCGGGAGCGGATCGTCGAAGACGAGGATGCCGCCGGCGATGCAGCAGACGCTCATCGACGTGCCGGTGAGGGCGATCACCGTGACCGCCTCGCCGTCCTGCAGGCTGCGGGCGGAGGCGTAGAAGGCGGCGACCGAGCCGCAGAGCGCGACGGCGGTCCAGGGGCTGAGCAGCGCGAGCACGCCGTGATGGGCCGACGAGGCCCGACAGCGCCTTCACCGAGACGTTGCAGACGCCGAAGAGCACACCCGAGGCGATCGCGAGCGCGACACCGTGATGCTCGGCGCGGGCGCCGGCGGCGTGCGGGCCGACGATCAGCAGCGCGCCGATCCCGAGCAGAGCGGCCTCGAAGCCGATCATCGGGGCAAGCGAGTACGACGCGTGGGCGCCGGTGCTGCCCGGGCATCGTGACCGCGAGCAGCACGAGGCCGGCGGCGGTCAGGCCGAGGCCCCACCACTGACGGCGGCTGACCCGCATGCCGAAGATGCGATCGGCCATGACGGCGATCAGCGCGACGCCACCGGCGACGACGGCCTGAACCGTCGACATCGGAGCGAGCGACAGCGCGGCGACGTGCATCAGCCAGGCCAGGCCGCCGACGCCCATGCCGATGGCGAACCAGCGGGACGACCACAGTTCGGCCGCGGTCTTGAGCGGGCGCCGGATGTCGACCGACGGGGCCGCGCACACGCCGCGGTGCTTGAGGAAGAAGGCGAAGTTGCTGCCGACTGCGCAGAGCAACGCGAAGAGGATGCCGAGTTGGAGCGTCATGCGGGAGGTGTGATGGACCGATCAGGTGACGGGAGCCGTGGACTGTCCTTGTCATCGGCACCCGCACCGGCGGGGTTGACCGATCCGCACGACATAGGGTACCCGAAAGTGCCCCTCAGGTTGCGCCGGTACGACCTTGTCCGCGGAAAACCCCTGCAAACCGATACTCCTGGTCGACGTCGACGGCGTCATCTCGCTGTTCGGCTTCACGTCCAGCGATCGTCCAGCGGGAACCTGGCTGATCGTGGACGGCTCGCCACACCTGATTTCGGCCACCGCCGCCGAGCACCTGCAAACGCTCAGCGAGGACTTCGACCTGGTCTGGTGCACCGGCTGGGAGGAGAAGGCGAACGAGTACCTGCCGGCGGCTGCTCGGGCTCCCGGCGGAGCTGCCGTTCCTGAGCTTCGACCTGCAAGCCCGGGACGGGGTCACGCCCACTGGAAGCTCGCGGCGATCGAGGCCTACGCGGGCCCGGACCGGGCGCTGGCGTGGGTGGACGACGCGCTCAACGAGGCGTGCCACGCGTGGGCCGGCGAGCGGGCGGCGCCGACGCTGCTGGTGGAGACGCTGCCCCGAGGGCGGGCTGGGCGACGAGCATGTGGCGGCGCTCGTCGGCTGGGCGCGGGCGCTCGCGTGATCGGTGGCGAGGTCGGCCCGCTCAGCGGGCCTGAGCTCGACCGATCGCCCGTGCGGGCCGGCGGCGGCGCAGGCTGACGCGCGCCCGCCCGGCCGCTGGGGCCGGGCGGGGCGGTGAAGCGTCAGCGGTGGTTACGCCTTGGGCTCGTCGGCCGGCAGGTCGAGCTCGGCGAGCTCTTCGGCGAAGCCGGTCTCGGCCGGGCCGCCGGCGCCGATCTCCTCGAGCGCCGAGAGGTCCTGCTCGAACCCTGCGCCGAGACCTGAGCCGAAGTCGTCCTCGGCGAGGCCGAGCTCGGCGGCCAGGTCGTCGGAGTCCAGCAGCGCGACGTCGTCGGCGCGCGGGAGCGGCTCCGTCGGCTCGATCTCGATGCGGCGGTAGCGCTTGAGCCCCGTCGCGGCCGGGATCAGCTTGCCGATGATGACGTTCTCCTTGAGGCCCGCGAGCGAGTCCTTCTTGCCCTCGAGCGCGGCGTCCGTCAGCACCTTCGTCGTCTCCTGGAAGGAGGCGGCCGAGAGGAAGGAGTCGGTGTTCAGCGACGCCTTCGTGATGCCGAGGATGACCTCCTCGAACTGCGCGGTCTCGCCCTTCTTCTTCTTGACGTCGGCGTTCGCACGCGCGAACTCGAAGCGATCGACGAGCGCGCCCGGGAGGTACCCGGTGTCGCCCTTCTGATCGACGCGGACCTTCTTCATCATCTGCCGGACGATCAGCTCGATGTGCTTGTCATCGATGTCGACGCCCTGCGACTTGTAGACCTTCTGGACCTCGGCGACGAAGTACTGCTCGGTCTCCGTCCGCCCGCGCAGCGCGAGCAGGTCGTGCGGGTAGAGCGAGCCCTCGTTGAGCTGCGTGCCCTGCTCGACCTTCTGCCCGTTCTCCACGTGCAGGCGAGTCCGGCGCGGGAACGCCGTGCGGTGCTCCTCGCCGGCCTCGTCGGTGATGACGACCGTGAGGTTCTTCTCGGTCTCCTCGATCGACACCTTGCCCGACTCGGCGGCCATCTCCGCCAGGCCCTTCGGCTTGCGCGCCTCGAACAGCTCGACGACGCGCGGCAGACCGTGCGTGATGTCCGCGCCGGCGACGCCGCCGGTGTGGAACGTGCGCATGGTCAGCTGCGTGCCCGGCTCGCCGATCGACTGCGCGGCGATGATGCCGACCGCGTCGCCGATCTGCGCGAGCTTGCCGGTCGCGAGCGCCCGGCCGTAACAGGCCTGGCACACGCCGATCGGCGCGCGGCACTTGAGCGTCGAGCGCACGGGGATCTGCGCCTCGTCGGGCAGGTTGTCCGCGCTCTCGACGAGCTCGGCGAGCTCGGCGCGGTCGATCTCGTTGCCGGCCTCGACGATGACGCGGCCGCGCTTCGTCTTGATCTCCATCGGCGGCGACCCGGCCGACGAGGTTCGGGTTCGGCTCGCCCTGCGCGTTGAGCGTGGGCAGCGTGATCGAACTCGTCCGTCCCGCAGTCGAGCTCGCGGATGATGACGTCCTGCGAGACGTCCACGAGGCGCCGGGTGAGGTACCCGGAGTCCGCGGTGCGCAGGGCGGTGTCCGCGAGGCCCTTGCGGGCACCGTGGGTCGAGATGAAGTACTCGAGAACCGTCAGGCCCTCCATGAAGTTGGCCTTGATCGGGCGCTCGATGATCTCGCCCTTCGGGTTGGCCATCAGGCCGCGCATGCCGGCGAGCTGACGGATCTGCTTGAACGATCCACGCGCGCCGGAGTTGGCCATCATGAAGATGGGGTTGAGCTCGTCGAAGTTCTCCTCCATGGCGTCGGCGACCTTCTCCGTCGCCTCGGTCCACTTGTCGACGACCGCCTCGTGGCGCTCCTGCTGCGTGATCAGGCCCATGTCGTACTGGTCCTGGATCTCAGCGACCTCGCCCTCGTACTTCGCGAGGATCTCGCCCTTGTTCGGCGGGATGATCACGTCGTTCTTGGAGATCGTGATGCCGGCGAGCGTCGCGTACTTGAAGCCCAGGTCCTTGAACGCGTCGAGCACCTGCGAGACCGCCGGCGCGCCGTAGCTTCTGGACGAGCGTCGTCGATCACGCGCACCGTGTCGCGCTTGCGCACGGACTGGTTGACGTACGAGTACTCCTCCGGGTCGAACGTGTCGCCCAGTGACTCCTCGAGCGCCCGCTCGATGCGGTCGTTGTAGATGATCCGCCCGACCGTCGTGAGGACGTGCCCGCCCTCGCGGCCCGTCGGCCGGTACTCGGCCAGGTCCTGGAGCCGGACGATGCCGGACTCGTAGGAGAGCTCCGCCTCCTGGGCGGTGCCGAACACGTGCGGGCGCGGCTCGTTCTTGGGCCAGGCGTCGTTCTTCAGCGTCTCCTGGCGGGTCGACAGCTCATCGGCATCCGGCCCGTACGTCAGGTAGTAGGCGCCGAGCACCATGTCCTGGGTCGGGGTCGCGAGCGGCGCGCCGTGCGCCGGCGAGAGGATGTTGTTCGACGACAGCATCAGGATCCGCGCCTCGGCCTGAGCCTCGGAGCTGAGCGGCACGTGGACCGCCATCTGGTCGCCGTCGAAGTCCGCGTTGAACGCGTGGCAGACGAGCGGGTGGACCTGGATCGCCTTGCCCTCGACGAGCACCGGCTCGAACGCCTGGATGCCCAGGCGATGGAGCGTCGGCGCGCGGTTGAGCAGCACCGGGTGCTCGTGGATGACGTCCTCGAGCACGTCCCAGACCTCGGGGATCGCCGAGTCGACCATCTTCTTGGCGGCCTTGATGTTCTGCGCGCTCTTGCGCTCGACGAGCTGGGCCATGATGAACGGCTTGAACAGCTCGAGGGCCATGAGCTTCGGCAGCCCGCACTGGTGCAGCTTGAGGTACGGGCCCGCGACGATGACCGAGCGGCCCGAGTAGTCCACGCGCTTGCCGAGCAGGTTCTGACGGAACCGGCCCTGCTTGCCCTTGAGCATGTCCGAGAGCGACTTCAGCGGGCGGTTGCCCGGGCCCGTGACGGGCCGGCCGCGGCGGCCGTTGTCGAACAGTGCGTCGACGGCCTCCTGCAGCATGCGCTTCTCGTTGTTGACGATGATCTCCGGCGCGCCGAGGTCGAGCAGCCGCTTGAGGCGGTTGTTGCGGTTGATGACGCGGCGGTAGAGGTCGTTGAGGTCCGACGTGGCGAAGCGGCCACCGTCGAGCTGCACCATCGGGCGCAGCTCCGGCGGGATCACCGGCACGGCCTCGAGAACCATCATCTCGGGCTTGTTCTCCGAGCCCAGGAACGCCGACAGCACCTTCAGGCGCTTGACCGCGCGAGCCTGCTTCTGGCCCTTGCCGTTCTTGACGAGGTCCTCCAGGTCGACGCGCTCCTGCTCGGGCACGATGCCCGGCATGTCCGGCGGAGCGAGGTCGCTGCCGGCCATGCGGTCGGGGTCGACCTTGCGCGGCGATGCCTCGCGGTCGTAGTCCGGCTTCTCGCGCAGCAGCTCGCGGATGAACTCCGCGCCCATGCCGCCGCCGAAGTACTCGCCGAAGCCGTACGGCGAGCCGAAGCGGCTCTTCAGCTCACGGAAGAACGTCTCGTCGGCGATGATCTTCTTCGGCCGGAACTCGTCCTTCTCGATCGGCTTCTCGGTGAAGCTGGACAGCGGCCACTCCTCGCCCTCGGCGGGCGGATCGTCGCTCGGCTCGTCCTTGTTGGCGAAGAGCTTCCAGACGTCGCGCAGGCGCATCCGGGCGTCCTCGTAGTACGCCTCGGTGTCGTCGATGTCCGCGTTGAACGTCTTCTTGACGTCCGCGATCATCTTCTTGCGCTCGTCGTCGGAGAGCTTCTTGACGTTGATCTCGAGTGCCTCGGCCCAGAGGTGATCCTCGTCCTGGAAGCCGGACTGGTCGGCGCTCTCGAGGTAGGCGACGCGGGCGTCGAGCGACTTCTGCAGCTCGTCGACGCGCTCCTTCTGCTCGCCGGCGTAGCGGTCGAGCTCCGCCTGCATCTGCGTCTCGAGCTCGGGCAGGTCGCGCCAGCGCGCCTCCTGGTCCACCCAGGTGACGATCGATGCCGCGAAGTAGAGGATCTTCTCGAGCTCCTTGGGAGCCATGTCGAGCAGGTACCCGATGCGGCTCGGGACGCCCTTGAAGAACCAGATGTGGCTGACCGGAGCGGCCAGGTCGATGTGGCCCATGCGCTCACGGCGCACCTTGGACCGCGTCACCTCGACGCCGCAGCGCTCGCAGACGATGCCCTTGTAGCGGACGCGCTTGTACTTGCCGCAGTAGCACTCCCAGTCCTTGGTCGGACCGAAGATGCGCTCGCAGAAGAGGCCGTCCTTCTCCGGCTTGAGCGTGCGGTAGTTGATCGTCTCGGGCTTGGTGACCTCGCCTGAGCTCCAGGCGCGGATCTGCTTGGACGAGGCGAGGCCGATCTCGATGGCGTCGAAGTTGTTGATGTCGATCACGATGCGTGTTCCTCTCAGCGTTGGCGAAGGCGTCGGCCGGAGGGCCTACGCCTCTGCCCCCTTGTCCACGATGTCCTCGTCGAAGGCGAGCTCGTCGTCGGTCTCGACGCTCAGCTGCTCGTCTCCGGCCTTCTCGTCCAGGTCGATCGCCGCCTCGACGGCGTCCGCGCCGTCGCTGCGGCCTCGGCCGTCGTCGCCGGCGTCTCCTCGCGCCGTCCGGCTCCTCCCCGCCGACGCGCACGCCGGACAGGTCGATGCCGAGCTCCTCGGCCGCGCGCAGCAGGTCGTCGTCCTCGTCGCGCAGGTCCGCGCTCGTGCCCTCCTCGGAGACCACGTTCACGTCGAGCGACAGCGACTGCATCTCCTTGAGCAGCACCTTGAACGACTCCGGAATGCTCGGCTCCGGGATGTTCTCGCCCTTGACGATGGCCTCGTAGGCCTTGACGCGCCCGACGGTGTCGTCGGACTTGACGGTGAGCATCTCCTGCAGGGTGTAGGCCGCGCCGTACGCCTCGAGCGCCCAGACCTCCATCTCGCCGAAGCGCTGGCCGCCGAACTGCGCCTTGCCGCCGAGCGGCTGCTGCGTGACGAGCGAGTACGGGCCCGTCGAACGCGCGTGGATCTTGTCGTCCACGAGGTGCAGCAGCTTCAGGATGTACATGTAGCCGACCGTCACCTGCTGCTCGAACGGCTCACCGGTGCGGCCGTTGAAGAGCGTGAACTTGCCCGACGCCTTGCGGCCGGCGACGCGCGAGGTGTCGACATCCATGCGGATGCGGCCCTTGTGCTCCTCCTGCCACTTCACGAGCGCGTTGTCCACGTCCTCGACGGTCGCGCCGTCGAACACCGGCGTGGACACGTACACGCGCTCCTTGACCCCCGGCTTGCGGGAGTTCTTGAACGCCTCGGTGCCGTCGTCGTACCAGCCCTGCGCCGCGACCCACCCGAGGTGGGTCTCCAGCAGCTGGCCGACGTTCATGCGGCTCGGAACGCCCAGCGGGTTCAGGATGACGTCGACGGGCGTGCCGTCCTCGAGGAACGGCATGTCCTGCTCGTCCACGATCTTCGAGATGACGCCCTTGTTGCCGTGGCGGCCGGCGAGCTTGTCGCCCTCGGAGATCTTGCGCTTCTTCGCGACGAAGACGCGCACGAGCTCGTTGACGCCCGGCGGCAGGTCGTCGCCGTTGTCGCGGGAGAACGTGAGCACGTCGATGACGACGCCGCCCTCGCCGTGCGGCACCTTGAGCGAGGTGTCGCGGACCTCGCGCGCCTTCTCCTTGAAGATCGCGCGGATCAGCTTCTCCTCGGCGGTCAGCTCGGTCTCGCCCTTCGGCGTGACCTTGCCGACGAGCAGGTCGCCGGAGCCGACCTCGGCGCCGACGCGGACGATGCCGCGGTCGTCGAGGTTGCGCAGCGACTCCTCCGAGCGGTTCGGAATGTCGCGGGTGATCTCCTCGTCGCCGAGCTTCGTGGTGCGGGCGTCGATCTCGTACTCCTCGATGTGGATCGAGGTGAGCTCGTCGTCCTTCACGAGGCGCTTGCTGAGGATGATCGCGTCCTCGAAGTTGTAGCCCTCCCAGGACATGAAGGCGACCATGAGGTTCTTGCCGAGCGCCATCTCGCCGTGGTCGGTCGAGGCGCCGTCGGCGAGCACGTCGCCCTTGCTGACGGGATCGCCGGTCACGATGCGCGGCTGCTGGTGGATCAGCGTGCCCTGGTTCGAGCGCTGGAACTTGCTGAGCTCGTACTCGCGGCGCCCCTCCTTGCCCTCGACGACGATCTGCTCGGCGTCGACGTAGGCGACGCTGCCGTCGATCTCGGAGAGCAGGACGTCGCCCGTGTCGTGGGCGGCGCGGCGCTCCATGCCGGTGCCGATCAGCGGCGCGTCGGCGACGAGCAGCGGCACGGCCTGGCGCTGCATGTTCGAGCCCATCAGCGCGCGGTTCGCGTCGTCGTGCTCGAGGAACGGGATCATCGCCGTGGCGACCGACCAGATCTGCTGCGGGGACACGTCGACGAGGTCGACGTCCTTCGGCGCGACGGTCACGTACTGACCGGCCTGCGTGCGGCAGACGACCTCGGGGCCCTTGAGCTTCCCGGTCTTCTCGTCGATCGGGTGGTTGGCCTGCGCGATCAGGCGCTCGGCCTCCTGGTTGGCGTCCAGGCGCACGATCTCGTCCGTGACCTTGCCGTCCTTGACGACGCAGTACGGGGTCGTGACGAAGCCGAACGCGCTGACCTCGGCGAAGCTCGAGAGCGAGCCGATCAGGCCGATGTTCGGGCCCTCCGGCGTCTCGATCGGGCACATGCGCCCGTAATGCGTCGGGTGGACGTCGCGGACCTCGATGGGTGCGCGCTCGCGGGTCAGGCCGCCGGCGCCGAGCGCCGACAGGCGGCGACGATGCGTGAGGCCGGCCAGCGAGTTGGTCTGGTCCATGAACTGGCTGAGCTGCGAGGAGCCGAAGAACTCCTTCAGCGCGGCCACGACCGGGCGGATGTTCACGATCGTCTGCGGCGTGATCGTGTCCTCGTCCTCCGTCGTGAGGCGCTCGCGGACGACGCGCTCCATGCGGTAGAGGCCGACGCGGAAGGCGTCCTGGATCAGCTCGCCGACGGTGCGCAGGCGGCGGTTGCCGAAGTGCTCGTACTCGTCGAGCCGGTCGGCGACGGTGTGGCCCGGCGCGTACTCGCGGTCACGCGGCATCGAGGCGGCCTCGGCGGCGTAGTCCTTGATCTCGACCTCGCCGTCCTCGGGGATCCCGAGCCACTTCGGCAGGTTCACGAGCTCCTGGACGAGCGCGTGGATGTCGTCGTGGGTGAGCGTGCGGGTCTCGAGGTCGACGTCGAGGCTCAGGCGCGAGTTCAGCTTGTAGCGGCCGACGCGCGTGAGGTCGTAGCGCTTGGGGTCGAAGAACAGCTGCTGCAGCAGCGCGTACGCCGCGTCGACGCTGGGCGGCTCGCCCGGGCGCTGCTTCTTGAAGAGCTCGATCAGCGCGCCCTTCTTCGTCTTCGTGTTCTCCGGGTCGTTCTCGATCGTGTTGCGGATGTACGCCGAGCCGCCGAACAGGTCGAGCAGCTCCTTGTCGAGGCGCTCGATGTCCTCGTGCGTCTCCTCGATGTCCGAGTCCGTCTCCGGGTTGTAGGTCATCGCGCGCAGCAGGACCGTGACCGGCAGCTTGCGCTTGCGGTCGATCCGGACGAAGACCTTGCCCTTCTTGTCGATCTCGAGCTCGAGCCACGAACCGCGCGCCGGCATGAGGTTCGCCGTGAACATCTGCTTCTCGCGGTCCTTCGGCTCCATCACGTAGGCGCCGGGGGAACGGACGAGCTGCGTCACGACGACGCGCTCGGTGCCGTTGATGATGAACGTGCCGCGCTCGGTCATCCACGGGAAGTCGCCCATGAACACCGACTGCTCGCGGATCTCGCCCGTCTCCTGGTTGATGAAGGCGACGGTGACCGTCAGCGGTCGCGCGTACGTGAGGTCCTTCTCACGGCACTCGGCGATCGACGCCGCCGGCTGATCGAAGATGAATTCGCCGAACTGCACGGCGAGATTGCCGGTGTAGTCCTCGATCGGGGAGATGTCGTCGATGGTCTCCCGGAGCCCCCCCTTCTCGGTGTCGACCAGCCACGCGAACGAGCGCCGCTGGATATCGATGAGGTTGGGAACTTCGAGGGCCTTGTTCAGACGCGCGAAAGTACGGCGCGTCCGGAGGGCGTCTACGCGAGGCACGGCAGGCGACTCCTGGTGGGGTCGGAGGCGGACGATATGGGGCGAGGTTCGCGCGAAAAAAACGCGAACGACCAAGATAGCACGGCGCGACGCGCACCCCGCCCGGGGGCTCGCCAGCACTCACGGACCCCGCCCCGGCCCCGCGTATGTGGCGCGGAAGCACGAACTTGGGCGGCTGCGACTATCGGCTGACGGCTCGAAGAGTAGCGCAGACGCGCCGTTTCGGGGGACCGCTCGCGGTCAGGCGTCGTTCGGCGCGTCGCCGCCGGCCCGCCGGGGGCGCCGCCCGAGCTGGCTGATCACGACGGCGACGACGGTCACGAGGTACATCTGGCCCACGACCGCCTGGCACGGCGGCGAGCGCGCGGCCGACGTCGGTGCCCGGGCACGAAGTCGCCGAAGCCCGACGGTCGTCTGGGTCGTGAACGAGAAGTAGATGAAGTCGCCGCTGCGCACGTTCTCGGTGTGACCGGCGAAGAACGGCGCGGAGCCGATGTCGTTGACGAGCAGGTAGAGCGCGCCGAAGAGCAGCCCGAGCAGCAGGTAGAGCGTGAGCACCCCGGCGACGGCGTTGAGCGCGACGCCGCGCGCGCGGATCGTGTCGATCACGCCCGCGACGAGGATGAACGGCAGCCCGGCGATCAGCGCGACGGTGATGACGCGCAGCGCGATCGACGCATCGCCGGGGATCACGGTCGCGACCAGCGAGAGCGTGACCGATGCGAGCGCGACGCCGTTGACGAGGCGGATCGTGCGCGGCCGCGCCTGCGACGTCCAGACCGCGACGAGCAGGGTCGCCGCCTCGACCGCGACGAGGATGAGGCGCGCGAGCTCGTCGTTCGGCAGCGCGATCGTCAGGACGACGATCAGCAGCACCATCCCGAGGATCCAGCCGTAGCTGTGGCTGTCCTGGATCCGCCTGAGGCGGGCGCGCAGCGTCACGACCGGCATTCGACCAGCCGCGCCGGACACGGGGCGGGCGGCACGCAGAACGACGACGGGCGCCCCGTGGGGCGCCCGTCGGCGAAGCGTCGTGCGAGTCGCGAGCTACTTGAGCTCGACCGATCCGCCGGCCTCCTCGAGCTCCTGCTTGAGCGCGTCGGCCTCCTCGCGCTCGATGCCCTCCTTGACCGGCTTGGGGGCCTCGTCGACGAGCGCCTTGGCCTCCTTCAGGCCCAGGCCGGTCGCCGCGCGGACGACCTTGATGACCTGGATCTTCTTGTCGCCGGCTGCGGTGAGCACGACGTCGACCGTCGAGGACTCCTCCTCGGCCGCGCCGGCGTCGCCGCCGCCGCCGCCTGCGGGCGCTGCCGCGGCGACCGCCGTCGCCGAGACGTTGAACTCCTCTTCGAGCGCCTTGATGCGCTCGGCGAGCTCGAGCACGGAGATGCCCTTGAGCTCCTCGATCCAGTCCTGTGTGCTGGTAGCCATGTGTCTGTTCTCCTGTTGGTCGCTTCGGCGTGCTGTCCGGCCCTAGGCCGAAGCGCCCGAATCGTTCTCGTTGTCGGAAGGTGTGTCGTCCTGCGTGTTCTCGGCTCGCTGCGGCCGGCTTCGGGCTCAGCTGCGGCCTCGGGCTCCGCTGCGGCCTCCTCGGCTCGGAGCCTGCGGGTGCCTCCGGCTCGGCGCGCGGCAGGCGCCTCGCCCGCCGGCAGCTCGCCGGACTCCTTCTTCTGCTGCACCTGGCCCGAGCGCGACGGCCAGTCCGCCGAGCAGCCCGCCAAGGCTGCGGACGAGGCCGGTGATCGGTGCCGCCACGACGCCGACGAGCTGTCCGTACAGCACGTGGCGCGAGGGCAGCTTGGCGATCGCCTGGATCTGGCCGACCTCGAGCGTCTCGCCGTCCATGATCCCGCCCTTGAAGGCGAGCAGGTCGGTCTCCTTGTTGAACGTGGAGATCGCCTTGGCGGCGGTCGCCGCGTCACCGCGGACGAACGTCAGCGCGGTCGGACCGGTCAGGAGCGCCTTGAGCGCCTCGACCTCAGCGGCGTCAGCGGCACGCTCGGTGAGCGTGTTCTTGACGACGCGGAAGGTCGCGTCGGCGTCGCGCAGCTTGCCGCGGAGCTCCGCGACCTGCGTGACGCTGATTCCCCGGTAGTCGACGGCGAAGATCGCATCCGACTCCTTGATCTGCTCGGCGATCTCGGCGACCGCGGCAGCTTTCTGCTCTCTGTTCATGAGCCTCCTCGTCCGGACTTGCGACCCGCCGTCGCGGGCTGCCGGAGGTCTACGGTGGCGCGATTCCTGGGCGTTACGCCGCGGCCGGCGTGGCCTCCAGGAGGTCGCGAAGACGGGTGGGATCGACCTTGACGCCGGGACCCTGGGTGGATGCCAGCGTGATCGAACGCAGGTACTTGCCCTTGGCGGCCGACGGCCGCGCGCGGGTGATCTCGTCCATGACGGCCGAGTAGTTCTCGAGCAGTGCGCGCTCGTCGAAGCTCGTCTTGCCGATCACGAGGTGCACGATCGCGTTGCGGTCGGTGCGGTACTCGATCTTGCCGGACTTGGACTCCTCGACGGCCTTGGCGACGTCCATCGTGACGGTGCCGACCTTCGGGTTGGGCATCTTGCCCGACGGGCCGAGCACGCGGCCGAGGCGGCCGACGACCGGCATCAGGTCCGGCGTGGCGATCGCGACGTCGAAGTCGTCGAAGCCCTCTTCGACGCGCTTGGCGAGATCCTCGGCGCCGACGACGTCCGCGCCGGCCTCCTCGGCCTCGCGGGCCTTGTCGCCCTGCGCGAAGACGATGATCTTGACCTCTTTGCCGAGGCCGTTGGGCAGCGCGATCGTGCCGCGGAGCTGCTCGTCGGCGTGCCGGACGTTCAGCCCGGTGCGGATGTGCACCTCGACCGACTCGTCGAACTTCGCGCGGCCGAGCTCCTTGACGAGCTGGACGGCCTCGGCCGGCTCGTACTCGCGCTCACGGTCCACCTTGGAACGGGCCTCGATGAAGCCCTTCGTGTGCTTCGTCGCCATCCTCACACCACCTCCACGCCCATCGACCGTGCTGTCCCGGCGATGATCTTGGCCGCCTGGTCCACGTCGTGCGCGTTCAGATCCTGAAGCTTCTGCTCGGCGATCTGGCGCACCTGCGCCTGGGAGATCTGGCCGACCTTGTTCCGGTTGGGCTCACCCGAGCCCTTGTCCAGCCCGATCGCCTGCTTGATCAGCACGGCGGCCGGCGGCGTCTTCGTGATGAAGGTGAACGAGCGGTCCTCGTACACGGTGATGACGACCGGGATCGTCACACCCGCCTGGTCCTGCGTCTGGGCGTTGAACGCCTTGCAGAACTCCATGATGTTGATGCCGTGCTGACCGAGCGCGGGACCGACCGGCGGAGCCGGGCTGGCGCCGCCGCCGGGAGCTTGCAGCTTGATTTGGGTGAGGACCTTCTTCGCCATGTGGAACCAGTGAGGGTAGACGGAACGGACGGACGGCCGTCGATCAGATCTTCTTGACCTGGTCGAAGCCGACCTCGACGGGGGTTTCGCGACCGAAGATCGAGACGAGCACCTTGAGCTTGGCGGCGTCCTGGTTGATCTCGGCGATCTCACCGGAGAAGTCCGACAGCGGGCCGGAGACGACCTTGACGGATTCGCCGATCGAGAACTGCGCCTTCGTGGCGACCTTCTGCGCGACCTCGCGGTGCAGCAGGCGGTCGACCTCGGGCTGGGTGAGCGGCACCGGCTCGTTCGACGAGCCGACGAAGCCGGTGACGCCGGGCGTGCCCTTGACGAGGATCCACGCGTCGTCGGTGAGGTCCATGTTCACGAGCACGTAGCCCGGCATGGTCCGCTTCTCGACGCTGATCTTCTGCCCGTCCTTGAGCTCGGAGACGGTCTCGGTCGGCACGACGACCGAGCGCACGGCGCGGGCCTGGCCGAGCGAGACGATGCGGTGCTCGAGATTCTGCTTGACCTTCTTCTCGTGCCCGGACTTGGTGTTGACGACGTACCAGCGATACATGAGGACTTAGATGATCCGATCCACGAGCCATTTGGCGGCGGCGTCGGCGACGCCGAGGTACAGGCCTGCGACCACGACGAAGCCCAGGACGACGGCGGTGGCCTGACCGACCTGACGGCGGTCGGGCCACTGGACGCGCTGCAGCTCCGACCAGGAGGCGCGCAGGAATGCGACGAAGCGGAAGCCGCCCTTCTTCGTCGGTGCGTCGGGTGAGGGCTTGGCGCGCTTGGCGCGGCGGGCGACGACGGCCTCGTCGACGTCCTCCTCGGCCTCGGAGATCGCGTCCTGGTCGCCGGACTCGATCGCCTCCTCGACCTCTTCGACCTCGTCCTCGAGCTCGGCGAACTCCGCGTCGCTCAGGCTCTCGGGGTCGGCTTCGCCGTCGGCGACGACGGAACCCTCGGGAGCGGTCTCGCCCTCGGCGCCCGGCGACGATCCCGGCCTCGAAGATGTCGATGCCGGCGGAGCCGTGCTCGAACCCCTCGGGGACGTTCTCACGCTCGATCGGATTGGGCGCGGGCAGGCCTCCCTGCTTTTCACGGCGGGCACGGCGCTGCTTCGCTCGCTGTCGATCGCGGGCCACGTGCGGACAATCCCGGCTAGCGGGTTTCCTTGTGCGACTGGTGGCAGCGGCACCACTTGCAGTACTTGCGCAGGGTGATGCGATCGGGCGAGTTCCGCTTGCTCTTGTTCGTCTGGTAGTTGCGCCGCTTGCACTCCTCGCACGCGAGGGTGATAGCGATGCGCACGTCTCCGCGGGCCATGTGGCGACTCCGGTTGAGGGACCTGCTCCGACTTCGTCCCGGGACAGAAAAACGACCCGCCCGGGGCGAGTCAAGAGGCAGCAGTGTAGCGCGATCGCCAGGTGCTCTGCGGCGTGCGCGCGAGGCCGAACGTCAGGCCCGCGCGCCGGTCTGGGGATCGAGCCGCGACATCGTCACGCCGGCGTCCAGGCCCGACGCCGGAGGGCCGCGGAAGACGCCCTTGACCGGCGGCACGTCGGCGTAGAAGCGGCCGTGGCCGATCTTCACGTGCGTCTCGGTGGCGAGCCGGCGGTTCGTCGGGTCGGCGCCCACCCAGACCGGCTCCCCGCGCCCGCCGGTGCCCGGCAGCAGCGCCTCGAGCCACGCGTGCGTGTCGACCTCGAGCGAGTCCTGGCCGCCGTCCTGCGGCGCGGCCCAGAGGTAGCCCGGAGACGTAGCGCGCCGCGATCCCCTGCCGGCGCAGCAGCACGAGCGAGAGGTGGACGAAGTCCTGGCAGACGCCGGCGCCGCCGTCGAGCAGGTCGCTGACGCGTCGAGCCGACGTACGTCGCCCCGCGGCGGTACTCGAAGCGGTCGGGCACGAGCTCGCTGAGCAGGCGCAGCGTGGTCAGCGGCGTCGTGGCGCGCATCGCGCCGGCGAGGTCGTCGAGCCGGGTCCCCAGCCCCTCGTCCTGCCACGGCAGCAGGTACTCCCCGCCGGCCTCGAGGTAGCCCGCGGCTCGTGAGCGCGTTCCAGCGGGCCGTCCGGCGGCTCGTGCGGCTCGGAGGTCACGACCCGCGCGCGCACGTCGATCGTGAGGTGGTCGTGCGGCGTCGGGACGCCGAACTCGAGCACCTCGGTGCCGAAGTAGTCGATGTGGCGGCTGACGCGCGTCTCGGGGTCGATCCGGACGTGGAACTCGTCGCAGCGCTGGTTCGACGTCGTCGCCGGCCGCACGCGCAGCGCGTTGAGGTTGTCCGGACCGGGCCCTTGTAGGCGTAGCTCGTGAGGTGGCGGATCGAGAAGTGCATCGGCTGGAGGGGTGGGACGCTCGCGTCAGACGACGGTCGTGCGGCGCTCGCGGGCCGCGCCGGCGAAGTAGCGCTCGGCGAGATCCTGGTCGACGCGCTCGAGCTCCTGCTGGACGACCTCGCAGGTCGCGCCGATCTCGGCGTCGTCCGGCAGCGTACGGCGCTGGAAGTCGAGGTCCGCGGCCATGCGGCTCAGGCGCAGCACCGGCTCGGAGTTGCGCGGGCTCGCGTCGGCCGCCTCGAGCGCGTCGTGGAGCGAGTCCACGCACGCGGCGACGCTGTCCGGGTAGGCGCGCTCGAACATCAGGAAGCGCGCGACCGGCCGCGCGTTCGGCGGCGCCGGGCACCGCGCGCCGGAACGCCTGGAAGCCGCCGACCGCCTGCAGCAGCGCGAGCGCCTGGCCGCCGGCGGCGGCGTCGTCGCCGACGCGGGAACGCGACGCGCAGGATCCGCAGCACCATGTCCGCCGACTCCATGTAGCTGCCGGCGTCGAGGAAGGCCTTGGCCTCGTCGCGGAGCATCGTGCGCTCGGCGAGGCCCGAGATCAGCGCGACGCGCTCCTTGACGTACTGGCAGGAGAGGTACGGGCCTCCGGGCGCGAGCCAGCCGCCGCCGCCGTCGCCGCGGAGCGTCGAGCGCGGACGTGTTGATCGCCTCCCACATGTCGGCGCTGATGACGTCGCGCACCGTGCGCGCGCCCTCGCGCGAGCGCTCGATCGCGGCGCGCATCGACGCGGGCGCCGACGGGTCGAGCGTGAGCTGCTGGAGCGCCTCCTCGCGGGTCGCGCGCGCGGCGCCCGCCTCGAGCCCGCCGAGCATCGCGAGCAGCTCGCTCCAGCCCAGGACGACGCCCGGCGAGGCGTCGGCCGCGGCGCCCTGGAGCTCGACCTGGAAGACGCCGTCGACGACGCGCGCGGTGAACTCGGCGCGGACGAGATTGCGCCCCAGCCAGTACAGCTCGTGGGCGATCCGCGCTAGCACTAGTCCTGTGCGTCCTGCTGCTGTTGCTGCTGCGCCTGCCCGGTCCAGCCGCCGTAGCGCAGGTCCGGCAGCGCCGGCGGGAGCGGATCGGGAAGCCGCGACTCGGCGCGGTCGTCGGCCTCGCCGTCCTCGAGCACCCACGTGTCCTTGGAGCCGCCGCCGCGCGAGGAGTTGACGATCATCGAGCCCTCCTCGAGCGCGACGCGCGTGAGGCCGCCCGGGACGATGTCGATCCGCTCGCCGAACACCGCGAACGGGCGCAGGTCGACGTGGCGCGGCTCGAGGCGCCCGTCGCGCCCGGCGGTCGGGACGGTCGAGAGCTTCACGACGTCCTGCGCGATCCAGCGCTCCGGGTGGGCGCGCACGGCGGCGGCCATCTGCGCGAGCTCCTCGTCGGTCGCGGTCGGCCCGATCAGGACGCCCTTGCCGCCGGACTCGCCGGTCGGCTTGACGACCAGCCGGTCGATGTTCTGCGAGCACGTGCTCGAGCTGCTCGGGATCGGTGAGCAGGTAGGTGCGCACGTTCTCGAGCAGCGGCTCCTCGCCGAGGTAGTACCTGATCATCTCCGGCACGTAGTGGTAGATCGCCTTGTCGTCGGCGACGCCCGTGCCGATCGCGTTGGCGATCGCGACGGTCCCGCCGCGGTACGCGCGCACGAGCCCCGGCACGCCGAGCATCGAGTCCGGGCGGAACTCGAGCGGGTCGATGAAGTCGTCGTCGAGGCGCCGGTAGACCGCGTGCACGCGGACGAGGCCGCGGGTCGTGCGCATGTAGAGGACCTCGTCGCGGACGACGAGGTCCGAGGCCTCGACGAGCTCGACGCCCATCTGGCGCGCGAGGAACGCGTGCTCGAAGTAGGCCGAGTTCATCGGGCCCGGCGTCCACACGACGACCGTCGCCTCGCTGTCGGCCGACGGCGCGACCGAGCGCAGCGCGGCGAGCAGCAGCTGCGGGTACTGGTCGACCGGCCGCACGCGGTAGGCGTTGAAGAGGTCCGGCACGAGGCGCGCCATCGCGACGCGGTTCTCGAGCACGTAGGAGATCCCCGACGGCGTGCGCACGTTGTCCTCGAGCACCTTCCAGGTGCCGTCGCTGTCGCGCACGAGGTCGCAGCCGGCGACGTGGCAGTAGACGCCGCCCGGCGGGCGGATGCCGTGGACGGCGCGCGCGAAATGCGAGCGGCCGGCGACGAGACTCCACGGGACGATGCCCTCGCGGACGATCTCGCGGCCGTGGTAGACGTCGTCGACGAAGTGGTTCAGCGCGCGGATGCGCTGCGCGAGCCCCTGCTTCAGCGTGCGCCACTCGGGTCCCGACAGGATCCGCGGGACGAGGTCGAGCGGGAACGGCCGCTCGCGGCTCGGGCCGTCCTCGCCGACCGTCTCGAAGGTGATCCCCTGCTGGAGGAAGATCGCGTCGCGACGGTGCCCCGCATCCCCCAGGCCGTCCGGGCCCAGGCGCTCCAGCGCCTCGAGCAGCGCAGCCGCGACGGGGCGCGGCGTGCCGTCGTCCTGGAACAGCTCGTCGTGGAAGGACGGGCGCGGCTCGTAGGCGCGCTCCGGGGGAGCGCTGCTGGCCTCGGTCGTCATCTGCACTGGATTGTCGCGCGAATCGCAAGCCGGGGCCTTTCGACGTGCGGCGAAATCGAGGGCCGGTAGGTTGGACGTGGT
Source organism: uncultured Actinomycetes bacterium (assembly GCA_963721255.1). Classification (GTDB taxonomy): domain Bacteria; phylum Actinomycetota; class Thermoleophilia; order Solirubrobacterales; family Solirubrobacteraceae; genus F1-60-MAGs163. The sequence continues at coordinate 44,027 of CAVRIM010000004.1, forward strand.
GGCGGGGGAGCGAAAGAGCCATCAGTCGTGGCGCCGGACCTTCGCCGGCGTGTTCTCGGCCACGCTCCTCTGCTTCCTCGCGATCGGCGCGGTCCTGCCGATCCTGCCGCGGTACGTGAGCGAGGAGCTGGGCGCGGGCAACGTGGCCGTGGGAGTCGTCGTCGGCGCGTTCGCGATCTCGGCGCTCGTCGGGCGGCCGGTCGGCGGGCGGCTGGCCGACCGCCGTGGCCGCAAGACCGTCCACATCGCGGGCATGGCGATCTGCGTCGTCGCCGGCCTGCTGCTGTTCCTGCCGTTCGGCGTCGCCGGGCTGATCTTCGCCCGGCTCGTCGTCGGCCTCGGCGACGGCTGGGTGTTCACGGCGGGAGTGACGTGGATCGTGGACCTCTCGCCCGAGGATCGCCGCGGGCAGGCGATCGGCATGTTCGGGCTCGCGATCTGGGGCGGGCTGACGTTCGGCTCGGTGCTCGGCGAGGGCGTCTACTCGCTCGGCGGCTACGACGCCGTCTGGGCGCTGGCGGCGATCGCGCCGCTGCTCGGGCTGCTCGTCGCGCGGACCGTGCCGGAGGCCGCGCCGCAGCGCCAGCCGGTGAACGAGGAGATCGCGGCCGCCGAGCTCGGCGCCGCGATCGTGACGCCCGGCGCGGCCGCCGCCGGACGGCGCCGGCCGCGCGCGGGCTTCGAGCGGTTCGTCCCGCGCGAGGCGCTGCGGCCCGGCGCGGCGCTGGCGCTCGCGAACGTCGGCTACGGGACGATGGCCGGGTTCGTCGTGCTGCTGCTCGACCAGCAGGGCATCGGCCACGGGGCGACCGCGTTCACCGTGTTCGCCGGCGTCGGTCGTCGGCGCGCGGCTGCTGCTCGGGCGCCTGCCCGACCGGTTCGGCGCGCGGCGCACGGCGCTCGGCGCCGGCATCGTGCAGGGCCTCGGCCTCGTGGCGGTCGGGCTGGCACAGTCGCTGCCCGCGGCGCTCGCCGCCGCCGCGCTGATGGGGATCGGGCATGTCGCTGCTGTTCCCGTCGCTCGCGCTGCTCGTCGTCGACCGCGTCCCCGACGAGCGCCGCGGCGCGGCGATGGGCGCGTTCACCGCCTTCTTCGACCTCGGGGTGGGTCTCGGCGCGCCGTTCGCCGGGATCGTCGCCTCGCTCGCGGGCGGCGAGTACGCCGTCGCGTTCTACGTCGGGGGCGCCTGCTGCGTCGGCGGCGCGTTCCTCGGCTGGTTCTCCACGCGCGGCATCCAGCAGCGTGCCGGTGCTCGCGTGACGCGGCTGCTGTCGATCTGCCACCCCGGCGGCGGGACCAGCGGCGTCTTCCACGCCGGCGCCGCCGACGCCGGCTGCGTGATCGAGGAGTGGACCCCCGCCGAGCGCCCCGAGCCGCCGCGGGCGCTCGACGACTACGCCGCGCTGATCGTGCTCGGCGGGGATCAGAACGTCTGCGAGCAGGATCGCTTCCCCTACCTCACGGACGAGCTCGCGCTGCTGCGGCAGTGGCTGCCGAGCGGCCGCCCCGTCCTCGGCGTCTGCCTCGGCGCGCAGCTGCTCGCGGATGCCGCCGGAGGCCGCGTGGTGCGCGCGAGCGAGCGCGAGCTGGGCTGGCTCGACGTCGACCTGCTCCCGGCGGCGGGCGCCGACCCGGTGCTCGGATGGGCGTCCGGCCCCGTCACCGCGCTGCAGTGGCACAGCTATGCGGTCGAGCCGCCGCCGGGCGCGACCGTGCTCGCCAGCAGCCCGGTCTGCCCGCAGGCCTACCGCGTCGGTGAGGCCTGGGGCGTCCAGTTCCACCCGGAGGTCGACGCCGCGATCCTCGACGCCTGGCTGGCGGACCTGGACCGCAGCGTGCCCGAGCAGCAGCGGGACGCGGAGGCGCTCGAGGCCGGCGTGGCCGCGCACATGGAGCCCTGGAACGCCTTCGGCCGCGAGCTGCTGCGCCGGTTCGCCGCGCGTCTGGGCTGATCGCCCACAAGAGGTGAGCACGAGGGTGCGCCGGTCTCATAGGCTGCTCTCGTTCAGCAGCCAAGGGAGTCGGACATGACTGATGCGAGCGTGCAGAATCCGGAGAGCGCCCAGGCGGGGGGCGGCCGGCGCGTCGCCTACTGGGTCGTGCTCGTGCTCACGACGCTGCTGGCGACCGTGGCGATCTTCGGCGTGTGGGCGAACCGCCAGCTGCTGAACACCGACAACTGGACGGACACGAGCACCAAGCTGCTCGAGAACCCGGCGATCCGCGCGCAGACCGCCACGTTCATCACCGACCAGATCTACGCGAACGTCAACGTCCAGCAGGAGATCCAGGGCTTCCTGCCTCCGGTCCTCCAGCCGCTCGCCGCGCCCGCGGCCGGCGCGGCCCGCAACCTCGTCGACGACGTCGCGAACAAGGCGCTGCGAGAACCCGAAGGTCCAGGACGCCTGGTCGACCGCCAACCGCGACGCCCACAAACGGCTCGTGAACGTCGTCGAGGACAAGGGCCAGTTCACGACGACCACCGGCAACTCGGTCTATCTCGACATCACGCCGATCCTCACCGCCGTCGCGGCGCGGACCGGCCTCCCGCAGGCGGTCCAGAGCAAGATCCCCGCGAACGCCGGGCAGATCGAGATCCTGAAGTCCGATCAGCTCTCGACCGCGCAGTCCGTGGCGAAGGGCCTGAAGACCGCCGACTGGTTCCTGCGCGTGCTCGTCGCCCTCGGGTTCGGCCTGGCCATCTGGCTGGCCAGGGGCCGGCGCTCACAGGCGCTCGTCGCCTCGGGCGTCGGGCTGGTCGTGGCGGGCCTCGCCGCGCTGACCATCCGCTCGATCGCCGGCGGCAGCGTGGTCAACTCGCTCGCGGCGACGGAGGCGGTGCGTCCCGCGGCGACCGCGGCCTGGGACATCGGCACCGAGCTGATCAAGACGCTCGCCTGGTCGACGATCTTCGTCGGCATCCCCGCGATCATCGTCGGGCTGCTGCTCGGCCCGAGCCGCTGGGCCCGCGAGGCCCGCGACTGGATGGCGCCGGTCACGAACACCCGGCCGGAGATCCTCTACGGCGGCGCCGTGGCGATCGTGCTGTTCCTGATCGTCTGGGAGCCCGTCCCGGCGACCCGCAAGCTGCTGACGATCCTCGTGTTCCTCGCCGTCATCGTCGGCGGGGCGTACGCGCTGCGCAAGCTGACGCTCGAGGAGAGCCCGGAGGCAGGGCTCGCGGTGGCCGGGGGTCCCGGCGATCTCCGACGAGGCCGACACCGTGGTCAGCCCCCGAAGGGCGACGAGGCAGACACGGTGGTGAGCCCGCCGGAGGACGCAGGACCTGATCACTGGCTAGGGTCCGCGGCCGCGTGAGCCCGGACCCCCGCCGACACCCCGTCATCGTCGGCGTCGCCCAGGCCACCTGGCGCGGCGGCGACGCGCCCCAGCCCGATCGAGATGTGCGCCGAGGTCGTGGCCGCCGCCGCGCGCGACGCGGGCTCCGGCGGCGCGCTGCTGGGCCGCGCCGGGGCGCTCGCGGTCGTCGACATCGCGTCGCGGCGCTGGAACGACCCGGCCGCGCTCGTCGCGGCCCGCCTGGGCATCGAGCCCCGCGAGACGATCCGCTCGAACCTCGGCGGCGACAGCCCGCAGGTGCTCGTGAGCCACCTCTCCGAGCGGATCGCGCGGGGCGAGCTGGACGTCGCGATCGTCTGCGGCGCCGAGGCGCTCGCGACGGTCGGCCGCGCGCTGCGCGACGAGCGCGAGCTGCCGTGGGAGCCGGTCGACGAGGGCGCCGCCCCGACGGCGGTGCTCGGGAGCGACCGCGCGCCGGCGACCGCCGAGGAGACCGAGGCGAACCTGATCGCGCCGATCGTGATGTACCCGCTGTTCGAGAACGCGCTCTGGGCGCGCGAGGGCACGACGCTCGACGAGCACCGCGGCCGGCTCGGCGAGCTGCTGGGCGGGCTTCTCGCGCGTCGCCGCCGCGAACCCGTACGCGTGGTCGCCGGCAGGAGCGCACCGCCGCCGAGATCGCGACGCCCGGACGCCGGACAACCGGCTCGTGACGCTCCCGTACACCAAGCTCCTGAACTCGAACATCCAGACCGACCAGGCCGCGGCGCTGATCCTCTGCTCGGACGCGGCCGCGCGCGAGCTCGGGATCGACCGCGAGCGCTGGGTCTTCCCGCACGCGGCGGGTCACGCGTGCGACCACTGGTTCGTCAGCGAGCGGGAGGACCTGTACTCGTCACCGGCGATCCGCTTCGCGGCGCGGGCCGCGCTGCGAGGCGGCAGGCACCGGCATCGACGAGATCGCGCACCTCGACGTCTACTCGTGCTTCCCGAGCGCCGTGCAGATCTCGTGCCGGGAGCTCGGGATCGACCCGTTCGCCGAGACGCGGCCGCTGACGGTGACCGGCGGGCTGACGTTCGCCGGCGGGCCGGGGAACAACTACGTGACCCATGCGATCGCCGCGCTGGTGGAGCGCCTGCGCGAGGACCCGGGCGCGCTGGGCCTGACGACCGCCGTCGGCTGGTACCTCACGAAGCACGCCGTCGGCATCTACGGCGCGCACGAGCCGCGCGCGCCGTTCACGGCCGCGCAGGTTCAGGCCCAGGTCGACGCGACGCCCACGCGCGCGAGCGGCGCCGGGGTGGCCGGCGCGGCGGCGGCCGAGTCGGTCTCGGTCGTCTACTCGCGCGAGGGCGAGCCGACGGTGGGCGCGCTCACCGCGCTGCTGCCCGACGGGCGCCGGGCGATCGCCAAGACGACGGATCCCGCCGACCTCGCGGTCATGGGCGAGGCGCCGATCACCGGCCGCGAGGTCCACCTGGACGGCCGCGGCGGCGTTCATCTCTAGAAGGTCTCAGCCTCTGAGCCGGCGCCGCAACCTCGGGCCCTCCCGCGTGTCTGCGAGTACATGACCCGTCGACTGCTCCCCCTCGTCCTCTCCCTGCTCGCGTGTGACCGGCGTGCTCGCCGTGCCCGCGGGCGCCGCCAACCCGCTGCCCCCCTCCGCGACCTCGGGCGCGGCGACCGGCATCACGCTGAGCGGCGCGACGCTGACGGCGACGGTCGACCCGCAGGGCGCCGCGACGAGCTACCACTTCGACTACGGCACGACCGACTCGTACGGCCTTGCGACCGCCGACCACGACGCCGGCTCGGGCACGGGCGCGGTGACCGTGAGCGTGCCGGTCACCGGCCTGACGAACGACACGACCTACCACGTGCGGATCGTCGCGACGAACGCCGCCGGCATCACCCGCGGCAGCGACCGCACCTTCAAGACGCTCGCCCCGGCACATGCTCCGACGGTGTCCACCGGCAGCGCGCGCAGCGTGAAGGCTGAAGCCGCGACGCTGAGCGGGTCGGTCAATCCGCAGGGACAGCAGACGACGTACCGGTTCGAGTACGGGACGTCGACCCGCTACGGGCTCGCGACGCCGGACAGCGCCGCCGAGGGCACCGGCGCGCGGACGGTCACCGCGGCGATCGCGGCCTGAGCGCCTACACGACCTACCACTTCCGCCTCGTCGCGACGAACCCGACGGGCACCACGCGCGGCCGTGACCGCACGCTGCGCACCCTGCGTGCCCCGACGTCGATCACGCTCGCCGCCGCGGCCAACCCCGTGAACTGGGGTGACAAGCTGACGCTGACCGGCAAGGTGCTCGGGTCCGGTGTCAGCGGCACGAGCGTCGCCGTCCAGCGCAGCGACTTCCCGTTCACGCGCGGGTTCTGGATCCCGCGGTCGTTCTCGGTGAAGAGCGACGGCAGCTTCTCGACGAGCGTCGGCCCGCTGTGGGAGACCACGCGGCTGCAGCTCGTCACGCGCAGCACGAACGTCGCGAGCAGCCCGGTCCTGACGATCGCCGTGCGGGTGCGCGTCGGCGTGCGGCGGCAGGCCGTCGGGCGCCGTGCCGTCGTGCTGAGCGGCGCGATCCGCCCCGCGGTCCCGCAGGCGCGCGTCTCGGTCCAGCGCCGCACCGTCGCGGGCGCGTGGGTGCCCGTCGTGCGCTCGGGCGTCACCGCGCTGCCCGGCAACCGCTCGCGCTACAGCGTCCGCGTGCCGCGCGCGCGCCGCACCGCCGAGCTGCGCGTGGTCGCGCTGCCGAATGACGGCGGCGGCCACGCGGCCGGGTTCAGCCGGACGCTGCTCGTGCGCGGCCGGCGCTGAGGCCGGGGCCGCGGGTCAGCCGGCGAGCCGCAGGGCGGCGGCGCCCTGCACGACCGGGGCCGGCACGACGCGGTTGCGCCCGCCGTCCTTCGCCTCGTAGAGGCGTGCGTCGGCGCGCTCGAAGAGGCGCTCGTAGGTGACCTCGTCGCCGAAGCCGGCGCTGACACCCGCGCTGATCGTGACGCTGATGCCGCCCGGCCTGACTCGCGGCGATCCGCCGGCGCACGCGCTCGGCGAGCGCCGCCGCCTCGGCCTCATCGGTGCCGGGAAGGATCAGCAGCAGTTCCTCGCCGCCGACGCGGTAGGCGAGCTCGAACGACCGCAGCGCCTTGCGCATCTCGTAGGCGACGTCGCGCAGGACGCCGTCGCCGGCCTCGTGCCCGTGGGTGTCGTTGACGTTCTTGAAGCGGTCCAGGTCGAAGAGGACGAACGCGACCGGCACCTGCACGAGCGCCGCCTGCTGGCGCACCTCTTCGAAGCGCTGGGTCAGCGTCGCGCGATTCAGCAGGCCGGTGAGCGGATCGAGCACCGACTCGCCGCGGTGCCGGACCTCGGCGCGCATCAGCCCGTTGACGTAGAGGCCGACCGAGGCGATCAGCACGACGGTCGCGGTGACGTATTCGGGCGCGGCGACGAGGGCTGAGGCGCTCGCGACGAGCGTCGACGCGAGGGCGGTGAAGACGGCGGCGGCGAGCGCGACCGCAACCCCGCGGCCCGTGAAGACGGCGGTCGCCGCGACGACCGGCACGACGAGCCACGGCAGCGCGGCGCTGCGGGCGCCGCCCGTCAGCAGGATCGCTCCGCCGATCGCGGCGATGCTGCCCAGCGTGAGCCCCATCAGCCAGTACTCCGGCGTCCGGCTGGTCGAGACGCGGCGGTCGACGATCGGGACCAGCAGCGAGACGGTCACGAACAGGGCGAAGACCTGCCAGCCCCAGATGGCCGCGAGCACCGCGACACCGGCGCCCATCGCACAGAAGACGAGATTGCGCACGGGCCGCATGCGCCGCTCCATGTCCACGAAGCGGGCGCGGTCCAGCGGCTCAGGACAGAGCCATGTGCCGTGCGCGTCCATTGAGGGGTTGTCGTCCACCCCCCGCGATCGCTTGACGGTCGGCCCCGCGCGGTGGACGGTCGGTGGACGCGCCCTACGGCTGGAATCGCGGGCAGGGGACCTGGATCGTCTTCTGGGTGGCCAGGCCCGTCTCGTACCCGTAGTCCGAGCGGAAGGTCACCTGGCCGCCGGCCGGGCAGGTCGGCTGGTCCAGCCAGAACAGCCTGGTCGTCGTGGCCTTGGACTTCACGCACCTGCCCTTGCGCTTCGTCAGGCAGGTCTTCTTGACGGTCGTCCTGGTGATCCCGGGCGCGGTGACCTTGAGCTCCGCGACGCTGATCCGCAGGCCCGACCCCGTCGGAAGGACCATCTTGTAGCCGAACAGGCCGTCCGCGCTCGGCTCGTTGAAGAGGTCCGTGGCGAAGACGAGCTTCAGGGTCCCGATGCTCCCGAGCGCCTTGACCGCAGGGTCGGACTCGTCGAGGACCGCGAAGATCCCGAACGAGGCGAACGAGCCCTTGGTCTGCGCCTTGGACAGGTACAGGTAGAGCTTTGCCGGCAACGGGTCGCCGATGCCGAGCGTGCGCGCGTCGACGACGACCTTGCCGGTCCCGATCTGCGAGCGGATGCACGTCTCGACCAGCTTGCGGTCCTGCGGCGAGAGCTGGGCCTTCACGCGCTTGTAGGTGGCCGGGAGGTTGTCCAGGCGCTTGAAGAAGTAGCCGTCCTCGGGCGCGGACTGCAGCGCCTCGCGCAGCTTGGTGACGTCGCACTGGTAGGCGCGACTCAGGAAGGCCTGCTTGATCTTCACCCCGGCTGCGAAGCTGACGGTGTTCGACGTGAGCAGCGGCGGCGGCTCACCGGAGGTGTCGAACGAGTTCGCCGTGAAGATGATCGTGTAGCGGCCGTCGGGCCTTACGTCCTTGAGCTGCACGTTGAACTCCTGCACGGGGTCGGCCTGCGCCAGCGCAGCGGGGTACAGCAGGGCGAGCAGCATGACCGAAACCAGAAACTTCTTCACAGGGGCTCCGCGGAGGATCGAGGGTGTGGCGGCGCTGAGTGCCGGGACGCTTAGTAGGTTGGCAGGCATGGGCCAGGTCACGCGCCGCACCCGGGCGGCGCTGTGAGAACGATCGCCCGCCTCATCGTGCGCCACGCACGGATCGTGCTGGGCGCCTGGGCGGTTGTGCTCGTCGCAGCGCTCGTGATCGGCGCAGGCGCGACCGACCACGTCGGGCAGCCCAGCCTGACGATCCCGCGCAGCGACTCGGCGCGCGCGACGAACCTGACGCGCAACGAGTTCGGCGGCACGATCAGCATGGCCGTCCTGCTCGAGGGTCCGCCCGCGGTCGTCGAGCGCCGCGGGCCGCAGATCGTGCGCGAACTGCAGAAGGTCAAGGGCGTGCAGGTGCTGAGCCCGTGGGCGATCGGCGGGTCGCGCGTGCTGAAGGAGCCGGCCGGCCAGGCGCTGCTGGCGCTGCAGGTGAGCCGGCCGTTCGACCAGATCTCGCGCGAGACGACGCCCGCCGTCCAGAAGGTCCTGGCCCGCGAGGCGCGCGCGCCGCTGCGCGCCGAGATCACGGGGCTCGCGCCGCTCGTGCGCGCGCTCAACCAGGTCGTCGCTCGACTCGCTCCACAAGGGCGAGCTGGTGGCGCTGCCGATCCTCTTCGTGATGCTGCTGCTGATCTTCGGCAGCCCCATCGCCGCGCTGATTCCAGCGATCAGCGGCCTGATCGTCACGCGCACCGGGATCGCCGTGCTGGGGCTCACCGCGGAGCGCGTGGACATCGACGCGCTCGCGCTGAACCTCGTGACGATGGTGGGCCTGGCGCTCGGCGTGGACTACGCGCTGCTCGTCGTCTCGCGCTTCCGCGAGGAGCTCGCCGAGGGCGCGAGCGTCGCCGCTGCCGCTGAGGAGGCGGCGGTGCGCGCCGGGCGCACGGTGCTGCTCGCCGGCGGCGCGCTGACGGCCGGCATGGCCTGCGGGATGCTCGTCGCTCCCGGAGCGCTGCTCGTCTCCTCCGGGCTCGGGGTCATCGTCGCGGCGCTGCTCGCGGTGGCGGTGGCGACGCTCGCGATGCCGGCGGCGCTCGCGGTCCTGGGAACCAACGTGAACCGGTGGCCGCTGCGCCGCCCCCACGGCTCCGGCGACTGGCAGCGGCGCTCGGAGCGCATCCTGCGCAAGCCCGGGGTCGCGGCGCTCTTCGTGCTGCTCCCGCTGACGCTGCTCGCCGCGCCCGCGCTGGCCCTGAAGTCCGGCCCGCCGAACGTCGCGAACCTGCCGAAGGACAACGCCGCGCGCAAGAGCTACGAGGCGTTCGAGCGCAGCCGTGGAGCCGGCTGGTCCACCCCCTACGAGGTCGTCTTCCACACGAAGGGCCCGGTCACCACGACGCAGCGGCTGCGCGCGCTCGGGCGCTTCCAGAGCCGCGTGGCAAAGCTCGACGGCGTCGAGGCGGTCCTCGGTCCCGCGGCGCTGCTCGACCGCACCGCCGTGCTGCGGAAGATCACGCGCGACGTGACGAGCGGCCAGAAGCAGGTCAAGCAGCTCGAGCACGGGCTCACGCGCACGCGCAACGGCACGGGGAAGCTGCGCAACGGCCTGGCCGCGGGCGCCACGGGCGCCGGTCAGCTCGCCGCCGGGCTCGGGCAGGCGGCGGCCGGCTCGCAGCAGCTCGCGCAGGGCACGAGTCAGGCCGCGCCGCAGACGCGCCGACTGGCCGACGGCGTCCGGCAGACGCAGGACGGCGCGAAGCGGCTCACCGGCGGGCTCGGCCAGGCCCGCGACGGCACCGGCAAGCTCGAGTCGAACCTGAACGTGCTGCGCGACTCGCTGGTCGACGCCAACTCCACCGCGGACTCGAAGCTCAACAACCCGGCGGCGGCGACGCAGTCGGCGGTGCAGGCGGCGCTGCGCGACCTGGGCAGCATCACCGACCCGACGGTCGCGGGCAATCCCAGCGTGAAGCGCGCGAAGGACGACCTCCAGCGCGCGCTGACGCAGCTCGGCCCGCTGAAGACGAACCTCGCCAACTACACGACCGACCTGAGCGCGAACGCGACCGCCAGCAAGGAGCTCGCGCGCGGCGTCGCCCGGCTGTCCGACGCGCTCGTGCAGCTCGCAAGCGGCAGCGGCAAGCTCGACAACGGCATCGGGCAGACCGCGGCGGGCGCGGCCGCGCTCGCCGCGGGGGTCGACCAGCTCAGCGCGAGCACCGGGGCGCTCAGCGGCGGCCTCGCGACGCTGCTCAACGGCCCGAACGGGAACGACGGCGCGAAGGAGCTCGCGCGCCAGCTCGGCCGCGCGACCTCGGGCAGCAACTCGATCGGCCGCGCGCTGGAACGGATGCTCGCGAGCGTCGTGCGCGTGAGGTCGACGAACGACAGCCGGCAGGCCGAGCTCAGGCGCAACGGGACGGACCTGAACCGCGCCGCGGATTCCGGGTACTTCGTGCTCGCCGCGATCGAGGGCGCAAAGCCGCAGGCACAGACGAACGTCGCCTTCGCCACGAACGCCGCCTCCGGCGGCAACACGGCACGGGTCATCGTGGTCCCGCACCGGGGCCCGTTCGCCAAGCAGAGCGCGTCGCTGCGCCCGCGCCCTGCAGCGCGAGGCCGATCGCACGGCGCGCGCGATGCGGGCGACCACCGTGATCGGCGGGCCGGCGGTCGTGCTCGACGACTTCGACCAGGCGACGAGCGGCCGCTTCGTCCCGCTCATCCTCGTGCTCTCGCTGGTGACGTTCCTCGTCCTGCTGGCGGCGTTCCGCGCGCCGCTGCTCGCGCTGCTCGCGGTGGCGCTGAACCTCGTGACCGTCGGCGCCGCCGTCGGCGTGCTCGTGCTCTGCTTCCAGGGCGACGCCCCGCTGCTCGGCGGTGCGGGGGAGCTCGACGCGATCGCGCTGATGGGGATCTTCGCGATCGTCTTCGGGCTGTCGATCGACTACGAGGTCTTCTTCATGAGCCGGCTCGTGGAGGGCCGCGCGCTGACCGGGACGACCGACGGCGCGATCGACTACGGGCTGCGCAAGACGGCCGGGATCATCACCGGCGCCGCGTTCATCATGGCCGCGGTGTTCCTCGCGTTCGCCGCCGTCGCCGGTGATGAACACACGGCAGTTCGGCGTCGGCACGACGGTCGCGGTGCTGCTCGACGCGACGGTCGTGCGGCTCGTGCTGCTGCCCGCGCTCGTGAAGCTGCTCGGCGAGCGCACGTGGTGGGTGCCGCGCTGGCTCGAGCGCCGGCCGGCCGGCCGACGGCGCGCCGACCTCGGCGTGACCGTCACCGTCCGCTGACGCGGACGACCTGCCAGCGACCGGCCCGCGCGATGGTGCGACCACGCGCCGTGCGCCAGGCACGGGCCTGGGGCCGGCGAGCTTGGCCGGCGCGCGGAACAGCACCGCCGGCGGATGCCAGCGGTCGCGGCGGCTCGTCCGCGACCACGTCGCCGTCACGCGGTCGAGCGGCAGGTCGAGCTTCCACGCGAGCGCGGTCTGGACGTAGGGGTTCACGACCGGCCGTCCCATCCGGCGGACGGCGCCCGCGCCACCGGCCGCGCTGACGGCGTCGCCCAGCTCGCTGACCTGGTCCGCCTGCTGCCGCGCGAGGCGCAGCAGGCGGTAGTCGGTCCGCGCGGGCGAGAAGGCGAACGCCGCCAGGACGACGCCGATGACGGCGAGGGCGACGCCGCGCCGAGGACGGGCGAGCTCGTCGACGAGCCAGCCGACCGCGATGCCCGCGAGCACGCACATCAGCGCGGCCGCGAGGATCAGGTAGCGGCGGCGGCCGGTGAACCCGCCCTCGGCCATGACCGCGACGACGATCGATCCAGGTGAGCGCCGCGCCCGCCAGCGTGAGGACGGCGGCATTCCGCCGGCGCCAGGCGAGCGGCACCGACAGCAGCGCGAGCAGCAGGATCGGGAGCAGGACGGCGTCGGCGGCGCGGGAGAAGACGGTGATGCCCGGGTTCGCCGCCCGCGCCGCGCTGCCGAGCGGCGACGTCTGCGCGATCTCGCTCGACTCCAGCGCGCTGCCCGACCCGACCAGGTCGAGCCCGAGCCAGATCGCCGGCGCGGCCGCGACGAGCAGCACGACCGCGGCGCTCCAGCGCCACTCGCCCGGGCGTGCGCGGCCGACCGGTGACGACGAGCAGGTAGAGGCCGTAGAGGCCCGTCAGCAGCCAGACCTCGGGCCGCAGCAGGCCGGCGGCGCTGCCGAGCGCGAGCGCCGCGAGGCCGGCGGCCGTCGAGGTGCTGGTCGATCGCCGCGAACGCGAGCGCGATCAGCAGCGGCTCGGAGTACCCGCGCAGCCCGGTCACGAAGAAGTCGGCGCTGAGACACAGGCCGAGCGCCGCGACGATGCCGGCCGCGCGGACCGGCGAACCGCGACGCGAGCCGGTAGCTGAGCGCGACCGCCGCGAACGCCGCGGCGCGCGCGAGCACGAGCCAGATCGACGGCGCGAGCGGCGCCGAGCCAGGTGAACGGCGCGATCAGGATGACGGGCAGCGGCTTCCACGACGGGCCGCCGAGCGTGTTCAGGTCGAGGTGCGTCAGCTCACGGCCCCAGACGAGCCAGGCCCACGGGTCGTATCCGAGGCCCGAGCGAAACGCCAGGCTGAGCACGCCGAGCACGAGGCACGCGGCGACCACGACGAGCAGGCCCGGGCGCTGCTGCTCGCGGGCTGGGAAGCGGGTCGCCTGCATGCGTCGACCGCATGATGATCGACGCGTCAGCGGTGTGAGGCGCCGGCGGGCCGGCGGTCAGGCGCGCGCGGAGCTCACGACCGGCCGCAGCGGCTCGGTCACGCGCCGGCGTCGCCGGCAGCGTCACGCGCACGTCGAGCCCGCCCCCGGCCCGCGGGCGGATCGCGACGTCGCCCCCGTGCGCCTGCGCGACGCTGCGCACGACCGCGAGGCCGAGGCCGTACCCGCCGGTCGTGCGCGCGCGTGAGGTCTCGAGCCGCCTGAAGGGCTCGCCGAGCGTCGCCGCGTCGGCCTCGGCCGACGACGGCGCCGCTGTTGCCCACCTCGATGATCGCGCGCTCGCCGAGCAGCCCCGTGCGAACCTCGACCACGCCGCCCGTCGACGTTGTAGCGGACGGCGTTCTGGATGAGGTTCGCCGCGATCTGGTCGAGCAGCACCGCGTCGCCGAGGACCGGCGCCGGGATCGAGGTTCGCGCGCAGCGCGAGCGATCCGTGCGCGCCCAGCGCGGGCTCGCCGGCGAGCGGCGGCGCGCGCGGCGGCGGCGAGGTCGGCGGGCCGGCGCCGCACGACGCCCGGCCTCGCTGGAGGCCAGCGTCAGCAGGCTGCCGATGAGGCGCTCCATGCGCGCGTTGGTCTCCCCGATCACCATCGCCATCGCGCGCAGCTCCCGCGCGCCGGCGTCGGGGTCGGCGAGCGTGACCTCGAGCTCGGCGCGCACGATCGCGATCGGCGTCAGCAGCTCGTGCGAGGCCGACGCCACGAAGCGCTTGCGGCTCTCGAACGCGCCCTCGAGCCGCGCGAGCATCGTGTCGAAGGTCTCCGCGAGCTCCCGCAGCTCGTCGCGCGGGCCGTCGAGCGCGATCCGCTCGTGCAGCGTGCGGTCCGAGATCCCGCGCGCCGCGGCGGTGATCCGCGAGATCGGCCGCAGCGCGCGACCGGCGACGATCCAGCCGGCGCCGATCGACGCGAGCGTCAGCAGGACGAGCATCGCCGATGAACGCCAGCAGGACGCGGCGCAGGCCGCGGGCGTCGGCGCGGCGATACGCCGAGCGGTACGCGTCCCGTGCGCGCGCGTAGGCGGCCCGCTCGCGCGGGGAGAGCTGGCGGATCGCCGGGCCGTCGAGCGCGGGGACACCGGGCGCGATCCGCAGGCGCAGCACGCGACCCGGGGTCGCTCGCGGTCGCCGGCGCGTCGACGCGCACCTGCAGCGCGCGGGCGCCGCGGTCGAACTCGTGGCGCACGATCGCGTAGCTCGCGGTCAGCAGGACGGCGCCGAGCAGGAAGAAGATCGCCGAGTACCACGCGGTCAGCCGGACCCGGATCGATGCGCGCCGGCGCGTCACGGGATCTGGTACCCCGCGCTGATCACGGTCTTCACCGGCGCCGGCTCGCCGAGCTTGCGGCGCAGGTTCATCACCGTCACGCGCACGGTGTTCGTGAACGGATCGGTCTGCTCGTCCCAGACGCGCTGCAGCAGCACCTCGCTGCTGAGCACCGCGCCCGTCGGCGCGCAGCAGCGCCTCGAGCACGCCGAACTCCTTCGGGGTGAGATCGAGCTCGCGTGCCGTCGCGCGACGCGATCGCGGCGCGCCGGGTCGAGCGATGATGCCGGCGCGCTCGAGCAGCTCGGGCTCGACGCGGTCGCCGCGGCGCTGGAGCGCCTGCAGGCGGGCGACGAGCTCGGCGAACGCGAACGGCTTGCAGAGGTAGTCGTCGGCGCCGAGCTCGAGCCCGTCGATCCGGTCCGCGACGGTGGTCGCGGCGGTCAGCATCAGGATCCGCGGCGGCGTGTCCCGGCCGGCGCAGCTCACGGCACACGTCGTCGCCGTGCACGACCGGGAGATCGCGGTCCAGGACGACGGCGTCGTAGTCGATGAGGTGCGTGCGGTCGAGCGCGCTGCGCCCGTCATGGCTCACGTCGACGGCACATCCGGCCCGGCGCAGTCCGCGCGCCAGTGCTTCCGCAAGTCGCGGCTCGTCCTCGGCGATGAGCACACGCATCTGTCCGGCCTCCTGGATCGGCGACGGCGAGCGTAGTCTGGCGCGCGTAACGGTCGTGTAAGGCGTGGAGCTATTGCAGTGAAGCGCCCTTGCGCCGGTTGCAACCCGCGCAGAGCACCTGCAGGTTCTCGACCGTCGACGCGCCGCCCAGGCTGAACGGGATCACGTGATCGAACTGGATCTCGAAGCCCGATCCGCAGCGCGACGCAGCGCCCGCCGTCGCGCTCGAAGACGGCGAGCCGGACCGCCCGCGGGATCGGCTCGCGCCGCGGCGAGGGCTGCTGACCGTCCTGCGCCAGGCCGGCGTGGGCACGCTCGAGCCGGCGCTGCGCGCGGCGCTCACGATCGCGGACGAGCGCGAGCACGTCGCGCGGCGACAGCCCGTCGTCCTCCCAGAAGAAGCGACCTTCGAACGCCCAGTACGTCCGCCGGCCCTCGGCCATGATCGCCACGGGCTCCGCTCCCTGCGCGGCCTGGAGGTCGCGCAGCCTGCGGGTCGACCATGCGGCGCTCGACTGCCCTGGAGCCCTCGACGAAGCGCCAGCGCCAGCCGAAGAGCGTGAGGTTGCTCTTGACGAGCGCGCCGTTCTTGACCTCGCGAAGCATGCACCCTGTCTACCGGCGCGCGCAGACGCGGCGACAGATCGCTTGCGAGAGCTCCCGCGGCGGCGCCGCTCAGGCCGCGCGCATCTGGTTGTTCCGCGCCTCGTGCGTGAGCTCGGCCAGGCCGAGCGACTCCAGCAGTGGAGGCAGGTAGACGCCGAAGCGACCGCGCAGGCCCTTCTTCATGCCGTACCACCCGCCGACGGGGTTCTCGGGCGAGCGGCCCCACGCCTCGACGGTTCCCTCGGCGGCCGGCTTCTGCTCGTCGGCGCCGCCCAGCGGCATCCAGTCACCGTGGGCGACGAGCATCGCGTGCAGGTCCTCGATCGCGCGCAGCTGGTAGCGCAGCTGCGTGCCGCCGACCTGGCAGACGAGCGCCGGCGGGTCCGCCTGCTCGTCCTTCCACATCTGGTACTCGGCCTTGCCGGGCGGCGTCGTCAGCCGCCACGGATCGTCCTGCGTCCCGCTCCCGGTCATCCCGCGCTCCCGCCGTACGAGCCGACGATGGTCGCCTCGCTCGGGTCCGGCGGCTCGGCGCAGCGCCCGCGCAGATCACGCTGGAACTCGGCGAACGCCGGCAGCGCCGGGAGCGGGTTCGCCCCCTCGCCGTGGCTCGCGACGTGGACGAAGGTGACGCCGTCCTCGAGGCGGTACGTGGTGTAGCGGAAGTCCGCCGGCCGGAGCTCGGCGAGCGCCGCGTACACGCCCTCCACCAGTCGCGCGTTCTCGTCGGCCGCGTCGGGCCGGGTCCGGTAGCGGACGATCACGTTCTTGCTCATCGGCCGAACCTACCCGCGCGACTTGCGTCTTGAGGAGCGGGGCGGTCGCGCTGGTGGGCGACCGCTCGGCGCTCCCTCGACTGCTGGACTCTGCGCGTTCCCCCAGAGCTAACGCCGATCGGACGGTCAGGTAGACGGCCCTCAGCGGTCGAAAACCGCGCAATATCGGCGATTTCCTGGTTGACACGGGCCCTCCCCATTCGTATAGGCTCATTGGTGCCGTGCCACCAAAGCCCGAATGGCCGCACCACGGGGGGCGATGCTGGCGATGTGGACTCACGCTCCTGCTGGGGTGCGTGCTGGTGACCGTCGCGCACGCCGACCCGGCCGCAGCCGCGATCGGACTGGTCAAGGAGGTCGGGTCCGCGAGCAGCTCGACGCTCGGCACGACCCTCACGGTGACGGTCCCCTCCTCCGGCGTGGCGCGCGGTGACACCGTCATCCTCTTCGCCGGCACCTCGGGCTCGAACAACCGCGTCAGCACGGTGACCGACAGCCGCGGCAACGTCTACACGGTCGACGCCCGCCGCAGCAGCACGACGAGCTCCGTGAACACCAACATCGTCTCGGCGCCGGTCACGACGGCGCTCGTCGGCGGCGACACGATCAGGATCACGTTCAACGACTCGATGTCGATCCGGCTCGCGCTCGCGACCGAGTGGCGCGGCCTCGCCGCGGGCACCCGGCTCGACCGCACGGCGACCAACCAGGCGAGCGGGACGAGCCTCAGCTCCGGCACCACGGCCGCGACGACACAGCCGAGCGAGCTCGTGATCGGCGCATTCGCCGGCGGCGTGAACGCGACCTTCACCGCGACCGGGGGCGCCACCGCCTTCGCGACCCAGCTGCGGTCGAGCCTCGGCTCGACGTACCGCACGCAATGGCAGGAGTACCGGATCGTGTCCGCCGCCGGCGCCTACTCCGCGACCGGAACGGCCACGCGCTCGAGCCAGTACGCGGGTGCGGTCGCCACCTACCGCGCGCAGACCGACGCCTCGCCGCCGTCGACGCCCCCGGCGCTCACCGCCGGAACGCCGACCACGAGCGCGATCCCGCTGACCTGGGGCGCGTCGACCGACGACGTGGGCGTCACCGGCTACCGGGTCGAGAAGGGCGGCGCGCTCGCCGGAACCACGACCTCGACCGGCTACACCGTCACCGGCCTCACCTGCGGCACGTCGTACACGTTCGCGGTGAGCGCCTCGGACGCCGCGGGGAACGTCTCCGCCCCGGCGACCACGACCGCCACGACCGCACCCTGCGACGCGTCGCCGCCGTCGACGCCGCCGGGGCTCACCGCCGGAGTTGCGACGACGACGTCGATCCCGCTGACCTGGGGCCCGTCGACCGACGACGTCGGCGTGACCGGCTACCGCGTCGAGCGGGACGGAACGACGCTCGGCACGACGACCCAGACCGGCGTACACGGTCGCCGGCCTGAGCTGCGGCACCTCCTACTCCCTGGCGGTCAGCGCCTATGACGCGATCGGGAACACCTCCACCCCGGCGGCGATCACGGCGTCGACGGCGGCATGCGACGTCACCCCGCCGTCGACGCCCGCGCCGGGCGTCACCGCGAGCTCGGCCACGTCGATCTCGATCGCCTGGATGACCTCGCTGGATGACGTCGGCGTCGTCGGCTACAGCCTCTACCAGGACGGCGTCGCCGCAGGCTCGACGACCTCGACCGCGTTCACGTTCTCCGGGCTTGCCTGCGGCACCACCCACGCGCTGGCGGTCGACGCGGTGGACGCCGCGGGCAACCGGTCAGCGCAGGGAGGCGTCACGTGGAGCACCGCCGCATGCGACACGGTCCCGCCCACGGTGGCGATCACCGCGCCTGCCGACACGTCGACCGTCGGCGGCTCCGTGACGGTCACCGCCGACGCGGCGGACGACGTCGCGCTGACCGGCGTGCAGCTGCGCCTCGACGGCGCGGCGCTCGGCGCGGCGCTGACGGCGCCGCCCTACTCGACCGCGTGGAACACGGCGCTCATCGCGAACGGCCAGCACGTGCTCAGCGCCGTCGCCACCGACTCCTCGGGCAACACCGCGACCTCAGCGCCCGTCACCGTCACCGTCGCGAACGCCGCTCCGGCCACGCCGACGCCCGTCCCGGCGGCCGGCGACCCCGGGGGTCACGGTCGGCGACGGCCTCGCCGACGCGTCGACCAGAGAGGTCATCCGCACGGCGGGCAACGTCGTCTACGCGATCGTCGCCGACGACGATCCGTGTCAGGGAGCGACCTCCGGCCACGGCGTCATCCACGCCTACCGCGGGACCGGCGCCCAGGCGGCGAACGGCGCCGTCCCGACCGCGTTCGCCGAGGCCGACGCCGCGTCAACCGGCCGGTCTCGCGCGGCGCCGGCGACTGCACCTACTCGGTGCGGTCGGTGCTCCAGAGCCCGGACGTGCGACTGGACTCCAGCGGCGTCGCGCACGTGACCTACATCGACGGGTTCGACGGCGCCGTCTACTACCAGACGTTCTCGACCGTCACGGACACCTGGGGCCCGCGGACGACGATCGGCGCGAACGGCCAGCTGGCGAGCGCCGGTGGGGCGACGTGGCCGCGCGAGGGCAACGTCGCGCTCACGCTCGACGCCGCCGACCAGCCGCACGTCGTGTACATGACGAACGGGACCGCGAACCAGATCGTCGAGACGGCGCGCTCCGGCGGCGTGTGGTCGGCGGCGACCACCATCGCGACGGGCAGCACCGCGATCCACCCGTCGCTCGCCACCGCGGTCGACGGCTCGATCCACCTCGCGTGGGTCACGAACTCGTTCTCCGCGAGCCCGACGATCATGTACGCGCGGCGCTCCGGCGCGGCGTGGACCGCCCCCGAGGCCGTGAGCGCCGGTGACACGAAGGTGCTGTCGGACGCCAACAGCGACCAGGGGCCGAGCGTCGCGACCGACGCCGCCGGCCAGCCGTACGTGATGTACATGGACGGGACGGCGTCGGGCGCCGACGACTACGTGCGGCTGCGCTACCGCACGACCGTCGGCGCGTGGACCGACAACACGCCGCCGGGCGGCGCAGGCGGCGCGAGCAACCCGTCCGCCCAGCTCTTCGCCCACACGCCGCAGGTCTACATCTCCGGCACGGGCGGCGTCTACGCGGTCCTCGGCCACGACGTCCACGTTCAGTACGGCTACCAGTACCAGCTCGGCGGAGTGGGGACCGCGTGGGCGCCGTACGCCACGCTCGATCCGCGCAGCGCCACGAGCCCGGGGCCCGGCGACACCGTCGAGCCCGGCACCGACGGCTCCGCGTCGATCCGGTTCGACCCGCTGCGCGACACGAACCCGGGGATCATCGACACGCTCTACTTCGACGAGCGCGACAACGCTGACGCCGCCCATCATCACGCGACCGCGTACTACAAGGCGATCGTGATCGGAGCGTCGGGGTCGGGTCCCCGCCGCCACCGCCACCGCCCTCCCGCGGACACGGTGCCCCCCTCGGTGTCGATGACGGCCCCCGCCGCGGGCGCGAGCGTCTCCGGCTCCGCGGTGACCGTGTCCGCGAACGCGTCCGACGACACCGGCGTGGCCGGCGTGCAGTTCCTGCTCGACGGCGCGAGCCTCGGCACGGAGGACACCGCGAGCCCCTACTCGGTGACCTGGAACGCCTCCGCCGCGACGGCCGGGACGCACCAGCTCGCCGCCAGGGCGCGCGACGCCGCGGGCAACGTCACCACGTCCGCCGCGGTCACGGTGACCGTCACGGCGGCCGCCGGCGGTCAGCTGATGCTCGGCACCAAGACGCTGTCGAGCAACGGCGACTCCGTCGGCGCGGGCCAGGCCGAGGCGTTCCGCGCGACAGCCTCCCTCAGCGGCGCCCTCGGCAGCGTCACGGTCTATCTGGCAACCGGCACGCTCGCGACGCGGGTCGTCTTCGGGGTCTACGCCAACGCCGCGGGGCACCCGGGCGCGCTGCTCGGCCAGGCCACGCTGACCGGCCCTGTGGCAGGCGCCTGGAACACCGTGCCGATCGGCGGCGTGTCGCTCCAGTCCGGCTCCACCTACTGGATCGCGCTCCTGGGCCCGGACGGGACGGTCAACTTCCGCGACGTCGCGGGCGGCGGCGCCTCGGAGACGAGCACGTCGACCACGCTCACGACCCTCCCCGCCACGTGGTCCACCGGGCACGCGTGGACCGACGGGCAGCTCTCGGCATACGGCAGCAGCTGACGGTGCGCCTGCGCGCGCGTCTGCGGGAAACAACGGGTGACGTAGGCCCCTTGGCGGATGTAGCCTCTTCGCCGAGGGCCGTCGTCGTGGGGTTGGTTTTCGAGGGACTGGCAGCAGGGCGGGACTTCAGTGGTGATCGACCATCGGAGGTCCAACGATGCAACAGACGAACCCGATCCACCTGGCGCCTCCCCGCCGACGCCGAGCACGAACGAAGCGATCACCCTGACCAGCCGGGAGTGCGACGCGCTCATCGAGCTCGGCCTGCGCCCCACGTACTCGCTCGTGACGTGCGAAGCCCAGGCCGGCGACGTGGCGCTCATGCTGGCCAACGCCGCCCTGTGGATGCAGGCGGCGGAGATCACGACCGCCGGGGAGCGGGGTGTCGTCCCGCCAGAGCTCCGGGACCAGGTCGGGGACGCTGATCGAGGAGGCTCTGCCCGAGGTGCTGTGGGACCTCGAGCGACTGCTCGCCAACCGCGATGCGTGGCGAGCCGGTGACGTGGCCCAAGGCTTTCCCGAACTCGGCGCCGAGGAGACCGCGGCGCTCTACGAGGAGTACATCGAGCGCGAACGACAGCAGTTCCGCGCGCTCAGGAGCGTGGCAGCCAAGCTGCACCTGAGCGCGGTGTTCTCACCCGACAACTAGCGTCCGCGGCAGGACCCAGCTGCATGGAGTCGAACTGGAAACAGCGGCGGACCGGCCGGTCCGCCGCTCGACTCCATTGGAGGTTGTTGTGGCTCGAAACGAAGACAGGGTCACCGGTTGGTGGGTCTTCGCGGGGACGCTGCTGCTGATCGTCGGCGTCCTGAACATCATCTGGGGCATCGGCGCCATCGGCGACGCGAAGTTCCTGGTCAACGATCAGAAGTTCATCATCAGCAGTCTGCACACCTGGGGCTGGGTGACGCTGATCCTCGGTGTGATCGAACTCGGCGCCGGGTTCTCGCTGTTCTCCGGAGGCGGCTTCGGTCGCGTCGTCGGCCTGTTCGCCGCGGCCCTGACCGCGATCAGCGCGCTCCTGTCGATCCCCGCTCAGCCGTTCTGGTCGCTGTGCGTGTTCGCACTCGCGGTCATCATCGTCTACGAGCTGGCCAAGGCACCTGAGCGCACGTACGCCTGACCGCTTTCCACTCCTCCTGCGCGAAGGCCCCGCACGTGCGGGGCCTTCGTCGTTCCCGGCCCGAGCCCGCACCCGGAAGCTCTGGCCGCGGCACCCCTGCGCGCTGGTACGTTTGGCCGCACCGCGTTACACACCGTCAGGGCCTTGCCGAAGTCCGTGACCGGCGATGACACACGACTACGGAATATTCATCAGCTATCGGCATGACGAGGCGGCGGGTTCCGCGGGTCGCATCTACGACGAGCTTGTCCGTCAATTCGGTGAGGGCCTGGTCTTTCGCGATACCGAGTCGATCGGGCTCGGCCTTGACTTCCAGGCGGCTCTGGCGAACGCCCTGGACTCCTGCGAGATCATGCTGGTGATCATGGGGCCCACCTGGGCCGATGCCCGGGACGACAACGGCAACCGCTGCCTCGAGAGCCCGAGCGACTGGGTGCGCCAGGAGATCGAAGCCGGACTGGCCCGAGACGGTGTTCGCGTCGTGCCGGTATTGGTTCAGGGTGCAGCGCTGCCGCGCGTCGAGCGGTTGCCGGAGTCCATCCAGCCTCTGATCAGGCGCCAGGCGATCGAGATCAGCGACGCCCGCTTCCATGTGGACATGAGCGCCCTGCTCGGCGGCCTCGAGTCGGTCATCGCCGGGGCGCGGGAGGCCGGCGCCCCCCAGGTCGCCCGCCTCGAGACGCTGCTCCCGGGCATCTGGGTCGTCGACGTGCAGAACCCGATGGTCGGCGCGCAGACGATGCGGGTGCAGGTCACGGCCGGCCAGGGCTTCCGCCAGTTCGAGGCCGAGGCGGTCATCGGTCAGCCGGGGTGGCGCGGAAGCGGGACATGGCAGGTGCTTCCCCCCGGCGATCGCGTCGCGATGACCGGGACACAGGCTGCGCAGTTCCCCTATCCCCAGATGGGCCCGCTGCAGGAGGTCTTCTCGTTCACTTCGGTGAGCCAGGAGGCGATGCAGGGGACGAACTCGGTCGGAGCGCCGGTCACGTGGAGACGGGAATGACCGCGAGACCGCCGCTGTGCTTCGTCGTCATGCCGTTCGGCGTCAAGCCCGACGGTCAGGGCGGATCGGTCGACTTCGACGCCGTCTACGGGACGCTGCTCGCGCCTGCGATCCGCGAGGCTGAGCTCGAGCCGCTGCGCGCCGACGAGGAGATCGTCGGCGGGCTCATCCACAAGCCGATGTTCGAACGGCTGATCCTCGCCGACTACGCGGTCGCCGACCTCACGACCGCCAACGCGAACGTCTTCTACGAGCTCGGCGTGCGCCACGCCGCGCGGCCGTACTCGACCGTGCTCATCAGCGCAGACGTCAAGCGCGCACCGTTCGACCTGGCGCCCGACCGCGTGCTGTCGTACGCGCTGGACGCGAGCGGTCGCCCGGCGGACGCCGGCCACGACCGGGCTGCGCTGGTCACGGCGCTGCGTGCCGCGCGCACGGCGACGACCGACAGCCCGGTCTTCCAGCTGATCGACGATCTCCCGGCACCGCAGATCGACCGGCTGAAGACCGACGTGTTCCGCGACGAGGCCGCCTACTCGGCCGAGGCCAAGGAGCGCCTGGCCAAGGCTCGCAGCGAGGGCGCGGACGCGCTCCTGGAGGTCGAGCGCGACCTCGGTCCGCTGCCCGACATCGAGGCCGGCGTCCTCGTCGATCTGCTGCTGTCATATCGCGCGGTCAAGGCGTGGGACGACATGATCCGTCTTGTCGAGGCGATGCCCGAGCCGCTGCGCAGAGCCGTGCTGGTCCGCGAGCAGTACGGCTTCGCGCTCAACCGGGCCAGGCGCAGCGAGGACGCCGAGAGGGTCCTGCTCGAGATCCTCGAGGACCGCGGCCCCAGCAGCGAGACGCTCGGGCTGCTCGGTCGCGTGTACAAGGACCGCTGGGAGGCCGAGCGCGACGGGTCCGAGCTGCTCGCCGAGGGCCACCTCGACCAGGCGATCGACGCCTACCGCAGGGGTTTCGAGGCCGACTGGCGCGACGCGTATCCGGGCGTCAACGCGGTGACCCTGATGGAGATCCGCCATCCGGGCGGCACGCCGCAGCAGGAGCTGCCTGCCGGTCGTGAGGTACGCGAACGGGCGCCGCATCGACGGTCGCGGCGCCGACTACTGGGATCACGCCACGCGCCTCGAGCTCGGCGTCATCGCGCGCGACCGTGACGAGGCGACGGCCGGCGCCCGTGCCGCGCTGGCGGCGGTGCGCGAGCCCTGGGAGCCGGAGAGCACCGCCTACAACCTCTCGCTGATCCGCGAGGCACGCGCCGAGCACGGTGAAACGGTCGAGTGGGCGGACGAGCTCGAGCGCGAGCTGCTCCCGCCCGCCGGAGAGAGCTGAGTGACCGGGCCGATGGACGCCGAGCAGGAGGCCAGGGAGATCGCCGAGGGCGGCCAGGCCACCGTCGCCGACCGTCGCCCGGATTGCCGACGAGCTGCGCGAGCGCCGGCTGACAGACGCCGTCGCGCCGATGCTGATCGCCGTCGGCCGCAGGGCGCTGTACGACGGCTGGGCGGCGGACGATCGCGTCGAGCTCGCCGAGACCATGCGCGACCATCAGCAGTTCGGCTACGCCCGCCGGCTGCTGGGCCGAGTGCGCAGCGAGGGCCCGGACTCGGAGAAGCTGCGCCAGCAGCACGCGCTGTGCACGTACAAGGACATGGAGCTGCCGGCGGCGCGCCGGCTGGACCGCGCCCTTTCGATCCTGACCGAGGGCGGCCCGCTCGAGGACAGCACCAGCGCCGAGACGCTCGGCATCGCTGGAGCGATCTTCAAGCGCAAGTGGGAGGTCGACGCCGCGCGCTCCGACCTCGAGAGCGCGCCGTGGTGCTACGAGCGCGGCTTCGAGCAGGTCGGCGACCCGCGACCGCGAGTACGCGGGCATCAACGCCGCGTTCGTCTGCGATCAGCTCGCGGCACTGGAGGACCGGGCGCTCGGAACATCGACCGAGGCGAAGAAGCTCCGCGAGCGCGCCGACGCGATCCGCGAACGAGATCGTCGGGGCTGCCGTCGCGAGCGACGGGGAGTGGGCCGACGCGACGCTCGGCGAGGCACTCTTCGGCCTCGGGCGGTTCGACGAGGCCGGCGAGCACCTGCAGAAGGCCCGCGACACAGTCGAAGGCACCCTGGCAGCTCGAGACCACGACGATGCAGTTGGCGGCGCTCGCCCGCCTGCGCAAGGTCGATCAGCAGGACACGACGATGGCGCTCACGGCCCTCGTCGGCAGCGACGAAGGTGCGCTGCTCCGCGCCACCATCGGCAAGGTGGGGGTGGCGCTCTCCGGCGGCGGCTTCCGCGCGTCGCTGTTCCACATCGGCGTCCTCGCACGGCTCGCGGAGTGCAACGTCCTGCGCCACGTCGAGATCCTCTCGTGCGTGTCCGGCGGCTCGATCGTGGGCGCCCACTACTACCTCAAGCTTCGCCAGCTGCTCCAGTCCAAGCCCGACGGCAGAGATCCAGGACGCGGACTACGTCACGCTCGTGCGTGAGCTCGCGGACGACTTCCTCGGCGGCGGTGCGTCGCGACCTGCGCGGGCGGCTGACCGAGGACGTCAAGGACAACTGGCAGATGCTCTCGTCGCGCTACTCGAGGACCGACCGGGCCGGCGCGCTCTTCGAGCAGCTGTTCTTCTCGCGCGAGCCCGGACGCGACGAGGCCAGGCGATCCGTGGCGTATGACCGATCTCTACGTCACACCGTGCGGCCACGAGGACGGCTTCTCCCTGCGGTACGACAACTGGCGCCGCGCCGCGAAGGTGCCGATGCTCGTCCTCAATGCGACGACCCTGAACACCGGGCACAGCTGGCAGTTCACGGCCTCGTGGATGGGCGAGCCGCCTGTCGGCGTCGACGACCACGTCGACGCAACGCCGGAGACTGCGGCGCGTGTACTACCGGGACGCCCCTCGCCGGGCACAAGGAGCAGACACTCGGCATGGCGGTCGCCGCGTCCGCCTGCGTGCCGACGCTCTTCCCACCCGTGATGCTCCGGAATCTGTACGACGACATCGATGTCGAGCTCGTCGACGGCGGCGTGTACGACAACCAGGGCATCGCGAGCCTGCTCGAGCAGGACTGCACCGTCGTGCTCGTCAGCGACGCGAGCGGTCACATCCGCGACGACGTGCACCCGGCGCGCGGGCCGCTCGGGGTCGCGAGCCGTTCGAACTCCGTCCTCATGAGCCGCGTGCGCGGGGCGCAGTACAGCGAGCTCGCGAGCCGGCGACGATCGGGCACCCTGCGCGGCCTGATGGTCGTGCACCTCAAGAAGGGCCTGCCGGCGGCGCCGCGCGACTGGAGCCACTGCCAGGAGCCGTACAGCCCCGAGGACGACGCGCTTGCCGCCGGGCGTCGACGCCCAGCGGCCCGCCTACGGCATCGATGAGGACGTCCAGCGGGCCCTCTCGGAGCTGCGCACGGACCTCGACGCGTTCTCGGACGACGAGGCGTACTCGCTGATGGCCGCGGGGTACAAGATGACCGAGGTCGAGCTGGCCGAGGCACTGCCCGAGTCGCGACCGCACGGCCACGCCCGCCAAGGACGACGTCGTGGCCATTCGCGCAGAGCCCTCCTGGAGGTGGCCGAGCCGGATGCCCAGAGCGGGCTTGCAGCGGAGCTGCAACCGGGCAGCTCGCGGTTCTTCAGAGGCCTTCGCGCCTGGCGGCTGCGGCGCGCGCGGCGGCCGAAGGGCTGGCTGGGCCGGCAGCTCGACAGAGACCGGCCTGCCGGCCGTGCCCGGTGATGCCGCGCGGGCGGTGGGCACCGGCGTCGTCTCGCCGGTGCGGAAGATCGTCAGCGCGCCGCTGGCGCTCGTCGGGGGAGCCGGCACGAGGCTCTACCTGAGGCTCCGTGGGCGTGGGAAGACCGATTGAGGTGACCGCACCGTGGCGATGACCACGACGGGGGCCGGGTGCGACGTTCTCGTCCAGTTGGAAGGTGCGGGGACGTGTCAGGGCTTCACCGGAATCGCGGTCGCCCGCCCCGTGCGGATCCTCGTGCGAGCCGGCACGGCGCTTCCTCCGGGCGCGCACAGCAGCTCGTCGACGGGCTCGCTGTAGCGCTGCGCTCGCTCGGAGCTGAGGTTCCGAGCGAGCAGATACCGTGCCGAGGCCGGCTTCATGACGACCTGCAAGGCGCTCCGCGAGCCGCAGACCCTGAACGTCCTCGCTTGGGTCGGGGCCGCCGACGCCCCGGATGCCGTACAGGACGACGAGACCGACCGGTGGCTCGACCGACGGCCCGACGCGGCTGCAGTGGCGATCGTGCCGGAAGGGGTCGACCCGGACACCGTTCTGCCCACTCGTCTGCGAGACCGGCAGGTCGTGTGGTGGACCGGGAGCGCCGAGCGCGCCGCGCTCGACGTGATCGCGGCGGCAGAGAGTCGTCACAGCCGAGAGGCGGATCTTCCTCTCATACAGCCACGCCGACGGGATGGCGCTCGCGCATGCGGTCTTCCGGACGTTGTCCGAGGCGCGCTTCTCGGTGTTCCTTGACTCGTTTGCCCTGTCCCCCGGGATCGACTTCGCCGAGCGGATCGAGCACGAGCTTCTTGACAAGGCGTTCCTCATCCTGATCGAGACGCCGTGCGCGCTCGCGTCTGCGTGGGTCCTGCGCGAGATGGCGTTTGCGCGTCAGCACCGCCTGGGGATCGCATCGGTCCGGGCTGACCCGAGCGGACCGCGACTCGAGGGCGTCGGCAGCGCGCGGCGCTGGACGCTGCCGACAGGCGCGCTGCTGACCTCGGGCACCGGCGGCCCCACGCTCGAAGCGAGCGCGGCGGACGAGCTTCGCGACTTCGTCAGCCGGCTCCACACGCAGTCGATGCTACGCCGCTCGCAGACGCTGGACGCGGGGCTTCGGGCTGCGCTGCGCCGCGCGGGCATCGGCGGTGGCGACGTGACCGGCATGCCGCTCGGCCTGGGAATCGACGCGGCCGGGTACCGATGGGCCGTGTCGATGCGCCCGCGCCCGGCAAACCTCATCGACATGCACGCCGCAGCACGTCTGGCGCCGCCGGGGAGTCGCCGCGTCATGGTCAGCGCAACGCCCCGAGGCACACCGGAGCAGGAGGCGCTCGGCTGGCTCGCGGACGAGTCGGACATCCGGCACTGGGACGAGGGGCGACTGCTGTCGCTCGCCCGCGCAATCGCAGCCGGGACGGCGTGACGATGCCATCGCGCGAAACTCCGCGCGGCTGGGAGCGCCCAGTCCTCCTCTCGGCCGGATTCCCGCACGAGGACGACGAGGTGCGCGCCAGCCGGCTGCACGAGATCGAGGAGGCACTGCTCAGCTTCACCAGGGCCGTCCTGGCGCAAGGTGGCCGGATCGTGTTGCCCGCCGATCGTGTGGTCGCGCCGCTCGTCGCGGAGACGGCGGCCGAGTACGCGCCGCCATTGCGGACGGAGGCGACCGGCCCGACTCGACCGCTCGTCGGGGTTCTCCTGACAGAGGGGCGGGATGCCCAGCTCGAGCAGGCACTTGCGGCTCTCGGCCACGTGACGCCGATGTTCTTTGGGGACGTGGACCGGCAACACACGGGCCGCCATCGCCTGACCATCGAGGCGGTGGAGAGCGTTCGCCCGTCGTCGGCAGTCGTCCTCGGTGCTGCGCCTGAGTCGCTCGACGACATTCGCGTGCTCCAGGAGCGGGAGGTGCTGGTGCAGGTCGTCGGGGAGGCACTCGCCGGTTCCCTGGGCGAGCCGGGCGAGTTGTGGCACTACGACGTCACGCGTCGGATTCTCCAGGAGATCGAGTGGCGCGTCGACGCCCCCGGAGCGAGACACGACCTCGACGTCGGGCGACGGGTCCCGTACCCGTATGTGATGCAACGCCTCGTGGAAGAGTGGGGGACCGATGATCGGCGCTGAAGTCTTCATCAGCTACCGCCGCGAGGACGCCGGCGACGCCGGACGGCTCAGCGACTGGCTGGGGTTGCACTTCGGCCCCGACCGGGTCTTTCGGGATGTCACGGGAATTCGCGGGGGACAAGACTTCCCGGCGGTCATCAGCGAGACGATTCGCAGCTGCAAGGCAGTCGTGGTGCTGATCACGCCCGGCTGGGGTGCCGAGCTCGCGGATCCCGGCAACTGGGTACGGCGCGAGCTCCTGGAGGCGCTTGCCGCTGGACGGCCGGTCGTTCCGGTTCTGCTCCACGATGCCGCGCCTCCGCAGCGGTCCGCGCTTCCTCCGGAGTTGGCCGCATTGGCAGACAAACACGCACTCGTCGTCTCGGACGTCGACTTCCGTGACGACGTCGGGCGCCTCGTGGAGGCGCTGGAGCGCTTTGGCGCTGAGCCGGCCACCGTCGAAGCGTTCGCCGACATCCCGGCGTCGGCACGAGCCGACTCGCGGGCGGCCTGGGATGCCCCCGACGATCCCGATCACGCACGCGGACGGCTCGTGGATGCGCTAGCAGCACGAGGTATTCGAGTGTCGGGCGAGCATGATGGCGACCTGGTCCTCACAGGCGGCAACAAACGCCGGGCATGGCTCTTGGGCGGATTCTTTGTTGCCGAGTCGAAGCTGCCGGTCACGGGCCGGCTCAGGATCCGTGACCACGGCGCCAGCGTCGCCATCGAGGTGCTGCTCGCCGAGGACTGGGGCGCCGGCGCATTCGCCGGGCTCGGCGGACGCTATTCGAGCCACTTCGACAAGGTGCTCTCCGACCTGCGTCGCGCGACCGCGCGGCGGTGAGCGGTGTGGAAAGCCTGATCCACGCCCCACAAGCCCTCCATCGGACTCGAACCGATGACCCCTTCCTTACCATGGAAGTGCTCTACCAACTGAGCTAGGAGGGCGCGCTGGAGCAGGGTAGCGAGGTCGGCGGCTGCTGGCATCACCGGTAGCCTGCGCGCCATGTCCGAGCCCGCCGCCGTCATCGCCATCCATCTCGCCGAGGTCGAATCTGGCCCGGTCCACGCCGTCGACAGCGTCGAGGCGGTCGCGGGCGCCGGGCTGCGCGGCGACCGCTACTTCGAGGCGGGCGCGGAGCCCGCACGGCAGCTGACGCTGGTCGAGAGCGAGGAGCTCGAGCGCCTGGCGGCGGAGGCGGGCATCGAGCTCGCCCCGGGCGAGTCGCGCCGCCAGCTCACGACGCGCGGCGTGCGGCTCAACCCGCTCGTGGGGCGCCGCTTTCGCGTCGGCGAGGTCGAGTGCCGCGGGATCGAGCTGTGCGAGCCGTGCAGCCACCTGCAGAAGCTGACCGCCCGCGACGGGCTGATGCGCGCGCTCGCGCACAGGGCCGGGCTCAACGCCGAGATCATCACCGGCGGTGAGATCGCGGTCGGCGCGGTGATCGAGCCGCTCGACTGAGTCGGCTGTTCGGCGGGTCCTGCACGCTGCGCTTCAGCCGCAACCCTGAGCCTCCGATACGGTTGTAGAGGAGCGTTGATGCCGGTCTTCCCCACCCGCACGAGACGTTCGGCGCTCGTCGCGCTGCTGAGCCTCCTGGCCGTCGTCGCCCTTCCGGGCACCGCGACCGCCAAGGTGCTCACCAAGCCGACGTGGCTTCCGAAGGTCGCGATCACGGAGTACTTCCCCGCCCCCGAGTGGTGGTTCGTCGGCGCCCAGGTGCAGACGCCGGGCCTCGCCCGCAAGAGCCGCATCGACTGGCTCTACTCCGCGCGCGGCGTGTCGATGGAGGGTGACGGCATCGGCCTCGACGGCCGCAAGTACCACATCGCCTCGATCGGCTCGAGCGGCTGGATCACCGAGCGCGGCCGTCGTGCGCAGTTCGGCCGCGGCGGCATCTTCGCCCCGTTCTGGCGCGCGGCCGGGCTACTGGAAGAACTCCGGCGGCGCGGTCACGTTCCCGCTCGACGCGGGCGGCTGGTACGCCGGCGAGGGCAAGAAGTACGTGGCGCCCAGCAACATCACCTTCGCCGACGGTCCGTCGCGGCCGCTGCGCTTCTACCGCAGCGTCGCGGTCGATCCCGCGCTGATCCCGCTCGGCAGCCTCGTCTACGTGCCGGCCTACAAGCCGCTCAACAAGGACGGCTGGTTCCGCGCCGACGACACCGGCGGCGCGATCAAGGGCCGCCACATCGACGTCTACCGCCGCCCGCCGGACTCCTCGTCCGACAGCGGCCGCTACCTGCAGGACCGGCGCATCTTCGTCGTCCCGAAGGAGGACGTCGCGACGTACGTGCGCGCGGCGCACGCGGCGGCGGGCGCGTTGCCCGCCATCCCGCGGCGACTGCTGCGGGCGCCGGCGCGCTGAGCGCCGGTCGCCCTCCCGCCGGCTACTGCTTGGCGGGCGTGACCTTCTGCAGGTCGACGTCGAACACGAGTGCGGCGTTCGCCGGGATCTTCGGCGGCGAGCCGGTCGCGCCGTAGGCCAGATCGCCCGGGATGATCAGCCGGCGGCGACCGCCGACCTTCATGCCGACGACGCCCTGGTCCCAGCCGGCGATGACCGAGCCGGCGCCGAGGGCGAAGGAGAACGGCTTGCTGCCGCGGCTCCACGAGCTGTCGAACTCCTTGCCGTTGCTGCGCAGCACGCCGACGTACTGCACGTCGACGGTGTCGCCCGACTTCGCGGTCGCGCCCGTGCCGACGATCAGGTCCTGAGCGATCAGCACCTTCGGGTCGGCGCCCGTCTGCTTCGGGATGACCGGCTTCTTGGAGATGTCGGCCTCACCGGCGCTCGGCGTGACCTTGACGGCGGTGACCGTGGGGGTCGCGGGCTCCTCGAGCTTCGGCGGGTTCTTCTCCTGCTCGGCGGCGAGCGTGGCGGCCTTGTCGGCCTGGCTCGGGTCGCTGCCGCCGCAGCCGGCGACGCCGATCGAGGCGATGGCCACCGCGAGCAGCAGCAGAAGGAGGGCGGGGCGTCTGTGCGTAGTCATACGGTCGGGGTTGATAGCAGGCCGGGGCGTGCGAAGGCGCCACACCCTCTAGTCGACGACCGTCGAGAGTGAGACCCGCGTGACCTTTCCCGGCGCCCGAGATCGCGAAGTCCGTCGCCACCTGGCCGGGCTTCGCGCCGCCCACCATGCAGCTGCGATAGCCGTAGCGGGTCGCGCAGCGCGCACCCGGGACGAGGCGCCGCACGTCGGCCTCCGGCGACCCCACGCCGACCCCGGCCGTCGTGCGGTCGTTGCGACTGGTGCTCGTCACCGACAGGACCGTCCGCCCCGCCTTCACCGAGTCGAAGACGATCCGCAGCCCCGGGTAGCGCCAGATGCGGACCTTGCCGATGATCGGGTTCGGGCTGACCCCGGAAGCGGACGGCGCGCCGAGCCGCGAGCGGACCTCGCTGGGCGTCATGTCGAGGGCGACCCCGCGGATCGACGCCTGCGGGACGATCGGCGGACGGGCTGCCAGATCGGCCGCGGCGGGCGCCGGGAGCGTGGCGAGCAGCGCGAGGATCGCCGCGAGCGGCGTGGACCGGAGAAGCACGCCGCCATTCTCGCGCGCGCGCCGGAGCGATGCGCCGGAACCGCGGGGAAGGCGTCGCGCCGGCAGCGGCGAACGACGAGCCGATGCTGCGTGTCCTGCCGTTTGCGCTCGCACTCGCCGTGGCCGTGCCGGCCGCGGCGGGCCTGACCGCGCGAGCCGACGCCGCGACCTGCGCGGACTTCCAGACCCAGGCGGCCGCGCAGCACGCCGCGAACACGCGCGACGCGGACGGCGACGGGATCTACTGCGAGTCGCTGCCGTGCCCCTGCTCGCACGCCGCCCCGGGGCCGCCGGCCCCTGCCCACGGGAAGGCGCACCACCCGCTCGGGCGCACGATCCCGCTCGGCCCGGTGCGCCACCCCGCGGTCCTGCAGGCTGCGCGGCCCGCTCCCCGACCCGGGCTGCACACCCGGCACCCGCTACGCGCTCGTCACCCGCCGCGACGTGTGCCGCCCGGGCTACTCCGCGCGCGTGCGCAACGTGCGCGACGGCACCCGCGAGGCCGTCTACGCCGCGTACGGGGTCGCGGCGCGGTTCGACGGCCAGAACGGCGAGCTGGACCACCTCGTGAGCCTCGAGCTCGGCGGGACGAACGCGCGCGCCAACCTCTTCCCCGAGGCCGCGGCCCCGTTCCCGGGCGCCGGCGAGAAGGACCGGCTCGAGAACGAGCTGCACGATCGCGTGTGCGCCGGGACGCTGCGACTGCGCGTCGCCCAGCAGCGGATCGCGCGGGACTGGGTCGCCGAGTACCACCGGATCTTCGGAGGGACGTAGGATCGTGCCCGTCTTGCGCTTCCCGGTCCGGCACGTCCAGCTCGCCGCGCTCGTCCTCGCGCTGACGCTGACGGGTGCCGGGCGCCGCCGAGCGCGCGCGTCAACCCGTGCGCGCAGGCGCAGTTCCGGGCGCTCCTGTGCCCGGACCTGATCATGAAGCCGCCCGCCGACCTGTCGCTGGAGCACTACGAGGGCCACCTGCTGCTGCGCAGCACCTCCTCGATCGACAGCGTCGGCGCCGGCCCGATCGAGATCACCGGGCGCAGGAATGCGCCCGGTCACATGCGCGTGCGCCAGCGGATCTACCGTCGCGGCGGAGGCTCGATCCTCGTCCAGACCGGCGCCGAGCTGCGCTTCAAGCAGATCCCCGGGCAGGGCGGCTACTGGAAGCTGCGCGACGCCGCGCAGCTGGAGCTCTGGAGCGTCGACGCCGCGGGCGTGCAGCTGAGGCGCGTGCGCGTGAGCCCCAAGCTCTTCTACTGCCTGCGCGACCTGAAGCGCACACGGCCCGCCCGCAAGGGCTCGCCGTCGCGGGAGGTCTATCCGGCGTGCAACCAGGATGCCTCGATCAGCCACGTGCGGCTCGGCACGTCCGTCGGCTGGTCGGACATCTACCCCGGCGGCTACTACCAGCAGTTCGTCGACGTGACGGGCCTCAGCGGGCGCTTCGCGCTCGTCCACATCGCCGACCCCGAGAACGTGCTGTTCGAGAGCGACGAGACCAACAACGCGTCACGCGTTCTGGTCACGCTTCCGTCCGGCCAGCGTGTGACCAAGGGGGGCTGACGCCGGGTCACGCGCGGGCGGCGGCGGCACCTCGACGATGTTCGCGTAGTCGAGCATCGCGGAGGCGATCGAGTCGGCATCGACCCGATACTTGCCGGCGGCGATCTGTGCCCGGAGCTTGGCGAGATCCGTCATGACGAGGTTCTGGCGGTGGTGTCGACCCGTGCGCCGCATTTCGTTGAGCAGATCGTCCGCCTGCACGATCATTTTCACGCCGCGAAACCGGCCGGACGCATTTCGTCTGGAAAGCGGAGTGTCCGTCCGGTGGCGCTGTAGGTTGGCTCGATGCACGGAAAGCGCTGGTCCAGTCGCCCTGTCGATCCTCGCCGTCGCGTTCATCGTCGCGGGCGCCGCACAGGCCGGTGCGGCGAAGATCCCCGCGGCCCCGAAGGTCCACCAGAAGCTCGCCAAGCTCGACGTCGACGTCGCAGGGTTCGTGGAGACCCGCGAGCTGGTCGACACCACGTCGGACTGCTTCCCCGGGCGGACCTACATCCAGACCAACCGCTTCACATTCGAGACGGGCGACTACGTCCGCACGTACATCAAGAGCATCTCGGGCGACGGGATCCCGACCGTCATCACCTCCCCGTTCTCCAGGACGGTCGGGTCCGCGACGATGGAGGGGGACATCTCGAGTTATCGCCTCACGAACTACTGCGCCCCGCACGCGCCGGATCCGGAGCCGCTGCCGCCGATCTGCGCCAAGAAGCGCCACGGGAAGATCGCGGTCGCGCTGACCGCGGTCCCTCTCGAGGACACCTCACAGGGCGACCTCACGCCGCTGGGCAAGGGGACGCCGCTGATGCTGTCGATCCGCCGCCACGGCGGCGGCAAGGACAGGTCGGACTGCTACGGCAAGGGTGCGCAGAGCGTGACCGGTCCCGACACCGGCACCGCCGTCGTCGGCACCTCACCCATGCCCGTCGCCGTCAGCGAGGTCCTGCCGACGCGGCTCGCGACGATCAAGCTGTTCAACCTGCGGCGGCACAAGCGCCTGCGCAGCGTCATCGTGCTCGACGGCCCGTGCGACGTCGTGCGCGCGACCGTCATCCCGGCCCCGGGCGACGGGTCGCCGAAGCCCGGGGCACTCAACGCCGACGGCGACTGCCGGCTCATCGGCAAGGTCGTCCTCAGCATCCGCACGATCCAGTGACCGCTTAGGGATCAGGCCTCGACGGCGAAGACGCGCCAGGAGCCCGGGACGCCTTTGAGGTCGTGCTCGCCGCGGTCGGTGAGGGTCTGGCCGGAACCGACGATGAGGTCGCGGACGGTGCTGCTGACGAGAACCTCGCCGGGTGCTGCGAGGCCGCTGACGCGCGCGCCGATGTGCACCGCGAGTCCGCCCACATCGTCATCGGCGAGGAGCTCGCATTCGCCGGTGTGCAGGCCTGCGCGGATCTCCAGGTCCAGGTCACCGACACGGTCGCGGATCGCGGTCGCGGTGCTGATCGCACGGCTCGGCCCGTCGAACACTGCGAGCGCTCCGTCGCCGAGGGACTTGACGAACCGTCCGCGGTGGCGGTGCACCTCGTCGCGCACGAGGTTGTCGTGGCGCTCCAGCAGCGACCGCCAGCGGCTGTCGCCGAGCTGCGCGGCCCGCTCGGTCGAGCCCACGATGTCGGTGAACAGCACCGTCGCCAGGACACGGTCGCTGACGACCGGACGCCGCACGCCGGTCAGGAAATGCTGGATCTCATCGGCGACGAGATCCTCCTCGCCGATCCAGAGCGGTCCCTCCCCCGGCAACGCGACGTAGCGTGCGTTCGCGAGATGCTCGACGACGTAGCGCGAGTGGCGCTCGTCGAACCACGTCTCGTGCTCGGGCCGCAACACCAGCGCCGGGCATTGGACGCTCGGCAGCACCTCGCGCACATCCGTCTGACCGATCATCGCCAGTGAGGCGGCGGCGGCATCCGGGCTCATCGCCAGCCGCTGCCAGCGCGCCATCAGGCGTCGCACCTGCTCGCTCTGAGCGCCGCCGCCCCACGGATTCTCGGGCGCGCTCGAACCCCAATGCTGAACCGTCGCCGAGACCAGCGCCGCGCGCTCCTCGACGCTCAGCGCCCACTCGTACCCCGGACCCGCCACCAGCCGCGGGATCGGCGACACCAGCGCCAGCGCCCGGACGACGTCCGGATGCGAGGCCGCGACCAGCGCCGACAGGCCGAAGCCCTCTGCCCACGCGAACAGCACCGGATGCTCCGAGCCGGCGGCGTCCAGCACTGCGAGGACATCATCCACCTGCTCCTCGAGCGGCACCGCTCCGGCGACCCCGTCGGACATCGCGTTCCCGCGCCGGTCGAAGAGGATCAGCCGCGAGAACGAGCCCAGCCGCCCCAGGAACCGCGTGAAGAACGGCACCTCCCAGGTGAGCTCGATGTTCGACACGTACGAGGGGACGAACACGATGTCGAGCGGCCCCTCGCCCGCGACCTGGTAGGCGATCTGCACACCACCGCTACGCGCATAGCGAGTCCGGGAACGTCCACCGGGCCACATTACCCGGCGAAAGCCCCGCGGCAGCGGGGCTTTCGAACGGCGATGGAGGGAGCAGGATTCGAACCTGCGTAGGCAGAGCCAACGGGTTTACAGCCCGTCTCCTTTAACCACTCGGACATCCCTCCGGGCGAGGCGAAATGGTAGCGGCACGACGAAGGCCGGCGTCCGTGCCGGCCCTCGCGATACCTCTCCTCCTCCGGTCCGGCGCTTGCGCGCCAGGACCCCGCCCGCCCCTCAGCAGGCGTCCCTGAGCCGCTGCGCCTCAGGCAGCGACTCGAGCTTCTTCAAGGTGTGATTCTCGATCTGGCGGATGCGCTCGCGTGTGACGTTGAACGCACGGCCGACCTCCTCGAGCGTGCACGGCCGGCCACCCGTCAGGCCGAAGCGCATCTCGATCACTTCGCGCTCGCGCAGCGGCAGCGCCTGCGAGCGCCCGCCGCACGTTCTCCTTGCGCAGGTTCTCCGAGGCGAGCTCGAACGGCGACTCGGCCGTCTGATCCTCGACGAAGTCGCCCAGCTCGGACTCCTCCTCGTCGCCGATCGGCTTCTCGAGCGAGATCGGCTGCTGGCTCATGCGCAGGATGTCGCGCACCTCGCGCGTCGTGCACTCGAGCTCCTTGGCGATCTCCTCCGGCGAGGGCTCGCGGCCGAGCTGCTGGACGAGCTGGCGCTCGACGTGCACGACCTTGTTGAGCTTCTCGACCATGTGGACCGGGATGCGGATCGTGCGTCCCTTGTCGGCGATCGCGCGCGTCACGGCCTGGCGGATCCACCAGGTCGCGTACGTCGAGAACTTGTAGCCGCGCCGGTAGTCGAACTTCTCGACCGCGCGGATCAGCCCGAGCGAGCCCTCCTGGATCAGGTCCAGGAACGTCAGGCCGCGGCCGAGGTAGCCCTTGGCGATCGAGACGACGAGGCGCAGGTTGGCCTCGACCATCTGCTGCTTGGCGAGCCATGTCGCCGCGCTCGATGCACTTGGCCAGCTCGACCTCCTGCGCCGCGGTCAGCAGCGACACGCGGCCGATCGAGCGCAGGTAGAGCCGCAGCGAGTCGAGGCTCGGCTCGACCGTCAGGTCGATCTCCGGCTTCTTGCGCTGCTCGGTCTTCGTGACGCCGGCACCCTCGCCGTTGTGCGCCGCGCCGGGCGGGCCCTCGGTCATCGGCGGTGCCGGCGCCGCGATCCCGCCGCTCTCCTGGAGCAGGTCGATCCCCTGCTCCTCCAGGTGGCCGTGCAGCTCGCGCACCTGTTCCTTCGTGACGTCGACCTCTTCGAGGCAGGCGGTCACCTGCTCGATCGTGAGGTAGCCGCGTTCCTGGCCGCCGGCGATGAGCAGCCGCAGCTCATCCAGCTCCCAGATCGGCGCTTCGTCTGCCAGCAGACCTTCGGGCTTCGTTGTGGTGCTCACGCCCCCGCATCCCTCCTGGACCTCTTCGGACGGCCCTCCCAGGCCGCCCCCCTCCCCACCTACAGACTTCGTCCAGCGATCCGGCGTTCGCGACTGTGTCGCAGTGGCTGAGCCATGGTGTCCTCTCGCTCGTAGACGGAGGGGCCGCAACCGAAAAGTGCGTGATTGATAGCACAAGCTCGGTGAAGGGCCCGATACCCTCGACTTACGCACGCCACCCGCGTCCGCCGGAAGGATCACCCGCCATGGAGCCCGTCTCGCTCTCGCACTCCCCCGACGTCCAGAATCGCGCGCCGACCGTGCGCCTGTCGCTCTCGCGCGTCGGCGTCACCGGCGTGGAGAAGGTCATCCGCATCGGCGCCCCCGGCGCCGAGCAGCTCTTCCACGCCAAGCTCGACTGCTTCGTCGATCTCGGGCCGCGGCAGAAGGGCGCGCACATGTCGCGCTTCGAGGAGGTCGTCAACGACGCGATCGGCGAGACCGTCGTCGGCGGCTCGGCATTCCGGGCGGAGGATCTCGCGACCCGGATCGCCGAGACCGTGCGCGATCGCCAGGGCGCGCTGCGCGCCGAGGTGACGATCGCCGCGCGCTACCCCGAGGACAAGCCGGCGCCCGTCAGCGGGATCACGACGCAGGAGATGTACACGCTCTTCGGCTCGGCGATCGCCAGCGAGCGCGGCACGCGGCAGCTCGTCGGCGTCGCCGCGCAGGGCATCACGGCGTGCCCGTGCGCGCAGGAGCTCGTGGCCGCGTCCGCGCGCGAGCGGCTGACCGGCGAGGGCTTCTCGGACGAGGACATCGAGCGGATCCTCGAGGCCGTTCCCGTGGCCACGCACAACCAGCGCGGCCTCGGGACGCTCTACCTCGGCTGCGTCGAGGGGAACACGATCCCCGTCGAGGCACGTGACCTGCTCGACATCGTCGAGGGCTCGATGTCGAGCGAGATCTACGAGCTGATGAAGCGCTCGGACGAGGCGGCCGTCGTGGAGAAGGCGCACCGGCGCCCGCGCTTCGTCGAGGACTGCGTGCGCGAGGCGGTGAACGACGTCGTCGAGCGCTTCGGCGGCCTCGACGACGGGACCTTCGTCATGGCCCGCCAGGAGAACCTCGAGACGATCCATCAGCACAACGTCGTCGCCGAGCGCTTCGGGCTGCTCGGGGAGCTGCGCACCGAGCTCGTGACCGGCGAGCACCTGCCGCATCACACGTCGATGCGCGAGTGGCTCGACGGCGCGTCGGCGTAGGCCGCTACGCGTCGATCTTCAGCGCGCAGCCCAAGCAGCACCTTGCGGTCGGGCGTCTCCAGCGCGACCGCCGGGAAGCGGCCCGGGCTGTCGTAGACGCGCCGGCCGACGTCGCCGCTCCGCAGCGACGGCGTGTCCCCGTTCCAGAGCGCGAGCACGGCGTAGTCGCCCTGCGGGCCGGCGAGCAGCACGGCGTTCGTGTGACCCCAGTCCCAGCGCCGCCGCACCCTGAGGTCGCCCGCCGCGGCGTCGGGGCGCACGAGCGCCAGCGCCTCGGTGCTGCGCGCGAGCGTCAGGCCCTCCTTGCGGATGCACGCCTGGACGTCATCGGGGACCGGGTCGCGGTTGTCGAAGACGACGTAGACGCCCACGCCGACGGCCGCGAGCGCGCAGACGATGACGAAGCCGATCAGGACCTTGATCACCGCGGAGCCTCGGCCCCGCGGTGTGCCGCGCGGCGCGCCTCGGCCTCACGCAGCAGCTTGCGCATCCCGAAGAAGTAGTCGATCCCGCTGATGATCGTGACGGCGACCATCGCGTAGACGAGCACGTCGACCCAGGTCGGCGAGGGGTCGAAGAGGATCAGCAGGAAGATCGTCAGCATCTGGACGAGCGTCTTCGCCTTCCCCCACCAGTTCGCGGCGATCACGACGCCCTCCGCGCGCGCCTGCAGACGGGCGACGGTCACCGCGAACTCGCGCGCGATGATCACCATCGCCACCCACGCCTCGAGCCGGCCGAGCGACACGAGCGAGAGCAGCGCGGCGATCACGAGCAGCTTGTCGGCGACGGGATCCATCAGCTTGCCGAAGGTCGTCACCTGCTCGCGCGAGCGCGCGATCCAGCCGTCGATCGCGTCGGTCACCGAGGCGATCCAGAACACCGCGGCCGCCAGCACGTCGCTCGCCTCGCCGCCGGCGCCGAGCAGCGCGACGACGAGCACCGGCACGAGCAGGATGCGCAGGACCGTCAGGAAGTTGGGCAGGTTGAGGCCGAACACGCCGCGGCCAGTATGGCGATCCGGGCCCCGCGCGCCGCACGTCAGGCGTCGATCGACGCCTCCGCGCTGGCCGGCGACGCGGAGCTGCGCGTCACGCCGATGCTCGCCGCGACGACGAGCGTGATCGCGACGAGCTCGCGGGCCCCGAGCGACTGCGAGAGGATCAGGAAGCCCGCGAGCGCCGCGAGCGCCGGCTCGAGCGACATCAGCACGCCGAAGACGTTGGCGGGCATCCGCCGCAGCGCCTCGGTCTCCAGCGAGTAGGGAATGACGCTGCTGAGCAGTCGCGACGCCGAGGCCCGCGGCGAGCAGGCCGGGCGCGAGCAGATCGGTGCCCGCCTGGGCGATGCCCGGGACGAGCGGGATCGCCGCGGCCCAGACCATGGCGATCGCCAGGCCCTCGCCGCCGTCGAACACGCGGCCGGCACGCTGCGCGAGCAGGATGTACATCCCCCAGAAGACCGCGGCGGTCAGCGCGAGCGCGACGCCGACGCCGTCGAGACCGCCGCCCTGCTGCCACGGTGCGGCGAGCAGCAGGATGCCGGCCGTCGCGAGCGCCACCCAGACGAGGTCCAGCCGGCGACGTGAGAGCAGCGTCGCGACGGTGATCGGCCCGAGGAACTCGATCGTCACGGCGACGCCGAGCGGGATCCGGTCGAGCGCCTCGTAGAAGGTGAGGTTCATCAGGCCGAGCGTGATGCCGAAGATCGCCGCGAGCCGCAGATGCACCGGGGCGTGGCGGTGGCGCCAGGGCCGCCACACGATCAGCAGGACGATCGCGGCGAGCGAGAGGCGCAGCACCGATGTCCCCGCCGGCCCGGCCTGGTCGAACAGCGTCGCGGCCAGCGCCGCACCGAACTGGATCGAGGTGACGCCCGTGAGCACGAGCGCGACCGGCGGGATCGGGTCGAGCGCCGCGATGCCGCGGCCGGGCTCGAGCGTGGGCTTGCGCGCGGCGGGCACTGCGATCGAGGCTAGTACCCGGGGGTACAGGGGATCGAAAGCCCGGTCCAGGCGGGGAGTAGCGTTCGCCGGATGAACCACCGCACCCTCGGCGACGGCCTCTCCGTCAGCTCCATCGGCCTCGGCTGCATGGGCATGAGCGCCTTCTACGGCACGACCGACGAGCCGGAGGCGCTCGCCACGATCGACCGGGCGATCGAGCTCGGCTGCACGCTGCTCGACACGGCCGAGATGTACGGGCCGCACACGAACGAGCAGCTGCTCGGCAAGGCGCTCGCCGGCCGTCGCGACGCGGTCACGCTCGCGACGAAGTTCGGCATCCGCTGGGCGCCGACCGAGGACAATCCGACGCGGCGGCTGATCGACGGGTCGCCGGAGAACGTGCGGCGCTCGATCGAGGGCTCGCTGCAGCGCCTGGGGACCGACCACGTCGACCTCTACTACCAGCACCGCATCGACCCGGGCACGCCGATCGAGGAGACGGTCGGGGCGCTCGCCGAGCTCGTGACCGAGGGCAAGGTCCGCCACATCGGCCTGAGCGAGGCCTCGCCGGAGACGATCCGCCGCGCGCACGCCGTCCATCCGATCGCCGCGGTGCAGACCGAGTACTCGCTGTGGTCACGCGACGTCGAGGCGGAGATCCTGCCGACGCTGCGCGAGCTCGGCATCGGGCTCGTCGCGTACTCGCCGCTCGGCCGCGGGTTCCTCAGCGGCCGCTTCAGCTCCACCGAGGAGCTCGACGAGAACGACTTCCGCCGCCACCAGCCGCGCTTCTCCGACGAGAACATCGAGGCCAACCGCCGGCTGGTCGAGAAGCTCGGCGAGATCGCCGCCGAGCACGAGTGCACGACCGGGCAGCTCGCGCTCGCGTGGGTGCTCGCGCAGGGCGACGACATCGTCCCGATCCCCGGGACCAAGCGGCGTACGTATCTCGAGGAGAACCTCGCCGCCGCGGACGTCGTGCTCACCGGCGATGACCTCGCCCGCATCGACGCCGACCTCCCGCCCGTCGCGGGCGAGCGGTACGACCGCACCGGCATGACGACGCTCAACCACTAGGGTCCGTTCATGCCTCTCGTCCCCACGGTCATCGAGCAGACCGCGCGTGGTGAGCGCGAGTACGACCTGTACTCGCGCATGCTCAACGACCGGATCATCTTCCTCGGCCAGCCCGTCGACGACCCGATCGCGAACCTCGTCGTCGCCCAGCTCCTGCACCTCGAGTCGCAGGATCCCGAGAAGGACATCTCGATCTACATCAACTCCCCGGGCGGCTCGATCTCGGCGGGGATGGCCGTCTACGACACGATGCAGTTCATCAAGCCCGACGTGTCGACGATCTGCTGCGGGATCGCGATGTCGATGGGCTCGCTGCTGCTGACCGCGGGCGCGCCGGGCAAGCGGATGGCGCTGCCCAACAGCCGGATCCTGATCCACCAGCCGTCAGCCGGCTACGAGGGGCAGTCCTCGGACATCGAGATCCACATGAACGAGATCCTCAAGACGCGCGCGAAGATCGACGAGCTCTACGCCCACCACACGGGCAGGTCGCTCGAGCAGGTCCACGACGACATGGAGCGCGACCGCTTCTTCACCGCCGAGCAGGCCGTCGAGTACGGCCTGATCGACCGCGTGCTCGAGTCACACTGAGCTGAGGTCGTAGAGCGCGCCGTACTTGGCGCTCAGGTAGTCCAGCAGCGGCGCGGGGTCGAGCTCCTGGCCGGTCGCCTGGCGCAGCAGGTCCGGCGGGTCGAGCACGCGGCCGTGGCGGTGCACGTGCTCGCCGAGCCAGTCGCGCACCGGCGCGCAGTCCCCCGCCGCGAGCGCGTCGCGGGCGCCCGTCACCTGCTCGCCGATCGCCGCCCAGAGCTGCGCGCTCATGACGTTGCCGATCGCGTACGTCGGGAAGTAGCCGAGCTCGCCGAACGCCCAGTGGATGTCCTGCAGGCAGCCGCGCGTGTCGTCGGGAACGGTCACGCCCAGCAGGTCGCGCATGCCGTCGTTCCAGGCCGCCGGCAGGTCCGCGACCTCGAGCGTCCCCTCGAGCAGCGCGACCTCGAGCTGGAAGCGCAGGATCACGTGGAGCACGTAGGTCGCCTCGTCGGCCTCGACGCGGATCAGCGTCGGCTCGACGACGTTGACGCTGCGCAGGAACGCGTCGAGGTCCAGGCCGGCAAGCGACGGCATCGCCTGCTGCGCGCGCGGGAGCCAGTGGCTCCAGAACTCGCGCGAGCGGCCGACCTGGTTCTCCCACAGCCGGCTCTGCGACTCGTGTACGCCGAGCGAGACGCCCGTGTCGAGCGTCGTGCGGGCGAGCGACGTGCCGACCTGCTGCTCGTAGAGCCCGTGCCCGACCTCGTGCAGGACGGCGAAGATGCCGCTCAGGTCGGTGTCGTCCCAGCGCGCGGTGACGCGCTGGTCGCCGGCGCCGACCGACATCGAGAAGGGGTGGGTCGAGTCGTCAAGCCGCCAGCCCTCGTCGTCGAAGCCGATCGCGCGCGCCATCTCGAGGCCGATCGTGCGCTGGGCCTCACGCGGCAGCGGCGCGGGGAGCGGCGGCGGGACCGGGCGCTCGGCGATCTGCGCGATCAGCGGGACGAGCCCGGCGCGCAGCTCGGCGAACACCTCGCGCACCGCGGCGGTGGTGGCGCCCGGCTCGTAGCTCTCCAGCAGCGCGTCGTACGGGTGCTCGACGTCCGGGAAGCAGGCCGCGACCTCGCGCCGCAGGGCGACCTGGCGCTCGAGGTGCGGGCGGAACGCGGCGAAGTCCGACTCCGCGCGGGCGGCGGCCCAGACCGGGAGCGCGGCGGCCGTGGCGCGCGCCATCTCGGCCGTCAGCTCGACGGGGATGCGCACCGCGCGGTCGTGATCGCGGCGCACGACCCGGACGATCGCCGCGTCGTCGCCGCCGGGGTCGCCGGCGCTCTCCGCGGCGGCCGCGTCGAGCAGGTCGGCGAAGGCGCTCGCCGGCGAGCCGCTCGTGCGCGAGCTGCTCGAGCGTGGCGGTGGCCTCGCCGCGGGTGTTCGCGCCGCGCGCGGGCATCATCGTCTCGCGGTCCCAGCCGAGCAGCGCCCCCGCCGAGCGCAGGTCGGAGAGCACGGCGAGCTGCTCGCGCAGCGCGCTCGCGGCGGTGCCGCGCGGTCCGGCCTCAGTCGACGATGCCATGCTCGATCCTCCCCAGTCCCTCGATCTCGATCCGCACCACGTCGCCGGGCTCGAGGAAGCTCGGCGGGTCGAGCGCCATGCCGACGCCGCTCGGCGTGCCGGTCAGGATCAGGTCGCCCGGCTCGAGCGTGATCGTCTCGGCGATGAACGCGATCAGCTGCGGGATCGAGAAGACGAGATCGCTCGTCGACGCGTCCTGGCGCAGCTCCCCGTTCACCCACGTGCGCAGCGCCAGGTTCTCCGGATCGGCGATCTCGTCGGCCGTGGTCACCCACGGGCCCGAACGGGCAGAAGCCGTCGGAGCCCTTCGCGCGCGTCCACTGCGGCTCGCGCCGCTGCAGGTCGCGGGCGCTGACGTCGTCGGCGACCGCGTAGCCCGCGACGGCTCCGCCGGGGCCCATGACGACCGCGAGCTCGCCCTCGTAGTCGAGGCGCCGCACGACCGCGGGGCGGCGCACCGGGCCGCCGGGCGGCGCGACGGACGAGGGCAGCTTCATGAAGACGATCGGCGTCTCCGGCGGCTCCAGCCCCTGCTCGGCGGCGTGCGCGCGGTAGTTCAGGCCGATGCCGAAGATCGCGCGCGGCACGTGCGGGGCGAGCAGCGTGACGTCGGCGAGCGCGTGGGCCGCGCCGCGCGGCGGCGGTGCGGTCGCCGCTGCGCAGGCGCTCCGCGACGGTCGAGCCGTCGTCGAACGCCACGACCTGATCTCCGCGGACCTCGCCCGCGAGCGGCTGAGCCGCGCCCGGCGGCAGGAAGGTGGCGAGCTTCACGGCGGTCAGCCTACGGATGCGAGCAGCGCCTCACGGACGGCGCCGTCGCGCACCTGGGCCTCGGCGTCGGTCCAGCGCCAGTCGACGCCCGCGGTGATCGCGAACGTCGGCCGCTC
This sequence comes from uncultured Actinomycetes bacterium, assembly GCA_963721255.1. Lineage (GTDB taxonomy): Bacteria > Actinomycetota > Thermoleophilia > Solirubrobacterales > Solirubrobacteraceae > F1-60-MAGs163. The sequence goes on from CAVRIM010000004.1 coordinate 88,750, forward strand.
GTGGCGGCGCGTCAGGTCGACGGCGATCTCGACGCCCGCGACGCCTTCGGCGCCGGGAAGCGGATCGGCGACGACGCGCGCCGCGCCGTGCGCGGTGAACGCAAGGTCCGGGCCGGCCATGACGGTGAGCGCGACGCGCGGGTCGCGCGCGCAGGCGCTCCAGCGACCCGCGCGTGCGCGCGAGCGCGAGGACGATCCGGTCGTCGCCGACCCGGATCGCCGTCGACACCGGGATCGCGTGGGGCCCGTCGGCGCCGCTCGTCGCGAGCACGCACACGGTGCCGGCAGGCCAGTCGGGCAGGGCGGCGTCGGGCCATGGCCCGCGACAGTAGCCTGCATCGCATGACCGTCACCGGCCTGATCCTCGCCGCCGCAGGTGGCGGCTCGTCCGGCTTCGGCGGGGGCGGCGGAGGTGGCGGCGGCTTCTCCGGCGGAGGCGGCAGCGGCGGCGGGACCGGCGTCTACGTCGGCGGCGGAGCGATCAGCGGCTGGATCGTCGTGATGCTGCTCGGCCTGTTCCTGGCCTTCGTCCTGTTCGCGATCGTCAGCACCTGGCTGACGGTCCGCCGCCTGCGCCGGCGCCTGGACGAGCGCGACGTGCAGGTGCGCACCGCCGCGGCGGAGGCCGCCGAGGACGACGAGGCGTTCGCCGCCGACCGCGTCACGCAGGACGTCACCGTCATGTTCCACGCGATCCAGGGCGCGTGGGACGCGCGCGACGAGAACGCGCTCGGCTCGATGGTCGGCGACGACCTGCTGATCGAGTGGCGCCGCCGGCTCGACGACTTCGCGCGCAAGGGCTGGCACAACCGCGTGCGCGTGATCACCGGGCCGGACGTGCGCTACGTCGGGCTCACGAACCGCGAGCGCGACGACGAGGACCGCATCGTCGTCCACGTCTGCGCGAGCCTCGAGGACTACGTCGAGGGGCCGGACGGCATGCGCGTCATGCACGCCGGCACGACCACGACGACCACGCAGCTGCGCGAGTACTGGACGCTCGCCAAGCGCGAGCGGCCGCTGGATCCTCGTCTCGATCGAGCAGGACGCCGAGGGCAGCCATCAGCTCGACGCCCCGCTGGTCGCCTCGCCCTGGGCCGACGAGCGCGTGCGCGACGAGGCGCTCGTCGAGGGCGCCGTCGCCGACGCGGCGCTGCCCGGCGTCGCGACGGCCGAGCTCGTCGACGTCGACCTCGCCGCGGATGCCCGCACGCAGGCGCTCGACCTCTCGCTCGCGGACGCGCGCTTCGGCCCCGACGTGCTCGCCGCCGCCGCGCGCCGCGCCGCCGAGGCGTGGTCCGACGCGGTCGACGGCGACGACGCTCCGCTGATCGCCGTCGCGACCACCGAGGCGGTCGACGCGCTGCTCTACGGCGGCGACGCGAGCCACGACAGCCGGCTCGTCGTCCGCGGCCCGCGGATCGACGGCGTCACGATCGAGCAGCTCGAGGCCTCGCCGGAGCCGGCGCGGATGACGCTCGCCGTCCACGTCCGCGGGCGGCGCTACGTCGAGGACCGCGACACCGCCGCGGTCCTCTCCGGCAGCAAGGACCGCGAGGCGGCCTTCACCGAGCGCTGGACGATGGCGCTCGACGGCGTCGACGCGACGCCCTGGCGGCTCGTCGGCGTCGCGGCCTGACCGCGCGCCGGGCTGGACAGTCCGCCGTGCCACGGTGGACAATGGCCCCGGCGGACGTGTGCCGCGGCGGCCGCCGGAGCGGCCGCCGATACGCACTAGGCTGCCGCAATCGTTGGACGATCTGTCCGGCGATGGAGCGAGGTGTCGATGACGAGCGAGGAGATCCGGGGCCCTGCGGCCGCCACGATGGCGGACGCCACGCCGGTGCCCGACATCCGCCTCGTCGATCTCGTCAAGCGCTTCGGCGACTTCGCCGCCGTCGACCACATCAGCCTGGACATCGCGCGCGGCGAGTTCTTCACGATGCTCGGGCCGTCCGGGTCGGGCAAGACGACGACGCTGCGCCTGATCGCCGGCTTCGACGTCCCCGACGCGGGCAGCGTCGAGCTCGCCGGCGAGGACGTCGCGCGGCGCCCGCCGTTCGAGCGTGACGTCAACACCGTCTTCCAGGACTACGCGCTGTTCCCGCACATGAGCGTGCTGGAGAACGTCGCGTACGGGCTCAAGATCAAGAAGGTCGGCCGCAGCGAGCGCCGCAGCCGCGCGCAGGAGGCGCTGGAGATGGTGCGCCTGCACGACGTCGGCGGCCGCCGGCCGAACCAGCTCTCCGGCGGCCAGCGCCAGCGCGTCGCGCTCGCCCGCGCGATCGTGAACCGCCCGCGCGTGCTGCTGCTCGACGAGCCGCTCGGCGCGCTCGACCTGAAGCTGCGCGAGGAGATGCAGGTCGAGCTCAAGCAGATCCAGCAGGACGTCGGCATCACGTTCGTCTACGTGACGCACGACCAGGACGAGGCGCTCTCGATGAGCGACCGGATCGCCGTCTTCAACAACGGCCGGATCGAGCAGGTCGGCGCCCCCGCCGACGTCTACGAGCGCCCGCTGACCGAGTTCGTCGCCGGCTTCGTCGGCGTCTCGAACATGCTCGAGCGCGACGGCCGCCGGTTCACGATCCGCCCGGAGAAGATCCGCATCCTGGCCGCGGACGACACCGCCGACGGCATGCACGCCGAGACCGGCACGGTCGTCGACGCGAGCTACGTCGGCCAGGCCACACGCTTCGAGATCGAGCTCGACCAGGGCGGCCGCCTGCTCGCCACCCGGCTGAATCTCGAGACATCACGTGACGAGGCCCGCGATCTGCGCGGGACGTCAGGTACGGGTCGCATGGCGCGAGGATCAGACCTTCGCCGTCGGCCGCGCACACCCCCCGGAACAGGAGGAAGCATGAAGCGCCTGCTCGCGTTCGTCGTCCTGGCGATCGCACTATCACTCGGCGTCGCCGCATGTGGCGGCAGTGACAACAACAGCAGCAGCTCGAGCTCGGGTGAGTTCAAGGTGCCGGACATCCCGGTCGTGAACTCGATCGGAGCAGGCGAGGGCAAGCTGAACATCGTCGTCTGGCCGGGGTATGCCGAGGACGGATCGACCGACAAGAGCGTCGACTGGGTGACGCCGTTCGAGCAGGAGAGCCAGTGCCAGGTGAACGCGAAGGTCGCGAGCACCTCGGACGAGATGGTCACGCTCATGCGCACCGGCCAGTACGACGGCGTGTCCGCGTCCGGCAACGCCTCCGTGCGCATGATCGCCGGCGGCGACGTCGCCCCGATCAACACGAAGCATCCTCACGAACTACCCCGACATCGCACCGTTCCTGAAGAACCAGCCGTACAACTCGGTGAACGGCCAGATGTACGGCGCGCCGCACGGCTGGGGCGCGAACCTGCTGGCGTACAACACGAAGGACGTGACGCCGGCGCCGACGAGCTGGAGCGTGATCTACGACCCGAAGTACAAGGGCAAGGTCACGATCTACGACGATCCGATCACGATCGCCGACGCCGCGCTCTACCTCAAGGCGACGCAGCCGGACCTGAAGATCAACAACGTCTACGAGCTCGACCAGAAGCAGTTCGACGCCGCGGTCGCGCTGCTGAAGAAGCAGCGTCCGCTGATCGGGCAGTTCTGGGCCGACGTGACCAAGCAGCAGCAGGGCTTCACGCAGGGCGACCTGCAGGTCGGGTCGATCTGGCAGTACACCGCCAACCTGCTGACCGCCGACAAGCAGCCGGTCAAGACGACCGTGCCGAACGAGGGCGCGACGGGCTGGTCGGACACCTGGATGCTGTCCTCCAAGGCCGCGCATCCCAACTGCATGCTCAAGTGGATGAACTACATCCAGACCCCGAAGGTGCAGGCGCAGGTGGCGGAGTGGTTCGGCGAGGCGCCGGCCAACCTCAAGGCCTGCGACGTGACCTCGGACAAGACCCACTGCGACACGTTCAGCGCCAAGGACAAGGCGTTCTACGACAAGGTCGCGTTCTGGGCGACGCCGACGCGCAACTGCCGCGACGACCGCGGCAACGTCTGCGTGGACTACTCCAAGTGGGTCCAGGCCTGGACCGAGATCAAGGGCTGACCGCGGCGGCGCGGGCGGAGACCTAGGGACGCGTGTCCGCCCAGCCCGCACCCGCGCCTGACAAGGGCCCGGCGAGCCATCAGACCGCTCGCCGGGCTCTTCTGGCGCATCCGCAGCCTCCAGGTCGGGTCGCTGCTGGCCGCTGCCGCTGGGCTGGCTGGGGATCGTCTACCTCGGCTCGCTCGTCGTCCTGCTGATCACGGCGTTCTGGACGCTGAACGACTTCACGGGCCTGATCGTCAAGGGGTTCAGCCTCGACAACTTCAAGCTGATCTTCACCGAGCCGGTGTACCGCAGGATCGTCCTGCGGACGGTGTCGCTGGCGGCGCTCGTCACCGTCACCGACATCCTGCTGGCGTTCCCGATCGCGTTCTTCATGGCGCGCGTCGTGGGCGCGCGGACGAAGGGCCTGCTCGTCGTCGCGGTGCTGATGCCGCTGTGGGCGAGCTACCTCGTGAAGGTCTACTCGTGGCGCACGATGCTGTCCACGAACGGCGTCATCAACTGGTTCCTCGATCCGCTCGGCCTGCACGTGCCGACGTCCGGCTACATCCGCGTGTGGATCGTGATGGCGTACCTCTGGCTGCCGTACATGATCCTGCCGCTGTACGCGGGCCTCGAGCGGATCCAGGACTCGCTGCTCGACGCCTCCGGCGACCTCGGCGCGCGCCCGTGGCGCACGTTCCGCAGCGTCGTCCTGCCGCTCGCGCTGCCGGCGATCGTCGCCGGCTCGATCTTCACCTTCTCGCTGACGCTCGGCGACTACATCACGCCGCAGCTCGTCTCGAACACGCAGTTCATCGGCAACGTCGTCTACGCCAACGTCGGCATCGCGAACAACCTGCCGCTCGCGTCCGCGTTCGCGACGGTGCCGATCGTGATCATGCTCGTGTACCTCCTGATCGCGCGCCGGCTCGGCGCGTTCGAGGCACTCTGATGCCCGTCTCCGGCGGCACGCGGTGGATCCTGCGGATCGGCTCGGCGATCACGCTGGCCTTCCTCTACCTGCCGCTGATCGTGATCGCGATCTACGCGTTCAACCCGACGCGCTCGCAGGCGTGGCCGACCGACGGCTTCTCGACGAAGTGGTTCAGCGAGGCGTTCAACAACCCGGGCGCGCGCGACGCGCTGTGGACGAGCGTGCGAGGTCGGCTTCGCGGCGATGGTGCTCGCGCTGATCCTCGGCACGCTCGCCGCGTATGCGCTCGCGCGCTACGACTTCTTCGGCAAGGAGTCGATCTCGTTCCTCGTCATCCTGCCGATCGCGCTGCCCGGCATCGTCACCGGCATGGCGCTGAACGCGACGTTCACGCAGATCCTGCACGTGAACCTCGCGATCTGGACCGTCGTCGTCGCGCACGTGACGTTCTGCATCGTCGTCGTGTTCAACAACGTCGTCGCGCGGCTGCGGCGAACGCCGGCCTCGCTCGAGGAGGCGGGCGCCGACCTCGGCGCCGTGCCCGCGCGCACGTTCCGCGACATCACGTTCCCGCAGATGCGCTCGGCGCTGATCGCCGGCGCGCTGCTCGCGTTCGCGCTGAGCTTCGACGAGGTGATCGTCACGACGTTCACCGCGGGCAGCACCGAGACGCTGCCGATCTGGATCCTCTCGAACCTGTCGCGGCCGAATCAGCTGCCGATCGTGAACGTCGTCGCGGTCGTCGTCGTCGTGCTCTCGATCATCCCCGTCTACATCGCGCAGCGGCTGTCGAACGATCCGGTCACCGCGGCCGGGACCGTGCACGACGTCCCGGCCGAGCCCGGGATCTGACCGTTCAGACGGTGCGCAGAGCCTCGGTCGGGGAGAGCCGCGACGCACGCACCGACGGGTAGAGGCCGGCGATCGCGCCGATCAGCAGCGCCGCCACCATGCCCCCGACGATCGCGAGGATCGGGACCACGGTCGGCTGCCCCTGCGCGGTCGAGTAGATCGCGGTGACGACTGCTCCGAGCGCGGCGCCCACGGCCCCGCCGATCGCTGCGAGCAGGAGCGACTCGGTCAGGAACTGCGCGGAGATGTGGCGCCTGGTCGCGCCGAGCGCACGGCGCAGGCCGATCTCCGACCTGCGCTCCAGCACCGAGATGACCATGACGTTGGCGATGCCGACGCCGCCGACGAGCAGCGCGACGGCGCCGAGCCCGAGCAGCAGTGAGGTGAACGCGCCCTTGGCGGCGGCCTTGGCCTCGAGCGCGTCCGAGGGGCGGCTGACCTGCACCTCCTCGGGGTGCTCGGGGTTGACGGTGCCGGGAATCAGCTCGCGCACGGACGCGAGGTCGCCGTCGGCGGTCCGCACGTACTGGCTCGAGGGATGTGCCTCGGTGCCGAATGCACGCGCGCGCCTGCGGCAGGCCGATCAGCGCCGCACGATCGATCGAGGTGGCGAGCGTGACCGACTTCAGGATTCCGACGACCGTGTAGTACTGCCCGCCGATGTAGATCGCGGGGCTGCTCTTGACGGACGTGATGCCCAGGCGCTGCGCGGCGACGGAGCCCAGCACGACGGTCGGATATCGCGCCTCGGCGCTCGTCAGGAAGTGCCCACTCGCCAGCTCGGCGCTGAGCGTGACCGGAAGGTTGAGATCGGTCGCGTCGACGCTGAGACCGCTCGTGTCGTTCTCGTCGACGAGGGCGTTTCGGCGCGCGGTCGCCCCGGTGACCGTGTAGACCGCGGAGGTGTCGTCAACGCCGCGCATCGACGCGATCTTGACCCCCGTCGTCTTGGGCAGCTCGGCGCTGCTGCCGAGGAACGACTGGCCGGCCTGGACGGTCAGCAGGTTCGTGCCGAGCTTGTCGATCGTGCTCAGCAGATCGGCCTGCGAGGAAGCCGAGATACCGAGCACGGCGACCATCGAGGCGATGCCGATCGCCACGCCGACGGCCGAGAGCGCCGCGCGGAGCTTGCGGGTACGCAGGCCGACCGACCCGACGGCGAACAGGTCGGAGCCGAGCAGCCGGCTCGGGAGGAGCACCGGCGGGCTCATGCCGCGACCGGATCGTAGATCGGCGCTGTCGTCGACGATCTCGCCATCGCGGACCTGCACCTGGCGGGGGAGGGCATCGGCCAGGTCGCGATCGTGGGTGATGATCACCAGGGTCGCGCCGTCGCCGTTGAGCTCACGCAGCAGCTCGATGATCTCGCGACCGGTCCTGCTGTCGAGCGCACCGGTCGGCTCGTCTGCGAAGACGATGGCCGGGCTGCCGACGATCGCACGCGCGATCGCCGTGCGCTGCTTCTCGCCGCCGGAGAGCTGATTGGGCTCGTGGTCGAGGCGGTGGCCCAGGCCGACGCGCACCAGTGCTTCGCGTGCGCGCTCGCGGCGCTCGCCGAGATGAACGCCGTTGTACAGCAGGCCACCGGCGACGTTGTCGACCGCGCTCATGCCGTCCAGCAGGTAGAACTGCTGGAAGACGAAGCCCATGCGGTGTGCGCGAAGCGCAGACAGCTCGTTGTCCGTGGCCGTGGAGGCGTCGTAGCCGTCGACCATCACGTCGCCCTCGGTGGGGCGGTCCAGGGTGCCCATGATCTGCAGCATCGTGGTCTTGCCGGAGCCCGAGGGCCCGACGATGGCGGCCAGGCCGCCACGCTCGATCGCGAGGTCGACCCCCTTGAGCGCCTCGACACCGCCGGGGTAGCGCTTGCTGACGCCGCGCAGCTCGAGCGCGTGACCATCCTCGGTATGGAACATCACTGCACCGCAGCGTTCGTCACGGTCATTCCGGGCTCGAGGCCCTCGCCGTTGATCTCGACGTAGCCGCTCGTGTAACTCCCCGGCGTGACCTTCACAAGCCGGTGCTTGCCGTTCTCGACGACCTCGACGGCAAACGTGCCGCCCGGCTGCGCGAGCAACGCCGTGACGGGGATCGCGAGCACGTCCTTGGCGCGGCTCTGCTCGAACGTGACGACCACCGGTGCCTGGTCGAGCGCGGTCCCGCGGGAGAACAGGCTGATCGTCACCGGGATCGTCGCCTTCGTGCTCGTCGACGAACTGTCGGTCGACGAGGAGCTCTCCTTCGTCGCGACCTTCCCGACGTCGGTGATCCGCCCGTGGACGCTCTTCCCGGACGGGAGCTCCACACTCACGCGCGCGCCGACCTTTGCCAGCGTCGACTTCGTGGTCTCAAGGTCAACGGTCACGACCTTCCGGGTGGAGGTCGTGGTGAGGACGGTGTTCGCCGGTGACGACGCGGCGGTCGAGCTCGCGCCGCTGCTGCCGCCGCCACCGCTGCCGCCGCCACCGCCGGCGCTCGCCGCGGCCGGCCGACGGCGCCGCGGCTCCCGACCGGCTGCTCGTTGTCTGCTGCGGCGCAGATGCCTTGCCGCCCTTGGAGGGCTGCTGGTTCGTGCCGCCGCCCGCGGTCCCGGACCCGGTGCTCGGTGTGCCCGAGGTCGTCGGCGTCCCCGACGACGTCGGCGTCCCGGAACTCGTCGACGGCGTGGTCGTCGTGGCCTGCGCCGCGTGCGCCCGCGCATCGCCCGTGTAGACCGCTGAGACCAGCGTGGCGCTCCCGGTGGAAGCCGGGTGATAGGCAGCGGTGACCGTCGTGCCACGCGCTGCGACGTCCGGTCGAGGCGCTGGCCGTCGCGGCACCCGTGGATCCGGCCGACGTCTGGGCGGACGCGCCCGAGCTGCTGCTGGAGCCTCCGAGCGACGACCTTGACCGATGCGACACGACGCGTGTGGGACTGGAAGACGATGCGTCCGAGCTCGATGACGCCGTCCTCGGTGAGCCCGTGGGCACTCTGCCAGCGCTCGACCGCCGCTGTGGTCGCGGATGTCCAGTCGCCGTCGACCTTCATGTTCTTGTCGGGGTCGTAGCCCAGTGCGCGCAGGTCGTGCTCGAGCTGGGCGACGTCCGTCCCCGAGGAACTGGAGGAGCTGCTGAGCGTCCGCCACGCCGGGCGCGTCCCGTTCATCAGGATCACCGGCGTTGCATCAACCTTGTACAGCGCGTGGTCCGGGTGTACGACGGCGCCCTCGGCCGGGACCCAGGTGACCGTCCCGGTGAGGTGATTGATGACGTCCTGTGAGTCGGCGTACCCGAGCGTCCCGGTCTCGCTGTCGGTCTCGACGAGGTCCTGGCGCTTGATCTGCGTGGTCGCCACGGACGTGCTCGCTGAGTCGCCCGACGCGCTGCTCGATCCCCCACCCGAGGTCGCGACGACGATCGCCGACGCACGCCACGACCGCGACGACGACGGCCGCCGCGACACCGCGGCGGCTGAGTCGTGGCCGCCGGGAGGCGACGTCCTCAGCGCCGGCCGTCGACGCGGCGTGCTCCCGGTCAGCCGCGGCCTCCTGCTCATCCTGGATCGCCATGATCAGCTTCCGCCGCCGCCGCCGGGGCCGCCAGGGCCGCCCTGGCCGCGCTGCGGAAGCTTGTCCTGGCAGGCCTTCGTCGCGGCCTGGACCTTCGGGTCGCTCTGATCGAGCCGGCCACCGGCCGGCGGGCCGCTACCGGACCCCGGGTCCGGGACGTCGACGCCGTTCTGGCGCATGCACGCCGAGAACTTCGCAAACGCGTCCTGGAACTCCTGCCGCTGCGCGTCGCTGATGTTGCCGACCGCCGCCTGTTGGTACTTCTGGCAGGCCTTCGCAGCAGCCTGGAGCTTCGTGCGATCGATGTTCGGCCTGCCGCCCCGCCGCCCTGCCCGGGGTTGTCCGGGATGTCGACGCCGTTGTCGCGCATGCACTGCGTGAACTTCACGCGTGCGGCGTCCTGCGAGGTCGTGCTCGCGGTGGCTGATGAGGACGACGAGGAGGAACCGCATCCGGTCGCAACCAGGGCGATGAGAGCCGACATGAGGGCCAGGGCGGTCACCCGGCGAGAGATGGAGAAGGACATGACCGCCAGGGTGCAGCCGCAACCCAAGGATCCCGTCAGCGCAGACGAAGAGTTGTCGAAGAAGCCGCGCGTCCCGCTGCCCGACAGTGGACGCTCTTACGCAGTCCTTCATCGCAGCACACGTGACTCTTCGGGTCAGCGGATCTGATGTCGGGTGCGCCAGCTCTCGGCAGTCGGCTTCGACTCGGTGGGGCGCCGAACCTCATGAACGCTCGAACGACCTCGCGACCTGGGAGCATCGACGCGGTGAGGATCCTCGTGGTCGACGACGAGCCCGCGGTGCGCAGCGCGCTGGACCGCGCGCTGCGCCTCGAGCACTACGACGTGCGGCTCGCGGGCGACGGCGCCGACGCGCTCGCCCAGCTCGCCGAGCTTCCAGCCGATGCGATCGTCCTCGACCTCGCGATGCCGGGGATCGACGGGCTCGAGGTCTGCCGGCGCCTGCGCGAGGCCGGGGATCGCACCCCGGTGCTGATGCTGACCGCGCGCGAGACGGTCGACGACCGCGTCGCCGGACTCGACGCGGGCGCCGATGACTACCTCGTCAAGCCGTTCGCCCTGCGCGAGCTCCACGCGCGGCTGCGCGCCCTGCTGCGGCGCACCGACGAGCCGGGCCCCGGGCAGGGAGTACTGCGGTTCGCGGACCTTTCCCTCGATCCCTCGACGCGCGAGGTCCATCGGGGCGAGCGGCTCGTCGAGTTGACGCGCACCGAGTTCGAGCTGCTCAGCCTGTTCCTCGAGCACCCCCGCCAGGTCCTCACGCGGTCGCAGATCTTCGAGCAGGTGTGGGGCTACGACTTCGGCGCGACGTCGAACGCGCTCGGCGTCTACGTGGGCTACCTGCGCCGCAAGACCGAGGCCGGCGGCGAGCCGCGGCTGCTCCACACGGTCCGCGGTGTCGGCTACGCGCTGCGGGAAGCGCGCTAGTTGCCGCTGCGCCGCCGCATCGGGTTGCTGACCGCGCTGGCCGTGGGAATCACCGTGCTCGTCGCGGGCGTGATCACGTACGTCGTCGTGCGTGCCGAGCTGCGCGGCCAGGTCGACGACGCGCTCACGGCGCAGGCGGACCGCGCCCGCGACGTCGCTCGCACGCCTCCGGGATTCCGCGGCCCTCCGCCGAGCGGGAGCACGACCGTGCCGCTGCCGCCGCCGTCGGTGGGCGCGCCCACGGCGATCCAGATCATCGAGGCCGGCGGCCCCGTCGTGCGCCTGCCGACGTCCCAGGTCGAGGTGCCCGTCACCGCCGGCGACCGTGCCGTCGCGACCGGCTCGCGCGCGTTCTTCAGCGAGCGCGTCGCCGGCGGCACCCAGCTCCGCGTCTACACGTTCAGCCCCCGCCCCGGCGTCGCCGTCCAGCTCGCACGGTCACTGGACGGCACGAACAACGTGCTGAAGCGCCTGCGGCTCGTGCTCGCGGCGGCGCTGCTGCTCGCGGTCGCCGCGGGCGGCCTCCTCGGCCGGCTCTTCGCCAACCGGGCCCTGCGCCCGGTCGCCGACCTGACCGACGCCGTCGAGCACGTCGAGCTGACCGGCGACCTGTCCCCGCGGATCGCGGTCGACGAGCGCGGCGAGCGCGACGAGGTCGGGCGCCTGGCCGGGCGCTTCAACGCGATGCTCGGCCGGCTGCAGACCTCACGGGCGGAGCTCGACGCCTCCGTCGAGTCCCAGCGCCGGCTCGTCGCGGACGCCTCGCACGAGCTGCGCACGCCCGTGACGAGCATGCGCACGAACGCCGAGGTGCTGCGCGCGCAGCCGGACCTTCCGGCCGCCCAGCGCGGCGAGATCCTCGACGACGTGGTGGCCCAGGCGGATGAGCTCGGGCTGCTGGTCGCCGACCTGATCGCGCTCGCCCGCGACGGCGAGCCGCCGAACGCCGCCGAGCGCGAGGACGTGCGCCTCGACGAGCTCGTCGCGGAGGCCGTCACGCGGGCACGCCGCCACGCGCCGGGGCGGGAGATCGCGCTCGACGCGCAACCCGTCGTCGTCGAGGCGCACCGCGAGCGCCTCGGCCGCGCCGTGAACAACCTGCTCGACAACGCCGTCAAGCACGGGCCGGACAGCGGCGCCGTCGAGGTGCGCGTCACCGCCGACGGGCACGGTCACCGTCCGCGACCACGGCCCGGGCATCGCGGAAGGCGATCGCGAGCACGTCTTCGACCGCTTCTGGCGCGGGCCCGAGGCGCGTGCGCGGCCCGGCTCGGGCCTCGGCCTGGCGATCGTGCGGCAGGTCGCGGAGAGTCACGGCGGGTCGGTCACCGTCGAGGCGGCGCCGGGCGGCGGCGCGCTGTTCCGGCTGTCGCTGCCGGTCGCTGCCTGAGCCACGGCGCCGGGCGCGCCGATCAGCTCCAGCAGCTCGCCGATCCCGTGGTGCTGCTCGAGCGGATGGCGCAGCGGCAGCTCGCCGTGCACCTCGTAGTGGTTGCGGCGCCCCTCGCGCCGGCGGCTGATGTAGCCGGTCTCGACGAGCTCGGCGACGATCCGCTGCGCGGCGCGCTCGGTGATGTCCACCTCGGTCGCGACGTCGCGCAGGCGGATCCCCGGGTCGCGCGCGATGCACAGCAGCACGTGGGCGTGGTTCGTGAGGAAGGTCCAGGAGCTCATGCGGCGCCTTGCGTCGTGCGCGGAGCGTATCCCGATTCGCGTAGCGCGATAGACGAAAAGTCAGTCGCGTGCCGGTTGCGGCTCGAGCCTCACCGTGACGGCGTCCGCCGTCTCGTGAAGCTCGGCGACCGCCTCGCGCCGCCGGCCCGCCAGCGTCACGCCCACGCGCGTGCCCGGCTCGCGCAGGTTGCGCCACCAGAGCTTGCGCTCCGGCCAGCCGACGGTCACCAGCAGCGCCTCGCCGTCACGCTCGTACTGCACCGGGATCGTGTACTGCGCACCGCTGCGGCGGCCGGTGTACGTGACCAGCAGCAGCCTGCCGCTGAGCAGCCGGTGCGCCGGCGAGCGCAGCACCGCACGGACCAGGGGGTTGGGCGCGTGGAACAGCAGCCGCTGGGCCGCCGTGCGGCGGAACGCGAGCGGTTGCGGCGACGGTTCGCTGAGCATCAGGCCGCAGGCTACGCCTCGGCCCTGTCCGCCCGCGCCAGCGGCTATCGTCGCCCGCAATGCAGGATGCCCCGGCCGCGGCCGGTGACCCCCACTCCCCCGAGGCCGCGCGGTGACCGCGCTCGGGATCCTGGGTGTCCTGGCGCTCCTGCTGGCGAACGCCTTCTTCGTCGTCGCCGAGTACGCGCTGCTGACGGCCCCGCGCGCGCAGGTGGAGGAGCTGGCGCAGGACGGCAGCGGCGGCGCGCGCGCCGCGCTGCGGCTGCTCGACGATCCGGCGCGCTTCGTCGGCACCGTGCAGATCGGCATCACCGCGCTGAGCATCGCGCTCGGCGCGGTCGGCGTTCCGGTCCTCAGCGACATCTTCGATCCGGTTGTCGCCGCGGGCATCTCGTTCGTGCTCGCGTTCGCGATCGTCACCTACCTCAGCGTCGTGCTCGGCGAGCTCGTGCCGAAGGCGATCGCGCTGCACCGCGCGGCGCGGGTCGCCGCGTTCGTCGCGCGGCCGATCGCCCTGCTGCAGCGCCTGTTCGCCCCGTTCGCCTGGGTGCTGCAGGGATCGGCCCGGCTGCTGCTGCGCCCGCTCGGCGTGCCCGCGGCCCCCGCCGGCGCGACCGTCCACACCGTCGACGAGCTGCGCGGCATCGTCGCCGAGGCCGAGGACTCGGGCCTGATCGAGGAGGCCGAGGAGGAGATGCTCTACCGCATCTTCGACTTCGCCGGCCAGGAGGTCGCCGACGTCATGGTGCCGTGGTCGGAGGTGGTCTCGCTGGACGCCTCGCTGACCGTCCGCGACGCGGTCGCGCGAGGCGCTCGAGGCGCCGCACAGCCGCTTCCCGGTGATCCGCTCGTCGATCGACGACGTCGCCGGCGTGCTCGCGCTGCGCGACCTGACGACGGCGCTGCACGCGGGCGACGAGCGCACGATCGAGCCGCTCGCACGCGAGCTGCTGGTCGTCCCCGAGACCAAGGACGTGGGCTCGCTGCTGCAGGAGCTGCGCAAGGGCGGCGCGCAGATGGCACTTGTCGTCGGGGAGTACGGGCGCACGATGGGCATCGTCACGCTCAACGATCTCGTCGAGGAGATCGTCGGCGAGATCGAGGAGGAGTACGGGCTGCCGGACGAGTCCGTCCGGGAGCTGCCCGACGGCCGCGTGCGCGTGTCCGGCACGTTCACGACCGACGACTTCAACGAGACCTTCCACACCGCGCTGCCCACCGATGCCTACCGCACGCTCGGCGGCCTCGTGTTCGGCGAGCTCGGCCGCGCGCCGCGCCGCGGTGACGTCGTCACGGTCGCGGACGTCGAGCTCGCGGTCGAGCAGATCGAAGGGCCGCGGATCGAGAAGCTGCTCGTGCTGCTGCCGCGGCGGCCGCGGACGACAGGCGCTCCTGATCAGGCGGTCGGCTCGGGCGGCTCGAAGGCGATCTCGCCCTCTTCCGAGCTGATGTAGACGGTGCGCGTCGGAGCGCCGCCCGTGACGCGGAGCCCGTGCGGCGTGCCCGGTGGCACGATCAGCGTGTCGCCCTCCCCGAGCCGGATCAGCTCGTCCCCGACCTGCGCCTCGACCGCGCCCTCGAGCACGATCACGATCACCTGCCGGTCCGACGTCCGCTGCGGCATGCGGTGTCCCGGCCCCCCGGAGCTCAGGAGCACGGTCGCGACCGGTGTCCGCGCCGCGACCCGCACCTCACCGTCCGGGTCGTTCCCGGCGTCGAGCGCGAAGATCGGCGCCTCGGCCGCGCGGACGACGCGGGCGCTCTTCTCCTCCTGCACCGCGAGGCCGAACAGGTCGGCGCCGTGCAGGTCGAGCTCCTGCACGATGCGGGTCAGCATCGCCATGCTCGGGCTCGCGAGGCCCCGCTCGATCTTGCTGAGGTGGGCCGGCGAGATCTCGCACTGCCGGGCGAACCCGCGCAACGTCAGCCCGAGCGCCTGACGGCGCCGGCGAATGATCGCGCCGACGGCTTCGGCGCGGTCGCTGGTTGGTGTCGCGGTTGGCTGCATCTGGCATCGCTGAAGCGCGGATCCTACGTCCGCAGGATGAGGCGATTCTGAGACGGATCGGCGACGAGGAATCCCGGCCTCGTCGTCGAGCGTCGTGAGTCCGGCGTTCGTGAGCCGCGCGAGCGCCTGATCGAGCGCCGCGGCGTCCGGCAGTACGACCTCGAAGGCGTCGAGACCCAGCGCGCCCGCGGGCGGGGGCGGCGCGCCCGGGCCCTCCCAGGTGTTGGAGCCGATGTGGTGGTGGTAGCCGCCCGCGCTGAGGAAGAGCGCGCCCGGGTAACCGCGGGTCGTCACGTCGAAGCCGAGCGCGCCGGCGTAGAAGTCCTCGGTCGCGCCGATGTCGGCGACGTTGAGGTGCACGTGCCCCAGGACGGTGTCGCCGGCCATCTGCGGGGTCGCCGCGTCGGGCAGGTCGGTCATCACCGCGGGGACGTCCAGCGGCAGCGTCGCCATGCGCACCGCGCCGTCGTCCCAGTCCCACTCCTCGGGCAGCCGGTCGCGATAGATCTCGATCCCGTTGCCCTCGGGGTCGCGCAGGTAGACCGCCTCGCTGACGAGGTGATCCGAGGCGCCGGTGAACGACCAGCCCGCCTCGGTCACGCGCCGGATCGCCGCGGCGAGCTGCGCGCGGCCCGAGACGAGCAGCGCAAGGTGGAACAGCCCCGTGGTCCCGTCCGGCCGCGGATCCGCCGCGGAGCGGTGCAGCAGCTCGACGAGCGGCTCGCCGTCGCCGGCGCCCAGGACCACGCGGTCGTGCGAGCGCTCGAGCGCGCGCAGGCCGATCGCGAGCTCGTAGAACTGCGTCATTCCCTCGAGGTCGTGGACGCGCAGGCGCACCCGGCCGAGACGAGTCCGAGGATCGATGCTCGAGGTCTCCACGCGAGAGACGCTAGCGCGTCATCCTGTGGCCTGATGAGCGCCTCGATCGCACCGCCCGGAGACTGGACCGTCGACCCCGCGCGCTCGCGCGTCGGCTGGTCGGTCAAGCACCTCGGCGTCAGCACCGTGCACGGCAGCGCGGGTGATTTCAGCGGGGCGCTGACCGGCGGTCGCGCGACCGGCACGGTCGCCGCCGCGTCGCTGCAGACCGACGATCCCAAGCGCGACGAGTACGTGCGCTCCGAGGACTTCCTCGACGCGGATGCGTTCCCGCAGCTGCGCTTCACCGCCGACGTGTCGGACCTCACCGACGGGGCGCTGCCCGGCGAGCTGACGATCCGGGACGCGACCCTGCCGCTGACGCTGCACGTGCAGCGCTCGGAGGCCGGCGAGGATGAGGTCCGCCTCGAGCTGACCGGAACCGCGCTGCGCCGCGCCTACGGTCTGCGCTTCCCGCAGGCGTTCGGCGCCGCCGACCGCTCGGTCACGGACGAGGTCGAGCTCGTGCTGGACCTCGTGCTCGTGCCCCGCCTGAGCCGCCGGTCAGTTCACCACGATCAGGACCGCGGTCGCCAGGCCCAGCACGGCGGCGCCCAGCAGCGTCCCGACCATCACCCGGTCGTCGGCGTGCACGTACTCGCCGAGCGGCAGCGCGCGCTCGAGGTCACGCCGGCGGAGCACGGCGTAGGCGAGGATGACGACGCCGAGCACGGCGTAGCCGGCGCCGATCACCTCGTACGGCCAGGCCGTCGTGCTCTCGGACACCGACGGGACGAGCTTGCCGATCGCGAGCGCCACCGCCGCGAAGCCGAGGCCGGTGCGGATCCAGGCGAGCCAGGTGCGTTCGGCGGCGAGCCAGGTGCGCCGCGTCGCGTCACCGGTGTCGAACGGGTCGGCCATCGCGCCGCAATCTTCGCAGGCCGCCCGGGGAATCTGGGAGAGTCGGATCCATGCGCACGCTCTGGATCGTCGTGCTGGCCGTGACGGCGGCGCTCTGCGGTGACGCCGTCCGCGGGCGCGATCGAGTCGATCCAGCGCGTCGACGGCGGCGCCGTGCCGAACATCTCCGGAACGAAGGCCCGGCCCCGCGCGGTCGCCCTCACGGTCCACCTCTTCTTCGACTCGATCGCCCCCGACCTCGACCGGGGCGTCCAGTTCGCGACCGCCCACGGCGACGTCTACTTCCCCAAGGAGGGGCTCACGAACAACAAGCTGTTCCCGTCCTGCGCGCCGGCCACGGTGCTCGTCGACGAGCACCGCTGCCCGGCCGGCTCGCGGGTCGCGACCGGCACCGCCCGCGGCGTCGGGCTCGGCCTGGACGAGGACGTCACGCTCACGTTCTTCAACCTGCCCGACGGCAAGGGCGACGCCGTCCTGGTGGTCGGGAACAGCCCGCTGATCATCCGCGACATCGTGATCGTCAACCTCACGATCCTGACCAGGGATCCGATCTACAAGTACCGGCTCTCGTTCGACGTCCCGAAGGATCTGCAGTCGCCCGCCCCGGGCGTCATCGCCGCCATCAAGGACCTGCGCGTGTTCGTGCCGATCCAGTACCTGAAGCGGAACGGCAGGTACGTGAAGAAGCGCAACGGCCAGCGGATCCCCTACATCGCCACGACCGGCTGCGCGGCGGGTCACTGGATGGCCAAGTACGTGGCGCAGTACACGACGTCGTTCGACGGCGCGATCGAGAGCTCGCAGACGATCGAGGACTCGGTCCCCTGCGCGCAGGGGAAGTAGCGGCCGTCAGGCCGCGGCGCGGCTGCGCAGCGCGTCCGCCGTCGCGGCGTCGAGCGGGAAGAACGACTCGATCGCGAGCTCGCTGACGGTCACGTCGACCGCCGTCGAGAACGTCGTCGCCGTGCTGATGAAGCGCAGCTCACGGTCCTCGTGGCGCAGGACGATCGGGATCGCGATGCCGCCGAGGTCCAGGTCGGCGACGGCCGCCGCGTCGCCGCCCGGCAGCGCGGCGAGCTCCTCGTGCAGCGCCGCGAGCGCCGGATCCCCGCTGAGCACGGCCTGGCGACCGAGGCCGTCCAGCAGGTGCGCGCGCCACTCCGCGAAGTTCACGATCCGCGGCGCGAGCCCGTCGGGGTGCAGGCTCAGGCGCATCACGTTGACCGGCGGCTCGAGCAGGTGCGCGGCCACGCCGTCGGTGAACAGCGTGACCGCGCTGTTGGCGAGCACGAGCCCCCAGTGGCGGTCGACGACGATCGCCGGGTAGGGCTCGTGGCCGGCGAGGATCCGCTCGAGCGTCTCGCGGACCGGCCCCATCTCCGGCTCGTCGAGCCCGCGCTGGGCGAACGCCGGCGCGTAGCCCGCGGCCAGCAGCAGCGCGTTGCGCTCGCGCAGCGGCACCTCGAGCTGCTCGGCGAGGCGCAGCACCATCTCGGTGCTGGGGCGTGAGCGGCCCGTCTCGATGAAGCTGAGGTGCCGCGACGAGACGCCCGCCTCGAGCGCGAGGTCGAGCTGGGTGAGCCGGCGCCTGCCGCGCCACTCGCGCAGCAGGTCGCCGATGCTGGGGCGGATCGCGACGTCGCTCATGCCCGGACGCTACCGGCCGCGCGCACGGCGGACGCCGAGCAGCTGCGCGTCGGCGAAGCCCGCCACGAGCAGCCCCTGCATCACGATCCAGACCGAGCCGGTCGTGGTCGGCGAGTGCCAGCCCGCGATCACCAGGGCGATGCTCGCCGCGCACCAGACGAGGTTGCCGATCGCGATCAGCCGGCTCGTGCCGAGCGAGACCCGCGGCCGCGATGCGGTGAACCAGGCGTACGCGGCGTAGGCCACGCTGAACGCGCCGACCGCGCGCAGGAAGCCGCTCGGCAGGCCGAGCAGGTCGCCGATCGGGCCGGCCGCGACGACGTACGCGACGCCGGTTCCGGCGCTGGCGACGGCGTCGACCCGCAGCGCCGCGCGCAGCAGACCGTCGCGGGGCCTCGCAGCGGCTGCGGCGCCGGTCGCGGGAAGTGCCTGTGTCTGGGTGCTCATGAGTCCTCCGTTCGGGTGGTCGTCATCGACATGACCCAGGCTCCCGGACGGCGTGCGGCGCGTCGATGACCTCGGAGGTAATGCTCGGAGTGAGGCGATCCGAGGCCCTGTGGATACTCCACGCATGTCGCCTCGGAGCGTTCTGCCCGTCGTCGTCCTCACCGTCGCGCTCGCCGTGCCCGGCGCGGCCGGCGCCGCGATCCTCGGGCCCGGCGAGAACGCGCTCGTCTCGATCCCCGATGGGTTCGGCGGTGCGCCCGCACCGTCGGTCGGAACGAGTCGTACGGGGGCCACGGCCGCGAGCGACGACGGCTGCCGGATCGCCTTCAACTCCCAGGCCGACGACCTGTCCACCGGCGACGACGACAGCGTCACCAACATCTACGTCCGCGACCGCTGCCAGGCCGTACCGACCACGACGCTCGTCTCGCGCGGCACGGGAGCCGCCGGCGTCGGGGCGAACGGCGATTCGATCTCTCCGTCGATCTCCGCCGACGGCACGGTCGTCGCGTTCAGCTCGGCCGCGACGAACCTCGCGGGCGCGAGCGAGAATCCCGTCGCTGACGCCAACGGCGTCGACGACGACGTCTTCGTCCGCGACCTGACCACGAACAGGACCTACCTCGCGACCCGGCAGACCGGGCTCGCAGGCGCGATGGCCACCAGCGTCGACGCGACCTCCCCGGTCGTCACCGTCGCGGGCGGCAAGATCCTCGTCGTCTTCGACGCGTTCACCGATGCATTGGCCGCCGGTGACACGAACGGCAGGCGCGACGCGTTCCTGCGCAACGTCACCGACGGCATCACGAGCCTCGTGAGCGCGAAGAACGCGACGGCGGCAACCGAGAGCACGACCGGGTTCGCCACCAACCCGGCGATCTCCGAGGACGGCGCCTGGGTCGCGTTCAGCTCAAACGCCACCGACCTCAACGCGCTCGACACCACGGGCTCACGAGACATCTACGTGCGCAACGTCGCCGGGACCAACCAGACGCTGCTCGCGAGCCGCACCGCGGCGAACGCTCCATCGAACGGCGACGCGGGGCGCCCGGCGATCAACGCGAACGGGACCGTAGTCGCGTTCACCTCGAACGCGACGAACCTCCAGCCGCTTGTGGACGCCGACACGGGCAGCGACATCTACGCGTCGGTGCGCGCAGCGGACTTCGGCGCGGCGCAGCTCATCAGTCGCGCGACGGGAGCCGCGGGAACACGCGCCGACGACGAGTCGTTCGGACCGGCGATCGACGACGCCGGGCTGCGGATCGCATTCCAGACGCGGGCGGGCAACCTCGCGGCCGGCGACGCCAACGCGGACATCGACATCTACATGCGCAACCGCGCCGACGACTCGACGACGCTACTGAGCCGGACAGCGGCGGGCGACACGACGCTGCTGGGCACGTACGCGGACGCCGCGCTCTCCGGTGACGGCCTGCGCGTCGCCTTCGCCGCGCTGGGCGCGGATGCCTACACGCCCGACGCCGACGGGGACGGCCCGGTCGTGCTGACGCGCACGATCGGCCCGCCCCTCGGGACATCCGAGCTGGTCTCGCGACCGGCGGGCAGCGGCCCGTTCAAAGGGCTCGCGGGGGAGAACAGCGTGGCCGGTCCGCTCCCGGTGGTCTCGCCCGACGGGCGCTTCGTGGCGTTCACGTCCGCGGCGGACGCGCTGCCGACGTTCGGCTCCTCCACCGCGCAGCACGTCTACCTGCGCGACATGCTGCTCGGAACGACCACGCTCGTCTCACGCGCCGACGGCGCCGACGGGGCGGCGGCGGGGGCGGCCAGCTTCGCGGCGGCGACCGCGGTCAGCGCCGACGGGCGGAAGGTCGCGTTCGTCAGCAGCGCGGCCAACCTCGTGAGCGGCGACACGAACGGGAAGCTCGACGCGTTCGTCCGCGACCTCGGCGCGGGGCACACGACGCGCCTGGGCCGGCCGGCCGCCGGTTCGCCCCCCGGCTTCGTCGAGATCGCGCAGGGCGCGCCGGTCCTGAGCGCCGACGGGACGCTCGCGGCGTACGCGACGGACGCGTCGCTGTCAGCAGCTGATGCGGGGACGACCACTGACGTCTACGTCGAGAGCCTCGTGACCGGCGCCCAGACCCTTGTGAGCCGCGCCGCAGGCCCCGGCGCGCAGGGCGACCAGCCGTCCTACTCCCCGTCGCTGAGCGCCGACGGCAGCCGCGTCGCGTTCGTCAGCACAGCGGCGAATCTCGTCACCGGCGATGCGAACGGCACCAGCGACGTCTTCGTCCGTGACCTCAGCTCCGGCTCGGTGACACTCGCCTCGCGCTCGGACGGCGCGGCCGGCGCGCTGGGGACGGCGGACTCGCGACAGCCGTCGCTGAACGCCGACGGCTCGCGCGTGGCGTTCCAGAGCTATTCCGACCTGACCGGTCCCACCGCCTCGAGCGGCAACATCTTCGTGCGCGACCTGACCGCCGGCACCACCGTGCTCGCCAGCCGCGCCGACGGCCCGGCCGGGGCGTCGGGGGACCAGGGCTCGGCCGACCCGTCGCTCAGCGCCGACGGGACGCGCGTGCTGTTCGGCTCGGCGGCCACGAACTTCCCCGGGGCGACCGCGCCCGCGAGCCTCTACCGCGTCTTCCTGCGCGACCTGACGGCCGGCACGACGGAGCTCGTCTCGCGAGGCCCGGGCGTCACCGGAACGCCCGCCGTCGCCAGCGCCGGGGGCGGCGCGGTCAGCGGCGGCGGCACATGCGCCGTGTTCGCCACGAGCGCTCCCGAAATCGTCGCGGGCGTCACGCACTCCGACGGCAGGCTCGTCTACGAGCGCGGTCTCCGCGGCGAGTGCCCGGCCGTCGCGCCGGACACGTCGATCACGTCGGGCCCGACCGGTCTCACCCGGGACCGGAGTCCCGCGTTCGGGTTCGCCTCCGATGAGGCCGGGGCCACGTTCGCCTGCGTCATGGACGGCGGCGCCGCGCAGTCATGCACGCCCGGCTTCAAGCCCGCGGTGCTGAGCGACGGCGCACATGCCCTGCGCGTGACGGCCCGCGACCCTGCGGGCAACGCCGACCTGACGCCGGCGGAGCGTGCGTTCACCGTCGACGGAACCGCGCCGGTCATCACGCGCGTCGCGGCGAAGCCGTCGAAGTTCCGCGTCGTGGCGGCGAAGCGCCGCGCCAGGCGGTCTGCGGCGACCGGCGGGACGAAGCTCGGCTTCCGCCTCAGCGAGCCGGCCGCCGTCGCGGTCGCGGTCGCGGTCGAGCTGCCAGGGCGCAGGTCCGGCAAGCGCTGCGTGGCGCCGCGCAAGGGCCGCCCGGTGCCGAGGCGCTCGCGCTGCGTGCGCCTGCAGACGGTGACGACGCTGCGCAGCAGCCTGGCAGCGGGGACGCACTCCGTCAGCGTCACGGGACGCTTCGGCAAGAAGGTGCTGAAGCCCGGCAAGCACCGGCTGACGATCACGGCCACCGACGCAGCCGGGAACTCGAGCGCGGCGCGATCCGTCCGCGTCACGGTGCTGAAGCCGCGCTGAGCGACACGTGGAGCTTCAAGGGGTCGGACTCGTGCGCCTGGCCTCGAAGCGGCGCAGCCGCAGGGCGTTGGCGACGACGCTCACGCTGGAGCAGGCCATCGCCGCGGAGGCGATGACCGGGCTGAGCAGGCCGATCGGCGGCGAGCGGAATCGCGGCGACGTTGTAGCCGAACGCCCAGGCGAGGTTCTGCTTGATCACGCGCAGCGTCGCGCGGCTGAGGCGAAGCGCGTCGGAGGCGGCTGCGCAGGTCGCCGCTGACGAGCGTGAGGTCGGATGCCTCGATCGCGACGTCGGTGCCGGTCCCGATCGCGAGGCCCAGGTCGGCCTGCGCGAGCGCAGGGGCGTCGTTGACGCCGTCACCGACCATCGCGACGACCCTGCCCTTCGCCCTGGAGGCGGCGGATGACGTCGGCCTTGTCCGCGGGCAGCACTTCGGCGATCACCTCGTCGATCCCGACCTCGGCGGCGACGGCCTGCGCGGTCGCCAGGTTGTCGCCGGTCAGCAGCACGGGACGCAGCCCGAGCTGCTTCAGGCGCGCGACGGCCTCGGCGGACGTCGGCTTCACGGTGTCGGCGACCACGAAGACCGCCCGGGCGCTCCCGTCCCAGCCGGCCGCGATCGCGGTCTGCCCGCGGCGCTCGGCCGCGGTGCGCGCGCGGTCGAGCTCGGGCGGAAGCTCCATCCCCCAGTCGGCCAGCAGCGCCGGGCGCCCGACGACGAGCGCGTGTCCGTCGACGACGCCTTCGACGCCGAGGCCGTCACGGCTCGTGAAGGCCTCGACGGTCGGGCAGCGCGCCGAGCTTCGCCAGCGCCTCCTGCGCGATCGCCTGGGCGATCGGATGCTCGGACGCGTTCTCGAGCGCGCCGACGAGCCGCAGCGCCTCGTCGGCGCGTCGACGCCGTCGGCGACGGTGACCTCGGTGAGGCTCATCCTGCCGGTGGTGACGGTGCCGGTCTTGTCGAGCACGATCGTGTCGACCTTGCGCGTGGACTCGAGGATCTCCGGGCCCTTGATGAGCAGCCCGAGCTGGGCGCCGCGCCCGGTGCCGACCATCAGCGCCGTCGGCGTCGCGAGGCCCAGCGCACACGGGCAGGCGATGATCAGGACCGCGACGGCCGCGGTGAACGCGAACGTCGCGCCCTCCCCCGCTCCGAGCCAGAAGCCGAGCGTGGCGACGGCCAGCGCGATGACGACCGGCACGAAGATCCCGGAGATGCGGTCGGCCAGGCGCTGGATCGGCGCCTTGCCGGTCTGCGCGTCGGTGACGAGGCGGGCGATCTGCGCGAGCGCGGTGTCGGCGCCGACCTTCGTGGCGCGCACGATCAGGCGGCCGCCGAGGTTGACGGTCGCGCCCGCGACCTCGGAGCCGGGGCGCACGTCGACGGGGACGGACTCGCCCGTCAGCAGCGCCATGTCGACGGCGGAGATCCCGTCCTCGACGACGCCGTCGGTGGCGACCTTCTCGCCCGGCCGCACGACGAAGCGGTCACCGGCGTGGAGCTGGTCGATCGGGACGCGGCGCTCGGCGCCGTCCGGCTCGAGCAGCGCGACGTCCTTGGCGCCGAGCTCGAGCAGCGCCTTGAGCGCGGCCCCGGCGCGGCGCTTGGCGCGCAGCTCGAAGTAGCGGCCGGCGAGGATGAAGGTCGTGACGATCGAGGCGGTCTCGAGGTAGATCTGGCTCGACCCGTCGCCGGTCTGCGGGAGCAGCTCGAACTGCATGCGCATGCTCGGCATCCCCGCGTCGCCGAGGAACAGCGCGTACATCGACCACAGCCAGGCCGACGAGCGTGCCGAGGCTGATCAGCGTGTCCATCGTCGCGGTGCCGTGCCTCAGGTTCGCCCAGGCCGCGCGGTGGAAGCGGCCACGCGCCCCAGAGCACGACCGGGCGTCGCCATCTGCAGCGACAGCCACTGCCAGTTGTCGAACTGGAGCGCGGGGATCATCGACATCAGCAGCACCGGGATCGACAGCGCGGCGCTGAAGATCAGGCGCGTGCGGTACGGCGCGCTCGGGTCGTCCTCGGGCGCGTCGCCCGCGGGCTCGCCGCTCGGCTGCGGGAAGGCTCGCCCGGTAGCCGGCGGCCTCGACGGCGCCGACGAGCTCGTCCGCGCCGACCGCCGCGGGATCGAAGTCCACCGTCGCCTTCTCGGTCGCGTAGTTGACGCTCGCCGTGACGCCCTCGAGCTTGTTCAGCCGGCGCTCGATCCGGTTCGCGCACGATGCGCAGGTCATCCCGGTGATCGGAAGTTCGACGTGCTCGGTGTTCGTCGCGGAGGTCATGGCGGTGGTCCTCGGTCGCGGGGTGGTTCAGGCGACGTCGTAGCCGGCGTCGTCGATGGCGTTGCGGATCGGCGGCGTCGTCGAGGGCGGCGCCGGTGACGACGACCTTCTTGGCCGCGAGGTCGACGGCGACGGCGGAGACGCCGTCGAGCTTCGCGACCTCGTCCGTGATGGCGACGCGGCAGTGCTCGCAGCTGACGCCCGGGACGGCGTAGGTGATCTGGGTGGTGGCGGTGTCGGTCATCGGAGTCGTCCTTGCTGGTGGTGGTCTAGCGGGCGGTTGCGTCCTGCGTGAACGCGGCGGTGTGCACGCGCCCACCGGTCTGGAACTGGACGAAGAGGCGGTAGGACCCCGGCTTCGGCAGCTCGGCGTCGAACGTGATCGTGCCCGCCGCGAGGTCCTTCGACGCGGGATGCACGTGCGAGTACTCGAGGCCCGGCGCGTGCAGCGCGACGAGGTGCCCGTAGGCGCCGAGGTAGGGCTGAAGGTCCGTGACCGGCCGGCCGTGGCGGGTGACGCTGAAGCTCAGCGTCGACTCGCGCCCCGCGGTCAGCGTCGCCGGCCGGTGGAGCGACACGCGGTAGCCGTCGACGCTCGCGGTCGTCGACGCGCCGGGCAGCGGCACGGTGCTCGCTGCTCCGGGAGCGCGTCAGCTCGGTCCCGAGGACGTAGCGCCGGCCGCCGGTCGTGAAGTCGGCGAGCGCGCGGTAGCGCCCCGGCTGCCGCAGCGTCATGTCGACGGAGAACGTGCCGTCGGGGGCGAGCGCCGGATGAAGGTGCTGGTAGCCGGTGAGGTCCGAGCGCACGACGATGAGGTGCACGAGCTTGGTCTGATCGCGCGTGAAGCTGCGCACGGCGTCGCCGTTGCAGTCGACGATGCGAAAGCGCCAGGTGGCGCTGCGGCCGGTGGGCAGCGTGCGCGTGCGGGGGTCGAGCGTGAGGCCGCCGAGCTTCGAGCGCGAGCCGTCGGCGCCGGCGACCATCGGCGCCATCGACGCCCCGCTCTCGGCCTGCCCGGCGTTGGACATGCCGCCGCCCGCCATCGCGCCGCCCTGGCCGCCGGACGCGACCCGCAGGCAGTTCTGGAACGGCGGCGTCGCGTCGGTCGCGCTGCCGATGGCGGCGGCGCCGCCGCCGATGACGGCGAGGCCCAGGGCGAAGGAGGCGAGTCGGGTGGCGGTGTGCATGAGGATCCAGTCCGTCGTGCTGATCGGGTACCCTACGGGGGTATCTGATGGAAACCTACACTATACCCCCCTAGGGTATAGTGTGATGTGCACCACACAGGCACCGAAGAGGAACGCGCACGCATGACACCGACGACCGAGACGCACGGCTACTCCGGCAACAAGGACCCGCTGATCAAGCGCCTGCGGCGCATCGAGGGCCAGGTCCGCGGGATCGAGGGCATGGTCGACGGCGACCGCTACTGCATCGACATCCTCACGCAGATCTCCGCGGTCCAGGCCGCGCTCGACAAGGTCGCGCTCGGCCTGCTGACCGATCACGCCGAGCACTGCGTCATCGGCGCCGCGCAGGACGATCAGCCCGAGAAGACGCAGGAGCTGATGACGGCCGTCGCGCGCCTGATGCGCCGCGGCTGAGACCGGTGCGCCGTGTTTCGGCGCACTGATCTGCGGGAAAGCCCGTGATATGTCGATCCGCGCCGCGGCGCACCAGCGAAACGTCCGAAGGCCGTCGGATGATGCACGTGCAGTGGCACGAGATCTGACGATCTGCAGCGCCTGCGGTGGCCACTTCGTCTACCCGCTCGACTGGGCGGCGGTGGGCACGCAGCACTGGCGCATCGAGCTGCGCTGCCCCGACTGCGAGGCGCGCGGCACGATCGTCGAGCGGCAGCCGGTCGTCGATCGCTTCGACGAGCTGCTCGAGCAGGGATCCGCCGAGCTGGCCCGCGCGCTCCACGCGCTCGTGCAGAGCGACATCGACGCCGAGGTCGCGCAGCTGCACGACTCGCTGGCCACCGGCCGCCTGCGTCCCGAGGACTTCTGAGCCGGCTAGCTCACGTACGTGCTGATCGCCGGCGCCTGCGCGGACACGTTGCCGGCGGCGTCGAGCGCCTCGACCGTGTACGTGTAGGTCCTGCCGTTGGAGAGGTCGATGTCGGCGTAGCTCGTGGCCGTCGGCTGGGCGATCATCGTGTACGCACCGGTGTTGACCTTGCGGTAGACGCGGTACTTGGTGACGGCGATGTTGTCCGTCGAGGCCGTCCACGAGAACGTGATCGAGTGGTTGGAGGCGTTCTTGACGAGCGCGAGGTTCGTCGGGACGGTCGGCGCCTGGGTGTCGCCGGGCGTGACGGAGACCTGGTTGCTCGCCGCGCTCAGGTTCCCCGCCGCGTCGGTGGCCTTGACCGTGTACAGGTAGGCGGTGCCGTTGGTCAGCCCGGTGTCGGTGTACGACGGGCCCGACGGGCGAGCCGACGAGCACGCCGCCGCGGTAGACCTTGTAGCCGGTCACGCCGACGTTGTCCGTCGACGCCGTCCAGGTGAGCGACGCCGATCCCGTGCCCGGGGTGCCGACGAGGCTCGCCGGCGCGCTCGGAGCGGTGGTGTCCGGGACGACCGGCGCGACGGGCGTCGCCGAGACGGCGCCCGACTGCGCGGACGCGTTGCCCGACCCGTCGACCGCCGCCACCTTGTAGCTGTACGCGGTGCCGTTCGTCAGGCCCGTGTCGACGTAGTACGGCGTCGCCGGGGACGCGACGAGCACGCCGCCGCGGTAGACCTTGTAGCCGGTCACCGCGACGTTGTCGGTCGACGCCGTCCACGACAGCGCGACCTGCGCGTCACCCGGCGTCGCGGTCAGGCCGGACGGCACGGTCGGCGCCGTCGTGTCCGCCGGCGTCGCCGCGACCGCCGCCGTCTGCGCCGAGGCGTTCCCCGCGGCGTCGACCGCGGCGATCTTGTAGCTGTAGGCGGTGCCGTTCGTGAGGCCGGTGTCGGTGTAGCTCGTCCCGGTGGGCGCGGCGATCAGGACGCCGCCGCGGTAGACGCGGTAGCCGGTGACGCCGACGTTGTCGGTCGAGGCCGTCCACGACAGCGCGACCTGCGTGCTGCCCGGGGTCGCGGTCAGGCCCGCCGGCACGCTCGGCGCCGTGGTGTCGGGCGGCGCGACGGGCGTCGCGGATGCCGCGGCCGACTGCGCCGAGGCGTTCGCGGAGCCGTCGACGGCCGCCACCTTGTAGCTGTAGGCGGTCCCGTTCGCGAGGCCCGGTGTCGGTGTAGTACGGGCGTCGCCGGGGAGGCGATCAGCACGCCCCCGCGGTAGACCCTGTAGCCGGTCACCGCGACGTTGTCCGTCGACGGCGTCCAGCTCAGCGAGACCTGCGTGTCACCCGGGGTCGCCGTGAGGCCGGACGGAACGGTCGGCGCCGTCGTGTCGGCCGGCGTGGCCGACGCGCTGCTCGCGGTCGAGACGTTGCCGGCGGCGTCGCGCGCCTTGACCGTGTAGCTGTAGAGCGTCCCGTTCGTGAGGCCCGGTGTCGGTGTAGGACGTGCCGGCCGGCGAGGCCACGAGCACGGCTCCGCGGTAGACGTCGTAGCCGGTCACGCCGATGTTGTCGCTCGACGCGCCCCAGGACAGCGCGACCTGGCGGTCCCCGGCCGTGGCGGTCAGCCCGGGCGGCGCGCCCGGCGGGGTCGTGTCGATCACGATCGGGGCGACGGGCGTCGCGGACACCGGCGAGCTCTGGGGCGAGGTGTTGCCGGCGGCGTCGGCCGCGGCGATCCGGTAGCTGTAGGAGGTCCCGTTCGGCCAGGCCGGTGTCCGTGTAGAACGGCGTGCCCGGCGAGGCGATGAGCGCGCCGTCGCGGTAGACGCGGTAGCCGGTGACGGCGACGTTGTCGGTCGACGGCGTCCAGCTCAGCGAGACCTGCGTGTCACCCGGGGTCGCCGTCACGGAGCCCGGGGTCGTCGGCGCCTGCGTGTCGGCCGGCGTCCCGGAGACGGGGCTGCACTGCGCGGAGGCGTTGCCCGCCGCGTCGACCGCGGCGACCCGGTAGCTGTACGCGGTCCCGTTCGTCAGGCCGGTGTCGGTGAACGTCGTGCCCGACGGCTGCGCGATCAGCGCGCCGTCGCGGTAGACCTTGTACCCGGTCACCGCGACGTTGTCCGTCGACGCGGTCCAGTTCAGCGCGACCTGCCCGTTGCCGGGCGTCGTGGCGAGGCCCGCGGGAACGCTCGGCGCGGTCGTGTCCGAGGACGATCGGCGCGACCGGCGTCGCGGAGACCGCGGCCGACTGGGCGGAGGCGTTCGCCGAGCCGTCGACGGCCGCCACCTTGTAGCTGTACGCCGTGTCGTTCGTGAGGCCGGTGTCGACGTAGTACGGCGTCGCCGGCGAGGCGACGAGCACGCCGCCGCGGTAGACGCGGTAGCCCGTCACGCCGACGTTGTCCGTCGAGGCCGTCCACGACAGCGCGACCTGCGCGTCGCCCGGCGTCGCGGTCAGGCCCGCGGGCACGCTCGGCGCGATCGTGTCGGCCGGCGTGGCCGACGCGGCGCTGGCGGTCGAGACGTTGCCCGCGGCGTCGCGCGCCTTGACGGTGTAGCTGTAGAGCGTCCCGTTCGTGAGGCCCGGTGTCGGTGTAGGAGGTGCCGGGGACGACGGCGACGGGCGTCGCGCCGCGGTAGATCTCGTAGGCGGTGACGGCGGTGTTGTCCGTCGACGCGTTCCACGCGAGGGCGACCTGGCGGTCTCCGGGCGTGGCGGTGAGGCCGGGCGGCGCGCTCGGCGGGGTCGTGTCGAGGATGATCGGCGCCTGCGGCGTCACCATCACCGCGGTCGACTGCGCGGACTCGTTGCCGCTGCCGTCGACGGCGGTCACCGTGTAGCTGTAGGCGGTGCCGTTCGTGACGCCCGTGTCGAGGTGGTAGGGCGTCGTCGGCGAGGCGACGAGCACGCCGCCGCGGTAGACGCCGGTAGCCGGTGACGGCGACGTTGTCGGTCGGCGCCGTCCAGGTCAGGCTCACCTGCGCGTCACCCGGTGTCGCGGCGAGGCCGGTCGGGGTGCCCGGCGCCGTCGTGTCGGCGGGGGTCGCGTTCGCGGTCGCCGCGACCGACACGTTGCCCGCCTGGTCGAAGGCGAGGACGGTGTAGGCGTAGCCGGTGCCGTTGACGAGCCCGGTGTCGGTGAACGTCGTGCCCTCCTGGAAGCTGATCGGCGCGCCGTCGCGGCGCAGCTCGTAGTAGACGACCTTGACGTTGTCGGTGGAGGCGCCCCAGCTCAGCGCGACCTGCCGGTCACCGGCGACCGCCTGGAAGCTCGGCGGGCTGCTCGGCGCCTGCGTGTCGGCGCCCGCGCCCGGGGCGACCGGCGTCGAGGAGACCGTCGCCGGCGCCGAGGCGTTGCCCGCGGCGTCGACCGCGGCCACCTGGTAGTCGTAGCGCGTCCCGTTCGCGAGGCCGGTGTCGGTGAACGACGTGGACTGCACCGTCGAGACGACGGCGCCGTTGCGGGACACGCGGTAGCCGGCGACGCCGACGTTGTCGCTCGAGACGTTCCAGACGAGGACGACCTGGCTGCGGCCGGGCGCGGCCTCCAGGCCGGACGGCGTCGTCGGCGGCGTCCTGTCCCCGCTCGCGGCGTTGCTCGGAGGAAGCACGGCGCAGACGAGGACCCAGCGCTTCTTCCAGACGCGCTTGCGCTTCAGCTTCCCGTGAACGCGGACCTTCACCGTCACGCGCACGCGCTTCTTCACCTTCGTCAGCGTGGTTCCGGCGCGGCACTTGGGCGCCTTCGCGGCGCCCGTGGCGAGCACCCCGCCCGTGACCACGCCGAACGCGATCGGGGCGAAGATCGACGTCATCAGCATGAACAGCGCGAGGACCGCTGTGAGCTTCCGCAACACGGGAACCACTCCATCGGGGGGAGGGACGGGGTTCCGCGGCCATCGTCCGGCCGGACACCCGACTTGAGCGCCCGGCGGAACTGCCGCCGCGCCGCCCGAATAGCGGTGCAATGCCTGCAATCGGCGTCACGCGGCGAGCGGTCCGGCGCGGCGCGCCCGGCGGCAGAACTTCCTGCAAAGCGGCGCATGATTGCGTGCGTCCGGTGCGGGTTTCCCGGCCCACGGGTGGTGGTGTCCCGCAGCGGGTCCATCCACTTCCACCGGATGAATCGGCGGTCCTCGTGCAGCACGATCGAATCGTCCGGTGAGATCAGGGAGGCTTGTGATGCGTGCCGTGCCGATGGACCGTCCTCGACGCGTCCTCTGCGTGGCGTCCGTGGTGGCCGGACTGGCGGTGCTGGCGCCCGCTGCGGCGCGCGCGTCGACCGTCGTGTACTCCGGAACGACCGCCGCCGATCAGTACCCGCTCGTCA
Organism: uncultured Actinomycetes bacterium; assembly: GCA_963721255.1. Taxonomy (GTDB): domain Bacteria; phylum Actinomycetota; class Thermoleophilia; order Solirubrobacterales; family Solirubrobacteraceae; genus F1-60-MAGs163. The sequence continues at coordinate 119,711 of CAVRIM010000004.1, forward strand.
TGAGCGTCAGCGGTTCGCGCATCGTCGGGATCACGTCGATGTGGCACGCGGTCTGCAGCTCGGGCAAGGGGTACAGCTTCGGCAAGAACATGTCGCTGGCGAAGGCCCCGATCGCGATCGGGAAGGGAGGCCGGTTCTCAGGCTCGGCGATCGTTCCCGAGCAACTCGGGGGCGGTGAGAGCGGGCTCGTGACGCTCACGTTCAAGGGGGCGCTCAAGGGCTCGAAGCTCACCGGGACGCTGACCGGTGCGATGGCCGTCGGCAGCGATCCGAGCGGCCCGTCGGACACCTGCGTCGTGACCGAGTCTGAAGTTCAGCCTGCTCCACAAGCCCGGCACGGAGTACGGCGGCGTGACCAGCCAGGGGCTTCCGGTCGTCGTGGAGCTCGGCAGCGGGCGCGCCACGATCCGGCACCTGCACGTCGGGTGGCGAACGACATGCACCTCCGGGTATGAGTTCGAGTTCGCCGACTTCCTCGGGGGCGGCGCACTCGTCGCCGGGCGCTTCGGCGGCACGTTCACCACGAACGAGGCGCGATCGGGCGGCGGGAGGATGATCTCGGACTACGAGGTCTCCGGCAGTCTCTCCAAGTCTGCGGGCAGCGGGACGCTCAAGCTCACCGTCACGCCAAAGGACGCGGCGGGGACGGCCGAGGACACCTGCGCGACGCCAGCGGTCACCTTCCGGGTGCGCGGATGAGAACGCCCCGCGCATCCCGGACGCTCCGGGCCGCCACCGCCGGCCTGCTGGCGGCGGCGAGCCTGGCGTCCGCCGCCCCCGCCGGGGCGGCCGGCTGGTCGGCGCCGCAGAACGTCTCGGCGAGCGCCAACGACCTGTTCCAGAGCGCGGTCGCGGTCGACCGTCACGGCCGCGCGCTCGCGTCCTGGCCGGCACTGCGCTGGCAGAGCGCGAGCCCGCACGGCCACTACGTGCTCGACGGCTGGCACACGGCGACGCGCGCGCCGGGCGCCGCCGCGTTCTCGCTGCCGCGCAGCGCCCCGACCTTCGTCGCCGGCCCGGTGCTCTACGGCGTCTCGCGCGCGGTCGGCCTGGACCAGCGCTCGCTGGGCTGGCAGCGCTGCGGCGAGCGGGCGACGCTGCGCGCGCGCTTCGGCACGTCGTCGGGGGTGTTCGAAGCGCCGATGACGATCGCCACGTCCAAGGGGCCCGGGAACAACGGCGACCCGGCCGTCGCCGCCAATGACGCGGGCCAGGTGCTCGCCGCATGGGCGGCCGCGAACGCCGACTGCAGCAGCTCGAGCATCCAGGTCTCGATCCGCCGGCCCGGCGGCTCTGGATTCAGCTCCCCCGTCACGTTGCGCGGCAGCGGGCGCTCGGAAGCGCCGTCGGTCGCGGTCGGCGCGGGGGGCGACGTCGTCGTGGCATGGGAGCGGCGGCTCGGCGAGAGCCGCACCGCGATCGAGGCGCGGTTCCGGCCGGCCGGGCACAGCTGGGGGCCCGTCGTCCGGCTCGGCGACGGCACCGTGGCCGGTCCGCTGACCACCGCGGTCGCCCAGAACGGCCGCGCCTACGTCGCCTGGGGATCGCAGACGATCTCCGAGTCGACCGGTCTCAGCGCGGCGTCCTTCGTCGCCGTGCGGCCCGCGGGCGCACGCTCGTTCCGCTCAGCGCAGACGCTCGAGCGCGTGCACAGCGCTGTCGCCTACCTCCCGCGCCTCGCACCGGTCCTGGCGCTCGCGGGGACGGGCGCGTACGTCGCGTGGACCGGGCACGACAGCGCCTGGCGTGCGCGCGTCTCGACCACCGACGCCGGCGGGCGCTTCAGCGCGCCGCAGACAGCCGTCGCCCGCCGGCACGAACGTCGTTCTCGGCGACCTCGCCGCGCTCCCCGACGGGACCGCGACGATCACCTGGTCAGGGCTGGACCAGGAGTACCTCGTCCAGAACGTCGTCGCGGCCTACCACCCCGCCGGCACGGGGATCGTTCGGCGCGCCCGAGCTCGTCAGCGCCGGCGCCCTGCGCCAGCCGTCGGTGGCGATGGACCCGACGACACGTCAGCCGACGATCGTGTGGCCGCAGCGCCTCGGACCGGTGACCAGCGTCGCGACGATCACCGCGTACGTGCGGGCGTCGACGCGCGGCGGCTGACCGCGGCGCGTCGCCTACTCGACGACGCGCAGCGATCCTGAGAGGTCCGTGCGTCGCAGGCGGCGCAGGGTCAGGAGCGGTGCGATGCCGACCACGACCATCCCGGCGACGATGGCCAGGGCGTAGGTGGCCGGTGCGACCGCGTTGATGATGCCGAGGTCGGGCATCGTCTCGGGCACGCTGGTGGTGAGGATCCACGTGAGCACGGCGTGCCCGGCGGCCACTCCGACGGCGGTGCCGAGGGCGCCGATGAGCAGCGCCTCGATGATCTCGCCTCGCATGGCTCGTGCAACAGGGACGCCGTGCGCGAACATCGTCGCGTGCTCACGAGTGCGCTCGTCGGTGTTGATCGCCGTGGCGTTGAACGCTATGAGCAGGGCCATCGCGGCCGCGATCGCGACGGTGACGACGAGGATCTCGTTGAACTGTTCCAGGGTCTTGTCCACGGCGTCGGTGGTCGCCGCCGCGCCCTGCACCGCGGTGATCTCGGGGAGGCGCAGGAGCTCGGCCTTGACGTCGTCGGCGGATCGCCCGGTCGCCGGGACGACCGAGAAGCGGTTGACGAGGCCCGGAACCCCGAGGGCCGCCGCGCCCGCGCTGTTGGTGTAGGCCAGGAAGCGCAACGGGCTGGTGTGGATCCCGGTGACGGGCAGCCTCGTGCTGACCAGCCGGAATGTTCGCGGGCCGGTCGGGACGGGATGGACCACCCGCACACGGTCGCCGACCCTGACGTGAAGCGTGTCGGCGGCGCGTTGCGCGATGAGCAGGCCGGGTCGGCCGCGCGGCAGCGCGCCGGTCTCGAGCGTCGGTTGCCAGAGCGGCCGCCGATCCGCCACCGTCTCGAGCGCCACGTCGAGCCGTCGGCCGCCTGCCAGGAGAGTGGAGGCCAGGCGCAGCGACGGCTGGCTTGCTCCGACGCTCGCCGCTCCGGTGACCCTTCGCGCCGTCGTGCTGTCGCTCCGCTGCACGCTGGTGAGATCGGCGGTCAGGCGTTGGGTCGAGCCGGCGAGCGCCTCGTTGCGGCTCGCCCGGAGCGTGGCGTCGAAGGAGTCGATCATGCCCGCCATCGCGATGACGATCGTCACGACCGCTCCGATCCCCAGCAGGGTCATGATCGTGCGCCGCGGGGTGCGCAGCACGTTGCGCAGGGGAAGGTTGGACAGGGCGCCGCCCGGGACGCGCAAGCCCTTGACCAGCCAGGCCAGTCCGCTGCTGCGAGCGGCGCGCGCGCCGACCTGGATCGCGTCGATCGGAGACACGCGCAGGGCGCGCCAGACGGGGACGGCGGCAGCGACGAGCGGTAGGACGAGTCCCAACACCGCGCCGCGGACGAACACGCCCGTCTGGAAGTCGACCGACACGACCGGGAGCGGGAAGAACTTGTCCAGGACCCCCGTGAGCCATGCGTCGGCGGCGAGGCCCACAGGGATGCCGAGCAGCACGCCCAGGAGCGCGATCTGCGCGCCCAGCAGGAGCGGGCGGCGTGCCAGCTTCCGTGGCGGGACACCGAGCGCCATGCCGATCCCGATCTCGCGACGCTGCGCCTCGACCGTGCGGCTGATCAGGTTGAACGCCGCGAACGTCGCCGCGGCCAGCATCAGGAAGGCGAAGATGCTGAGCATCTCCTGATCGCCCTCGGCGTCCTTGTAGATCATCCGGTGCGCCGGTTCGTCGGCGCGCGCGGTGACGGTGAAGCCGGCCGTCGGGAGGGCTGCGCGCAGGGCGCGCCGAGACCTGTGCGCGCACGGCGCGCGGGATCGGCGCCGGGGCGCAGCGCGGAGCACCAGCTGGTTGACCCGCCCGGGCTGGCCGGCGAGCGCCTGGACGGTGGGCAGCGGCGCGAAGAGGACCGCGAACGTCGACTCGGCGCCGAAGCCCGCGCCCGGCGCCGTGACGACGAAGTACTCGGGCGCCAGGGCCTGGCCGGTGTAGGCGACCCGCTGCCCGCCGGCCAATGTGAGCGCGCCCGCAGCGGGCAGGGAATGCGAGCGACCGAAGTTGTACTCCAGCGCGACGGCTGGACGGCCGGGCCCACCGGCAGCGGGCAGGCGTCCTCGACGCGCGTCGAGCATGTCGACCGCGGCTCCGACCGGCGTGCCGACGATGCGGCCCGGCACGATGATCGTGCGGCCCCCGGTGGACGCATCGACCTGCGTTGAGACGACGAGCCGCTCGGCAGCCGCCGCGACGTCAGCGCGCACCCCGCTGCGTGCGAGCGCCGAGCGCAGCCTGCCCTCGGGAGCCGTACTCCCCTCCACGAGCGAGAAGCGCAGATCGTGCATGTGCAGCGCGGCGAAGCTGCTGTCCGCGGAGTCGACCCGCCAGATCGACATGCTGCTCATGGACGCGTACATCCCGACGCCGAGAGCGAGCAGCACGGCGATCGACAGCACCTGAAAGCGATGCTGGCGGGCATCGCGCACCGCCCAGCGGATCCACAGCCGTTCGCGGTGCCAACGGCCCATCACTCACCAGCGCAGGTCGGAGATCTCGACCTGGCCACCCTCGGGGGGACCCAGCCGCACGACACGCCCGCTGGAGAGCTCGACCACGCGGTCGGCGACGCGCGCGATCTCGCGGTTGTGCGTTACGACCAGGACGGCGCGGCCTGTGTGCGCCTGTGCGTGCAGCAGCTCGAGGATCTGGACGCCGGTCCGGAAGTCGAGCTCCCCCGTCGGCTCATCGGCCAGAAGTATGGGGTTGCCGGACGCGAGCGCCCGGGCGATCCCGACACGCTGCTGCTCGCCGCCCGAGAGCTCGTGCGGGAAGTGCCCGAGGCGGTCGCCGAGACCGACGCGCTCGAGCATCTGCCCCGCAACCCCCGTCGGGTCGGCGCGACCGGCGACGTCCGCGCCGAACTCGGCGTTCTCCAGCGCCGTCAGCGCCGGGAACAGGTTGAACGTCTGGAACACGAAGCTCACGCCGTGACGACGGAACTCGAAGAGCTCCTTGCGCGAGGCGTGCGTGATGTCCTGGCCGGCCACCATGACCCGGCCCTCGGACGGCGAGTCAAGCGCACCGATCATGTTGAGCAGCGTCGTCTTTCCAGACCCGGACGGGCCGAGCACGACGATGAACTCCTCCGCGCGCACCTCAAAGGACACGTCGGCCAGCGCGATGACCTCGCTTCCACCCACGTGGTAGCGCCGCCCGACGCCCTCCAGGCGGACCAGCACATCCCCCGCCGACGGAGCGGGCGTGACCGGTTGGGCGTCAGTCAGGCTCACGGTCCGACGGTAAGCCGTAGGAACCATCGCCGCCAACCGCGGCGGTCCGACCAGCGTGTCCGGGGAAAGTACGGACCGTCAGCCGACGATTCCGTGGTCTCGCCGTTGCTCGGCGGACATCGTGTTCACGCCCAACAGCGGCGACGGCCTCTTCGACATCACAGCGCGCTCGAGAACTCGTCAACGGCGTCGGGGGTGTAGGACGCGTCCGGGTCGGGTGCGACCTCGCAGGCCGCCCAGTGGGCGCCACCCTCGTACATCCAGTCGCGATCGTTGACCTCCTTCTTGCCCACCAGGTGCTTCGCCGTGTAGCGGGCGTACCCACCGAGCTGGGCCTGAAGGCAGTGGAAGATCTGGCGGACCGTCTCCCGACCACGCCGCACGCCACACGGATGGGGGCAGGAGAGCGGCGGGCACCCTCAGCTCGTGGTGTGTGGTTGCGGCCAGACCCGCGCCGACCGCTCAGGCTCGCGCCCCCGGGGTCGCGGCGTCTCCGCGCGGGTGGCCTGCGCGCGTGAGTGACGCGTCCACCATCTCGGGGTAGCGTTCGTTCCATGGTCAGCGCGCCAGCTGCTGCTTCCGACACTCGAGTCCGCCGGCTCATGACCCCTGCGGCGCGGCGGGTGGTGACCGAGACCGCGCCGGGCGTGCTCGACGCGCTCGGTGGCGGGGACCCGACGGGAGCGCATCCCGGCCAGCAGCTCATGATCAGCCGCGCGCTGCCGCTCGTCTATGAGCGTTGGTGGCGGCCATTGGGCGCTCGGGTGTTCATGCTCGGCGGCCCGGGGCAGCGCGGCGAGGAGCGGATCGCCACGGCGATGCTCGCGCTGCATGATGAGGACCGGGTGCTCGACGTCGCGTGCGGTACCGGCGCCTTCAGCCGCGCCTTCGCCCGGGCCGTCGCGCCCGGTGGCCTGGTCGTCGGCCTCGATGCGTCCGCGACGATGCTCGAGCGCGCCGCCCGCGCCGAACGCCCGGCATGTCTCACGTACGTGCGTGGCGACGCGATGCAGCTCCCATTCCGGGATGGCTCATTCGACGCCGTCTGCTGCTTTGCCGCGCTGTACCTGATCGACGACCCGTGGCGCGCCATCGACGAGATCGTCCGCGTTCTCGCTCCCAACGGACGCGTCGCACTCCTGGCCAGCGTGCACCGGGGACCGCTCCCGGCCGCCCCGGCACGCACCGCGCTGAAGGCGCTCAGCGGAGTGCGGCTCTTCACGCGCGACGAGCTGGCAGACGGCCTGCGAGACCGCGGACTCAAGCACGTGCGCGTCCGGATACACGGCCTGGCGCAATTCGTCTCCGCCCGCCGCGACTAGGTCACGCGGCTCGGACGCCGTCCTGCCTTCACGTGACATCCGTGGGAGGCAGCGCGTCCTTGCACCTGCGCGGCAACCCATCGCGCACCAGGTCATAGGAATCCTCCACCAGCTCCTTCAGCAACGAGGGCGAGAGCTGCTCGCCATCCCCCTCCGTCGCGTGCAGCTCAGCGGTGATCCAGTGACGCTTGTTCATGTGGTACCCGGGGGTGATCGCCGGGTACTGCCCCCGGAGATCGGCGCCACGCTCCGGCTCGACCTTGAGGTTGAGACGGCCACCGGACTCGCCGAAGAAGGCGATCGCAAAGATCTTCCCGCCCACCTTGTACACATCGGTCTCATCCCCGAACGGATGCTCCAGCGTCGCGCCGGGCTGAGCCAGGCACAGCTCACCGGTCAGGCGTTCCCAATCACTTGCAAGCACGCGTCGGCCCGCACCTCCCCCTAAGGATCCGTGAACGGCTGCACGGGCAGCCCGTGCGTCGTCTCGCGCATGCCGAGCTCGTAGGTGCCGCCGTGGGCGGTCCGCAGGCGGACCGGCTCCTGGCCGTCGAGGTGGAGCACCGCGTCGAGCGCGGCGATCGAGCAATTGGCGACGTGGTGCTCGCGGCCGTCCGGGTCCGCGTAGCGCCAGACGACCGTCTGCTCGCGCGGCGAGCGCGCCGTGAGCTCCAGGCGCGCACCCTTGGCGCCGACGGCGAGATCGAGCGCGAGCGGGTCCTCGGCGACGCTCGGGCGGTGCACCGGACCGCCCAGCGCGATCCGCTGCCCGTCGATTGAGACGACGCCCGCTGCGATCCACGGCGTCGTCACCGAGGCAACCCGCACACGACCGATCGACAGGTCGAGCCACGCGTCCGGGCGATCCTCGAAGAGGACGCCGTGGAGCCAGATCCAGCGCTCGGCATGCTGGGCGCCCCAGTTGTGGCCGATCATCCCGGCCCAGCCGTCGAGCTCGACCGCCCGCTCGCCGACCGCTGCGCAGCCGCTGAACGCCGCCGAAGGCAGCGGGCTCTCGAGCTTGGTGCGGGGCAGCCGTGAGCGGTACATCCACGGTCTGGGCAGATGGCGCAGCACCGGCTCGTCCCCGCGCCAGGTCAGATCCCACGACGCGGGCCCCGCCGCGCCGCGCACGCCCTGCGGCCCGAACGCACTGTCTCCGATGCGGATCCAGCCGTCCACCTCCGGGCCTGGGACCGAGAGCTTGTGCGCCGCGGGCGCAGTCGCCTCCGCGTCGAAGACGACCGCCCAGATCGAGCCGACCCCCCTCTCCCCCGGCGCCTTGTGGACCGTGTGACGCAGCCACACAGCGCGTGGGCTCGACGGGTCGACGGCGCGCAGGTAGAAGGACTCGTAGCCGCCGTCGCCGATCGCGAACGAGGGGAACTGCGGGGTCGCCTCGGGGACGGGCATAGGCCGGACCATCGCACTCATCCAAGTCGCTTGGCAACGTGCGGGAGCAGCGGACTTCCCTCAGGACCGTCAGGTCGTTTCGGCGTGAGGCCTGCGCTATCGCTTCCACACGGGTGTGGAGAAGCGTGCCAGGTCGAACTGGACGCCCTTGGACTTCGGCACCAGGTAGACGTAGTTGGCGCCCTTCTTGAGCGCACTCGACCTTGACGCTGGTGCGCCCGCTCACGGGCAGGTTGCTGCGCAGCAGCTTGCCCGGCGCCTTCTTGGACGTTGCGGCGTACAGCGACAGCCGGGTGCCGGCGGGCAGGTATCCCGAGCTGCGCCATGAGACCACGATGCGGGTGGTCTTCTTCGGCAGCCGCCGGCCCTTCGTGCTGCGCGGCGTGATGCTCCGCGGCTTCACCTTCCCGAGACCGCGGATCGCCTGAACCGAGAAGCGCGTGTGCTTGTCGGTCAGCGACCGCAGCCGCCAGGTGCCGGCCCCGGGGTGGTAGACGACGACGCCGGTGACCTCGCCGATCGTCTGGCTGAACGTGTCTCTGCGCTTGGTGCCGGGCCGGTAGGGCGTGCCGGACGGCGAGACGAGCTCGAAGTCGCGGGCCTCCGTGCCGCGGGCTTCGACATAGAGGAACGGCCGTCCCGGCTTGACGGTGAACTCCCGCGTGGACGCCGCGCTGCGCCCGCGCACACGGGCGCTGTTTGCGGTCAGCGTCACGTACTGGTTGGTGTCCGACCCGATGTAGTCGATCTTCGGCGGGAAGCTCGACACCTTGCTCCAGGTGAGGCCGGCGCCGACCCAGTAGCAGCCGAACCACCCGAAGCACAGGCGCGTGGTCGCGCCGATGCCCTTGTCGGAGATCACGCCGTTCCCCGACGCCACGTTCCAGCCGAGCACGCTGCCGCTCACGCCGCCCTGGGCGGTGAAGTGGTAGCGGTTCAGTGCCGCGGAGGCCGAGATGGTCGCGCTCACCGCGACCGCGTTGAAGGTCGCGTTGAGCGTGCCGCTGGCCAGGAACGTCGGGCTGATCTGGATCGTCAGCGACGCGGTGCCCTTCACCAGCCGGCCCTCTCCGTCGAGGACGTCGACCTCGCCGGAGAGCGTCCCCGATCCCGCGGTGTTGATCGTGAGCGTGACGTCCTTGATGTGCAGGATCCAGTTGAACGGTTCCGGGGCGTTGGTCTTCGTCCAGCCGCCGCCGACCAGCGCGCTGATGATGAGTGGGTTGTTCTCCCCGCCCGACAGGCCCTTCAGCGAGCCGCCGAAGGTGTCCATCATGATCCCGGTCGTGCCGAGCGGCACCCCGGGCGTGGTGATCTTGATCCCGATCTGGTCGAGCCGCCCGCTGCTGAAGGCGCCGGAGACCTCGGCACCGGTGCCGGTCGGCAGGAACGGCGCCTCGAACTTGCCCGAGAACGTGAACAGCGACGGCGGGCCCTCGGCGTAGCCCACGCTGAACCCGAGCTTCCATGCGCTCGAGAGCTGGATCGTGTCCCACTTCACCGAGCCGCCGAGGACGTTGAACGGCTTGGAGCTCGTCCGGTTGATGCCGACCGAGAAGCTGCCGGTGGGCAGCGTCGCCCCGGCGAGCGGGCCGAGCAGGTCGAACGACGGGCGGCCGGTGATGATCACGCCGCCACCGTCGGTCGTGTCGAGGTAGTTCGACAGCAGCGGCACGAACGGCACATTGGCCAGGGCGAACGTCAGCGGGCTCTGGATCGTCAGCACGCCCAGGCCGGAGCGCCCGGAGACCGGGTCGTTGACGCCCGCGGCGCCGACGACCATGGTCCCCGAACCGACCGTCACGGGCGTCCCTCGCTGCACGGTCACGGTCACGCTCGAGGACGAGGTGATCTCCTGCAGGCTGTCGTTGATGACCACGTCCCCGCTGACGGCGACGCCGGTGTTCAGGACGACGTTGCCGCTGGCCGTCCAGCGCCCGGAGGCGTAGGTCAGCTGATCGGCACAGACACCGACGACGCCGACGGTGTGCCCGACGCGCCCGCAGCCCGCCGACCCGCCCGGGTCCGGCCACGTCGTGAACGTCCGGTCCTCCCCGGTTGCGACGACCGAGCCGCCGCGCACGGCGACCAGCCGGTAGTGATACGTCCGCTCGGCCATGAGCCCCGTCAGCGCACCGGTGGCCGCGACATCGGCCGACCCCGAGCCGGCATCGGTGAGCGTGGTCGTGCTCCCGTAGCTCGTCGTCGCGCCGTATTCGAACCGGTACTGCGTCGCGGTGCCCTGCGGGTTGACCGTGCCGTTGAGCGTCCCGACGAGCCAGGTCACGCCGGTCGCCGTCGCCGGTGCTGACCGTCGGCAGCGCGATCGGCACCCTCGCCGTACTTGACGATGCGGTCGTTGTCCGCGTCCGCAACGTAGAGCGTGGACGAGGGGCCGCTGGCCACGTCCATCGGCCCGCTGAAGTTCAGGTTCCCGGATCCGGTCGTGCCCCACTTCCCGAGGAATGTCCCGGTCGAGGAGAACTTCTCGATGCGGTTGTTCTCCCAGTCAGCGACGTAGACATCGTTGTTGGCGTCGGCGTCCAGGCCCTGCTGGAGCGCGCCGAACTGCCCGTTGCCGGTGCCCGGGCTCCCCCAACCGTCGCCGGCAGCCCGAGCGCGTCGAACTTCACGACCCTGGAGTTCCCCTGGTCGGAGACGTAGACCGCGCCGCTGGTGTCGGTCGTGACGCCGATCGGCGTGTCGTACTGGCCGGCCCCGGTACCCCCGGATCCGATCAGTGCCTGCCAGGTCCCCGTGGTCGAGAAGCGCTGCAGGCGCGGGGTGGGCGAGCTCGTCGGCCCCGTGTCGACGACATAGACGTTCGTGCCGTCCGTGGCGATCCCGACCGGTTCATCGAAGACCCCGTGAACACCGCTGTTGTCGAACTGCGAGAGGTACCCGCCGGTCGTGTCGAATTTCTGGACCCGGTTGTTGTTGAAGTCGACGACGTAGACGCCGGTGGCGTCGACCGCGACATCGCGCGCGCAGTCGAACTGGCTGTTGCCGGTTCCGCCGGTGCCCCACTTCGTGAGGTAGGCACCGTTCGCGTCGAACTTCTGCACGTCGTTACGCGAACAGTCGGCGACGTACACGTTCCCCGACGCGTCGGTGGCGATCCCGAACGGTGCCTGGAACTTCCCGTTCCCGGTTCCCGAGCCGCCCCACTGGCCGAGATAGCCGAACGCTCCGAGCGCCGACGCCGCGAGAACGAGCGCGAGGAGGACGACAAGGCCGAGGGCTACGGCCCTCGCCAACATTGCAGTGGTGCGGCCAAGCGTCCGGGACACTCAACCATCGTGGTCCCGAGATCACCCGCATACCACCGTAGGAGTCGCGGGTCACCACCGCTCGTGACTACGGATGCCGCGCCACGCCACCGCTCCTGCTTTCCTAGCCCGGCCCGCTTCCGCAGCCGGTCGCGCCGACGGCGTCGGCGGCCGCCACGGCCTTCTTCAACACGGACTGGGAGTCCCCGGTGACCTTCGCGATCTTGGCGACGACCTTGGTCTTGGCCGCGGCCTCCAACCGTCCGATCACGTCAGTGTTCCCCTGGTCGGCGACGACGAACGCGTCCCACTGCGGCTTGGTCGCGTCGTCGGGCGTGAGCGCGGCCAGTTCGGCGTGTCGCTGCCTGGAAGAGGTCATGCGAGGCCGCCGCGTACGTCCCGACGCCCGTCAGGTCGGTCAGGTCGCTGGGCAACTCGATGTCCAGGAACTTGCTGCGATAGGTCGCGCAGATCGCGTCGGCCTTTGCGACCAGCGCGCCGCGGTCGAGAGTCTGCTGGTTACTGGAACCACTCGTCGAGTCGCGGTTCCCATCACTTGAGCCGCAACCGGCCAGCACGGGTGCGGCGAGCGCGAGGGCAGCGAGCGTGACGAGAGCGAAGACCCTGGACATGCGACCGAAGGTACTCGCGTCACGGTCCGCTGCCAACGGTAGGCACTACGGACCCCCGGGCGTAGCCGGTTCGGATGGGCGGACCGCCCGCAAGCGTCATCGTGCGTAGGGACCGACCGGACCGGACAGCGTCCGGTCACCTTTAAGGGGGAACCATGCCAAGGAATCTCGCTCTCAGTCTCGTCGTGCTCGCACTCGTCGTCGTGGGCGCTGCGGCACCGACCGCGCAGGCCTACGTTCGTGGCTGCGGCTCCCGGAGCGGCTACTACGTCGCGGTGAACTCGGTCACGACCTGCCCGTTCGGGTTCAACGTCGCTCGCGCGTTCGCCCAGGGCAAGCGCAACCCTTACGTGTACTCGCCCGTGACGCATCGCTCATATCGCATGTACTGCACGCGCAGGAGTTCGCGCACGTGGGTCTGCAGGGGCGGGAACGACGCGTACGTGCGCCTGACCCGTCGCTGAGGCCGGAGTTCAGCAGCGCGCCCGCGTGCTGAGGCGGCGGACATCGACGTGACCGACGACCCAGCGCGCGAGGGTCGTGAGGTTGCGCAGGCCGGTGTCGTGGCTGCCGCTGGCCGGACGTGAGGCGAGCGTCACGGCCAGCTGCCGGTCCTGCACGGTGATGACGCCCATCTGGCGGTCGATGTAGCCGCCGTTCACCCCCGGCAGCGTTCCGGGACCCCACCCGCCCTTGAGCTGTGCGGCGACACCTGCGGCGCCCAGACCCCAGCGCTGGCCCGCGACGACCTGGCCCATCAGGCGGAGTACCTGCCTTCCGGCGGTGGTGCAGCTCATCCCGGCCGTGAATCGCGCCTGGTTCCCGAGGGTCCAGGTCGTCTGCCCGAAGGGCGTGAACGCAGCACGCAGCCGCCGCGACTCGATGCGCGTCTGCCGGTCGCCCGCGGCACGAAGCTGGGCGTCGGCGGCCCGGGCGGCTGTCCGGCCACTCCCGAGGCTGCGCCAGAGGCGCTCCGCCGCTGCGTTATCCGACGCGGTGATCGCCTGGACGAGGTCCTGCCGCTGTGCCCGCCCTTGGCCGGCGGCGATCACGGCCATCGCTATCGGCACCTTGCTCGTCGACCACGCGACCGCCGAGCGCAGCGAACCCAGCGCTTCGACTCGCTGTCCCCGGCCGAGCGGCGAGACCGCGACACCAACCGGGCCGCCAAGCGAGCGCTGCGAGACGCGCGAAGCTGTCGGCGTCCCGCGACGACAGCAGGTCCGCTGACGATGCGGCGGTGGCCGATGACGGCGACGTCCCCGCGCCGATCAGGGCGAGAGCGGCGAACCAGCGCGACGCCGCCGGACCGGCACAGCTGTGAGCTCGTGGGGATCCTCATGGAACGGATTCTCCCGTCCTGCGAACGCCGATACTGCGGCGAAAACCTGCAACTGCACTGCGGTGCGGCACGGATGAAGCACGGCGGGTGGCGACCTACGGTGGGAGTCACCCCACCAGTGGAGATCTGTTCATGACGACGAGTTGCGTGTCCCGTTTCACCCGCGCCTGCCTCTGGCCCTGTTGATTGCCGTCGCCGCGCCGGCGGCGGCGAGTGCCGTGGCGCTGCCGTGCCAGGTCCCCGAGACCGATCGTCACACGATCGACGAGGATCAACCTCGACACGGACCGCGCGAAGGAGCTCGTCGACGTCTTCAACTTCGACGGAGCCGCAACGCCGGTGACCGAGCTGATGGTCTGCAACTCCGTGCAAGGGGCAGCTCGTGCGCGCGAGTCTCAAGCCGATCTGGGGCCCCAGTCCCGGGAGCCGCGAGAGCGGGCTGCGCGCGGCGTGGGTCGGAGACCTCGACCGCGCCGACGGCCGCGTCGAGGTCGCGGCGCGCAACCTCATCACCCCCTCCGCCGGCGAGGAGCTCGTGATCCTGCGGCAGTCGAGCACACGGCCGCTGAGCTTCGCGCGCCTGCAGACGATCGCCGCGGACACGGTCACGATGACGCGCCCCGCGGGAAGGCCGCCTACATCACGGCATCTGTGAAGGCGACGCACGCAAGCGACGGCAAGTCCCACAGCGAACGCTGGACCTACAGCTCCGCGCGTCGCCGCTGGTCGTGCACAAAGAACTGCTTCGGCCGTCCCGAGTACACGATGACGGCGTGCAACGCCGACGTACAAGGTCAGCTCGGCACGGCGGCCAGGGGGATCCGCGTGCTCGGGATGTCCTGCGCGAAGGCAAGGCGCATCATCGCCAAGTGGATGGCAAAGCCGAGCCTCACGACGGTCGAAGGGTTCCGGATCACCGCCCCGCAGCGGTACCGCGTGCTGGGCAGGTCAGGAACGCAGGCGTTCTGGTTCGCACTGTCCGGAACGGACTGACGAAGCCGACGTGGGAGGCTCGATACGTGCGCATCCTGCTCCTCGTCGCGGCGCTCGCCCTGGTCCCGCTGGTCCCCGCACAGGCCGGCGCCACCACGACGATCGGCACGAACCTGAGCCGCGTCCCCGACGATCGCATGGTCGACTGCACCACCCTGCCGATCTACGGCGTCCCGACCTACCAGACCACCTGCACCTGGTACAGCACGATCAGCAGCACCGAGAACCACATCGTGCCGGAGGGGGTGGGCGTGATCACCCGCGCCAGGGTCCGCGTGGGCAGGACCACGGGCCTGATGCAGTTCGCGGTCGGGCGTGCGCAGGTGGACCGCAACAAGCCGATCGGCCAGCAACTCCTGTGCTGCGTGTGGCGTGCTTCGGGACCCACGTTCACCCCGGCTCCGAACTCGATCACGGAGGTCACGCTCAACGAGCCGGTCGAGCACGTGCGCGACTTCCAGAGCAACCAGGACCTGTTCGACAACCTCGCGCTGTCCATCCTGGAGCCCGGCGTGCCGATTCCGGCCGCCCCCACGGTGAGCGGGATCGGCAGCACCTCGACGGGCGGCGCCTGCTGGCCGGCGGTGCAGCTCGGCAACACCTACTGCATGCCCGGCGGCCCGGGGAACTACGCCGTGCTCTTCAACGCCGACTGGGAGCTGAACCTGAGCAACAGCGTCAGGCTCGCCGCACAGATCGGCGCTGGTACGAAACAACGCGGCGCTGGTGCCGCTCATCTGCAGGCTCGTGCAGGAGTGCGCCGGACTCCTGCGGCTCCAGAACGCCAAGGCCCCGGGGGCGGCGGCCGCGCGCCAAGACCGTCACCTACGGCAGCGCCCGCTTCAAGATCGCCGCCGGCAAGACCAAGAGCGTCAAGGTCAAGCTCGGCACGACGGGCCGTCGGCTGCTGCGCAAGCACCGGAAGGTCAAGGTGTGGGCCAACAGCACCGTCGGGAGCGGAACGGCACAGCGGGTCGTCAGCGCACAGCTCACGCTCAAGCGCTGAGCCGCCCCGGGATGGCCGCCGCCGTCAGCGAACCATGAGTTCGGCCGACCAGCGGTTCAGCACCTGTCCGGCGTCCTTGGCGCTGTTCAGGTAACGCCCGCGAACCTTCACCCGGTCACCCGAAGTCTTTGACTCGAGAATGTCGCAGGCGTCCTTCATCGACGTCACGCTCGCGCCCTCGATGCTCGTCACGAGGTCACCGAAGATGATGTTCGCCTTCTGCGCCGTGGAGCCGGTATCGCTTCCCAGAACGAACATCCCGTCGATTCCGGATCGCTCGAGCGTCGCCTGCGTCTCCGCGCCGAGCCGCGCGCGCCCACTGGCCTTCCAGTCCGGGTCGCTCGCGAACACATCGGCCACCGGCACGCTCGCAAGCGGCGCAAGGCTCCAGCCGATGTAGGCACTGTCCTTCCCGGCTGTCAACGACGGCAGGAACCGCTTGGCGTGGTTGATCGAGATCGCGTAGTACTGGCCCTGCACCGCGCGGTTGTTCTGCTCGGTGTTCGCGAGCGTGTTGATGCCGACGAGCTTGCCGTCGTCGTCGACGAGCGCGCCGCCCGAGTTGCCCGGGTTCACCGGCGCCTGATGCTGGATCGTCGACGCATACCGCGGCAACGACGGGTCGGGCTCAGCCGCCACGTCGGTCGAGGAGACGGTCCCGTCGGTCGCGACGACACGCTGCTGTTCGGGATTCTCGAACGACACCGGATAGCCCAGCGCCGTCACGTGCTGCCCGAGCTTGACCTTCGACGAGTCGCCGAGCGCGAGCGCCTTGAGCCCCGGGGTCCGCTCACTGAAGGCGATGACCGCGAGATCCTCGCACGGTGCCTGGGCAACCACGCGCGCCGGGCCCTCCGTCGCCGCCCGGTCCCCGGCCTTCGCACGCAATGCGGACGCACCGGCGATCACGTGCGCGTTCGTGAGCACGTAGCCACGCTTGGCGTCGATCACGACGCCCGTACCCGACGATGTGCTGTCACCAACGCGGCCTGTGATCTGCACGACACTTGGGCGAACCTGAGCGATGATCTGCTCCTCGGAGAGCTTGTCGCTCCCGCCGCAGGCGGCGAGCGGTGCTGCCAGAATCACAGTCACGCTCACGAGGATGCGAGACGACGGGCGCTGCATCGGGGACCTCCTCTGGGGAACCGAGCAAGGATCACGTGCCTCCGCGCTCCCCGCATCGCGGGTTTCCCCCAGACGGAGTCCGCCGAAAGCCGCGGCAAAGCGTAGGCTCCGGTGATGTCAAACGATCCGGGTGACCGTCTCCGGCTCGCCGGGATCGCGGTGCTCGCCATGCTCGCGGGCGTTCTGGTCGCGGCACCGGCCGGAGCGGCGACGCCGAGCGTCATCGGCACGGTCGCCGGCAAGGTGCCGTCCGCCTCGCGCGCGGCAACCGAGATCCGGGCGATCGAGCTCGGTGGCGCCCGGTTGGCCGCGACGGCGACGGTGAGCGCGTCCGGGGCGTTCCGGCTGCCGCTGCCGCCCGGCGGGTACCTCCTGGACGTGAACATCACCCCGCGGCACGGGCACGCGAGCGCGGCGCTGAGCACGATCGTCCCGGTGTCGGTCGCGGCAGGACAGCGACGGCGCGGGCTGCGGATCTCCAAGCCCGCGGCGAGGCGCGCCGCGGCGGCCGCCCCGTACGCACGGGCGGCCCACTCGCAGGAGAGCGGCGCGATCACGCCCGGGCGGATCGCGTTCTCGGTCGAGAACTTCTCCGGAGCGACCGGGGACTTGAGCGTCTTCAACCGCGGGCTGACGGCGATGCTCGAGACCGACCTTGTGAGCACCCCGTGCCGCACGAGCGAGGTCGCCAACTCCGCTGACCGCGTCCTCGTCCAGCAGGAGCTCCGGCTCCAGCGGTCCAGGTACTTCGATCCGGCAACGCGGGTGAGGCGCAACTTCGTGATCCCCGACATCGTCGTCCGGGGGCGCCTGCAGTCGCGCGGTGAGAACCTCGGCTACACGCTGACGCTCACCGATTCGCGGACCGGCACGACGCTGGAGACGCTTGCGGGGACCATGTCCGGCAGTGACCTGTTCGGCGCCGAGCAGCAGCTCGCCACGCGGCTCGCCCGACGGATCTGCGCGTACGGCGAGGTCTTCGAGGTCACGTTCACGGGAACCGGGACGGGGCGCTTCGCGACGCATTCGGCGACCGGCGTGCTCGGTGCCGAGGCGATCGTCGCCAAGCCGAAGGCGCGCGACGCCGGGGGCGCGACGTCGTGGGAAGGCTCGGCCCCGCTCAGCTGGACGAACGTGACCACGATCAGCACGACCGACTGCAGCTACCGCGACCCGCTGTCCGGGGGCACATGGACGGCGAAGCTCGAGCGCGCCGGGGAGACGATGCGCGTCCAATGGCTCGCCGACGGCGGAACGACCGGAACGGCGACCGTGGCGTGCCCGAGCGACCGGGGCGAGGTGCTCATCCCCGGCCAGCCCACGACCTCGCTGATCGGCAGCACGCCGGGAACCTTCATCCTGCCATCCACGGCACGGCAACCGATCACCGGCGGACTGCAGGATCAGGGCTACGGCTGGGACAACACGCTGGAACTGAAGATCCGCACGATCAAGGTGCAGCCACTCAGCTAGGCGGGAGCGGGCTCCAGCACAAGCACCGAGTTCCAAGGCGACTCGGCGGGCAATACCGAGATCACGTGTTCCACCCAGCACCCGGTCGTCCAGGCGAGGAAGGCGTCACGAGCACGGTCTGGACGGGAGATCGCGGGTTTATCCCGATGATCGCTGACGGCGAAGCGTTCACGCTCGGTCAGACCGCCATGGCGCACGTTCTCATCGTCGCTCACCGCACCGCCGCCACGCCCAGGCTGCTCGCTGCCGTCGCGTCGCGGGCGCACCGCGGGCCGTGCATGTTCACGCTCCTCGTTCCGCGGCCGTATTGGGATCCCGAGACCAACGAGGCGCACGCGACGCTTGAGCTCGCAATCCCGTTGCTCGACCGGGCAGCGGGTTCCCACGTCCACGGCCTCGTCGGGCCGACGGACCCGTTCGAGGCCGTTCGAGAACTGTTCGGGCAGGAGCGCATTGACGAGGTGATTGTCTCGACGCTGCCGGCGCGCATCTCGCGCTGGCTGCATCTGGATCTCGCGCACCGGATCGAGCGGCTCGGCGTTCCAGTGACAGTCGTGACCGCGGAGCAGTCGGAACGGGCAGTTGGCTCCATCGCTCCTCAGGGGTGAGGGCGCGAGGGGTTCAGGTCTCGTAGGTGGGAATGAGTGTCGCGCGGGCCAGGGTGTGACCGAACATGTGAAATCCCATCAGGGCCGGTGTGGCGTCCGGGTCGATGCCGAGTCGCTCGACGTCGACCGCGTGGACGGCGAACACGTAGCGGTGCGGACCGTGACCGGCCGGCGGTGCCGCACCGATGTAGCGTGCGGCGCCGGCATCGCCTCGCAAGGTGATCGCCGCGGCAGGTAGGCCGGGGCTGTCCGGGCCTCCGGCGCCTACCGGGAGTTCGGTGACCTCGGCTGGGATGTCGGCCACGGCCCAGTGCCAGAAGCCGCTCCCGGTCGGTGCGTCAGGATCGAAGCACGTCACCGCGAAGCTCTTGGTCTGCGCCGGGAACCCCGACCAGGACAGCTGCGGGGAGATGTCCTGCCCCCCGGCGCCCATGACGCCGGAAACCTGCGGCGGCGATAGCGGCCGCCCGTCCGCGACATCAGCACTCGTCAACGTGAACGATGGAACCTCAGGCAGCACCTCGTAGGGGATCGGGGCCCTTGTGGCAGCAGTCATGGCAACTCCTTTGTGGCGCTCGAGTCGGCGTCGAACTCCACGACGCCGAGGACGTATGGGGGGACTGCGGCTCAGCTTCCGGGTGGGCGGTATTCGACCGAGCGCTTGGCGGCGGCGTCGATCTCCTCCGGTGTCAACAGCACGACCGTCTTCACCGTCGCGCCACCACCGGTGTTGACGGCGATCGCGACCGCCGCAGCGCTCTCGTTGTCGGGAAGATCGACGACCACGTACGCATCGTTGTCGCCGAAGGCGAAGTAGAAGCTCTCGAGCTTGCCCCCAACGCTCTCGGCGACCTTGGCCACCGCGTCACGCCTACTGCTGCCGCCGGCACTCTGGACGCCCTTCGCGCCCTCGAGGGTGTACGAGGCTTCGAACAGAAACTTGGGCATGAGCGCGCCTCCAGACGTTGACGGTTGTCGAGCGACCCTCCCACTCCGCGGCGTGCAAGGCAAACGCACCGTGCCGAGCCAGACTGAGCCCGTCAGCAACGGCGCCCTCCGCCAGCCGTCGGTGGCGATGGACCCCACACCACGCATCAGCCGACCGTCGTGTGACAGCGCTCTTGGATCCGTTCTGGCTCCTTCTTTTCGTCTCTCACGATCACGCCAACGCCGACGAGCGGGCGCTCGGTTTGCACCCCCGTCCGTGCCTGCGTAGAGTCACTCAGGATGTCGCACGAACGCATCGTCGTCGTCAGCGGGGCGGCAGCGGGCAGCACCTTCGAGGTCGACCACGAATTCGTGGTCGGGCGCGGCGAGAGCGGCATGGGCAATCTCCGCGGCGACTCGGAGATCTCTCGCCGCCACGCCCGCTTCTACCGGGGTGAGGACGGCCGGCTCCTGATCGAGGATCTCGGCTCGACCAACGGGACGCTCGTCAACGGCCGGACGATCACCGGGCCGCGACTGCTCGCACCGGGGGACGAGGTGCAGGTCGGCGAGACGGTGTTGCGCTACGAGGCCGCGGCGACGCAGGTCGGCGAGACCGTGATCGGGGCACGCCCAGAGGGTGCCGCTGCTGCCCCGCCCCCACCGGTCACGCCATCTGCAGCCCCGGCCCCGCAGCCGGCCGCCGCCGCGCACCCGGAGTCCGGGGCCCGCCGCCGCGCGCTGCCGGCGCTGATCGCCGTGCTGCTCGTCGCCGCCGCGCTGGTCGGCGCATATCTCATCGGCAAGAACAACGGCGACAGCACCACGTCGACCACCAGTGCCGCCGTCCCGGCCACGGGTGCCGGGAGCGCGTCCGGCGCCGCCGGGATGGTGTACACCGAGTCCAACGGCGCCGCCGGGAACTCGGTGATCGCTTTCGCGCGCGCGTCCGACGGCAAGCTGACGCAGGTCCAGTCGATCTCCACCGGCGGCAAGGGCGGTCTGCAGCCGCAGCCGGGCTGTGACCCGCCGGGCGGCTGCCCGATCCTGGACACCCAGGGTGAGGTCGCGCTGACGAAGGACCGCAAGCTGGTGTTCGCCGTCAACGCCGGGAGTGACACGGTCACCTCGTTCCGCGTCACGCCGAGCGGCCTGGAGCGAGGCAGCACAGTCAGCTCGGGCGGCAAGTTCCCGAACAGCCTCACGGTCCGTGGGCATCTGCTGTACGTGCTCAACTCCAACAGCCTCAACATCGCCGGCTACACGTTCTCGGACACGGGCGCCATGACGCCGATATCCGGGTCCAACCAGCCGCTGGTCGGCGGGAAGGTCCCGACGCTCGCGCGTCAGGTCGGCTTCGACAACACGGGCTCCACGCTCGTGGTGTCGCTGTTCGGCAACCCGATGAAGCCCGCCGGCGCGAAGTCGCTCAACACGTTCCCGGTCTCCGCGAGCGGCGCGGCGGGTGCGGGCACGGCGTATGACGCGTCGAGCGCGCTGCCCTTCGGGTTCGCGTTCGACCCGGTCCACAACAACCTCGTCGTGTCGCAGGTCACCGAGCTGACACCGGGCGCGGGCCAGACCGGGAGCTACCGCCTCTCGGGCGGCGCGCTGACGTCGATCTCGACGCAGCCCTCCGGCGGCACGGCGCCGTGCTGGGTCGTGATCACGAAGGACGGCAAGTTCGTGTTCGTTGTCAACACGGGTGGCGGTGCGCCGGGCGGCTCGAGCGTCGCGCGCTATTCGCTGGCGGCCGACGGCACGCTGACCGAGCTCGGCGTCAACAGCCAGTCGAGCTCCGAGTTCGCCAAGACGGACGCGGTCCTCAGCGAGGACGATAAGTACCTGTACGTGCTCAACCCGTTCGTCATGGGCCAGGACAAGAGCCGGATCGACGAGTACAGGGTGACCAGCTCAGGCGACCTCACCCTCATGGGCCAGACGCCGTCGAACATGCCGGTGGGCGTCAGCGGCCTCGTCGGCTACTGATATGGAGGGTGGTCCGGGTGGCCGCGCGGCCGTCAGTGCCCGGCGCCCTCCGTGGGGAACTTCAGATCCTCCCCACGGATGAGCACGACCGTCGAGATCGCCCCGATCAGGGCGACGGCACCGGCCACGATGAGGATCTCCTGTAGGCCTGCCACATAGCTCACGTGTGCGGCGTCGATGAGCGCGAGGCGCGTGCTCTCGTCGGGCACGGTGGCGGCGACACTCTGCGTGAGTCCGCCCGAGATCGCGTCCGCGATATCGGTGGTGTTCCCGCCCAGCGTCGTCCCAGCCAGCGAAGACTGGACGTCCGTGCGCACGCTGTGCTGGAGCAGGGTCCCCAGTACGGCGATCCCGGCTGTCTGCCCCACCTCGCGGAAGGTGTTGTTGATGCCCGAGGCGATGCCGCCCTGTGACGGCGGGACCACGCCGAGCGACGCCGCGGCCATGATCGGGTTCACGATCCCGGTCCCCCATCCGCCGAGGATCATCCCGGGGATGATCGCCGTCCAGGTCGAGCTCGAGTCCAGCACGAACGTCATGGACAGCGAGCCCGCGGCGATCAGCACGAGGCCGAACGTCAGGGTGATCCGCGGGGACACCTTCTCCGCGATCGCGCCGGCGATGGGTGCGACGGACAGCGCAGCCCCGGTGAAGACGACGAGGCGCAGGCCGGCGCCGATCGGCGAGTACCCGAGGATCGACTGGAACCAGACCGTCAGGAAGAACAGGAGCGTGATCGACGCGAACGACATCGTGAACGCGGCCGAGTTCGCGCCGACGAACGTGCGGTTCCGGAACAGGCTGAGGTCGAGCATCGGCTGTCTGCGGCGCGTCTCGATGACGATGAAGGCGATGAAGAGGACGACCGACCCGCCAAAGCATCCGAGGATCAGCGGGCTGGTCCAGCCCGCGGTGTTGCCGCGGATCGTCGCGTAGATCGCCAGGAACATCGCGCCGGAGAACGTCACGACGCCGGGGAAGTCGACCCGCGTCGGGCGGCCGGGGATGTTCACGAGCTTTCGCTGGATGACGATGAAGTGACGATCCCGATCGGGAGGTTGACGTAGAAGACGGCCTCCCAGCCGAAGGCGTCGGTGAGCAGGCCGCCGACGATCGGCCCGAGCGCGACCGCGACGCCGCTCGCAGCGCCGAACGCGGCATATGCCACGCCGCGCTCCTGCGGCGGGAACTCCTGCACGATCAACGCGAGCGCGGTCGCGAACATGACCGCGGCACCGATGCCCTGCACCGCGCGGGCGATGTCCAGGAACACGGCGTCGGGTGCCTGGGCGCACGCGACCGAGGCGACGGTGAAGATGACCAGCCCGATCACGAGCAGGCGTTTGTGCCCGAAGATGTCGCCCAGCGAGCCCGCCGTGAGCAGCGCCACGGAGAGGGTCAGCGTGTACGCGTCGACCACCCACTGCAGCTCCTCGAACGACGGATTCAGCGCGTCCGCGATCGACGGCCGCGCCACGGCCACGATCGTCACGTCGAGCAGCAGCATGAACGAGCAGACGACGACCGCCGCGAGCGTCCACCACTTGCGGTTGCCCGATTCCGCGGCGAGCAGCGCCACGGGCTGGCTGAACACCTCGCGAACCCGGGAGGGTTGCGGGGGCAGTCCGGGCCGCCTGTGCAGGCTCGTGAGCTGCTCGCCGCGCGGGACCTCGCCCACGATGTCCGGCGGCTCGCCCGGCCGCCGGCGAGCGACCTGTGGGCTCGGTCGTCGACCGGCAGCGTCAGCTCGATCATCGCCATGCCGATCTGGATCCGGTCGCCGCCGACAAGGTTCTCGTGCTCCACCGACGCGCTCACCGTTGATGTACGTGCCGTTCGTCGAGTGGAGGTCGTCGATCCAGGCCTTGCCGTCCTGCACCGTGACCTTCGCGTGGCGCCGGGAGACCTCGGAGTCGATCACCCGCAGGTCGCTTCCCTCGTCACGGCCGATCGTCGCACTGCCGTGCAGCGTCGTCGACTCGCCCGCGCCCCACCCGCTGACGATCGTCAGCGCGCCTTCGCCGCTCGCTTCCGGAGCGCGCCGCGGCGGGTGCGGGGGCGGGCACGAACTCGAGCGTGCACCCGCCGAGCTCGACCTTGTCGCCGGCGCGCAGCGCGTAGGGCCCGTCGAGGCGCTCGCCGTTCACGAACGTGCCGTTGCTGGAGCCGAGGTCCTCGAGCACGGCCTCCGTGCCACGGATCACGATCCGCGCGTGCCGTCGGGAGACCTCGCCGCTGGGATCGGTGAGGACGACGTCGGCGCCCGTGTCGCGGCCGAGCACGACGTCCGACACCAGCTCGAACGTGCGCTCCGCGCCGTCGCCCTGCGCGATGCGCAACGTCCCGATCGCCGTCATGCGCCCCTACGGACGAATACGCTCGAGCCTGTTGACGCGCACATGCGCCCGAACACCGGTATCACGGCGCGATTCTCGTGAATCGGGAGAGTCACGTCAACTTCGCGGAAGAAGCAATCGAATCAACCTGCCGCAAGGCGGGCGTGGCGACAGGCGGGATATGCTGGCGCCCCGAGCCGAAACGCTTCGCCACCGACGTGCCGTCGGTCGCGCTGAAGCTCGTCAAGCAGGACATAGCGCGTGATGAGACCTCCACACGCCTCCATTGGCGAACGAGCGTCGCGCACGCCCGCCCGCTCGCGGAGCCTGAGGGCCTCCCGACCTTTGCTGCCGGCTCTCGTCGCCGTTGCGCTCCTGGCCGCTGGGTGCGGCACCCGGGCGCACCCGGCGCCCGTCACCCGTGGGTCGAGCGGACCGGTGCAGGTCTTGATGAAGACGCTGGAATTCACCCCCGCCGCCGTCCACGCCAACGTGGGGCAGCGGGTCGTCTGGATGAACGACGACAGCTCGCCGCACAACGTGACGTATGTGAGCGGCCCGCGGTTCACGTCCTCGCGGCTGATGCGACCGGGCGCGACGTTCTCGATCGGGCTCACGGCGCCCGGGACGATCCACTACTTCTGCACGATCCATCCGTGGATGAAGGCGACGATCGCCGTCTCCCGCGTGACGAGGGGGCGGATCAGAGTGTGATCCCGAGCAGGTGGCACAGCAGTGCGAACCGATCCTCCCCCGGCGTCGCGGCGAGCGCGACCGACGGATGGAGCGCGACAGCGTACGTCGTGACGGAGCGGCCGGAGCCGGCCGTCGCGGTCGACGTCGCCACCAGGTTGCCGCAGAGCGCCGGCGCGGTCGCCTCCCCGGGCAGGCTGCGCTTGAGTTCGCTGCGATCCAGGACGTTGTCGTAGATCCCGTTGTGGTTGTAGTCGATGCCGTGCACGATCACGATCGCGTTGTTCGCGCGGATCGCCGCGGCGACCCCGGCGGGGACGGTGATCTTGCGCGAGTAGCGGATCGTCCCCGTGGTGGGAAAGCGCGGGAAGTTGAGGATGCTCTTGGGAGTGGTGTCACCACTCGAGGTCAGCGCCACCTGCGGCGGCCCGTAGAACGCGATCCCGTTGCTCGTGCTGATCGCCGCGTGCCCGTTGTGCAGGCGCGCCGCGGAAGCCGGCGGGCACTCGCCCTTACCGCCCGCGTGGATGTGCATCGCGTGTGGCGACCCGTTGAGCAGCCCGGCGGCATCGAGGGTCACCGCCGCGACATTCCCGTCGAGCCGGACGGTCGCGGCACCGCCGCCCGTCACCCGGTTCGTCGGCACGGGCCGCTGGGCGGACTCGAAAGGCTGCCCGGCCGGCTTCGGCTTGGAGGAGTCGTTCGAGCCCAACACGACCACGGCGACGACGGCCAGGCCGGCGACCAGCGCCAGGGCCGCCGCGATCCCCAGGCCTCGACGGCGCCGGCGTCTTGTTGGGGTCGTGCCCGCGGGGCCCGCCGCGGCCGCTCCTGGTGCGGCGAGGTCCGCGGCCGGTGATGGGAACCCGCCCAGCGTCGCCTCCAACGGCCGAACGGGCTCCGGGGCCGCTGCGCGAGTCTCCGCGCCATCCCGCGCGGCCGCTGCGCTCGCCGGCTCGCTCTCCGCGCCCGGGCCGGCCGGGGTCGCCGCCTCGTCGGGTGCGGCGAGCGGCGTCGCCTCGCCGGTCCCGACGATCGTCGGCGGCGCGCTGTGGCGCACGCCCTTCAGCGCCGCTGCGGCGTCGCGTGCGAAGTCGCCCGCGGAGAAGTAGCGGTCGCTCGGCTCCTTGGCCATCGCCTTTTCAAGGACCGGGACGAACGCGGGGTACGTCTCGATGATCTCGCCGTCGAGCGGGGGCGGCGGATCATGGATGTGCGCGAACAGCGTCGCGACCGAGTTCTCGCGCTCGTACGGCACCTTCCCGGTCAGCATCTGGAAGAAGACGCAGCCGAGGCCGTAGATGTCGGTCCGGGCGTCGGTCCGCGTTCCGGCGATCTGCTCCGGCGCCATGTAGTTGACGGTCCCGACGATCAGCCCCTGCGCGGTCATCGCCGAGGCCGCGTCGAACCTCTTCGCGAGCCCGAAGTCCGTGAGGTACGCGTGCTCCTCGCCATCCTTCACGGTGATCAGGATGTTCGCCGGCTTGACGTCCCGGTGCACGAGGCCGCGGGCGTGCGCGGCGTCGAGCGCGGAGGCGCACGGCTCGAGCAGGTCGACGGCCCGGTTGGGTTCGAGCGCTCCCTGCTTGAGGAGGATCTCGTGCAGGTCCGTGCCGGTCACATAGTCCATCACGAAGAACAGAAGGTCCTCGTGCTCGCCGGCATTGTGGATTCCGACGATGTTCGGGTGATGCAGCGATGCGGCGATCCGCGTCTCGCGCTTGAAGCGCTCGCGGAACTGCTCGTCCTCGGCCAGCTCGGGGGCCAGGACCTTCAGCGCGTAGATCCGGTGCAGCGCGACATTCGTCGCGCGGTACACGACACCCATCCCGCCGCGACCGATCATCTCGTCGATGCGGTAGCCCGCCACGATGGAGCCGCGTTCGATCGAATCGCCTCTCAGTGCCATTCCTGGACTCCTCCCCTAGGACCGAAATCCGAGCTTAGCGGCGCCGGCGGCGAGGGGTCAAGACGCGCGCCGCGGTAGCTCACGGCTACGGCCCGGATGGTTCACGCCGGCGTCGCGATGACCTCCATGAGCACCGTCTCCATCCCGGCTGCCGGGGTCTCGCGCGCCTCGAGCAACGACATGCCCTCGCCGTTGAAGAGGCCGTCTGCCTCCCACCGATCGGGATCGAGGCTCACCGCGTACGGGTTGATCTTCACGTCCTGGGCGGGCGCACGGTCGCCGAGCGCCTTCGCGGCCCGCGAGAACGCGAGCACCGTGTACGCCTCCATCAGCGCGGCGTTGGAGGCGAGCTCCGCCTTCAGCCCGTCCTCGTCAAAGGCCATGTTCATCCGCTTGTGGCGGTCGAACATCGCCGGGAACTTCGCGCTGCCGACCATCGCGCGGCGCCACTCGCCGGACTCGAGCTCGTTCCACTCGCGGTACATGCCCTCGAGCCGTCGGTTGAGCCACCAGATCCGCTCGACGTCGGGGCGCACGGCCGCCATGAAGTCGATGTCGGCGAGCTTGCGCTGGAAGAACAGCAGCGAGTTGCAGCCCCAGTAGAGGATGTTGTTGCCGCCGATCTTCACGTTCATCACGGCCGGGTTGTCCCAGAAGACGTACTGGCCCTCGTAGAACGTCAGGTGTGTGCGATAGGCCCCGAGGAAGAAGTCGTCGTGCGCGGCGGCCCGCTCGGTGACGTCCTCGCCGTCAAGCTCACGCGTGACGAGATCGGTCACGAACGTGTTAGCGAGCGCGATCCAGTCCGACCCCGGCGAGTAGAACGGGTCGAGGAACGGCCCGGCCTCGCCGGTCAGGCACCAGCGGCGCGCGCCGTCGAAGACCTGCTTGCAGCCGTACGAGAAGTCCTGGACCTTGAGGAAGTCCTCGATCTCGTCGCGGCGCCCGTCGAGCGACTCGGCGAGCTGCGGCTCGTGGGTGCGCATCCACTCGATTGCGCCGTCGAGCGTGTTCATCTCCTCCCACGGGTGGAAGTCCGGGTCCGCGACGATGCCGATCGAGATCGCGCCCGAGGAGAGCGGGATCATCCAGGCCCAGTAGCCCTTGCCGCAGAGGTGGTTCGTGCTCGTCCTGCGCAGGCCGCGCTCGGACATCCGCCCGAACCACTCGGCGTCGGCCGGGTCGGCCCAGTCCTCGATGTCGAGGCCGCCGGAAAGCCGCAGCCAGGACGAGTTGACGACGTGCCCGTTGTCCTCGAGCAGGCCGAGCTTCTTCTTGAGGATGAACGCCCGCCCACCGGCGTCGACCACCCAGCGCGCCGTCGTGCCGAGCGTCTCCTCACCTCGCGTCATCGTGATCGTGTGCGGGTCGACCGAGACGTCGACGTCCTGGATGCGAGTGCCCGCGAACAGGTCGACGCCCGCCTCCGCCACGCGCTCGGCAAGAAAGTTCTCGAAGCGCCCGCGATCGAGCTGATAGCTCGGGATCGGCGCGTGCCCCGCCGGCCCACGCTCGACGCGCTGAGTGATGTCGCTGTTGTCGCCGGCGGGGAACCAGAACCGCAACCCGCACTTGAGCACCTCGTCGTTGACGAGGTGCTCCTGGAGCCCGAGGACCTCGCCGAAGTAGTTGCTCGACAGCTCCTGCGTCGACTCGCCGACCTTGAACGCGGCCTCCGGCGCCGGTCCGACGCGCTTCTCAGCGACGAAGATGCTCGTCTCGGGGCGCTCGCGCTTCAACTGCAGCGCGAGCGTCAACCCGGCGAGCCCACCTCCGAGGATCGCGACGTCGTAGCTGGCTTGTGGCTGCTGATCGGTGGTCACCTGATCTCCTGACGGCATCGGGCGTGCAGGTCGGAGAGACCCTAACGCGTCGGAGGACCGCTCATGCGGGCTGTGCGACGGCCTCCATGTAGAGGTTCGCGATTCCGGCCGCGTCCGACGCGAGCGCATCCGTCAGCGTCATGCCGTCGCCGCCGAAGAGGCCGTCCGCCTCCCAGCGGCCCGGGTCGAGGCCCACGGCATACGGGTTGATCTTCACGTCCGCTGCAGGAGCTGCATCACCGAGGTTCTGTGCTGCGCGATGGAACATGACCACCGCGAGCGCCTCCATCAGCTCGGCCGTCGACGCGAGCTTCGCCTTCAGCGTCGCGTCGTCGAAGCCACCCGCCATGTCGACGTGCCGCTCGAACATCGCCGGAAACGCCGACGTCGGCACAATGGCTCGCCGCCACTCGCGTGACTCGAGCTCGTCCCAGTCGCGGTACATCGCCTCCAGCACGCGCGTGATCGCCCAGATCCGCTCGAGGTCGGGCCGCACGGCGGCCATGAACTCCACGTCGGTGTACTTGTCGTGGAAGAAGAGCAGGCCGACCGTTCCCCAGTACAGGATGTTGTTGGCGCAGATCTTCATGGTCATGACCATGGGGTTGCCCCAGAAGCGGTACTGCCCCTCGTACTGGGTCAGGCAGACCTTGTAGGTGTCGAGGTACAGGTCGTTGTGCGCCTTTGCGCGCTCGGTCACGTCCTCGCCGTCGAGGTCGCGCGTGATCAGGTCGGTGGTCATCGTGTTGGAGATCGCGATGAAGTCGGACCCCGGCGAGTAGAACGGATCGAGGAATGGGCCCGCCTCGCCGACCAGGCACCAGCGGTCGGCCCCGGAGAACGACTGCCGGCAACCGTAGGAGAAGTGCTCGACCTTGAGGAAGTCCTGGATCTCGTCCCGGCGCGTGTCGAGGTCCTGGGCGAGACGCGGCTCGTGCTCACGGATCCAGTCGAGCGCGCCGTCGAGCGTGTTGATCTGCTCCCATGGGTGAAACTCGGGGTCGGCGACGATGCCGATCGAGATCGGACCCGAGGAGAGCGGGATCAGCCAGACCCAATAGCCCTTGCCGCACAGGTGGTTCGTGCTGTAGCGCCGCAGCCCGCGCTCGGACATGCGCCCGAAGAACTCGTCGTCCGACGGATCGACCCAGTCCTCGATGTCGAGCCCACCGGCGAGGCGGAACCACGACGAGTTGACGCCGTGTCCGTTGCTTTCGAACAGCTCCGAGCTTGCGCTTCAGGATCGACGCCCGCCCGGCGGCGTCGACGACCCAGGTCGCCTCGATCGTGGACGTCTCGCCGTCGCGGGTCAGCGTCACGCGGTGCGGGACCGAGCTGAGGTCGACGTCCTCCACGCTGGCGCCGCCCAACAACTCGACGCCCAGGGTGCGGGCGAGCTCGGTGAGGTGGTTCTCGAGGCGTCCGCGGTCGAGCTGATAGCTCGGGTGGTCGAGCGGCCGGTTGATGCCGCGCTCGACGCGCTCGGCGAGGTCGCGGTTGTCGCCCGCCGGGAACCACCAGCGCAGACCGAACTTGTGGAGGTGCTCGGTGTCCAGGTACTGCCTGAGCCCGAGCACGTCGGCGAGATAGCGCGAGGAGACCTCGACGGTCGACTCGCCGACCTTGAACGCTGCCTCGGGCGCCAGCGCGGCGCGCTTGTCGGCGACCAGGACGGTCGTCTCCGGGCGCGCCTGCCTGAGCTGTATCGCGAGGGTCAGACCGGCGAGCCCACCCCCGAGGATCACGACATCGCAGCTCGTCACGGTTTGGCCGGCATCGGGCACTTCCAGTCCTCGCCTACGCATCGTTGGCAGAAACGTGCGCAGTCTACACTCGGCCGGACCATCGAATGAAGACATGGTTCGCGCCGGTTCGCCTATCCTGAGGAGACGCGGGATGAGCAGCTTTGGAGACAAGCCCGAAGACCGGCTCGGCTCGAGCATCGGCCAGTACCGGCTCGACGAGGTGCTCGGCGTCGGCGGCATGGGCGTCGTGTACTGCGCGACCGCCGGCGACGGTACGCGCGTCGCGCTGAAGCTCGTCAAGGAGGACTACGCGGCGCGACGACACGTTCCGGGCGCGTTTTCTTCGCGAGGCTCGGATCGCGCGGACGATCGACAACCCGCACGTCGTGCCGGTGACCGACACCGGCGAACACGACGGGCTGCCGTACCTGACCGAGCGCTTCATCGAGGGCGGCACGCTGCACGACAGGCTGGTCCGCGACGGCCGGCTCGACGTGGCGACGATGGTGCGCCTGTGCTCGGAGGTCGCCGACGGGCTCGGCGCGCTGTGGGCCGCAGGGATGGTCCATCGCGACGTCAAGCCCCAGAACATCCTGTTCGACCTGGACGGCGGCGCTCACATCACCGACTTCGGCCTCGCAAAGGACACGCGGGGCACCGTGCTGACGCTGCCCGGCCAGGCGCTCGGCTCGATGGACTACATGTCGCCGGAGCAGATCCGCGGTGATCCGGTCACCGAGGCCGCCGACATCTACGCGCTCGGTTGCGTCATGTTCGAGTGTGCGCGCGGCCGCGCGCCGTTCTCCGACCGCCCCGGGATGCGCGTCCTCTGGGCGCACCTCCAGGACGAGCCGTCCGATCCATGCGAAGGTCGCGGCGACGTCCCGGCGGGCTTCGGCGAGGCGCTCCTGCTCGCCATGCGCAAGGACCCGGCCCAGCGGCCGAAGACCGGCCTGGACTACGCTCGCGCGCTTTCCGAGGCCGCCGGCATCCCCGCCTGACTGCGGGCCGGCGCTATGTCGCGTCGACGGCGAGCCGGTAGCGCCCGCCGTGGAACAGCAGCGGCTCGGACTCCGCATCGAGCCCGAGCTCAACCACCTCGCCGATGAAGATGTCGTGGTCACCGGCCACGTGCGCCGCGTGCAGGAGGCAGTCGAGATACGCGACCGCGCCGTCGATGATCGGCGACCCGGTCGTCGAGACGCGGTGCGGAACATCGCGGAACGCGTCGCGTCCCTTCGGGCGCTCGCGGTTCGCGAAGTAGCGCGAGAGCGGCTCCTGCACCGAGCCGAGGACGTTGACGGCGAAGCACTGGTTGCTCGCGATGTGCTTGCTGCCCTCGGAGTTCGCGATCACGCAGACGAGCACCAGCGGGGGGTCCAGCGACACCGACGAGAATGCGTTCGCAGTCATGCCGTACGCGTGCTCTTCGCCGCGCGTGGTGATCACGGTCACGCCGGTGGCGAAGCCGCCGACGGCGTGACGGAACTCCTTGGTCGTGAAGCCCGCAGCGGCAGCGGGAGCCGGTGCGGTGCTCAACGGTCGAGGGCGTCGAGGCGGCCGCGGATCACCTGGTCGAAGTCCAGGGTGATCCCCAGTGATTTCGCGATCAGCTCGCGAAACGTGTCGCGGTCCAGCGCGAGCAGCTTGACGTCGGTCTTCGCGGTCACCGTCGCGGCTCGCGGCTGGTCCCGCATGATGGCCATCTCGCCGAACAGGTTGCCGGCGCTCAGCGCCGAGATCACCGGCTGGCCGGCGTCGCCCTCGCGGATCGCCTCGGCCTCGCCCTCGAGGACGATGAAGAACTTGTCGGCCGGCCCGCCCTGGCGTGCGATCGTCTCGCCGGCCGCCACCTCGGATTCGGGGAGCGTCGCGACGATCGTGTTGTCGACGGTCTGGAGCGGCAGGTCGGCGATGACGCTGAACGAGCGGTCACGGTGGAAGTCGGCCCCGAACGTGCCGTCGGCGCCGGCGGCGGGGGCCACCGAGTTGTCGATGAACTGCAGCTCCGACGGCAGGATCCTGAAGAACGAGATGCTCATCGTCGAGCCGGGCGAGAGCGTCGGGAAGCGCTGGCCGAAGAGGTCGGCAACATGGGCGATCTGCTCGCCGCTCAGCACGACCGAGCACTCGCCCCTGCCCTGAACGCCGCGGGTCTGGTCGAGGTTCTCGCTGTACTCGTCGATCGCGAACGACACGACCGGGTTCTGCGCGACGTGGCGCGCCGTCAACGTGCTCGCGCGCGTCCAGAAGTACAGCGTCGCGCCGTCGTTCACGAAGAGGAAGGTGCTCGCGTGGGGTGTGCCGGACGGCGATGCACTCGCGAGGGTCAGCGTGTGGCTCTCGTCCAGGTACGCGACGATCTCCGGGGGCACCTCAGCCGTCATCTGCGCTGCGCTCATTGGGGGTCTCCTTAGGGGCGGTTAGAACGTTTACTCGGCTTCCGAACGTACGCCGCGGCTCCAGGCCGAGAACGGCCGCTGCTGCAGTTGGCCGTCCAACTCGATGTCGACGCGCTCGTTGAAGAGGCACAGCAGGTCGCGGATCTGCGCCGTCTCCGGGAGCGGGTCCGCGTAGTACCAGACGAGGTCCTTCACGACCGCTCCGCTCGCGAGCTCGACCGAGTAGTAGCTCGCCGAGCCCTTGTAACCGCAGCGCGTGACGGTGTCGCTCGGCACGAGCCGCGCCGAGACGTCCTCGCGCGGCAGGTACCAGCGCGGCGGCAGGTTCGACTCGAACAGCGCGAGTTGGCGGTGGCTCTCGGCGAGCAGCTCGCCGTCGAGCATCGCGCGGACGTGGCGCGAGCTGCGCAGCACATCGATCCGGTGGTACGGGTCGCGCGGGTGGACGAACATCTCCTCGTCCTCCTCGAACCACTGGTCCATGCGGCTCCAGTAGAACGCGATCATGCCACCGAACGGCGGCGCGCCCTCGAGCGGCTCCGGGTAGTGCCAGGCGCCGTTCTCGACGAGCCGCTCGCCGACGCGAATCGACTGGTACGACGCCTCGCCCTTCTTCGGGCAGCGGGTGTGGCGATCGCTCGGCTCGAGCAGGTCCATCCGGACGTCGGCGGGCGGAAAGTAGTACACCGGCTGGTGGCCGGTCTCCGACATGATCATCGCGGCGCGACTGTCCGCGATCGCCTCGCCGGCGACGACGGCGCGGATCCGCTTCGGCGTCGGCTCCAGGTACAGCGCGCCACCGGGGGGCGGCTCGAAGTTGAAATGGCCCGCCGGCGTGCGGCTCAGCGGCCCGGTTCCGGTCATCAGGCCCATCAGCCGGCGACCACCGCTCCACGTGCCTCGAGGTCCATCTCCTCGACCCCGGGGAGCAGCTCGATCGCCTCGGCGATCGTCATCCCGTGCTCGGCGTACAGGCCGTCCTGATCCCATCGCTCCGGGTGCAGGCTGAGCGCGTACAGGTTGATCGGGCGCTGGTCATCCGGCTGCTCGGGCAGGTGCTTCGCAGCCTTCTGGAAGATCCACAACGCCATCGCCTTGACCGTCTCGACGTGCTGCTTCGATCGTGCGATGACCTCGTCGCGATTCCCGGGACGTGCCATATCGGCCTGGGCGTTGATGTAGGGCATGAACTCCTTGGAGAGCACCGACACGCCCTCCCACTTGCGCTGATCGAGCTCGTTCCAGTCGCGGAAGAGGCGCTGCATGGTCGGGAGCAGCGGGATGACCTCCTCGAAGACCTCGCCGAGCTTGTCGATGTCGGCGCGGTCGCTCATCAGCCCGTGGCAGAAAGCAGTGCCGAGCGTCGTGAAGTACGTGAGGCTGTCGTATACGAACTTCGCGACCATCACCTGCGGGTTCCCGAACAACTGGTAGTTGTCCCGGTACAGCTCGATCGTCGGGTTGAAGAGCCGGAAGAAGAAGTCGTTGTAGAAGTCGGCGAGCTCCGTCACGTCCTCGCCGTCGAGCTCGCGCTTGATGAGCTCGCCGCTGAACGTGTTCATGTAGGCGATGAAGTCGGAGCCTGGCGAGTACAGCGCGTCGATGAAGCCGCCTGCCTCGCCGACGAGCGTCCAGCGGTCGGCCGAGAACACCTGGCTCGACGCGTACGGAAATTCTCGACGCGCAGGAAGTCCAGGACGTCCTCGCGCCGGCCGTCGATCTCCGCGAAGAGCTGGGGCTCGTTGCGCTGGAGCCACTCCATGAACGCGTCGAAGCTGCTGATCTGCTCGAACGGATGAAAGCGCGGGTCCGCGCACACGCCGATGCTGATCGGGCCCGATGCGAGCTGGATGAGCCACAGCCAGTAGCCGGGCTGGATCAGGTGCGTCGTCGACAGGCGCCGGAGCCCGGGCTCGGGCATCCGGTCGAGCCACTCCTGGTCGTCCGACCAGTCCTCGATGTCGAGGCCGCCCCCCAGCCGTATCCACGCCGCGTTGATGTGGTGGCCGGTCTCGGTGCCGAGGCCGAGCTGCTTGCGCAGGAAGTTCCCGCGGCCGGTCGCGTCGACGACCCAGCGGGCGGCGACCGTCGCCGTCTCGTCGTCCTGCGTCATCGTGATCGTGTGCACGTCGTCGCCGAGCGCCACCTCCTGCACGCGCCAGCCGCGGTACGCATCGGCGCCCGCCTTGAGGCAGCGGCGGAAGAGCTCGTTCTCGAAGCGCCCGCGGTCGATCTGGTGGGTGAACGCGTCGAGGTGGGCCGGCGTGCAGAACTCGACGCGCTTGGTGATGTCGCTGTTGTCGCCGGCGGGCAGGTAGAAGCGCAGCCCGAGCTTGCGCAGCTGCGACTGCTCGAGGTGGTCGCGCATCCCCAGCACCTCGCGGTAGTAGTGCGCGCCGATCTCGACCGAGGACTCACCGACCTTGAACGCCGCCTCGGGCGCCGGCTCGGTGCGCTTGTCGGTGACGAGCACGCGTGTCTCGGGCCGCTGTCGCTTCAGTTGCAGCGCGAGCGAGAGGCCGGCCAGCCCGCCGCCGAGCACGACGACGTCGTACTCACCGTGTGGAACGCGAATCGCCTTCAACTCGAGCATCGACGCTGAACGGTCTTCCACAGGTCCTCCTCGATTCGCGCCCGCGCCTGCGCGGCTGCAGTTGCGAGCATCATGCCCGAGCTTGCCCCTCGGCTGCAACCGTCAGAACTCAGAACAGTTGGTTTTCGCCGCCGACGACGGCGCTCACCGAGCCGTCGCTGAAGATCTCGCTGATCGTGTCCGCAAGAAGGCGAGCGCAGGAGAGCTGCACGATGTTGGATGGCGCGCCGGGCGCCAGCGGGATCGTGTCCGTGACGACGATCTGCTCGAAGGGCACGCTCGCGAGGTTCTCGAAAGCGCCGCCGGAGAACACGGGGTGGGTCGCGGCGGCATAGACCTTGCTCGCGCCCGCCTCGAGCACCGTCCTGGCTCCGGCGCAGAGCGTCCCGGCGGTATCGATGATGTCGTCGAGGAGCACCGCCGTCTTGCCCGCCACGTCGCCGATCAGGTAGCCGATCGCGGCCACCTGCTGGGCCGGGCGCTCCTTGGTCATGATCGCGAGGTCGGCACCGATCATGTCGGCGAACTTGTCGTTGAGCTTGACGCGGCCGACGTCCGGGGCGACGACGACGAGGTTGTCGTCCTCGAGGTCCTGAAAGTACTTTGCGAGCATCAGCAGCGCCGTCATGTGGTCGACGGGCTTCGTGAAGAATCCCTGCACCTGGCCCGCGTGGAGATCGACGGTGAGCACACGATCGGCGCCGACGGCCTGCAGGACCTGGGCCACCATCCGCGCACTGATCGGCTCGCGCAGCGCCGACTTCTTGTCCTGGCGCGAGTAGGCGAACCACGGCATCACGGCGATCACGCGGTGGGCGGACGCGCCGACGGCCGCGTCGATCATCAGCAGCAGCTCGACGAGCGCGTCGTTGGCGGTGACGCCGGTCACCGCGTTGTTGCACGTCGACTGGACGATGAAGACGTCGGCCCCGCGGACGGACTCCTCGTAGCGGCAGTAGGCCTCGCCACCCGAGAACGTCTTGAGCGTGACCGCACCGACGTCGATCCTCAGACGGGCGGCGATGTCGTCCGCGAGCTTCGGGTTCGCGCGGCCGGAGAACAGCATCAGGCGCTTCCCGGTGACGATCGGAAGGCTGCCTGACATCGACCGCTGCTCGGGGGTCGCCATCGCGCGGCTAGCGTACCGGCGCCGTCCGTATTGCGATAGTGCGGCCGCTTCCCATACGCTCCGCCCGTGCCTCGAGACCCGGCGCTCGCTCGCAGCCCGCTGTTCGCCGGACTCGACGACGAGCAGCTCGACGCGGTCGCCGGGCAGATGCGCCCGCGGCAATTCGCCGCCGGCCAGCAGCTCTGCGAGTCGGGCGAGCCGAGCGACCGGATCTGGCTGATCACCGGCGGGCTCGTCCAGTGGCTTGCGACAGCGACCGAGGGCGGTGGCGAGATCGTCCTGCGCATGCGCAAGGGCGACGTGATCGGCGCGCAGGACGCGATCACAGGGCAGGAGCGGATGGCGACGGTCGTCGCGAGCATGCCGACCTCGACGCTCGAACTCGATGCGCAGGCGCTCATCGCGCTGGCCCGCCGGTTCCCACAGATCCTCATCAACGTCGTCGAGACCCAGCGGGACCGGCTGTTCCGCGCCAGCGCGCGCAGCCCGAGCCTGTTCAGCGCGAGCGCCCGCAGCGACGACCGCCGCGGCGAGGAGATCGCGCTCGTGGCGGGCCCGTCGCTTTCGGACGCGATCGGCCTGATCGTCGCGGCGGCGCGGACCGCCAGCCCGCGACCGGTGACGTATCTCGACCGGTCGCTGTCGTTCGCAGGCGCGCTGACGGCGTCCGACGACCTCGCATCCGAGAACGCGACCGTGCTGATCCCGACGGACCTCGATCCCGACAGCCTGGCGGTGCTGCTCGACCAGGTCGACCGCGTCGTCGCGCTCGCCGGTGACGCCGCCGAAGCCGAGCGCATAGGACAGATCGCAGCCGCCGCGGAGGGCCGCCGCCTCGAGCTGGTGCTCGTCAGCGACGAGGCGCGGCGGGCCAGTCGCCTCTGGCTGCCCGCGACCGACAAGCTCGTCGTGCGCGAGTGCGCCCGCCAGCAGGGCTTCCCGATCGCCGACGAGGACGTCGCGTGGCTCGCGCGGCACCTCACCCGCACGAAGCTCGGAATCGCCCTCGGCGCGGGTGGGGCGAAGGGCTTTGCGCACGTCGGTGCGTTGCAGGTCCTCGAGGAGGCCGGCTACACCGTTGACTACGCGGGCGGCAGCAGCATCGGCGGCTTCGTCGCCACCCAGGTCGCGCTCGGGTACAGCGCGGACGAGATCGACGAGCGCTTCCGCGCCGCGTTCAACGAGGCGGCCGTCGGTCAGCTGTTCGCCGGGCCGTTCGCCGGCGGCGCGGCGATGGAGGCGCTGACCGGGCTGTTGAAGTCGGCGACGGATCAGCGGTTCTTCACGCATGCGCTGATCCCGCTCGTGGTCATGGCGGTCGATCTCACCGACCGTGTTCCGGTGTCCCAGCGTCACGGCGCGCTGTGGGAGGCACTGGCCGCGGCGCTCGCGGTCGCCGGCGTGTTCCCGGCGCAGGAGCGCGACGGGCACCGCCTCGTCGATGCGATCGCGCTCGTCCCGGTGCCGACGCCGGCCGTGCTCGAGGACGGCGCGGACGTTGTCGTCGCCGTCAACCTGATGGGCGCCGAGACGCTCGAGCGCTGGCCGGACCAGCCCGAGCCGGAGCCGGACGCGGAGCCCGCGAAGCGGCGCCGCCGTGGCCCGCTCGACACGATGCTCGAAGTCATGGACCTGAGCCAGGTCGACACGAGCGCGCGCTACGCCGCCCTCGCCGAGGTCGTCGTCACACCGCGCTTCGGCCCGGCCGACTGGCGCGACTTCCATCTCGCCGACCTGTTCCTGGCGGCAGGCCGCGAGGCCGCGGTGCGGCAACTGCCGGCGTTGCGGGCGCGGGCGACGCCGGTCGATCTCGACGCGGCGCGACGCGCGGTCGCCGGCGTCTCTGCGCCGCGGGCTTGACGGCGCCGCCGCATCGGCGGTCCGAACGTTTTCCCATATCGGAGCTGATGCTCTATACAGTCGGATTTCGGCCGCGAGGCATCGATCGGACTGATCGCCGAACCGAGAGGGAGAGGTTTGACGATGTTTGATCTGGGGCGTTTCCGTTTCCTCTCCATGAGGGCACTCGCCGTCCTCAGGGCCGCGAGCCTCGTCGCCGTGGCGCTGCCGGGTGCAGCGCTCGCGAAGTCGACGAAGCGGAGTGGGAGCCGGAGACTCGACGCATGAGAAGTCGCACCACCCGGGCCACAAGGAGGACAGGTCCGAGCCGGTCGGCGCGACGTATACGCAGTCGAACGACCCGACGGCCAACCAGGTCTACGCGTTTGACCGCTACGCGAACGGCAAGCTGAAGTTCGCGCAGTCGATCGCGACCGGCGGCAAGGGCGGCCTGCAGCCGCAGCCCGGCTGCGACCCGCCCGGCGGCTGCCCGATTCTCGACACCCAGGGTGAGGTCGCGCTCACCTCCAACGGCAAGCTGCTGTTCGTGGTCAACGCCGGCAGCAACACCATCACCTCATTCAAGGTCTCGGACCACGGCCTGAAGCGGCGGTCGACGATCGACTCGGGCGGCCAGTTCCCGAACAGCCTCACGATTCACGGGAACCTGCTCTACGTGCTCAACGCGAACAGCGCGAACATCGCCGGCTTCAACTTCAACGCGAGCGGCGCGATGACGGCGATCAGCGGATCGTCGCAACCGCTCGTCGGCACCGTGATCCCCGGCCTCGCACGCCAGGTCGGCTTCGACAACACGGGCAAGACGCTGATCGCCACGCTGCTCGGCAACCCTGGTCTCACCCCGCCCGTCGCGACCAAGTCGATCAACTCGTTCCCCGTCGGCGCCAGCGGGGCCGCCGGCCCCGGAACCGCGTACGACGCATCGAGCCCGTTCCCGTTCGGGTTCGCCTTCGATCCGAGCAACCACCTGATCGTTTCGCAGGTCACCGACCTGATGGCGCCGGGCGCCGGAAAGACCGGCAGCTACAGCCTGTCGAGCACAGGCGCCGTGACGCAGGTCAACGTCGCGGCGTCGAGCGGAACCGCGCCGTGCTGGGTCTCGATCACGAAGGACGGCAAGTACGCGTTCGTGGTCAACACGGGCGGCGGTGCGCCGACCGGGTCGACCGTCACGCGCTACTCGATCGCCGCGGACGGCAGCCTGACCGAGCTCGGCTCCAACGCGCAGACCAAGAGCGAGTTCGCGAAGACCGACTCGCTGCTCAGCTCCGACAGCAGGTTCCTGTACGTCCTGGCCCCGTCGGTGAAGGCCGGGGACACGAGCCGTATCGACGAGTACAAGGTCGGCGGTGGCGGGAGCCTCAAGCTGATCGGCCAGACCCCGGCGAACATGCCGGTCGGCGTCAGCGGCCTCGCCGGCCGCTAGCTGAGGCACATGGCGGTGCCGTCCACGAACGCAGTGGACCCCGAGCCGACGAGATGTCGGCCCAGGGCCGCTGCTGAAGGTGTGCGGCATCACCGACGCCGCCGAGCTGGATGCGCTCGGCGGAGCCGGGGTCGACTTCGCCGGGCTCTGGTACGCAGTGCCGGACGGCCCGGCGGACCTGCCGCTCGACAGGTGGCGGCAGCTCGCCGCTGCGGCGGCGGGCCGGGGCATCGCCCCGGTGCTGGTGACGTTCTCGAAGGACGCCGAGCTGCTGCGCGCAGGCGCTCGACGGCTCGCCGGCGCGGTGGGTCCAGCTGCACGGCTACCAGACTCCGGGCTTTGTCAGGGCGATCAAGAAGATCAGTCCGCACGTGCGGGTGCTGAAGGTTCTGCACGTACGCGGCGATGACTGCGTCGAGGCCTCGCTGATCGGCTCCTACGAGCGCGCCGGCGTCGACGTGTTCCTGTTCGACGCCGTCGGCGACGACGGCCGTGTCGGCAGCACGGGGCAGACGCTCGACCCTGCGTACACCGCGCAACTCGCGGACACGCTCGCTCGCCCGTTCCTGCTCGCCGGCGGGATCTCGGCCGCGAATCGCGAGACGTATGCCGCGCTCGCCGCCCATCCGCGCTTTCTCGGCGTCGACGTCGACACGAACGCGCGCGGGGCCGATGGAAAGATCTCGGCGCAGAATGTAGACGCGATCAGCCGCGCGTGGAAGGCTGCGCAGCATGCCTAGCGTGTTCCTCGAGGCGCTGCTCGCCGCGCGGGTGCCGATCATCATGGAGGTCAAGCGCAGCGATGCCGAGGGCGTCGAGCTGATGGGCGAGCGCACGATCCCCGAGGTCGTGTCCGCATACGTCGCCGCCGGCGCACCGTGCATCTCCGTCGTGACCGGCCGCTGGTTCGGTGGCGAGGAGCGGATGCTCGAGGAGGTCGCCGGCCTCACGGACCTGCCGCTGCTGCAGAAGGACTTCATCACGCGCGAGAAGCAGCTCGTGCGGGCGAAGGAGCTCGGTGCGTCCGCCGTCCTGCTGACGGCGCGAATCCTGCCGAAGTCGACCCTCCGGAAGCTGATCGAGAAGACGCTCGCGCACGGATTGACCCCGTTCGTCGAGGTCGCCGACCACGAGGAGCTCGAGAGCGTCGAGCACGCCGAG
The DNA here is from genome assembly GCA_963721255.1 of uncultured Actinomycetes bacterium. Taxonomy (GTDB): domain Bacteria; phylum Actinomycetota; class Thermoleophilia; order Solirubrobacterales; family Solirubrobacteraceae; genus F1-60-MAGs163. The sequence goes on from CAVRIM010000004.1 coordinate 160,227, forward strand.
GAATGCGTCGTCGCGATCAACAACAAGGACATCCGCGAGCAGGAGCGCGGCACCGGCGACGTCGACAACAGCCGCTCGCTGCTCGACGCGCTGATCGCGACCGGGACGCCCGTGCCCGCGAGCGCGAGCGCGATCACGGATCCGAAGGTGGCCGCCGGCCTCGTACGCGACGGCTTCAAGGGGTTGCTGATCGGCACGGGGCTGCTGCAGGCCGACAGCATCCAGGGGTGGGTCGACGCGTTCTCGCGCGAACGTGTCGCGCTGCAGGCGACGGCGACGCACGTGACTGGATGAGCGCGGCCTCCACAAGATCGCTCGCGGAGCACGTCGCGGATCACGCGCAGGCGCGGCCGCAGGCGCCGGCGCTCCTCTGGGACGGCGAGGCGATCGGCTACGGCGAGCTCGGCGAGCTCGCCGCGAGCTCCGGCGCCGGGCTCGACCAGCTGCCCTCCGGGCGCCCGGTCGGCATCCGCGCGAAGAAGTCGCCGGATGCGATCGCGCTGATCCTCGCGTGCATGCGCGCGCGCCTGCCGTTCCTGCTGCCGTCGATCGAGCTCGCGCCGGACACGCTCGCAAAGCTGTTCGCGCAGGCGGGCACGAGCGACGTCATCTCCCCCTACGGCGAGCGCAGCCAGAGCGCGACGAGCCTGCGCGCGCTCGTCGAGGACGAGCTCGGCGCGTCCGACGCAGCGGACTCCGAGTGGCCGCCGCAGGGCGGCGGCGAGGACGTCACGTTCATGCTGACGACCTCGGGCTCGACCGGGCTGCCGAAGATCGTGCCGCTCACCGCCGCCGGCATCGACGCGTTCACCGACTGGGCCGCCGAGCAGTTCGAGATCGGACGGGGCACGGTCGTCGCGAACTACGCGCCGCTCAACTTCGACCTCTGCCTGCTCGACATCTGGACGACGCTCAAGCACGGCGGCTGCGTCGTGCTCGTCGACCAGGACCGCGCCACGCAGGGCGCGTACCTCGCGGACCTCGTCGGCGACAACGAGGTCACCGTGCTCCAGGCCGTGCCGATGCTCTACCGCCTGCTGATCGACGTCCACCGCGCGGACGGGCGCACGTTCCCGAGCGTCCGGCACGTGATCACGACCGGCGACAAGATCCCGGCCAGCTCGCTTGCGGAGCTGCCGACGCTGTTCCCGAACGCGCGCTTCTACAACATCTACGGCTGCACCGAGACGAACGACAGCCTCCTGCACGAGTTCACCGGCCTGGCCGAGGGGAACGTGCCGAGCAACGTCCCCGTCGGTATGCCGATCGCGGGTGTCACCGCGCGCGTCATCGGTGAGGACGGGACGGCGCTCGAGGGCCCCGGCACCGGCGAGCTGCTCGTGTCGACGCCGTTCCAGACGGCCGGCTACCTGCGCGCCGACCTCAACGAGGGCCGCTTTGTGACCGTCACCGAGGACGGCGCCGGCGAGCGGCCGTTCTACCGCACCGGCGATATCGTTCGCCGGCACGAGGACGGCACGCTGACGCTCGAGGGGCGCACCGACTTCTACGTGAAGGTCCGCGGCGTCCGGGTCAGCACGCAGGTCGTCGAGCAGGCGATCCAGGAGCACCCTGCCGTGGTCGAGGTCGGCGTCATCGCCGTCCCGGATGAGCTGGCGGGCGCGCGCCTCCACGCGCAGGTGCGCCGCGAGCCCGACAGCAAGCTGAACAGCCTGATGCTGCGCCAGCACTGCGCGACGAGACTTGGCCGGACCGAGATGCCGTCGACGATCGAGATCGTGACGGACCCCCTGCCGAAGACGTCGACAGGCAAGATCGACCGCAAACGGATCACCGCCGAACTACTCGAGAGGAATCGCGAGAATGGATGACCCCACTCCCAAGATCAAGGAATTCATCGTCGAGGAGTTCATGCCCGACGTTCCCGTGGAGGAGCTCGAGCCGGAGTTCGATCTGCTCACGGGCGGCGTCGTGGACAGCCTCGGCCTGTTGAAGGTCGTCGCCTGGCTCGAGGAGGAGTTCGACGTCGAGGTCGACGACTCCGAGCTGGGGCCCGACAGCTTCCGTACCGTCGCGGCGATCGCGACGTTCGTGGAGCAGGCCAAGACGAATGCCGGGTAAGACCCCCTCGGAGGCGCTCGCGGCGCTCGTCACGCAGCGCTACCCGATCTCGGAGGAGGTCTGGGGGGACTTCTGGGACCGGCTCGGCAGCAAGGAGCTGCACCCCGGAGAGGCGCTCGCCGTGCTCTCGTCGCTGACGACGCGGATGCCCGATGCCGACTCGGTCAGCGCACTGCTCGCGTCGTTGCGCGCGCGCAACGAGCAACCGGGCGAGCCGGCGAAGGTGACGGTGAACATCGTCGGGACCGGCGGCGGGCCGAGCACTTTCAACCTCTCGACCGCGTCGGCGTTCGTTGCCGCCGCGATGGGCGCGCGCGTGATCAAGACCGGTTCGCGCGCGTACGCCAGCAGGACCGGGTCCGTCGACCTGCTCGACCGCCTGGGCATCAAGCTCACAGCGAACTACGAGCAGACCGACGAGATGCTCGAGACGTACGGGATCGCATGCTGCGGACCGTTCGTCTACCCGAAGGAGCTGCGGGCGCTCGCGCGGCGGATCCTGCCGTTCGACATGAAGACCGTCGGGCGCTTCTTCAACGTCGTCGGGCCGTTTCTCGCCGCCGTGCCGGTGACCACGCAGATCACCGGCGTATCCGATCACTCGGTGCTGCCGGCGTTCCGCCGCCTGGCCGCCGAGGACCCGTGCAAGCAGTTCTGGATCGTCTGGAACGAGCTTGGCTGCGACGAACTGCTCAGCATCGTCGACGGCCATGTCTACGACAGCGAGAAGGACGAGGAGCGCGTGATCGCGCCGGCCGACCTCGGCCTCACGGCCGGGTCGTTCGACGAGCTCGAGCCCGTCGACGACCTCGAGGCCACGGTGCCGCACTTCCTCGCGCTGATCGGCGGTGACGGCCCGCGCGGCGCGATCGAGAGCATCAAACTCAACGCCTCGGCGCTGTCGATCACCGGCGGGGTCGTCGCCGACTGGCCCGAGGCGCTCGAGCTCGCCGATCGCACGATGCGCAGCGGCGCTCCGGCGCAGCTGATCGAGCGGCTCCGCGCGCACACGACATCGCCGAGCGCGGCGTAGTGAGCGCGTTCTTCGCAGCGCGGCCGGAGGGGCAGCCCGGGCTGGCGCTGTTCCTCAACGCCGGCGACCCGCCGCTTGACGTGTTCCGCGAGCTCGTGCTGATGCTCGACGAGCTGCGGGTGGACTGCCTCGAGCTCGCCGTCCCGTTCCCGAATTCCGCCAGCGACGGGCCTGTGATCCGCGAGTCCGCGAGCCGCGCGCTCGCGGACGGGATCGACCGCGAGGCGGTGCTCGCGTTCGTCGCTGACGTGCGACCCGAGCTCGTGCACCTGAAGATCGCGCTGCTCGCGGACTGGAGCCACTCGATCAAGCGCACGCCGCTGCCTGACTTCCTCGCGATGGTCAAGGCGTCCGGCGCCGACGGGCTGCTCGTGCACGGACTGCCGCCACGCCTGCGCGAGCAGTACTACGCCGCGGCCGCGGACGCCGGCCAGCCGATCGTGACGACGTGCTACGCGACCTCCGAGCCGGAGGTGCTGACGGATGCCGCCGAGCACGGGTCGGCGTACATCTACCTCGTCGCCGCATACGGGCGCAGCGGCACGGTCGGGCCGCCCGACCTCAGCACGCTCGGTCCAGTGCTCGACACGCTGCGCGCGCAGACATCCGTCCCGATCGCCGTCGGCTTCGGCGTGAAGACCCGCGCCCACATCGACGGCCTCGGCGCCGTGGGCGCTGACGCCGCGATCGTCGGGAGCACGTGCGTCGCACGGGTGACCGAGGCACGCGCGGCCGGCCGTGACGTCGTCGACGACTTCCGCCAGTTGGTCGCCGACCTCAGCCCAACCCATACAAGCAAGGAGTGACCCATGATCGTTCGCAAGCTCGAAGACGTGAAGACCGTCGAATGGGGCAACGGCCTCAGCCGCCGTTTCCTGCTCGAGGCCGACGGCATGGGCTACACCGTCACGGACACGATCGTCCGTGCCGGCACGAAGTCCCGGCTCGAGTACCAGAACCATCTCGAGGCGTGCTACTGCATCTCCGGCAAGGGTTCGGTCGTCGAGCTGGACGGCACCGAGCACGAGATCGTCCCAGGCGTGATCTACGCCCTCGACAAGCACGACGCGCACGATCTGATCGCGTCGCCGGAGGAGGATCTGCGGCTCATATGCATGTTCACGCCGGCGCTGACCGGTGACGAGGCGCACCACCTGACCGAGTCGGGCATCCACCCGTCCGTGTACTAGGAGGACGTTCCGTGGCGAGTGCCAGCGCTGGTGAATGGACTGATGAGCAGAAGGCGCTGCGCAGTTCACTCGAACCGTATTTCGAGCGGCTCAACGCGGGCCACCTCGAGGACGACGCGGCGAACCATTTCAACCGCGAGAAGTGGGAGCTGATCCGTGAGTCGGGTGTGTTGCGGATCCCGTTCGACCCCGAGTGGGGCGGCCTCGGCCACGACGCGCTGACGCTCGTGTACGTCCTCGAGCACCTCGGCTACGGCTGCCGTGACGCGGGCCTGCTGTTCGGCCTCGCCACGCAGGTCGTGAGTGCCGCGATCCCGCTCCAGAAGTTCGGCTCGAACGAGCTGAAGGAGCGGTACCTGCGGCGCCTCATCGACGGCGAGATCCTCAGTGCACACGCAATCTCGGAGCCCTCGGCGGGCTCCGACGCGATGGCGATGGCGAGCACGGCTACGCAGGACGGCGACCACTACGTGCTGAACGGCAAGAAGACGTTCATCACGAATGGGCCGATCGCCGATGTGATCACCGTCTACGCGAAGATGGACACGGGCGTCGACGCGCCCGAGTTCACGGCGTTCCTCGTCGAGACCGACACGGCCGGTTTCACCCAGGGCGAGCCGATCGAGAAGCTCGGGCTCAACACCTGCCCGTTCTGCGAGCTCGAATTCGACGGCTGCCGTGTGCCGAAGGAGAACATCCTCGGCAAGCCCGGCGCCGGGTTCTTCATCCTCGAGCACGTCATGAACTGGGAGATCCTCTGCATCTTCATGATGATGGTCGGCGAGATGCAGGACAGGATGGAGCAGTGCATCCGCTACGCCAAGACGCGGACGGCTTTCGGGAAGCCGATCGCCTCCAACCAGTACATCGCCGGGAAGATCGTCGACCAGAAGATCGGCGTCGAGACGTCGCGCAAGCACCTGTACGACACGGCGCGGCGGTTCGCGAGGCGCCGCAGCGTGACGACCGAGATCTCGATGGCGAAGATCATCACGAGCGATGCGAACGTCGCGTCGGCGCTCGCGGCGGTGCAGATCTTCGGCGGCCGCGGCTACATGCGCGAGTACGGCATTGAAAAGGGCCTGCGCGACGCGATCGGCGCCCCGATCTACTCCGGGACCAACGAGATGCAGCGCGTTCGCATCGCGGCAATGCTCGGACTGTGACGCCGGCTGGTCGATCGCAGCCGCGCCCATTCACTCTCAGAGAGCCTCCCGCACGGACCGTCACAACCGGCACAGGCGCGATACGGTCAACACGCATGAAACTCGCGCAGATCCTCGCCGCGTGTCAGGGCGAGCACACGACGGACTGGGAGCTCATCCGCGGCGAGGGCGTCTGGCTGGACCCAGTCCTCGTCCAGGGCGACGAAGGTCTCACGATCGACGGGCACCTCTACCACGCCGTGTTCGCCCCCGACGCCCGACTCACCCTGCAATGGGGATTCGAGAAGGACGCCCGGCACGATCACGATCCGCCCGACTGGGCATCCGAGTGGTGGGGCGTGGGCAGCGCCCGGCACGCGTGGGCGCACGTGGTGTTTTGCGGAGCGGTCGTCTGGCAGGTCTCGATCGCGCTGATTGACGCGGGGGCGGGAATGTCGGGCGTGATGGTTTGGCCCGAACCGGAGTACGACGGACCTTCGGTTCTCGAGCAGGAGCGAGTCGGCTGGCGCTCAACGATCTGGGAGCGTGGCTTGACGGATCTCATCAATGCGCTCTCGGGCCATGACGAGTTCAGGGTTCGCAGCGAGGAAGTGACGGCGGGCGTGCGGTTCGAGAACGTCGACCCGGTCTCAGCCGCACGTCGGAAACCGCCGCCCAAGCCCTAGAACGCGGGCCGTCTGCGTGGAAATCCACCCTCGCGTCCCGCGCGATCACTCACGCGAACAACAACCGTGCCGAGCGCACGATCAGTGGTCGCGGGCCCGACTCAGCAGCGCTTCTGCTTGGCCTTCGCGAGCGTCTTCTTGGCGTTCACGTACGTGCCGTGCGCCCGCTTGGCGAGCTTCTGGAACCGGGCGCGCTGCCGTGGGCGTTCTGCGCCCTGTGCGTGCACATGATCAGCGACGGCGGCTACTCAAGGCTCGGCGCCTACCCGAGCCACGAGAGCATGGACTTCACCTGGCCACCGGCGACGACGAAGTGCGTGTCGTCGACCCACTTCCCGCCGTTCCCCTCACCGAGCGTCTTCATCTGCCGGCGATTGACGCTGTGGTAGCGACGGGACACTGACACGCATGCGAATGGTTTCCCGCTCAAGACCGTCCTGGCCTCGGGCGACTCGAGATAGGAGCGCATCGGCATGCTCGTCTGGAACCACCAGGTGGGAGACGCGAGCACGACCAGGTCGTAGTCGCCGGCCTGAGCCTCGGGTGGGATGCGGATCTCGCCGGTCTTGTGGCGGAGCTACGCCGGGAGCACCGATGCGAGCTGAGGCAAGGGGCGCTTCATCGGGATCTGCGAGAGCTTCGGAGCCCAGCGCTCGTCGGTGAACTCGATGGGTGCCGTGGCGACGTCACAGCCCCGCGCCTCGAAAGCCTGTGCCATCGCCTCCGCGACCCGACCGACTTGTCGGGTGAGCGAGAAGTAGACGACCAGCACCTTCGGTGTTGTCTCAGGGTCCACCACCCGCATCTTCCTCCAAGAGCGGCAACCCAGCCCGCCACACGCGCGTTGAGCGGGCGATCCGGTGGATGCCTGAGGTCAAACGCCGGCCGGGAAAGCGTGCGAATGCACGTGACCCGGTCGGCGGGTGGCCTCAGGCGCCGAGCGGGCGTCCGCTCAACCGCAGCCGGTGTTGTTGCCGCATGACGTGCACGTGTAGCACGCGCCCGTCCGCTGCATCATGCCGCCGCACTGGCCGCACGCCGGCCCGAGATCCAGGCCGCTCATGCGGGCGGGGACGACGGGAGGAGTGTCGGTGAGCGCTGATGCTGCGGGCACGGGCTCGACGTCGGCCTGAGCTGCCGGAGCAGCGGCGCCGCCGCCACCGCCATTCGTCGGCGTCGCCGTATCCGACCCCATCGACAGCGCCGCGTCCTGCGCCTGCTTCCGCGCGCGCACCTCGGCGGTCATGATCCCCAGGTCCTCCTGGGTGTCGACGTCGAGGAAGCGCGAGGCGAGCCAGCGCATGATGTAGTCGGGCATCGACTTGGCGAACGGGATCTCGGGGTTCTGCGTGATCCCTTCCGGCTCGAAGCGCATGTAGCAGAACTTCTGCACCAGGGTCTCGAGCGGGACGCCGTACTGGAGCGCGATGCTGATCGACGTCGCGAACGAGTTCATCATGCCGCGGAGGGTCGAGCCCTCCTTGCCGATGTCGGTGAGGAAGATCTCCCCGACCGTCCCGTCCTCGTACATGCCGGCGGTGATGTACCCCTCGTGGCCGCCGATCGAGAACTTGTGCGTGAGCGACTGGCGCTCGCGCGGCATCCGCCGGCGCTTGGGGCCGGACTCGCGCGCGGCCTTCTGCGCGGCCTCGCGGACGAGCTCGTCGACCTGCTCCTGCGTGTAGAGGCCCTCGGCGTCCGCGCCCTCGGTCCTGCCCTCCTGCGCGTCGGTGCGCAGCGCCTGCGCGGTCTTCGAGCCGTCGCGGTAGATCGCGAGCGCCTTGACGCCGAGGCGCCAGGCGGCGATGTACGCCTCCTCGATGTCCCCGACGGTCGAGTCCTGCGGCATGTTGACCGTCTTGGAGATCGCGCCGGAGAGGAACGGCTGGACGGCGCCCATCATCGTGATGTGGCCCTCCGGGCTGATCGCGCGCTCGCCGACCGCGACGTCGAAGACCGACAGGTCCTCGTCGCTTGCAGGCCGGGCGCGCCGACGATCGTGTTGTGCTCGCTGATGTGCGCGACGATCTGCTCGACCTGCTCGTCGGCGTAGCCGAGCGTCGTCAGCGCGAGCGGGACGGTGCCGTTGACGATCGTCATCTGACCGCCGCCGACGAGCTCCTTGAACTTGATCAGCGAGAAGTCCGGCTCGATGCCGGTCGTGTCGCAGTCCATGAGGAACGAGATCGTCCCGGTCGGCGCGAGCACGGTGGCCTGCGCGTTGCGGTAGCCGTAGGCCTCGCCGAGCTCGACCGCGTCATCCCACGAGCGGCGCGCGGCGGCGAGCAGCGGCGCGTCGACGACCGTGGAGTCCGGGATCGCGTAGCTCGCGTCGCGGTGCATCCGCATGACGCCGTTGTGCGCGTCGCGGTTGACGCCGTAGTGCTCGTACGGGCCGATCGCCGCGGCGATCTTCGCCGACTGCGCGTACGCGCGGCCGGTCATCAGCGCGGTGATCGCGGCGGCGGTGCCGCGGCCGGGATCGGAGTCGTACGGCACGCCGTTGGACATCAGGAACGCGCCGAGGTTCGTGTAGCCCAGGCCGAGCTGGCGGAACGCGCGGGCGTTGACGCCGATCTCCTCGGTCGGGTAGCTCGACGGGCCGACGACGATCTCCTGCGCGAGCAGCACGACGTCGGTCACGTGCTCGAACGCCGGCACGTCGAACGTGCCGTCCGGGCGGCGGAACTTCATCAGGTTCAGCGACGCGAGGTTGCAGGCCGAGTTGTCGACGTGCATGTACTCGCTGCACGGGTTCGACGCGTTGATGCGGCCCGAGTTCGGCGACGTGTGCCACTGGTTGATCGTCGTGTCGTACTGGACGCCCGGATCGGCGCAGCGCCATGCGGCCTCGGCGATCTCGCGCATCAGCTCACGCGCGGGGATCGGGTCTCCGATCGGCTCGCCGGTCGCGCGGGAGGTCGTGCGCCACTCGGCGTCGTCCTCGACGGCCTGCATGAAGGCGTCGCTGACGCGGACCGAGTTGTTGGCGTTCTGGTACTGGATCGACTTGAAGCCGTCGCCGTCGATCGACATGTCGAACCCGGCGTCGCGCAGCGCGGCGGCCTTGTCCTCCTCCTTGGCCTTGCACCAGATGAACTCGCGGATGTCCGGGTGGTCGACGTCGAGGACGACCATCTTCGCCGCGCGGCGCGTCTTGCCGCCGGACTTGATCGTGCCGGCCCAGGAGTCGGCGCCGCGCATGAACGAGACGGGACCGGAGGCGGTGCCGCCCTTGCTCAGCGGCTCCATCGACCCGCGGATGTTCGAGAGGTTGATGCCCGAGCCCGAGCCACCGCGGAAGATCCGGCCCTCCTTGGTGTTCCAGTCGAGGATCGAGTCCATCGTGTCCTCGACGCTGAGGATGAAGCAGGCGCTGCACTGCGGCTGCTCCTCGAACCCGACGTTGAACCAGACCGGGCTGTTGAACGCCGCCATCTGGTGGAGCAGGATGTACGTGAGCTCGGCCTCGAAGGTGTCGCCGTCCTCGCTCGTGGCGAAGTAGCCGCGCGCGCGGCCCCAGTCGGCGATCGTGCCGGCGACGCGGCCGATCATCTGCTTGACCGAGCGCTCACGCGCGGGCGAGTCCATCTGCCCGCGGAAGTACTTCTGGGCGACGATGTTCGCGGAGTTCTGCGACCAGGTGGTCGGGAACTCGACGCCGCGCTGCTCGAAGGCGACCTTGTCGCCGTGACCGATGCGCGCGTCCCGCAGCTCCCATTCGACGGTGTCGAACGGATGCACCCCGGACGTGGTGAAGCGTCTGCCGATGTTCATCGCGTGGCCCTGCGCCACGTCCTGAACAAGGGTCACCTGGGTGCTCTGCGGGGTGTGGTCCATCTGCCTCTGCTCCTTCTCTCCTACCGCCGAATTGCGGTCGTTGCGGCCTCGTTTGGTGCCCTTTGGGGGTAACAGAGGACCCTCCCACCGGTGCCGGACAGAACGTTGTCCAGAGGCCTCGGCCAGTCGCTCGGCGGCGCGAAAATCGTCCCACCATTGTAGTGCCGCGGCGGACGGAATCAGGGTGCCGCGGGCGCGGTTTTCACGCCATTTAGCGAGGTCTGCCGCGGCCACCACGTCGCCGCGTTCGGCGAAGTCGACGGCGAGCATGTTCACGACGCGGTCACGCACGCCGTTCGCACTCGTGCGCGCGCGTGAGCAGGAACGGAGAGCTTGTTCACGACGTCGGCGTCGCGCGGCCGCGGCGGGTAGGACTCGACCCAGTGATTCATCAGGAAGAGCGGCGGCGTCGTGCCGCCGCGATTGGGCCGGCACGAGGTCGGCGAGCGCAGCAGCCCCACGCTCGTGAAGGCGAACGGCGTCTCCTGCATCAGGTCGTACGCGCGGCGGTACCAGCCCGTCCGGCTCGCCCTTCTCCTCGGCCATCACCCACAGCCGTTTGCCGCTGTCGATCATCTGCTCGAGCGTCGGGAACGGCCTTCCGTCGCCGACCGGGATCGTCGTTCGCGTACGCCGCGAGGCCGCTGTCCTCGAAGGCCTGCTTGATCGCGGCGGTCGGCGCGGCGTCCTCGACGACGAACATCAGGACCTCGCGCGGGTTGCGGTCCATCCAGTCCTTGATCTTCCGGAACGCCGGGACCGCCTCGAGCGCGCCGAGCTCGCAGAGGACGTGACAGAGGTAGAGCTGCTTCTTCCCCTGGACCGGGCCGAACGCGACCGATCCGGCGAGCGCGCTGCGCGGCGCGCAGCCCGTCGGCGCCCGATCTTCGCCTCGGCCGCCTCGACCGCCTTCGGCGCCAGGTCGGTGCGCACCGTCCCGCGCTCGTTGCGCTGGCCGAGGTAGGCGTCGAGCTGCATGCCGCGGATCCCCGAGTCGAGCTGGTTCAGCATGTCGACGCCCTGGTTCGGGTTGAGGAACAGCGCCTGCGCCGAGCCCATCGCGTTGTGCGTCGTCGCGAGCGTGACCTCGTTCAGCGGCCTGCCGCAGAGCGCCGTGAACCCGTTGCACCCCGGGTTCGTGTTCACGACCGGCTGCGCGGCCGAGCGCCCGTCGAGCACGACGCCGACGCCGAGCCGCGGCGATCCCGATCAGCAGCAGCGCGCCGAGCACGACGGGGATCAGCCGGCGCCGCAGCGCGCGGACGCTCGGCAGCTGCGCCGGGCGTCGGCTCGGGGCCGATGATCAGCCGCAGCAGCGTGACGGCGCCGGCGAAGATCAGCCACGCGCCGAACACCGACGACCGCGAGGCTCACGGCGCCGAGCGGGTCGCCGATCACCGCGAGGCCCGACGAGGATCAGGACGACGGCGCCGGCGACGAGCTTCCAGGTCGAGTCCGGCTCGCGCGTGATGCGCGCCCAGAGCAGCTCGGGCACGCGCGCGGGGTCGAGCTCGCCGATGATCGACGCGGCGGACGCGGCGACGATCGCGCCCGCGAGCGCGGAGCAGCCCGCACCACAGCGGCACCCGGCCCATGAACGCGTCGAAGATCCCGGCGACGACGTCGCGGCGGTCGCCCTGCTCGCTCGTGAGCAGCGACCGCGCGCACGACGAGGAACGCGGCGAAGTTCAGCGCGCCGACGAGGAAGACGGCGATGCCGACGTTCAGCGCGGCGCGGCGGCGGTCGGCGACGCTGAAGAGCGCGACCGCGAACAGCGCGAGCGCGAGCAGCGGCAGCACGATCGCGAGGACGCGCACGCTCGTCGGCGAGCGTCGATCGCGCGGACGGTGAGCGAGCGGTCGGAGAGCTGGAGCGCGATCTTGCGCGGCTGGTCGAGGTTGCGCGCCTGCGACGGGCCGCTGCGTCTTCAGGAACTCGAGCGCGATCACGCTGACGTTCGCCAGGTCGATGACGACGCTGCCCTTCGTCGCCGAGAAGACGGCGTTGTGCGTCTGCACCGCGGCGGAGCGCACGAGCGAGTGCGCCTGGCGCGTGCGCAGCAGGGTGTCGGAGATGCTCAGGATCAGCGGCGCGAGCGAGACCGCCTGCGGCTGCGCGGGCGACGATCGCGCGCGTGAGGTCGCCGGAGAGCTCGCTGCGCACGGCCTCGTCGTTCGAGCGTCGCCGCGGCGTTGTTCGCGAAGCCCTTCGCCTGGAAGACGTTGCGGTCCAGGTAGGCGAGCGGCAGCGCGAGGGACAGCGCGAGCGCGCCGATCACGATGCAGACGAGGGAGAGGCGTCGGCGGCCCGGCTGACTCATCGCGGCGCGACTCTATTCGGCGGTCTGGCGGCCCGAGGCCGGTAAACTGGTCAAACCGGATCGGATTTCACCCATGCTCGCTCGCCTCTTCTCCTTCCCCAACCCCGTCAACGAGGTCTCCGCGCGGCTCGTCGCCGGCGGCGTCGTGCTGCTGTGCCTCGCGACGATCGCGCTCGATCTGCCGTGGATGACCGCGGTGATCGCGTACGGGTTCCTCGCGCGCGTGCTCACCGGACCGACGCTCAGTCCGCTCGGCCAGCTCGTCACGCGCGTGGTCACGCCGCGGCTCGGGGTGCCGGAGAGGCTCGTCGCCGGGCCGCCGAAGCGCTTCGCCCAGGGGATCGGCGCGACGCTGTCGGTGACCGCCGCGGTGCTCGCGCTCGGCGCGGGCGAGGTCGGCGCCGCCTACGTGCGTGCTCGGGCTGATCGTGGTCGCCGCGACGCTCGAGTCGGTCTTCGGGTTCTGCCTGGGCTGCACGATCTTCGCGGCGCTGATGCGCGTCGGCGTGATTCCCGCCGAGGTCTGCGAGCGCTGCGACGACATCTGGGGCCGCGGCGCCGAACCGGTGTGAGCGACGCGCGGCGTCGCTAGTCTGCGCGGCCGTGCTCGTGTTGACCCGACGCCTGCTCGCCGCGCTCGCTCGTGGCGGCCGTCTGCTCGGCGCTGCTCGCGTCCGCGGGCGCGCTCGCGCAGACGACCGGCGGGACCGCCACGTCCGGCGGCGTCACGAAGGACACCCCGGCGCCGACGGCGGTCGAGCCGCAGGCCGGCAAGCCCGCGCCGCCGGTCCCGGGCGCAGACGACGCCGACGGTCGAGACGACGACGACCACGACGCCGCCCGCGACCACCGGCGGCGTCATGATCGTCGAGGGCAAGGTCGTCACCGCCGGCGGCGTGCCCGGCGGCCGTCGTCGGACTCGGGCGGCACGTCGTGGTCGACGATCGCCGGCGATCGTGCTGCTCGCGATCATCCTGTTCGTCGCTCGTGATGCGTGCTCGTGGCGCTGGCGCGGCTGGGACCCGCGCTGGCTGCGCCGCTGGCGTCACGCGAGCGCGGAGGCCGGCTGGCGCCTGTCGCTCGGCTGGGCCGAGTTCCGCGACTTCGTGCGCATCGGGCGCTAGGCGGCGCGCGCGGAGCGTGCGCCGCGCGAGCGGCCGCGTGTCGGATATCGCTCGATGCGAACGTCCGCCACGCCAGCGCACGCTCGCGCGCCCGCGCCCTACGCCAGCAGGTCCGCCACGGCGCCGATGGCGTCGGCGAGCACGACCTCGGGCGCCTGCGCGGCGTCGATCGCGCGGATGCGCTCGGGCTCGAGCGCGGCGAGGTCCTCGTAGGCGAGCGCGATCGCGGCGAAGAAGTCCTCGCCCTCGCGCTCGAGCCGGTCGGCCTCCTCGGGCCGCCCGCCCGCGCGCTCGCGCCCGATCCGCGGGTCGACGCGCAGGTAGAGCGTGCGGTCCGGGACGAGCCCGGCCGTCCCGAAGCGGTTGAGCTCGGCGATCTCCTCGATCCCCAGCCCGCGCCCGCCGCCCTGGTAGGCGAGCGACGAGTCGACGAAGCGGTCGAGCAGCACCCAGGTCCCGGCCTCCAGCAGCGGCACGCAGCCGCTCCTCGACGAGCTGCGCGCGCGCCGCGGCGTAGACGAGCGCCTCCGCGCGCGGCCCCGACCGTCAGCTCCGGGTCCTTGACGACCTCGCGCAGGCGCTCGGACAGCGCGACGCCGCCCGGCTCGCGCAGCAGCTCGACCTTCAGCCCGCGCTCGCGCAGCACCTCGACGAGGCCCATCGCGAGCGTCGTCTTGCCCGCGCCGTCGAGCCCTTCGATCGTGATCAGTCGCCCGGCCATCAGCGGCGCCGAGACTACCCGTACCCTGGCTCGTCGATGTCGCTGACCGCCGCGCTCGACCGTCACCCGCACGCCAGGGCCGTGCTCGAGAGCGCCGTGCCGCCGGCCGGCAACCCCTCGCACGCCTACCTCTTCCACGGCCCCGCGGGCTCCGGCAAGGCGAGCGCCGCGCGCGCGTTCGCCGCCGAACTGCTCGCCGAAGGCTCCCCCGATCCCGACGCGCACGCGCGCGCGCGTGCTGCGCGGCGCGCACCCCGACCTGACGTGGGTCGTCCCGACCGGCGCGGCGGTCATGCGCGTCGAGGACATCGAGGAGCCGGTCGTCGGCGCGGCCTCGCGCACGCCGTTCGAGGCCCAGCGCCGCGTCTTCGTCCTCGAGGGCGTCGACCTGATGAACGACGAGGCCGCCAACCGGATGCTGAAGACGCTCGAGGAGCCGCCGGCGTTCGCGCACCTCGTGCTGCTGACCGACCGCCCCGGCGACGTGCTGCCGACGATCGCGAGCCGCTGCCAGCCGGTGCGCTTCGACGCCCAGCCGCCGGAGGCCATCGAGGCGAGCCTGTCGAGCCGCGTCGCGCCGGAGACCGCGCGCGCGTGCTCGCGGCTCGCGCTCGGCGACGGGGATCGCGCGCTCGCGCTGGCGCTCGGCGAGGGACCGGCGCTGCGCGCCGCCGCCGAGGCCTACGCGCGCGGGTGCCTCTCCGGCGACCTCACGCAGAGCCCGTGGACGGCGCTGCTGGAGCGCGCGAAGGCGCTCGGCGACGTGGCGCAGGGCGAGGTCGAGGCGCAGACGAAGGCCGACGCCGAGGTCCTGCCCGAGCGCGAGCGCAAGCGCGCCGAGCGCGAGGGCGCCGACGCCGCCAAGCGCTCCGGCCGGCGCGCGCGCACGCGCACGCTCGACGAGGCGCTGCTGCTGACCGAGCTGTGGCTGCGCGACGTCGCCTGCGTCGTCGACGGCGCCGAGGACGTCGTCCACGCGACCGACCGGCTCGACGCGCTGCGCGCCGACGCGGAGGGCCGCAGCGCCCACCACCTGCGCAGCGGGATCGCGCTCGTCGACGAGACGCGCGCCGCGCTGACCGTCAACGTCACCGAGGAGCTGGCGCTCGAGGCGCTCGCGTACCGGCTCGTGCCGCTGCTCGCGGTGGACTGACGTACTGACACCATGGTTGGTAGCATGCCACCATGGCCAACGTCACCCTGCGAGTCGAGGATCAGACCTGGGAGGCCGTGAAGGCCGCCGCGGAGCGGGAGGGCCAGAGCGCGAACGCGTACATCGCAAGCATCCTGAGCGCGGTGACCGACCCCGACAGCGCGGGAGATCGCGGCGAGCGCATCAGGGAGCGGCTGAGGCGTGCCGGGATGCTCGACGAGCCACCCCGCACCACGAAGCAGCGGCCCAGCGCGGCCGCCGTTCGGGCCGCCGGGCGGCGCGCCGGGCGCGGAACGCCAGTCTCAGATCTGGTCACCGAAGGCCGCGGGTGACGATCCTCTTCGCGGACTCGTCCGCGATCGTGAAGCTCTACGCCGAGGAGCGCGGAAGCACCGCGATCCGTCGCCGCGAGCGCCGCGGGCCCTTCGTCGTGAGTGCACTCGCCCGCGTCGAGGTGCCGGCAGCCCTCTGGCGCAAGGTGCGAACGCGCGAGCTCGACCCTTCGGACGCGCGGTTGCTGACGACGACCTTCGAGGTGGACTGGTACGGCACCGCGGATGCCGAACCGCGGTTCCCGGTCGTTGCGGCGTCGACCGCCCTGATGGAGGACGCGGCACGACTCTGCGAGGTCCACGACCTCCGCGCATACGACGCGGTGCAGCTCGCGTCAGCGCTCGCCGTCACCGGCAGACGAGCCGGTCGAGATGGCGTGCTTCGACGAGCGCCTGCTCGCGGCCGCGCGGGCCGAAGGCCTCAGCGCACCACCGACCAACTGACCGCCGCTACGAGATCACGTTCGTCCCGGCCAGCACCAGGACGATCAGGCCGAGGATCACGCGGTAGGCCACGAAGATCGCGAAGTTGTGCGTGCGGATGTACCGCAGCAGCCAGGCGATCGTCAGGTAGCCGAAGATGAACGCGGCGATCGTGGCGGCGATCGTCGGGCCGACGGGGACCTCGCCGCCGGAGACCTTGCGCAGCTCGAAGAGGCCGGAGAGGACGACGGCCGGGACGGACAGCAGGAAGCTGTAGCGCGTCGCCGCCTCGCGGGTGAGGCCGAGCAGCAGGCCGGCGGAGATCGTCGCGCCCGAGCGGCTCACGCCCGGCACGAGCGCGAGCGCCTGCGCGAAGCCGATCTTGATGCCGTCGGAGAGCGTCAGCTCGGTCACCTCGCGGTCGCGCGCGCCGCGCGTGTCCGCCATGTAGAGCACGAGGCTGAAGAGGATCATCACGCCGGCGATCAGCTCGAGCGTGCGCAGCTGATCCTCGATCACGTTCTTGAACGCGAAGCCGAGCACCGAGATCGGGATCGTGCCGAGCACGATGTACCAGCCGAGCCTGCCGTCGACGTCCTTCGTGCGCCAGAGCGGCCGGTCGCCCGTGAAGGTGTGCAGCAGCGCCTTCGTCATGTTCCACAGGTCGTGGCGGAAGTAGAGGAGGACGGCGGCCATCGTGCCGAGCTGGACGACGGCGGTGAACGCGCTGCCCGGGTCATCCCAGCCGGCGAACGCGGGGACGATCCGCAGGTGCGCGGTGCTGGAGATCGGGAGGAACTCGGTCAGTCCCTGGACGATCCCGAGGATGATCGCCTCGAACGTGGAGATCGTGTCCGAGGCCGCGACGAGGAGTGGCACGGCGGGAACGGTAGCCGCCGGTCAGGCGACCAGCGGGCCCAGGACCGGCTCGAGCCCGCAGAGGTCGAACGCGCGGAAGCTGTGGAACTGCGGGTGCGCGGGACCGTGGAAGTCGGCGCTGCCGGTCGTGAGCAGCCCGTGGGCGCGCGCGGCGTCGTAGGCGATCCGCGTCTGCTCCGGGGTGTGCGCGACGTAGAAGACCTCCACCCCGTCGAAGCCGAGCGCGGCGAAGCGGGCGATCGTGTCGGTGACGTCGACGCGGATCCTTGACGTCCCAGAACGGGTGCGCCCAGACGGCGAGGCCGCCGGCCGCGTGGATCAGCGCGACCGTCTCCTCGACGGTCGGCCCGAGCCGGCTGCGGTACCCGGGCGTGCCCGGCAGCAGGTACGCCTCGAGCACCTGGCTGTGCGTGGTCAGGCCCTCCGCGGCGAGCCGCTCGGCGTTCGCCGGATGCACGAGCACGGCCTGCGCGATGTGCGGGCGCCCGACCGGCGCGTCGGCGTCGATCAGCTCGCTCGGCAGCTCGAGCTCGAGGCCCGCCGCGCGCAGCGCCGCGATCATCCGCTCGGCGCGGGCGTGACGGTCGGCGCGCGCGGCCGCGAGCGCGCCGAGCAGCCCCGGCTCGTGGTGGTCGATCGCGTAGGCGCAGACGTGCAGGTCCTCGTGGACCCCGTCGAGCGCGCTGATCTCGACGGCGGGGACGACGCGGATCGCGCCGCCGCTCGCCGTCCGCCGCGGCGAGCGCCTCGTCGACGCCGGCGACGGTGTCGTGGTCGGTCAGCGCGAGCAGCTCGACGCCGGCCGCGCGCGCCTGCTCGACGACCTGCGCGGGCGGCAGCGCGCCGTCGCTCGCGGTCGAGTGGGACTGGAGATCGAAGGTCGGCGCGGCGATCAGCGGCAGCCTACGTGCTGACCGCGCGGGTGCGCGGCCAGCACGGGCTGACGATGCTCAGTTGCTGCCGAAGCGGCTGAAGCCGAAGCCGCAGCGGTCGTCCGCTCCCCAGACGCCGTTGCCGCCGGCGAGCGTGCCCTCCTTGGCGCCGTCGCTGATCGTGAACTCGAACGCCGAGCCGTCGGGGGCGACGAGCGTCGTGGCGGCGTTGTCCATGTCCGTCGTCGCGCCGTTGCCGTTCGCGAGCGTGACGTCGACCTGGCGGTCGTCTTCCGCCGTGCCGGTCGTCAGGAACGCCGGATCGCCGTCGAGCGTGTCGGACGTCGGGCCGTCGAGGATCGCGCCGTCCTGGCTCGTGCGGACGTAGACCTCGGTGCGCACCTCGGGCTGCCCGGCGGCGCCGTCGCTGTCGACGAAGCACTTGCCGTAGATCGTGAACACGCCGAACGTGGCGATCGGCACCTCGGCCGCGGCCGTGCGCGCGGTCGCCTCGTTGGCGTCGGTCGCCGTCGTCGAGACGAACGTCATCGTCTTCAGCGGCACGAGGCCGGCGCGGGCGTTCGTCACGATCTGGTCGCTGCTGAGGCTGTCGACGCGGTCGGCGTTGAGGCCGGTCGCGACGCCGGTGGCGGTCGTCGTGAACGGCACGCTGTTCGCGTCCTTGCCCGGTGATCAGGCCGCCGGAGGTCCCGGTCGTCGCGAACTCGAACGCGTAGCCGCTCGACAGGTTGTTCGCGCGGATGCAGGGCTCGTTGCCCGCCGCGGTGCCGCCGACGCCGGAGCGACAGCCGTAGATCGCGCCGCCGCCGCTGCTCGACTTGTTCGACTGGCGCGTGCCGTACGTGCTGTTGCTGGCGATGATCTGCGTCTCCTTCGACAGCGACTTCGACTTGTCGGTGCCGGGATTGCGCGTGCCACCGAGGATCGGCTTGCCCTCTCCTGTCGCGTAGGCGGTGCCGCCGATCGCCACCATCAGCGCGATCGAGGCGATGACGGTCGCCGGGGACGGGCGCGGGATGCGTCGCATGCTGCTCCTCCTGGGTCTCGCGGGGTCGAGGTGAGGCTCTTCCGCAACCGTATCGGGGAAACCCCGACGCGCAGGGCGATACGCCGCTGCGAGCATGGGGCGCATGACCGAGTTCAACACATTTCACCGCCGACCAGGCCCGCGAGATCGGCGAGCAGATCGGCATCGACTGGGCGACCGCGCCGTTCGACGTCGAGCAGTTCCGCTCCGGGATGGACGTCGAGCTCGAGCACGGGCACCGCGACGCGTCGACCGACGTGACGGGCAGCGACCCGGTCGTCACCGGCAAGATCGCGCTCGCGCACCTCAACGAGTTCCCCGACTACTACACGCGCCTTGCCGTGATGGAGGCCGAGGCGGAGGCCTACTGGGCCGAGCGGCTCGGGGAGTGAGCTAACCCTAGTCGAGCAGCGCTTCGATCGCCTCGGGCGGCCGGCCGAGCGCGGCGCGGCCGTCGGCGGTGACGAGGATCGGGCGCTCGATCAGGATCGGGTGCTCGGCCATCGCGGCGATCCAGTCGCCGCGGTCGTGCGGCAGGTCGCGCAGGCCGAGGTCGCGGGCGACCGGCTCGTTCATGCGCGCGAGCTCCCACGGCTCGAGGCCGAGCGCGGTGAGGACGGCGTCGAGCTCCGCCGGCGTCGGCGGGTCCTCGAGGTAGCGGCGCTCGGTGTACTCGGCGCCGCGCGCGTCGAGCAGCGCCTTCGCCTGGCGGCTCTTCGAGCAGCGGGGGTTGTGCCAGAGCTGCATGGTCATGCGGCAGTCTGACGGCGTCAGGGCGCGACCGCGACGGGCTCGGCCTCGGCCGCGCTGAGCGGCACGCGGCCGGTCGCGAGGAAGCGCGCACGCGCCTGCGAGCCGATGACGGCGAGCAGCACGGCGCCGGCGGCCGCGGCGAGGAAGACCGCCGAGAAGCGGCCCGCGTCGACGAGCGGCGCGGCGGCCGCGCTCGCGATCGCGCCGCCGGTGAAGACGGCGCCGGCGAAGAAGGAGATCGTGACCGCGCGCGCGTGCGGGTGGACCTGCGTGGCCCAGAGCTGGAGCGTGGAGTGCAGGAAGCCGAAGCCGGAGCCGAGCGCGACGGTCGCGATGATCGCGGTGAGGACGGTGGCGTCGAGCGCGGCGAGGAGGAGGCCGGCGGCCGCGAGCGTCGCGCCGCCCGCGATCAGGACCGGCGACGGGCGACTGCGGATCGCGCGGGTGACGAGCGGCGTGCAGAGCGAGTTCGAGATGCCGAAGCCCGCGGCGGCCGAGCCCGCGAGCGCCGCGCCGATCCCCTCGTGCTGGAGCGAGGCGGAGACGAACGTGAGCGCGCCGAAGACGACCGCGCCCTCGACGAGCGCGAGCGCGACGACGACGCGGACCCAGCGGTCGCGGGCGATCTCGCTGACCTGGGCGAGAAAGCCTGCGGTCGGCTTCGGGGTGGTCGGTTCCTTGAGTGGCCGGAGGAAGACGGAC
>CAVRIM010000005.1:0-127697 GCA_963721255.1 uncultured Actinomycetes bacterium
AGGGAGTGGTACATCTCCGCGAGGCCCGGGCCGGAGACGATCGCGAGCGCGCCGCAGCGCTGCGGCGCGCGCGGCGGGACGTCGGCGCGAGCCGGCGGTCGCGGTCGGCCACCTGCGCGCGCATGTCGGCGACGTCCAGGCGCGACACGTCGCCGCGGGCCTCGAACAGCGCGGTCGCGACGTCGGGGCTGTTCGTGTGGACGTGGACGCGCAGCGTGACGTGGTCGCCGACGACGAGCACCGAGTCGCCGATCGCCTCGAGCAGGCCGATGTAGTTCGGCGGGCTCGTCGAGCTCCGAGCCCGGAGCCGCGGTGACGGCGAAGTTCGTGCAGTAGCGGTAGGTCGAGGACTCGTGCTCGGGATGCGTGACCCGCGCGGGCAGCGGCGCGTCGTGATGCGCCAGCACCGGCGCCTCGTCGCCGCGCAGCGCCGCGACGCAGCCGGCGAAGAGCACGACGACGCCGTAGCCGCCGGCGTCGACGACGCCGGCCTCCTTCAGCGCCGGCAGCAGGTCCGGGCCGCGGCGCACGGACTCCTCGCCGGCGACGACCGCGCGGGCGAGGACGTCGGCGATGCGCCGGTCCTGCTCGGCCGGGTCGGCGTCCGCGGGCAGCCGCCACTCGCCGTGCGCGAGCTGGCTGGCGACCGACGCCGCCATGTCGCGCGCGACGGTCAGGATCGTGCCCTCGGCCGGCTGGCGGACCGACGCGTAGGCCCGCTGCGCGCCGCGCGCCATCGCCGCGCCGACGAGCGCCGGGTCGATCAGCTCGCCGGGGCGCGAGATCAGCTCCTCGGCCGCGCCGCGGATCAGCTGCGAGAGGATCACGCCGCTGTTGCCGCGCGCGCCGAGCAGCGCCGCGCGCGCGACCGAGTCGACGATCTCGACGCGGCCGATCTCGTCGAGCGGCCGGTCGCCGCTGGCCTCGGCGAGGCGGTCCACCTCGGCGAGGCAGGCCTCGAGCGTCAGGACCATGTTGTCGCCGGTGTCGCCGTCGGCGACCGGGAACACGTTCAGGTCGTTGATCTCCTGCCGCCGCGACTCGAGCTGCACGAGCGCGCCCTCGAGGGCGGCACGGAACCGAACGAGGCTCGGGGGGTGCTGCGCCGGCGCCATGCGCCGAGAGAGGCTAGAGCGCCTTCTGGACTTTGTTGGCCTTGAGGCAGCGCGTGCAGACGTACGCGCGCTTCGGTGCGCCGGCCTCGACGATCCGGACCTTCTGGAGGTTCGGGTTGAAGCGCCGCTTCGTCGCGACCATCGAGTGGCTGCGGTTGTTCCCGAACGCCGGACCCTTACCGCAGCTGTGACATACCTTCGCCATGAGGCGGACGAGTGTAGCGACCGCGTCCGCTCAGCCGCGATCGGGCGTGCGGGCGGGCTGCGGCGCATGCGCCGGGCCGCCGCGCCGGGCGCGGGCGGGCGTCGGCGATGCGGCCCGGCTCGCGCAGGCGCACGCGGCTCTGCTCGGCGACCGGCAGCGGCAGCGCGGCCCCGCCGGGAACGACCGGCTCCGGCGGCGGCTCGGGCTCGTCGCGGGAGTCGTTGCCGAACCAGAAGCCCAGCCCCGGCGCGCCGTCGCCGGCCTTCACGAGCATCCAGAGCAGCACGCAGACGGCGAAGACATGGACGACGCCGACGAGGAGGATGGCGGCCTGTTCGCCTCCCATGGCCGCGATGCTACTCCTCGCGGCGAGCCGCTCGCGGATCGCCAGCAGCGCCAGCACGGCGTCCGCGGCGTGCCGGCCGGAGTCGCGCGTGTCGCCGCCGGAGCGGGCCAGCGCCTGCGCGTGGCTGTCGACCGTCAGCACGCCGAACGCGGTCGGGATCGCCGGTCCGCAGCTGGACGTCCTGGATGCCGCGCGCGGCCTCCGCGCAGACGTAGTCGTAGTGGTCGGTCTCGCCGCGGATCACCGCGCCGAGGCAGATGACCGCGTCGTAGCGCCCGCTCTGCGCGCAGAGCTGCGCGGCCATCGGCAGCTCGAACGCGCCGGGGACGTCGAAGACCTCGGCCGGCGGGCGCCCCGGCCTCGGCCAGCGCCGCCTGCGCCCCGTTCACGAGCCGCTCGGCGAGGTCCTCGTAGAAGCGCCCGACGACGATCGCGCAGCGGGCGCTCATCCGTCCTCGCCCTCGCGGCTGCGGTCCTGCTCGCGCTCGGCGTGCAGCATCTCCTCGTCGAGGTTCAGCCCCTGGTGGTGGAGGATGTGGCCCATGCGCTCCTTCTTCGTGCGCATGTAGGACTCGTTGTGGGCGTTCGGCGGATGCTCGATCGGGATCTGCGCGCTGACCGACAGCCCGTAGCCCTCGAGCCCGCGGATCTTCTTCGGGTTGTTCGTGAGGATGCGGATCGACGACAGCCCCAGGTCGACGAGGATCTGCGCGCCGATGCCGTAGTCGCGCAGGTCCGCGGGCAGCCCGAGCTTGAGGTTGGCCTCGACGGTGTCGTAGCCCTCCTCCTGCAGCTTGTAGGCCTTGAGCTTGTTCAGCAGGCCGATCCCGCGGCCCTCCTGGCTGAGGTAGAGCAGCACGCCCTCCCCCGCCTCCTCGATCTGCCCGAGCGCCGCCTCGAGCTGCTCGCCGCAGTCGCAGCGCAGCGAGTGGAAGACGTCGCCGGTCAGGCATTCGGAGTGCACGCGCACGAGCACGTCCTGCTTGCCCGCGACGTCGCCCTTGACCATCGCGACGTGGTGCTTCTCGTCCACGAGCGAGCGGTAGCCGACGACCGTGAAGTCGCCGAACGAGGTCGGCAGGCTGGTCGAGACGACGCGCTCGACGAGCTTGTCGTGCTTGCGCCGGTAGGCGATCAGGTCGGCGATCGTGATCATCCGCAGGCCGTGCTTGAAGCAGTAGGCCTGCAGGTCGCCGACGCGGGCCATCGACCCGTCCTCGTTCATGACCTCGCAGATCACGCCCGCGGGGACGCAGCCGGCGAGCCGCGCGAGGTCGACGCTGGCCTCGGTGTGGCCGGTGCGCTCGAGCACGCCGCCGGGCTTGGCCTTCAGCGGGTTCACGTGGCCGCCCTTGACGATCGCGTCGGGCCCGTTGGCGGGATCGACGGCGGTCTTGATCGTGTGCGCGCGGTCGGCGGCGCTGATGCCGGTCGTCACGCCCTCGCGCGCCTCGATCGTCACGGTGAACGGCGTCTCGTACGGCGTGTCGTTCTTCGCCGTCATCAGCTCGAGGCCGAGCTCGTCGCAGCGCTCGGGCGTCAGCGCGAGGCAGATCCAGCCGCGCGCGTGCATCGCCATGAAGTTGATCGCGTCGGGCGTGACGTGCTCGGCGGCCATCACGAGGTCGCCCTCGTTCTCGCGGTCCTCGTCGTCGACGACGACGATCATCTTCCCGGCGGCGACGTCCTCCAGGGCCTCTTCGATCGTGGCGAAGCGGATCTCTTCGCGGGCGGGGGTGCTCATCGGCCGGCCTCCGTGGTGTGGGACACGAGCTTCTCGACGTACTTGGCGACGATGTCGACCTCCAGGTTGACGGTGCGGCCGGGAGCGGCCTCACCGAGGGTGGTGCGCTCGAGCGTCTCGGGGATCAGCGACACGTCGAAGCCCTCGCCGTCCACGCGTGAGACCGTCAGCGACACGCCGTCCACGGCGATCGAGCCCTTCTCGACGACGTAGCGCAGCAGCTCGTCCCCGGCGGCGACCGTGATGACGCGCGCGAAGCCCTCCTCGCGCACCGCCGCGACCGTCCCGGTCCCGTCGACGTGCCCCTGCATGATGTGGCCGCCCAGGCGCGCGTCGGCGCGCAGCGCGAGCTCGAGGTTCACGGGCGATCCGACGCCGAGCGTCGCCCAGCGACGAGCGCCGCAGCGTCTCGTGCATCGCGTCCGCGGCGAAGCTGCCGTCCTCGATCGCGGTGGCGGTCAGGCAGACGCCGCAGACGGCGACCGAGTCGCCCTCGCCGACCTCGCCCGCCAGGCGCGTGCGCACGCGCAGGCGCGCCCCGTCGGCGGTCGTGTCGATCGCGACGACGGTCCCCCGGTCCTCGACGAGCCCCGTGAACATCGTCACCACACCCTCAGTCGAGCGGTGACCAGGATGTCGTCGCCCGACGGCTGGGACTCGAGCGCGATCGCGCGCATCGCGTCGGCGATCCTGCCGACGCCCTCGCCCTCGAGCGGATCGCGCGCGCTGCGGCCGCCGAGCAGCAGCGGCGCGAAGAAGAGCCGCGCCTCGTCGATCTCGCCGGCGTCGAAGAACGCGCCCGCGAGGTGCGGCCCGCCCTCGAGCATCAGCGCGGTCACGGGCAGTTCGAGCTCGCCGAGCTGATCCAGCGCGTCGGCGATCCGCGCCGGCTCGTTCTCGCCGGTGGCGGTGAGCACGTGCGCGCCCGCCATCTCCAGCGACTCGACGGCCGAGCGGCCGGCGGCGCGCGAGACGATGACGGTCAGCGGGATCTCGGAGGCGTCGCGCACGAGCTTCGAGTCGAGCGGGAGGCGCGCGGTCGAGTCGAAGACGATCCGCCGCGGCTGGCGGTCGACGCCCGGCACCCGCGCGGTCAGCCGCGGATCGTCGGTCAGCGCGGTCCCGATGCCGACGACGACGGCGTCGACCTCCGCGCGCCAGTGGTGGGCGAGCTCGCGACTGGACGCGCAGGAGATCCACTGCGAGTCGCCGTCGCGCGTCGCGACCTTGCCGTCGAGGCTCATCGCCGCCTTGAAGAGCACCCACGGGCGCCCGGTGCGCGCATGCTTGCGAAACGCCTGGTTCTCGAGCCGCGCCCGCGCCGCCTGGCCGTCGCTCGCGACGACGACGTCGACGCCCTCGTCGCGCAGGATGCCGAGCCCGCGGCCGCTCGCCTTCTCCGTCGGGTCGTCGCTGGCGACGACGACGCGCGAGATGCCGGCGGCGAGGATCGCGTCGGTGCAGGGCGGCTGGCGGCCCTGATGGCAGCAGGGCTCGAGCGAGACGTAGAGCGTCGCGCCGTGCAGGTCGGCGTCGCCGCTGGCGGTGATCGCGGCGACCTCGGCGTGCGGACCGCCGTAGACGTCGTGCCAGCCCTCGCCGAGGACCTCGCCGTCACGCGCGACGACGGCGCCGACGAGCGGGTTCGGGCTGACGCGGCCCAGCCCGCGGCGGCCCAGCTCGATGGCCCGGTCCAGCAGCTCCTGATCGACGTCGTACACGGTCACCACACCTCAGGATACGGGGCCGCCTGCGCGCGCCCCGGCTCAGGTCGCAGCGAGCGTAGGCGGCGTAGTACGGGGTCGTCGCGATCCGCACGTAGCCGGCCGGCGGCAGCACGTTCGCGGTGTCCTGCGGGCTGTTGTCCACCGGATCGAAGCCCTGCCGCAGCAGGATCGAGCGCCGGGCGGGCAGGATCGCGAGGCCGGAGTGCACGCGCGCCGCGGACCTGCAGGTCGCTGCGCGCGACGACCTGGCCGTCGGGCAGGTTCATGATCCAGCGGACATCGGGGATCAGGCGATGGTTCGGCGTCAGCACCGGGCCGCAGTGCTTGGCGGCGCGCACGGCCGGGTCGTCGAGCAGCTGCCGCAGCCCCGTCTGCGCCTTGCCGCGCAGCGCCAGCTCGTTCGTGAGCCTCGTGAGGTCGACGCGCAGCGCCGTCCAGACGACCGCGAACAGCACCGCCAGCGCGGCGAGCACCGTCCACGCCGTTCGGGCCCGGCCGTGCTCGAGCAGCGTGAAGCCGCCGGCGGCGACCGCGGCGAACAGCATCACCATCAGCGACGGCACGAGCAGGTAGCGGTTGATCACCGACAGGCCGGCGGCGCCGACCAGCACGAACGTGAACAGGCCGATCACGAGCAGCGCCAGCGGCACGCGCAGCCGCGTCGGCGTGAGCCAGGCCGCGAGCCCCAGCCCGATCAGCCCGGCGACCGCGACCGGCAGCTTCACGAGCGCCTTGAGGAAGCTGACCATCGTCGTCGGCACCTCGGAGAGGCCCTTGTTGCGCCCGAGCTCCTCGGCGAGGCCGCTCGTGTGGTTCTGCGAGAAGAGCGGGTCGCCGGTGACGATGAAGTCGCTCGCGACCCAGAGCAGCGGCGCGGAGACCACGATCAGCGACGTCCTCGATCCGTTCCCGCCACGTCGCCTTCGGGAACAGCCACAGCCAGTAGAAGCCGCTCAGGACCCACGCCTCCGGCCGCAGCAGCCCGGCGAGCGCCAGCAGCAGCAGGACCGGGCGGCCGCGCCGCGAGCGCTCGGCCTCCAGGACGCCCGCCCAGATCACGATCGCGAGGTACGGGATGTCCACGTAGCCGCGCGCCGCGAGGAACGGGAAGTCGAAGCGCGTGCAGATGATGACGCCGGTCAGGATCCCGACGAACGAGGTGAACGACGCGCGCCCGAGGCGGTACAGCCCGACGACGAGGACGACGAAGCTCGCGAGCGTGAGCAGCACGAGCACGCGGTCGCCCCAGTACCCGAGCAGGGCCATCAGCGCGCCGAAGACGACGGCGAGCGGGTGCTGCGTCGGCGCGCGGTAGGCGTCGAACGACGGCAGGTGGCCGTGCAGCAGTTCGCGGCCCCAGAGCAGCGAGTACGTCGAGTCGTAGTTCGAGTACGTCGGGTAGACGATCGTCCCCACGACGATGCCCAGAATGAGGGCGCCGAGCAGCAGCGCCGGCCAGTTCAGGGCGCGGACCCGCGCGAATGAGGCGCTCGGGACGGTGTTGGGACGTGCCGCCCGATCGTCAGGCATACTGAGCGCGCGAGTGTACGGCACCACCCGCGTCAGGACCGCGTGCCGTAACCGGACGCCACCGGGCGTCGTACTCTGGTTCGCGCGCATGAAGCTCTTCATCCAGATCCCCTGCCTCAACGAGGAAGAGACACTCCCGGCGACGCTCGCCGACCTCCCGCGTGAGGTCGAGGGTTTCAGCGCCGTCGAGTGGCTCGTCATCGACGACGGCTCGACCGATGCGACCGTGGCGGTCGCCCGCGAGCACGGCGTCGACCACATCGTCCGCCTGACGAACAACAAGGGCCTCGCCGCGGGCTTCCAGGCCGGCCTCGACGCCTGCCTGAAGCTCGGCGCGGACGTCATCGTCAACACGGACGCCGACAACCAGTACTTCGGCGGCGACATCCCCAAGCTCGTCGCCCCGATCCTCGACGGCGACGCCGACATGGTCGTCGGCGATCGCGGGATCGACGACATCGAGCACTTCTCGCCGCTGAAGAAGCGCCTGCAGCGCCTCGGCTCCTGGGTGGTGCGCCAGGCCTCCGAGACGAACGTGCCGGACACGACCTCCGGGTTCCGCGCCTACAACCGCGAGGCCGCGCTCCAGCTCGCCGTCGTCTCGAAGTTCACCTACACGCTCGAGTCGATCATCCAGGCGGGCAAGCTGCTCGTGGCGATCGACGACGTGAAGATCGGGACCAACCCGAAGACCCGCGAGTCGCGGCTGTTCCCGTCGATGTGGTCGTACGTGCGGCGCAACAGCCTGTCGATCTTCCGCATCTACGCGCAGTACGAGCCGATGCGGGTCTTCTTCGCGCTCGCGCTCGTGCTCGTCGGCCTCGCGATGGTCCCCTGGCTGCGCTGGGCGATCGCCTGGGTGCAGCACGACGGCGCCGGCCACGTGCAGTCGCTGATCTTCGGCGCGGTGCTCTTCAACGCGGCGGTCGTGATGGCCGCACTCGGCGTCATCGGCGACCTGCTGCACGGCCAGCGGATGATGACCCAGCGGGTGTTCGAGAAGGTGCGCCGGATCGAGCTCCAGCTCGACGTCCCGCCGTCGCACTACGAGCCGGGCGCGCGGCCGACCGGCCATGCCGGCGACCACGGGCGCGCGCAGCGCCCCGACACCCGAAGAGCAGCGCCAGTCCACGCAGGAGCAGGAGGCGATCCGGCTGTGAGCACCAACGTCACGGTTGACCCCGAAGGCACCGTCACCGGGAACACGTACGACAAGTACGGCTCGTCGAACCCGGTCGTGCGCCGGCTGATGGCGGGCTTCCACCGCAACCTCGACGAGCTCTGGGGCATCGCGTCGGCGACCTCGGTCCTCGACGTCGGCTGCGGCGAGGGCGTGCTCACGTACGAGTGGGCCGAGCGCCTCGGCGAGGGCCGGATCGTCGGCATCGACCTCGACGACCCGCTGCTGCACGAGCAGTGGAAGAGCCGCACCCGGCCGAACCTGGAGTACCAGGTGATGAAGGCCGAGAACATGCCGTTCGCCGAGAACGAGTTCGACATGGCCACGGCGATCGAGGTGCTCGAGCACGTGCCGGATCCCGAGGACACGCTCTGCGAGATGCAGCGCTGCGCCAAGCGCTGGATCCTCGTCTCGGTCCCCCGCGAGCCGCTGTGGCGCGCGACCAACATGGGCCGCGGCGCCTACTGGAAGACGCTGGGCAACACGCCCGGCCACCTGAACCACTGGTCGAGCGGAGCCTTCAAGAAGCTCCTCTCGCAGTACGGCGAGGTCGTCGAGCTGCGTCAGCCCTTCCCGTGGACGATGTGCCTCGTGCGCGTCGGCTCGTGACCGCGACCGGCGCCCACCCACCCGCGCCGTGACCGACGCACCCGCTGAGCTCGAGGACTCGGGCGCAGCCGCCGCCCGGGAGGAGGCGGCCGCGAACCCCGACGCCACGTTCGCCCGCGGCGCGCGGATCCTCTCGATCGGGATCGCCGCGACCGGCATCTTCTCGTTCGCCTACTTCGGCGTCTCCTCGCACGTCCTGAGCGCGTCGCTCTACGGCGCGATCGCGCTGCTGTGGTCGATCCTCTTCGTCGTCATCTCGGTGATCTACCGGCCGGTCGAGCAGCTGCTGTCGCGCTCGATCGCCGATCGCCGCGCGCGCGGGCTGCACACCGGGCACCCGCTGCGCGTCCCGCTGGGCATCCAGGGCGGCTTCGCGCTGTTCTTCCTCGTCGTCGCGCTCGCCCTGCGCCCGGAGATCGAGAACCTCTTCGGCGACTCCGCCTCGCTCTACTGGATCTTCGTCGGCGCGGCGCTCGCCTACGCGGCGAGCTACTTCGCCCGCGGCTACTTCGCCGGGCACCAGTGGTTCGGGCTCTACGGCGGCCTCGTGCTGTTCGAATCGGTCTCGCGCTTCTGCTTCCCGGTCGCGGTCGCGGTCGGGCTCGCGTCCGGCCAGACCGCGGTGGCGCTCGGCATCCTCGCGGCGCCGCTCGCCTCGCTCATCGTCGTCCCGCTGGCGATCGCACGGCATCGGCGCCTGGACGCCGAGGCGCCGCTGCCCGACCCGTCGATGACGTTGCGCGCCGGCGCCGGGTTCGCGTTCGCCGTCGCCGGGCATCCAGCTCGGCGAGCAGGCGCTGCTGAACGCCGGCGTGATCGTCGCGGACGCCGTGTCGAGCGCGGCCGTCGCGGGCGCGGTCTTCAACGCGCTGCTGATCACGCGCGCGCCGCTCCAGCTCTTCCAGTCCGTGCAGACCTCGCTGCTGCCACATCTCGCCGGCCTCGAGGCGACCGAGGGCCACGAGTCGTTCAGCCGCGCGATCCGTCTGACGGTGCTCGTCGATCGCCGGCTTCGCGGTGATGGTCGCGGCGGGCCTCCTGATCATCGGCCCGAAGGTCATGCAGATCGTGTTCGGCCACGACACCACCTACGGGCGCGTCGGACTCGCGATCGTCGCGCTCGGCATGGGCTTCCACCTGGCGGCCGGGAACGCTCAACCAGGCCGCGCTCGCACGCGGCCGCGCGAACGCCGCGTGCGCGCTGTGGCTGTTCTGCGCGGCGCTGTTCGTCGCCTGGGTCGCGTCGCCGATCGTCAGCAACGTGCTGCTGCGCGCCGAGGTCGGCTACGCGGCCTCCGCCGCGCTGCTCTGCCTGCTCCTGCTGCTGCTGTACCGCCGCGACGCCGCGACGCCGTAGGGCGCCCGTTCGCCTGCCCGGGCCTGGGGTCGTCTAGGGTCTCCTGGCGTGTGGGCGGTCGTCACCACCGTGGCCCGGATGTGTGTCCGCCAGCGCTGACGCGCTGAAGCGCCGAGAGCACCGCGATGGCCGCTGCACAGGACGAACGCCGGACTCGGGGGCGGCTGGCTCGGTCGCTGCCGATCCTCGACTGGCTGCCTCGGTACCCGCGCGAGGCGTTGCGCGGGGATCTCATCGCCGGAGTGGCGGTCACGGCGCTCATCGTGCCGAAGAACCTCGGGTACGCCGGCATCGCGGGCATCCCGCTGCAGAACGGCCTCTACGCCGCTGCCGCCGGAGCGCTGATCTATCCGCTGTTCTGCACCTCGCGACAGATCTCCACGGGGCCGAGCTCATCGCTCGCCGCGGTCGCGGGCGGGGCGGTGCTCTTCACCGGCGTGGGCGGCGTGCAGGCCGCGGAGCTGGTGGCGGCGATCACGCTGGTGACCGGCGCGCTGTTCCTGTTGATGGCGCTCCTGCGCCTGGGATGGATCGCGCGGTTCCTGTCCAAGGCCGTGATCACCGGCTTCCTGGCCGGGGCGGCCATCGACGTCGTGATCGGCGAGCTGCCGAAGCTGACAGGCACCTCGTCCGATGGCGACAACGCGTGGCGGGAACTCGGCTCATGGGCCAAGTCGCTCGGCGACACCGACGCGACGACGCTCCTCGTCGGACTCGGATCCCTCGCGCTCATCCTCGGTCTGCGGTTCGCTGCGCCGAAGATTCCTGGCGCGCTCGTGCTCGTGATCGGCGGCCTCGTCGCATCGTCGCTGCTCGACCTGGGCGCGCACGGCGTCGCGCTTGTCGGCGACGTGCCGAGCGGCCTGCCGTCCCCGGCGGTTCCTGATGTCGACGTGCTCACCGCACACGCTGCGACCATCGGGATCTCCGCCGCTGCGCTGCTGCTGATCGGCTTCTCGCAGACCGCCGGGGACGCGCGCGCGTTCGCCGCTCGTCACCGCTACCGCATCGACGTCAACCAGGAGACCGTCGCGCAGGGCGTGGCGAACGCCGGTGCGGGGCTGTTCCAGGGGATGCCGGTCTCCACGAGCCTCTCCGCCAGTTCGCTGAACGAGTCGTCCGGCGCCCGAACTCCGCTCGCGTCGCTGACCACGGGCGCGATGGTGCTGCTGACGCTGCTGTTCCTGGCGCCGGTGTTCTCCGACCTGCCCAAGGCCGTTCTCGGCGCGCTGATCATCGACGCGGTCGTATTCGGCATGATCGACGTGCCCGAGCTGCGGCGACTGCATCGCGTCGCCCGGGTCGACTTCTGGATCGCCGCCGCCGCGATCCTCGGTGTCCTCTCGGCCGGGGTGCTCGCGGGCGTCGTGATCGGCGTCGCCCTCTCGCTCGTGTGGCTGATCCACGTCGCGACGTCGCCGAAGATCCCGCGGCTCGCCCGTCAGCCGGGCACTCGGGTCTTCCGCGACGCACGAGAGCACCCGGGTGACGAGACGCTCGACGGACTGATCGTCCTGCGCCTGGACTTCGGCCTCACGTTCGCCACTGCGGAAGCACTCGAGGAGCGCGTCACGGAGCTCATCGACGCCGAGCCCGAGCCCCGCGCCGTCATCCTGGATTTCGCGGGCGTGGACTTCATCGACTCCCAGGGCTCCGAGAAGCTCCGCGAGATCCGCCGGATCACCGCAGCCTCAGACACCGCGCTTCGCGTCGTGCGCCTCAAGTCGCAGGTCCGCGCCCTGCTCGCCAGCGACGGCGTGCTGGACGAGATCGGCGAGAGCCACATTCACGGCAGCGTCGATGAGGCCGTCGAACTCCAGCTGAACGCCGGGTCATCGCCCGGAGTCCCGGCGGTTCAGCGGCGCTCCGACAGCTGACCGGGTGCCGCGCGGCGTACGCCACGTCCTAGGCGCGCACGACCTCGACCCGCACGCCCTCGCCGGCGCTGGTCACGTGGTAGGCGCAGCCGTGGCCGTGGACCGACGTGCCGCCGCCCGTCGACCGCGAGGCACGTGTGCTCGTCGATCGCCCAGCCCTCGGCGACGAGGCCCGCCGGCGACGGCGTGCACGAGCCGCGTGAGCGTCCCCCACGCCGTCGCGTGGACGTCGACGGCGAACGG
Source organism: uncultured Actinomycetes bacterium (assembly GCA_963721255.1). GTDB lineage: Bacteria > Actinomycetota > Thermoleophilia > Solirubrobacterales > Solirubrobacteraceae > F1-60-MAGs163. The sequence continues at coordinate 11,934 of CAVRIM010000005.1, forward strand.
CACGAGCGCGAGTCCCGCGCTGCGGCTCGACCTGCTCGAGATCCTCGGACGCCTCCTCCGCGCAGACCTCGAGGTCGCCGATCCGCCAGCCGCCGACGATCGCCTGCGCCGCGGCCACCGCCGCGCCCGCCGAGAAGCCGCCGTACGGCACGCCGTCGCGGCAGCCAGCCGGGCTCCGCGTCGTCGACGAGCAGCCGGCGGTAGAGCGGCGTCAGGCCGCCGGCGACGTAGACGCCCGCCGCGCCCGCCGTGTCCGCTGCGCGCACCGGCCGGCCCGCCGACAGCGCGACCACCCGCACCTCGCCGGCGCCCGCGCCGTGCAGCGCGCCGCGTCCAGCGCGCCGCGTCGACGCCGTCGCCCTCGTCCGCGACCAGGCACACGATCGGGCCGTCACCGGCCGCCTCGGCGAACGGCCGGTGACTGGCGGCCACGCCCTCCGGGTCGCGGCCGCCGCCGATGAGGAACGTGCGCGCTCACTCGTACGCCAGTGCCTCCAGCACGTCGAGCTTGGCGGCGCGCCGCGCGGGCCAGACCGCGGCCAGCACGCCGGCGACCGCCCGCCAGCACGATCAGCACGATCAGCTGCCCGACCGGGATCGAGAGCTTGAAGCCGTCGAGCGGCTGGATGAACAGCACCGACAGCCCGAGCCCGACGACGCAGCCGATGATCCCGCCGATCAGCGCGGTGATCACGGCCTCCCAGCGCACGATCCGCCGCACCTGGCGGCGCGACGTGCCGACCGCGCGCAGCATGCCGATCTCACGCGTGCGCTCGCTGATCGAGAGGACGAGCGTGTTGACGATGCCGAACAGCGAGATGATCACGGCCAGCGACAGCAGCGCGTAGATCAGCGCGAGCACCTGGTTGATCTGCGCCGTCTGGTCGTCGATGAACTGCTGCGCGGTCTTCACGTCGCCTTCGGGGAACTTGGCCTTGAACAGCGCGTCGATCCGCTTCTGCACGGCCTTCTGGTCGGCGCCGCGGGTCGATGCCGACGAGCCCGAACGCGTCCTTGCGCTCACCGAACGACTTCTGCACGAGCGGCAGCGGGACCGAGACGTCGGCGACGAGGCCGCCGTCGTCCTTGACCACGCCGATCACGGGCAGCCGCAGCACCTGGCGCGTCGGGGTCGTCAGCACGAGCGTCTTGCCCACCTTGATCTTGTGGTCGTCCGCGAAGCCCTTCTTGACGACGACGCCCTCGGTCGAGCCGAGCTGCTGGATCGCGTCCTGCGGGCCCTTCTCGACCTTGATGCTGTAGAGCCCGGGCAGCGTCGACGGGATCGATGCCCGACACGCTCGTGTCACCCGAGACGCCCTTCACCTTCGCCTTGGAGAACCGCAGCGCGCTCACCGACTGCACGCCCTGGACGGTGCTCACGCCCTTGAGCACCTGGGCGGAGAACGGCGAGAAGCCGTCGACGTTGCTGACGACGAACGCGCCCTTGAAGTTGTCCTTCACGGCGCTGTCGATCGTCGCCGAGGCCCCGGCGGCGAACACCGAGGCGAACGTCACCAGCGCGACGCCGATCATCAGCGCCGCGGCGGTCGCGGCCGTGCGGCCGGGCTGGCGCATCGCGTTCTCGCGGGCGAGCCGTCCCGGGAAGCCCGCGAACCGCTGGATCGGCCAGCCGATCGCCGAGGACATCGGGCCGACGAGATACGGGCTCAGCAGCGCGACGCCCATGAACGTGAGCAGCGTCCCCGCGCCGAGCTTGCAGCAGCGTGGCGTTCGTCGAGCCGCCGGCGAACAGGCCGAGCGCGACGAGGACCACGCCGACGAGGAGCAGGACGCTCGCCGCGACGGTGAGCCGCCGCGAGACGTGGCCGACGGTCGGCGCCTCCGCCTCGCGCAGCGCCGCCATCGGCGGGACGCGCGTCGCGCGCAGCGCCGGGGCGAGGCTCGAGAGCGTCGCGACGACCGTGCCGACGATCAGCGGCACGAAGATCGTGCGCGGCTCGATGACGAGCCCCGAGGAGGGCAGATCGACGCCGATCGCCACGAACAGCGCCTTGATCCCCGGAGCGAGCGCGATCCCGAGCAGCAGCCCGAGCGTCGAGCCCACCACGCCGAGCAGCACGCCCTCGCTGAGCACGCTGGAGAGCACCTGCCGGCGCGAGGCGCCGATCGCCCGCAGCAGGCCCAGCTCACGCGTGCGCTGCGCGACGGTGATCGAGAACGAGTTGAAGATGATGAACGCGCCCACGAACAGCGAGACGAACCCGAAGATCAGCAGGAAGGTCTTCAGGAAGCTGAGGTTGCCCGCGACCTCCTCGGACTGCGAGCCGCGCCTCGTCCGCGCCGGTGCGCACCTTCAGCGTGCGCGCCGGGAGCTCGCGGCGCAGCGAGGCGACGAGCTGCTCGGGCGTCACGCCCTTGCGCGCGGCCGCCTCGATCGTGTCGAAGCCGGGCTTGCCGAGCATGCGCAGCGCCTCGGGCAGCGTCAGCCCGACGACGGTCGCGCCGCCGAACGAGTCGACGCCCGCGATCTGCGTGAAGCCGACGATCACGTAGTCCTTGCGCGGCGCGGCGCCCTGCACGGTGATGCGGTCGCCGAGCTTGAAGCCCTTCTTCTTCGCGGTGCCGAGGTCGATCACCGCCTCGTCGGGCGTCGTCGGGAAGTGGCCGTCCTTGACGGTCGACGCCTCGAAGCGCGGGTACCGGGAGACCGAGCTGACGAAGTTCGGCGCGCCGCCGACCCCGATGCGCTTGCCCTTCTTGTCGAGGACCGTCGCGGTGTCGAAGACCGAGCCCTCCGCGAGCAGCACGTCCGGGTTGGCGCGCACCTGCTTCAGGACGGCGGGCGCGACGGTGGGCGCGGTGCCGCCGTCGTTCGTCGTGTCGATGAACTTCTTCGGCGTGATCGCCGCGTCGGTGCCCTTGTTCGACTGCGTGAAGATGTTGTCGAAGCTGTGGTTGATCGTGTCGGTGAAGACGTACGTCGCCGAGATCAGCGAGACGCCGAGCGCGACCGCGATCAGGGTCAGGGCGAGGCGGAGCTTCCGGGCGAACAGCCCGCGGACGAGGATCCGGCGCATGGATCAGCCTCCCAGGCTCTTGAGCAGCTCGAAGACGTCCTCGGAGGTGCCGGCGTCGCCGTCGTGCACGACGTGCCCGTCCTCCAGCATCAGCAGCCGATCGGCGATGGATGCCGCGTTCGCGTCGTGGGTGACCATCACGATCGTCTGCCCGAAGTCGTCGACGGAGCGCCGCAGCAGGTCGAGCACGTCGTGCCCGGACTTCGAGTCCAGGTTCCCGGTCGGCTCGTCGGCGAAGACGACGGCCGGGCGTGTCGCGAGCGCGCGTGCGACGGCCACACGCTGCTGCTGGCCGCCGGACAGCTCGCTCGGGCGGTGCGTGAGGCGGTCGCGGATGCCGACGGTGTCGATGATCCGCTCGACCCAGTCGCCGTCTGCGTCACGGCCGGCGATCGACAGCGGCAGCTCGATGTTCTCCCGCGCGGTCAGGACCGGGAGGAGGTTGAACGACTGGAAGATGAACCCGACCTTCTCGCGGCGAAGCTGGGTGAGCTCCTTGTCCTCGAGCCCGCTGATCTCGACCCGTCGAGCGTGACCACGCCGCTGGTGGGCTGGTCGAGACCGGCGAGGACGTGCATCAGCGTCGACTTGCCGGAGCCCGAGGGCCCCATGATCGCGGTCAGCTTGCCGCGCGGGAACTCGAGGCTGACGTCGCAGAGCGCCTTCACCTCGGCCTCGCCGGTGCCGAAGATGCGGCAGACGTCGCGGGCGGAGACGATCGGGGTGGCGGTGGGCTGCTCGGGGAGCGGGGTGGCGGGCATGCTCATGCGCGCCAGGATCGCATGTCCCGGGGCTGGAGCGCCATGGGGACATCCCCCGGCTTCACACGGCCGTTACCCCAGCCTCGGCGCGCGCGGCCTGCTCGATCCGCGCGTAGGCCGCGGCGGGGTCGTCGGTGCCGAAGACCGCGGTGCCGGCGACCAGGCGCGTCGCGCCGGCGGCGGTCACCGGACCGGCGGTCTGCTCGTCGATCCCGCCGTCGACCTCGATCGGGACGTCGGGGCCCAGCAGCGCGCGCAGGCGCGCGACCTTGTCGAGCGACGAGGGGATGAACGCCTGCCCGCCCCAGCCGGGATTGACCGTCATCAGCAGCGCGATGTCGACGTCGACCTCGCCGAACACGTCGAGCGGCGTCGACGGCGTGAGCGCGACGCCGGCGAGGCAGCCCGCGTCGCGGATCTGCTGGAGCGCGTAGTTCAGGTGCGGCGTGGCCTCCGCGTGGACGTAGATCGTCCCGGCACCCGCCTGCGCGAACGCCGCGATCTGCGTGCGCTCCGGACGGTCGACCATCAGGTGCACCTCGAGGTGCACGTCCGAGGTCGCGCAGCGCGGCGACCGCGCCGGGCCCCAGCGCGACCGGCGGGACGAAGTGCCCGTCCATCACGTCGACGTGGATCACGCGCGCGCCGGCGGCCTGGACCGTCTGCACCTGCTCGCGCAGGCGGCCATGGTCGGCGGCGAGGATGGACGGGGCGACCTCGAGCGGCGGCATCGCGGGGATCATGCCGCGCCGGGCGGCGGGAGGGGGCGTTCCTAGACCTCGACGAGCATCGATGATCCGCAGTGCCCGCACTCGGTCGTCGCGGTGCTGGCCATGCGCACGATCGTCTGGTGCTCGCCGCAGCCCGGGCAGACGGAGCGCAGCTCGAACCGGTGCAGGCAGTTCACGCAGCGGTAGCGGCCGGGAACGCTGGACGGCCGCAGCCACGGCTCGCGGCACGAGGGGCAGCGCAGACCGACCTGAACCTCAGGCTCCGGCATCGCGGGCACTATAGAAGCCGTCCGTGCCGTCCTCCGACGGAAGCGTGCGCCAGAAGTCGCTGCTCTGCAGGCGTTCCTCGCCGGGATTGAGCGTGCAGACGGCGTAGACGAGCGTGCCGCCGGGCCGCAGGTTCGCCCGCGCCGCCTCGAGCAGCGCGTCCTGCTCGGCGGCCAGCGCGTCGAGATCGGCCGGCCGCACGCGCCAGCGCAGGTCCGGGTGCGCCTGGAGCGTTCCCAGTCCGCTGCACGGCGGGTCGAGCAGGACGCGGTCGAAGCGCTGCTCGTCGCGGAACGTCTGCGCGTCCGCGGCGACGACGCGCACGCTCGCCGCGTGCATCCGCGCGCAGGTCCGCTCGAGCGCCGCCGCGCGCCCCTCGTGGCGGTCGACCGCGACGATCTCCCCCTCCCCGCCCATCAGCGCCGCCAGGTGCGTGGTCTTGCCGCCCGGCGCCGCGCAGAGGTCGAGCACCCGCTCGCCCGGCTGCGGGTCCACGAACCGCGCCACGCGCTGGGCGGCGCGCGACTGCGGCGTGATCGCGCCGAGCTCGTAGGCCGGGTGGGCGAAGAGGTCGAACGGCCCGTCGACGACGATGGTCTCGCCGTCGCGCGTGCCGGGGATGCCGCGTGAGGTCGACGTCGCCCGCGAGCGGGTTCACGCGCAGCGCGAGCTCGGCGGGCTCGTTGTCGGCCTGCAGCAGCGCCCGTGTGCGGTCCGGCCCGAGCCACTTCCACCACAGCTCGGTCAGCCAGAGCGGGTGCGCGTGGCGGATCGCGGCGCCCCAGGGCGTGTCGTCCTCGCGGCAGCTCGATGCCCTCGCGCTGCACGCGCCGCAGCACGGCGTTGACGAGCTTGTGGCCGGGGCTCGGCTTGGCGAGCTCGACCGACTCGGCGATCGCGGCGTGGTCGGCGATCCCGTCGAGGAAGAGGAGCTGCTCGAGCCCGATGTGCAGCGCGGCGCGCACGTTCGGGATCGAGCTTCTTGCCCTTCGCGTAGCGGTCGCAGATCCAGTCGAGCGTGCCGCGCCGCTGCACCGCGCCGAACGCGAGGCGCTTGGCGAGCGCGCGGTCGCGCGGCTCGAGGCCCTGCGCGGCGCTGTGCAGCGCACGGTCGGCGTACGCGCCGCTCTGGAGCGTGCGGACGACGACGGTGTGCGCCGCCTTGCGTGCCGGGCTGACGCTCACGCCGGGTCGCCGCCGGGCGCAGCGCGAGCGGCCTGGTCGGGGTGCCCGCGAGCCCAGTCGTCGAACGCCATCGGGCGGCCACCGGGCGGCTGGACCTCGTCGAGGACAGGTGCGTCGCCGTCGGCGTGGGCGCGCGTGACGCCGAGGAAGCTGCCGTCGGCGAGCGCGATCCGCGCGCCGATGTGCGGCGTCAGCGCGCGGACGCTGCGCGCGCGGGCGGCGGCGCTCTGCGCGGGGTCGAGCGTGCGGTCCGCGGCGACGATCTTCTCGGCGTAGGTGACGTGCGCCTCGTCCTGCTCGGCGAACGGCGGGCGCTCGTCCAGCGCGCGCACGAGCAGCATCGCGCCGAGCCCCTCGAGGCGGGCGGCGAGCGTGCCGTAGTCGTCGTCCGGCCGGATCGGCTCGGCCTGCTGGAGACAGACCGGACCGCTGTCGAGGCCGGCGGTGAGCCGCATGATCGACACGCCGGTCTCCGCGTCGCCGGCCATGATCGCCCGCTCGATCGGCGCCGCGCCGCGCCAGCGCGGCAGCAGCGACGGATGGACGTTGAGGATCTCGTGGTCGCTCAGCAGCGGGTCGCGGATCAGCGCGCCGAACGCGCAGACGATGACGGCCTGCGGCTCGGCGGCGGCGATCCGCTCCGTCGCCGGCGGCGCGTTGACGTCCTCCGGCTGGTCGAGGTCGATGCCGAGCTCCGCGGCGAGCGTCGCGACGGGTGGCGGCGTGAGCCTGCGCCCGCGCCCGGCGGGCCGGTCGGGACGCGTCACGACGAGCTGCGGGCGATGGCTCGTCTGCGCGAGCAGGCCGAGGACGGCCGCGGCGTAGTCGCTCGTGCCGAGATAGACGGTGCGCACGAGGCCGGGCCGCTAGGCGGCGGCCTCGTGCTGCTCACGCAGGATCCGCATCGCCTCGCGCCGCTGGTCGCGCGCGGCGCGGTCGATGATCAGCACGCCGTCGAGGTGGTCCATCTCGTGCTGGATCACGCGCGCCTCGAGGCCGGACGCCTCGACGAGCGACCGGGTCCCCGTTCGCGTCGAGCGCGGTGACGCGCACGTGGATCGGGCGCTCGACGTCGACGAGGACGCCGCGCAGGCTGAGGCAGCCCTCCTCGAAGACCTCCTCGTCCTTCGACGACCACTGCAGCTGCGGGTTGATCAGCGCCTGCACCGGTCCGTCGTGCTCGACGCGGTAGACGAGCAGGCGGCGCAGGCGGCCCGACCTGGGTCGCGGCGAGCCCGATCCCCAGCGAGTCGGACATGAGGCCCGCCATGCGCTCGATCTCCGCCTTCAGCGCGTCGTCGAAGACGCGTGATCGGCATCGCCTTGGACTTCAGCACCGGGTCGCCGAACTGCACGACCTGCGCGCAGGGCCGCCTCACGGCGCGCGATGACCTCGGGATCGAGCGGCGGCGGCGCGTCGTGGGCGCCGTCGTCGGCCTCGAGCGGGTCGGCGTCGTGCGGATGTTCGTGGTCGGACATCGGGGCCTCAGTCTAGAACGGGGCGCGGGCGCCGCTCACTGCGGATCCACGTCCACGCTGAACGCGACGCCGCGGTGCTCGCGCGCCGCGGCGAGCGCGTCGACGGCCGCCCCGATCGCGCGTGACCGCGCGCGCGCGGTCGGCCGCCTTCACGACGACCTGGCTGCGGTGCTTGCCGCGCAGGCGGAACAGCGGCGCCGGGCCCAGGACGCTCGCGACGTCCGGCGGCAGCGCCGCGTCGAGGCGCGCGCGCAGCGCGCCGGCGGCGGCGTCCGGGGCGCCCTCCTCCTCGCTCGCGCAGACGACGCGGATCAGCGTCGCGAACGGCGGGTAGCGCAGCAGCCGGCGGCGGCCGAGCTCGCCCGCGAGGAAGCCGGGCGCGTCGTGCTGGGCGGCGCGGATGATCGGCTCGGCGTCGGGAACGAGCGTCTGCACGAGCACGCGGCCGTGCGCCGCGCCGCGCCCCGCGCGGCCCGCGAGCTGGGCGACGAGCGCGAACGTGCGCTCCTCCGCGCGGAAGTCGGGGAACCGCAGCGTCTGGTCGGCGTCGACGACGACGCCGAGCTCCACGTCCGGGAAGTCGTGGCCCTTGGCGACCATCTGCGTGCCGAGCAGGATCCCGCGGTCGGCGCGCTCGAACGCGCTGAGCACGGCCGCGGCGCCGCCCGCGCGGCCGGCGTCGCCGTCGAGCCGGAAGACGCGGCCCGGCAGCTCCTCCCCCAGCCGCTCGGTGCCGGTGCCGTGGCGCGCGATCGAGACCGAGCCGCAGTCCGGGCAGCTCGTCGGGACCGGCTCGCGGTGGCCGCAGTGGTGGCAGGCGAGCGTCCCGCCCGCGCGGTGCAGCACGAGCGTGACGTCGCAGTCCGGGCACTCCCACGCGCGCCCGCAGGTCGTGCAGGTGAGGAAGTTCGACCAGCCGCGGCGGTTCAGCAGCACGATCGCCTTGCGCGCGTCGACGAGCGCCTCGTGCGCGTCCGGGTGCAGCGCGCCGCGAACGCCGCGCAGGTCGAGGATCTCGACGGACGGCATCGGCGCGCCGTCGACCCGCCGCGGCAGCGAGATCCGGCGCAGGCGCTCCCACGACTCCGGCGCGCGGCGTCGCGCTGCCCGCGACGAGCACGGCGCCGTGGTCGGCGGCGCGGCGCTCGGCGACGTGGCGCGCGTCGTAGCGCGGGTCGCCCTCGTGCTTGTAGCTCGAGTCGTGCTCCTCGTCGACGACGATCAGGCCGATGTCGTCCAGCGGCGCGAAGACCGCCGAGCGCGGGCCGACGCAGATCTTCGCCTCGCCGCGGCGCAGCCGCAGCCACTCGTCGTAGCGCTCCCCGGGCGCCATGCCCGAGTGCAGGACGGCGACGGTGTCGCCGAAGCGGGCCTGGAAGCGCGCGACGATCTGCGGCGTCAGCGCGATCTCCGGGCACGAGCACGAGCACCGTCCGGCCGGCGGCGAGCGTGCGCTCCGCGGCGCGCAGGTAGATCTCGGTCTTGCCCGGAGCCGGTGACGCCGTGCAGCAGCAGGCGCTCGCCGGGAGCGGCCCGCGCGAGCTCCGCGAGCACGCCGGCCTGGTCGGCGGTCAGCGCCGGGGGCTCCGAGCCCGCGAGCGATCCGACGACCGTGTGCTCGGGCGCGCGGCGCACGACGCGCGGCTCGATCGTGACGAGCCCGCGCCCCTCCAGGCGCCGCAGCGCGGCGGTGTCGGCGCCCGTGAGCCGCGGGAGCGACGCGAGGAGCGCGCGCTGGGCGTCCGTGAGGCGCTCGTCCTCGGCGGGCTCGCGGGCCGCGCGGGCATGCAGCGCGGTGCGGGCGCGGACGCCCTTCGGCGGCAGCATCAGCGACAGCGCGCGCGCCGGCGTCGAGCAGTACTCGGTCGCGATCCACGGGGCGAGCGCGACCAGGTCCGGCGGGAGCGACGCCTCGAGCACGCGGCGCGGCGCGACGACCTCGTGCTCGGAGTCGTCGGCGAGCGCGGTGACGACGCCGAGGATGTCGCGCCCGCCGAACGGCACCATCAGGACCGAGCCGATCCCGACGCCCTCAGGACGCGCGTAGTCGAACGGCCCGCGCAGGACGCGAGCCGTCGTGATCGGCTCGACCCGCGCGACACCCGGCACCAGTCGAGAGTAGGTCCCGGCGCGGCGGTAGGCTCGGCGGCAATGGCACTCGAACTGCATCCCGGCGAACAGGTCATCTACGACGGGCGCCCGAGCTGGCGCTCGGTGATGGCCCTCTACCTGCAGGGGGTCGTGGTCGGCCTCGTGCTCGGCGCGATCCTCTACTTCGCCGCCTCCACCGGGCTCGCGATCCTCGTCTTCCTCGCGTGCATCGGGCTCGCCGTGCTGATCGGCTTCGTCCGCCGGCTGTTCGTCCGCTACACGATCACCGACCAGCGGCTGCGCATCCAGCGCGGCATCATCTCCCGCCGCGTCCAGCAGACCCGCATCGACCGCGTCCAGAACGTCAACACCCGCCAGCGCCCGATCGACCGGCTGCTCCGCGTCGGCGCCGTCGACTTCGACACCGCGGGAACCGACGACTCCGACTTCACCTTCGAAGGCGTCAACGACCCCACGGGCGTCGCCGCCGCGGTCGATCGCGCACAGCGGATCGCAGCCGAGGCGCGGGTGGCGACGGCCGGCCGGGCGGGGAGATTCCGGGCGGGTTGTAGGGGCGGGCCGTCGGGACGGCCCTGCGGGACGCGCCCTGCCGGGACGCGGATGCCCATCAGAACGCGCCTTCGGCGCGTTCTGTCCTGCCAGGGGGCCGTTCCCGGAGGTCGAGCCGGTCGGCTTTGCCGACCGGCTCCCCCACCAGCCTTCCGAGGGCGCGTGCACCGGCGGGCCGAGCCCGCGAACCCTCGCCGATGCACGGCGGACGACACCCCGACCAGCACACGACCGGACACCCCAACGCAGCCCGCCACCGGGCTCCCGAGGACATCGCAGACCAGACGCGGAGCGAGAGATCGTGGATGCATGGCGTGGTCGGCGGATCGGGGCCAGTACACATGTACGGCCCCGGTCCGACGGGCGCGCCAGGCGCCGCGAGATCCGCGACCGCGCTACGCCGCAGCCGCAGCGGGCGCGGCGAGCCCAGCAGCATCAGCCAGAGCAGCAGCCTTATCCGTCCGCTCCCAGGTGAAGTCCGCGTCATCCCGGCCGAAGTGGCCGTACGCCGCGGTCTTCTGGTAGATGGGGCGGTGCAGCTTGAGCTCCTCGCGGAACGCCCCGGGACGCAGGTCGAAGTGCTCGCCGACGAGCTCCTGGATGCGGCCGCGGCCGATCTTCTCGGTGCCGAAGGTCTCGACCATGACGGAGACGGGGTGCGCGACGCCGATGGCGTATGCGACCTGCACCTCGGCGCGGTCGGCGAGGCCGGCGGCGACGATGTTCTTCGCGACCCAGCGGGAGGCGTAGGCGGCTGACCGGTCGACCTTCGAGGGGTCCTTGCCGGAGAAGGCGCCGCCGCCGTGGCGGGCCATGCCGCCGTAGGTGTCGACGATGATCTTGCGGCCGGTGAGGCCGGCGTCGCCGACGGGGCCGCCGATGACGAAGCGGCCGGTCGGGTTGACGAGGAAGACGCGGCGCAGCTCGGCCTCGTCGTAGAGGTCCTTGGGCAGCACGGGCTCGACGACGTGCTCCCAGAGGTCGTCCTTGATCATGCCTTCGGCGCCTTCGCGGTGCTGCGAGGAGATGAGCAGCTGCTCGATGCCGACGGGCCGGCCGTCGACGTAGCGCACGGAGACCTGGGTCTTGCCGTCGGGGCGCAGGTAGTCGAGGTCGCCGCAGTGGCGGACGTCCGCGAGGCGCTTGGCGAGCTTGTGCGCGAGCGAGATCGGGAGCGGCATCAGCTCGGGCGTCTCGTTGGACGCGTAGCCGAACATCATTCCCTGGTCGCCGGCGCCGGCGACGTCGAGCTCGTCGTGGTCGTTGGGGTCGGTGCGCGACTCGTAGGCCTTGTCGACGCCCTGGGCGATGTCCGGCGGACTGCTTGTCGATGGCGTTGAGGACGGCGCAGGAGTCGGCGGAGAAGCCGAGGTCGGCGTCGATGTAGCCGATGCCGCGGATCGTCTCGCGGGCGATCTCCTGGACGTCGACGTAGGTGGACGTGGAGATCTCACCGGAGACGACGACGAGGCCCGTGTTGACGAGCGTCTCGCAGGCGACGCGACCGTAGGGATCGTCCTTGAGGACGGCGTCGAGGACGCCGTCGGAGATCTGGTCGGCGACCTTGTCGGGGTGACCTTCGGTCACGGACTCGGAGGTGAAGAGGAACGACGTGTCTTGGCTCATGGAATCCAGAGGGAGAGTTCGACGGTGGACAGCCGGCTGGTGCCGGTGGTGGTGACTCCGATCGAGCGGACCCGTGCGAGGTCCGTCCGACTGCCTTGCAGAGCGCCCACCGGACTGATCCCGGTGTCCGCGCCCAGGCGCAGGAGCTGCTTGGGGTCGAGAAATACTAGCGAGGTGATCGGATTTCGGAGGTTTCCGGTCACGGCCCGAAATGCGGGGGCCTGGGCGAGCCGCGGGCCCGCCGCCGCGGATCGGTGGCGATCCCGCCGGGCGCGGTCGAGACGATCAGCGTCGTCCCGTCGAGTGCCCAGGCGAGCGGCGCGGTCGCCGGGTCGCCGAGGGTCCGGGTGCGCGCGGCGCCGGTTCCGCTGTTCTTCCAGGCGACGCCCGCGGGCGCTCCGATGAGCGTCGCGAGGGCCGGCTCGAGCGCCGTCATGGCGGTGCGCACGGCCGCGGGCCGGCGCACGCGGCTGACGAGCGTGACGGTCGGGCCCGTTCTCGCCGGGCGCGACGATCGTCGCGGTCTCGCGGCCGAGCCGGCCGAGCGCCTCGAGCCTGCGCGGCGGCGGCCGCGGCGGGGAGCCGGCTCCGGGCGCGGCGAGCAGCAGCCAGCGCTGCAGGCCGGAGCCGAGGTCGCCGGAGGCGACGTAGGTGAGCGTGTCGGCGGGCGCCTGCCCCTGGAGCGTCGAGCGGAACGGCGCGACCGGCGCCGCGGAGACGGCGACGCGACGGATCGACGAACCGCGCGCCGTCGCCGCTGGTGGTCGAGCGCGGCGGCGGCGCCGCGCAGCCCGTCGGTGTCGACGAGCCCGGCGAGCGTGGCGTAGAGCCCGCCGAGCGGCGTGAGCAGGTCGCGCGTGCCGCGCGCCGAGGCCCAGGCGTCGAGCACGCGCGCGGCGGGCAGGCCCGCGCGCGGCGGCGCGGTAGACCGGCGAGGCGACGAGCGCGGGACTGCGTCCGGCGGCGACCTCGCGCGGCGGCCGCGACGCCGGCCGGCTCACCGATGACGACGAGGCTCCCGACCTTGCGCACGACGAGCGCGCCGCACGGGCCCGGCGTGGCGCTCACCCCGCGGGCGGGCGCGTCGGTGACGAGCAGCGGCGTCGAGCTGCCCGCCGCGGGCGGGCAGCAGCGCGAACGTCAGCTCATGGCCGGGCCGGCGCCGCAGGTCGATCCCGCAGCCGGCGGCGGAGACGCGGCGCACGAGGTCGCGCTGGATCCTCGGCCATGACGGCAGGCGCCCGGCGACGCGCGCGCCGCTGCGCACCGCGGTCCGGCCGCGGTCGGTCGAGAGGTGCAGCGCGACGAGCGCGTTCGCGGGCACGAGCCGCAGCGTGGCGGTCGCGATCGCGCGGTCGCTCGAGCCCGCCGCTCATCACGAGCAGCGCGACGAGCGCGGCCGCGCTGACCACCAGGATCACCGCGACGGCCGCCGCGATGCCCCGCCTGCCGCCGACCGTCGCTCACCGCTCGCTGTGCCGGTCCTTGCGCTCGCGCACGTCGATGATCACCGGGCACGCCGTCGAGCCCGAAGCGCGCGCGCATGCGGTTCTCGAGGTAGTACATGTAGTCGCGCGTCACGCGGTTGCGGTTGTTGACCTGCAGCGCGAAGCGCGGCGGGCGCGTCTCGATCTGCGCCATGTAGAGCAGCTTCAGCCGGTGGCCCTGCTTGGCCGGGCGGCTGCCGCGCGTCGATCGCCTCGGCGAGGAAGCGGTTGAGCCCGGGCGTCGGGATCCGCTCGCGGCGCCGGTCGCCGAGCGTGATCGCCTCGGCGAGCACGCGCGTGACGTTGCGGCCGCCCTGGGCGCTGATCGTCATGACCTTGGGCCGCAGGCGCAGCTTGCGGGTGACCTTGGCGCGCTCGTGGTCCAGGTCGTCCTCGGTCAGCGGCGCGAGATCCCACTTGTTCAGCGCCAGCAGCGTCGCGCAGCCCTCCTGCATCGCCAGCTCGGCGATCCGCAGGTCCTGCGCGGTGACGCCGTCGCGCGCGTCGCAGATGACGAGCGCGACGTCGGCGCGCTCGACCGCCCGCTGCGAGCGCAGCACGGTGTAGTACTCGACGCTGTCGGTGAGCTTCGACTGCCGCCGGATGCCGGCGGTGTCGACGAGCACGAGCTTGCGGCCGTCGACCTCGAGCGGCAGGTCGATCGCGTCGCGCGTGGTGCCGGCGATGTCGCTGACGATCACGCGCTCCTCGCCGAGCACGCGGTTGACGAACGTCGACTTGCCGACGTTCGGCCGCCCGATGATCGCGAGGCGGATCGTGGCGTCCTCGTCCTCGTCGGGCCCTTCGCCGGGCGGCGGCAGCAGCTCGACGACGCGGTCCAGCAGGTCGCCGGTGCCCGAGGCCCTGGGCGGCGGAGACCGGCATCGGCTCGCCGAGCCCGAGCCGGTGGAACTCGGCCGCGAACGGCGCGTCCTCGACGCGGTCGACCTTGTTGGCGACGACGATCACCGGGATGTCCGCGCGGCGCAGCAGGTCGGCGAGCTCCTCGTCGCCGGGCCGCACGCCGGCGCGCGCGTCGACGACGAACACGGCGACGGCGGACTCGGTGAGCGCGGCGCGCGCCTGCTCGCGGATCGACCCGGCGATCGGGTCGAGGTCGAGCGCGTCCATGCCGCCGGTGTCGATCAGCGTGAACTCGCGCCCGTTCCACTCGCAGGGCAGCTCCTTGCGGTCGCGGGTGACGCCGGCGCGCTCGTGCACGACGGCCTCGCGGCCGCCGCTGAGCCGGTTCACGAGGCTCGATTTACCGACATTCGGGTAGCCGACGACGGCGACCTTGACGCGGCTCATCGGACCGCCTCCCCCGCCTGCACCTGCGTTGTCAATGTGACGATGCGGTCCACCACCTCGGGTAGGCTCAGGCCGGTTGTGTCAAGCGGTATCGCGTCGGGGGCGGGGGCCAGCGGGGACGTCTCACGTCCTCGGTCGCGCGCATCCCGGTCCTGCTGCTCGGCGAGCACCTCGGCGACGGCGCGGCCCGCCTGCTCGGCGCGGCGCCGCGCCCGCTCCTGCGGCGAGGCGTCGAGGAAGATCTTGAGCTCTGCGTCCGGCGCGACGACGGTGCCGATGTCGCGGCCCTCGGCGACCCAGTCGCCGGCGCCGATCAGCGCCCGCTGGCGCTGCACGAGCGCCGCGCGGACGGCCGGGTCGGCCGCGACCCGCGATGCGGCCTCCGTCACCTCGGGCGCGCGGATCGCCTCGGTGACGTCCTCCCCGTCGAGCGTCACGCGGTCGCCGACGTCGATCACCAGCGCGGCGGGGTCGGCCCGCGGGTCGCGCAGCCGCGCCAGCGCGACGCAGCGGTACATCGCCCCGGTGTCGAGGTACGTGAAGCCGAGCGCCTGCGCGACGGCGCGCGCGACGGTGGACTTCCCGGCCCCGGCCGGGCCGTCGATGGCGACGAGCATCGCGAAGGAGCGTAGAGCGTCGTGAAGATCCTCCAGCCGCTGCGCGATCGGGACTTCGCGCTGCTCTGGGGCGGACTGACGGTCTCGCTGCTCGGGGACGGCATCTACCTCGTCGCGGTGGCGTGGCAGGTGTACGACCTCTCGAACACGCCGTCGGCGCTGGCGCTCGTCGGTCTGGCGTGGTCGATCGGGCTGGCGCTGTTCCTGCTGACGGGCGGCGTCGTGAGCGACCGCTTCGATCGCCGCCGCGTGATGATCGCCGCCGATCTCGTGCGCGCGGCCGCGCTGATCGTCATCGGCGTGCTCGCCGCCACGGACAACCTCGCGATCGGGCATCTGGTCGCGCTCGTCCTGCTGTACGCCGCGGGCGAGGCGTTCTTCGGGCCCGCCCTGGGCGCGATCATCCCCGACCTCGTCTCCGGCCCGCGGATCGTCGAGGCGAACGCGCTCGCGCAGTCGGTCCGCCAGACCTGCCGGCTCTTCCTGGGCCCGGCGATCGGCGGCGTGATCGTCGCCGAGCGCGGGCACCGCGACCGCGTTCCTCGATCGACTCGGCGACGTTCGTCTTCTCGGCGCTGATGATCGCGCTGATCCGCACGCCCTCGCGCGGCCACGGCACGAAGGACTCGAGCGCCTTCGACGACCTGCGCGCCGGCGTCGCCTACGTGCGCTCGCAGCGCTGGATCTGGGTCACGCTGATCGTCGCGTCGCTGTTCACGCTGTTCTACTGGGGCCCCGTCCAGGTGCTGCTGCCGTACATCGTGCGCAACGACCTCGGCGGCGGGCCGGAGACCTTCGGCCTGATCCTCGCGGCCGACGGCGTCGGCTCGGTCGCCGCGTCGATCATCCTCAGCCAGCGCGGCCTCCCCCGCCGCTACCTGTCGGTCCTCTACGCGGCGTGGACCGTCGCGACGCTCCCGTTCATCGGCTACGCGCTCGGGACGCACGCGTGGCAGCTGATGGGCGCTCGCGTTCCTGCACGGCGCGCTGATCACGACCGGGCTCGTGATCTGGGCGGCGCTCGAGCAGACGCGGGTGCCGCGCGACATGCGCGCCCGTGTGACGAGCGTCGACTGGTTCGTCTCGATCGGGTTCGCGCCGATCTCGTTCGCGCTGACCGGGCCGGCGGCCGCGGCGCTCGGCGCCGACACGACCCTGATCATCGCGGGCATCGTGCCCGCCGTCGTCACCGGCGGCATGTACGTCGCGTTCCGGATGGGCCGGGAGCAGCCGCCGATCGCCGAGCCGCCCGACGAGCGAGGCGATGCTCGCGGGCGCGCCGGCGACGATGATCGACGAGCTCGAGACCACGCCGGGCGCGGCGCGCTGACGCGGTGCCGCCGGCGGTCAGGTGAGCGGCGCGGGCACCGGCGCGGCGTCGACGCCGGCGGCCTCGTAGGCCTCGTCCTGGTCGAGCGTCTCGTGCTCGAGCAGCGCGCGCGCGAGCGACTCGAGGCGGTCGCGCTCGCGCTCGAGCAGGGCGATGGTCTGCTGCTCGGCCTCGTCGACGATCTGGCGCACCTCCTCGTCGATCAGCCGCTGGGTGTGCTCCGAGGTCTCCGACGCCCCGGGAGCAGCGGGCCCGACGTTCTCGGCCGGCGCCACGGCGACCGCGCCGATCGCGTCGCTCATCCCCCACCGCGCCGACCATGCTGCGCGCGATCCGGGTGAGCTGCTGGATGTCGGACTCGGCGCCGGTCGTCGTCTCGCCGTAGATCGACCTTCTCGGCGGCGCGGCCGCCGAGCATCACGCGGATCCGGCCCAGGAGCTCCGAGCGCTCGTAGCCGTACTTGTCGGCCTCGGGCGTGGACAGCGTCACGCCGAGCGCCTGCCCGCGCGGGATGATCGAGACCTTGCGCACGGGGTCGGCGCCGGCGGTGAGCATGCCCGACGAGCGCGTGGCCGGCCTCGTGGTAGGCGGTGCGCTCGCGGTCGGCCTTCGACATGACGACCTGGCGCTCGGTGCCCAGCACGATCTTCTCGATCGAGTCGGTGAAGTCCCGCTGCTCGATCGAGGCGTGCTCGCGGCGCGCGGCGAAGAGCGCGGCCTCGTTGACGAGCAGCGCAAGGTCGGCGCCGGTCATGCCCGGCGTCGAC
This sequence comes from uncultured Actinomycetes bacterium, assembly GCA_963721255.1. GTDB lineage: Bacteria > Actinomycetota > Thermoleophilia > Solirubrobacterales > Solirubrobacteraceae > F1-60-MAGs163. The sequence continues at coordinate 29,198 of CAVRIM010000005.1, forward strand.
GCGGCGATGCGCCCGAGGTCGACCTCGTCGCCGAGCGGCATGCCGCGCGAGTGGATCCGCAGGATCGCCTCGCGGCCGACCTTGTCGGGCGCCATCACGGCGATCCGGCGATCGAAGCGCCCGGGGCGCAGCAGCGCCGGGTCGAGCGCGTCGGGACGGTTCGTGGCGGCGATCACGATGACGCCGGAATCGCCCTCGAAGCCGTCCATCTCGGTGAGGATCTGGTTCAGCGTCTGCTCGCGCTCGTCGTTGCCGCCGAACCCGGCCGCCGGGCCGCGCGCGCGGCCGATCGCGTCGAGCTCGTCGATGAAGATGATCGCCGGCCCGGCCTCCTTGGCCTGCTTGAAGAGGTCGCGCACGCGGGACGCGCCGACGCCGACGATCGCCTCGACGAACTCGGACGCCGAGGAGCTGAAGAAGGGGACGTTCGCCTCGCCGGCGACCGCGCGTGCGAGCAGCGTCTTGCCGGTGCCGGGCGAGCCGTAGAGCATCACGCCGCGCGGGATCCGGGCGCCGAGACGCGCGTAGCGCTCAGGCCGCTTGAGGAAGTCGACGATCTCGTGCAGCTCGTCCTCGGCCTCGTCGATGCCCGCGACGTCGGCGAACGTGACGCGCATCTGACCGGGCTCGGCGAGGCGCGCGCGCGAGCGGGAGAACGCGCCCAGGCCGCCGGCGCCGCCCATGCTCGCGGCACGGCGCATCAGCCAGATCAGGCCGCCGATGATGAGGATCGTCGGGCCGAAGGCGAGGATCAGCGTCAGCAGCGGGTTGCGGCCGCTGTCCGGCGCCTTGGCGTTCAGCACGACGCCGCTGTTCTGCAGGTCCTTGGTGAGCTGATCGGTGTTGACGAAGGTCGGCACCTGCGTCTTGAAGTGCTCGACCTCGGTGGTCTTCTTCGCGCCCTGCGGCTTGTACGGCGCCTTGTCCTTGAGCTTGCCGTCGATCGTCTCGCCCTTGGACGAGATCTCCTGCACGTTGCCCTGCTCGCACCTGCTGGAGGAAGAACGGGCTGTACGGAACCTGGGTGGCGCTCTGCGGGCCGCCCCGTCACGAGCGCGAAGATGACGTTCACCGCGAGCAGCGCGACGAAGACCGTGATCAGCGCGCGCCGCCCCTGCCGGGGCACCATCGGCTGCTTCTCGGGGCCGCTTGCCGCGACCGTCCGAGGAGGGCTCGATCCGGGGCCACGGCGGCGGCTCCTCCGGGCGACCGCCGGGCGGGCGCTCGGACGACGGCGCGTCCGGGGCTCCCGGTGCGACGGATCTTTGGATCGCTCTCGGCCATGGGCTCTGATCCTTCTACGGACCCGCGCTGCCGGACGGTTACCGCAGCGCGGCCAGATCTTCGAGGAACCGAGGATAGGAGACCGCGGCCGCGGCCATGCCGTTCACCGTGACGCCCTCGCTCGAGGCGAGGCCCGCGACGGCGCCGAGCATCGCCATGCGATGGTCGCCGCGCGAGTCGACGACGCCGCCGCGCAGCCCGCCGGTCCCGCGCACGACGAAGCCGTCGGCGGTCGCCTCGGCGTCGCCGCCCAGCGCGTTCAGCGCCTCGACGACGCCCGCGATCCGGTCGGACTCCTTCAGGCGCAGCTCCTGCGCGCCGGTGACGACCGTCTCGCCCTCGGCGAAGCACCCGAGCAGCCCGACGAGCGGCAGCTCGTCGATCGCCAGCGGCACCTCGTGCGGCTCGACCACGGTGCCGACGAGCCCGGCGGCGGCCACGTCGAGGTCGCTGACCGGCTCCTCGGTGGGGACGTCGTGGCCGCGCCGGCGCCTGCTCGAGGTCGCCCAGCACGATCGCCCCCATGCGCCGGGCGATCGCGATGAAGCCGGTGCGCGTGTGGTTCACGCCGCAGCCCTGGATGACGAGCCGCGAGCCCTTCACGAGCACCCCGGCGGCGATCGCGAACGCCGCCGACGAGGGGTCCGCGGGGACCGTCAGCAGGTCCGGCAGCGTCAGCTCGTCGACGCTCGTGATCGTGATCGCGTCGCCGTCCCGGCGCAGCGGAACCCCGGCGGCCGCGAGCAGCCGCTCGGTGTGGTCGCGGCTGCGCGCCGGCTCGACGACCGTCGTCGGCCCCTCGGCGAGCAGGCCCGCGAGCAGGACGCAGGACTTCACCTGGGCGCTGGCGACCGGCAGCTCGTAGCGGATGCCGTGGAGCCGGCGGCCCGTCACCGTGAACGGCGGGAAGCGCCCGTCGGTCGCCTCGATCTGCGCGCCCATCTCGCGCAGCGGCGCGGCGATGCGGTCGACGGGCCGCTTGCGGATCGAGGCGTCGCCGTCGAGCGTGAAGGTGCGGCCCTCCTGCGCCGCGAGCCAGCCGGGCAGCAGGCGCATCAGCGTGCCGGCGTTGCCCACGTCGATCGTGCCGTCCGGCTCGCGCGCCTGGCGCAGCCCCGCGCCGCGGATCACGACCTCGTCGGTGCGCAGCTCGACGAGCGCGCCGAGCGCCTGGACGGCGCGCAGCGTGGAGAGGGTGTCCTCCGCCTCGAGGTAGTTCGCGATCCGCACCGGCGTGTCGGACATCGCCCCGAGCAGCGCCATGCGGTGGGAGATCGACTTGTCGGGGGGCGGGACGAGCGTGCCCTTCAGCGCGCCGCTCGGGTCGACGCGCACGCTGCTCACGCGACGTCCATCCCGAGGTCGGCGAGCACGCTGGATCGCCTGCGCGGCCCGGTCCTCGGCGACCCACAGCGAGATGCTCCCGCTCGTGTTGTCCGGCGACGGGGTGAGCGACATGTCGGAGATGTTGATGCCGGCGCGCCCGAGCGTGAGCGCGATGTCGGCGATGACGCCGGGGCGGTTCGGCACCGCCGCGCGCAGCTCGCGCACGGGACCGCCCGCGAGGCCCGCCTCGAGCAGCGTGCGCCGCTGGTCGGCCGCGGTCTCCTGCCACGCGCTCAGCGCCGCCTCGTCATCCGCGTCGAGCGCCGCGCGCACCCGCGTGAGCTGCTCGATCGCGCCGTCGACCTGGCTGAGCAGCGCCTCGCGGTTGGAGCGGTAGATCCCCGTCCAGATCCCGGGGTTCGCGCCGGCGACGCGCGTCGCGTCGCGGAAGCTCGGCCCGGTCGCGGGCATCCGCTCGCCCCCGAGCGCTCCCGCGGCCTGGGCGACGAGCACGTTGGCGAGCACGTGCGGCAGGTGCGAGACGGCGGCCATCGTGCGGTCGTGGTCGTCGGGATCGACGACCAGCGGGCGCGCGCCGATGCCCGTGACGAGGCGGTGCACCCGCTCGAGCAGCACCCCGCTGGTCGCGCTCTGCGGCGTGAGGTACCAGGTGGCGCCGTCGAACAGGTCCTCGCGGGCGTGCTCGACGCCCGCGACCTCGGCGCCCGCGAGCGGGTGCCCGCCGACGAAGCGCTCGTCCTGCCCGGCCGCCGCGACCACCGCGCGCTTGGTGGAGCCGACGTCCGTCACGACGCAGCCCGCCGGAGCGAGCGCCAGCACCTCGCGGGTCAGCTGCGGGAGCACGTCGACCGGCGCGCAGACGACCGCGACGTCCGCGCCGTCCAGCGCGGCCGCGAGGTCGGCGCACGCCTCGTCGAGCGCGCCGAGCTCCACGCCGAGCGGCGCCTTGCGACCGGTCCCGCGAACGTGGGCGCCGAGCCTGCGGCGGGCGGCCATTCCGACCGACCCGCCGATGAGCCCGGTGCCGACGACCGCGAGCTGCAACGCCCTACGCCGCCGAGGCCTGCGCCTGGAGGAACGGCAGCTTGCCGGCGATGCGGGCGACCTGCTCGACCTTCTGGGCGTAGGCGGCGAACTCCGACGCGCGCAGCGCCTGCGGGCCGTCGCAGATCGCCTCTTCGGGCTGCGGGTGCACCTCGACGATGATGCCGTCGGCGCCGGCCGCCGCCGCCGCGAGCGAGAGCGACTCGACGAGGTCGCGGCGCCCGGCGGCGTGGCTCGGGTCGACCACGATCGGCAGGTGCGTCATCTGCTTGAGCACCGGCACGGCCATCAGGTCGAGCGTGAAGCGGTAGGCGGTCTCGAACGTGCGGATGCCGCGCTCGCAGAGCATCACCGCCTCGTTGCCCTCCTTGAGGATGTACTCGGCCGCCATCAGGAGCTCCTCGAGCGTGCTGGAGAGCCCGCGCTTGAGCAGCACCGGCCGCCCGGCCCGGCCGAGCTCGCTGAGCAGGCCGTAGTTCTGCATGTTGCGCGCGCCGACCTGGATGACGTCGGCCACCTCGAGCACCGGCTCGAGGTCGCGCGCGTCCATCAGCTCGGTGACGATCGGCAGGCCCGCTGACCTCCTTGGCCTCGGCGAGCAGCCGCAGGCCCTCCTCGCCGAGTCCCTGGAAGGAGTACGGGCGAGGTGCGCGGCTTGTAGGCGCCGCCGCGGAGCATGTTCGCGCCGGCGAGCCTTGACGACGTCGGCGGTCTCGAGCAGCTGGTCGCGCGACTCGACGGTGCACGGGCCGGCGATCAGGGCGAAGTGGTCGCCGCCGATCTTCGCGCCGCCGATGTCGAAGATCGACGCCTCGCGGTGCTGCTCCTTGCTGGCGAGCTTGTACGGCTTGAGGATCGGGACGACCTTCGAGACGCCGGGCTGGCCGTCCAGCTCGAGCGCGCTGACGCGGACCTCGGTGTCCGAGTCGCCGATCGCGCCGATCAGGGTCACCTCCTCGCCGCGGCTCGGGTGGGCGGTGCCGCCGACCGACTCGATGCGGTCGATCACCGCCTGAATCTCATCCTCGGTTGCCTGGGGCTTCATGACGATCAACATTCCTTCGCTCAGTCCTTCTCGCTACTCGATCTCCGATAGGGGTAGTCCGGGAGAACCCGGAAAGGGGCGCACGGCCCCTCCTGATACGGCGCTCGGCCCGAAGGCCCTGGGTGCCTGGTCCACGCGGGACCGGCAGAGCGCCTAGCTAAATCGCCAGGCGTAGCGATAGGCGAAGCCGAAGCCGGACAGCGCGGCGCTGGTGGGATACGTCGTGGCGCTGTGGGCCTCGCGGCTCATATGCGAAGGCATTGAAGCACACGGCCGCGGCGAGCGCGAGGGCGCGATCCCAGGATCGTCACACCGCCGCGCGCGGTGATCAGGTCGCAGCGAGGGCGAGCGCGTCGGCGAGCGCCGCGAGGAAGCGGGCGTTCTGATCCGGCCTGCCGTACGTCACGCGCAGGCAGCCGGCGCGGCCGAGCGCGCTGCCGGCGCGCACGAGCACGCCGCGCTCGCGCAGCTCGGCGACGACGCGCTGCTCGACCGCCGCGGGGTCCTCGCCCGCGGCCGCCGGCAGCGTGAGCCAGCAGAAGTTCGCCTGCGAGTCCGCGACCGTGACGCCCAGCGCGCGCAGCCCGTCCTCGACCTCGGAGCGCGCGGCGACCGCCCGCTCGACGCGGCTCGCGACCGCGTCCTGGTGGCGCAGCGCCTCGATCGCGGCGGCCTGCGCGGGCGCGCTGCAGAAGAACGGCTGGCGCACGTGGTCGACGGCCGCGACCGGCTCCTCCGACCCGCAGAGCGCGAAGCCGACGCGCAGCCCGGCGAGCCCGTAGACCTTGCTGAACGTGCGCAGCAGCATCGAGGTTCGGGTGGTGCGCGAGCAGGTCGAGCGTCGCGTCCGGGTCGTCGAGCGTGTTGAACTCGCAGTAGGCCTCGTCGAGGAGCACGCAGACGTGGCGCGGCACGCGCGCGACGAACGCGGCGATCGCGGTCGGCCGGGACCGCCGTGCTCGTCGGGTTGTTCGGGTTGCAGACGATCACCAGGCGCGTCGCGGCCGTGATCTCGCGCAGCATCGCCTCGAGGTCGTGCTCGTCGCGCTCGTTCAGCGGCACCCGGACCGCGGTCGCCCCCGACGCGGCGTCGAGGTGCGGGTAGACCGAGAACGACGGCCACGCGTAGACGAGCTCCGCGCCGGGCTCGAGCAGCGCCTCGCCGAGCGCGAGCAGGATGTCGCAGGAGCCGTTGCCGATCGCGATCCGCTCGGCGGGCACGCCGTAGCGGTCGCGACGAGCGCCGCGCGCAGGCCCGCGTTGGACGGGTCCGGATAGCGGTTGAGGCCGCGCAGCACGCGCGTCGACCGCCGTCGACGACCTGCGGCAGCGGCGGGTCGGGCGACTCGTTGGAGGCCAGCAGCGCGACGTCCTCGGGCAGCGCGTAGGCCGACGCCGCGGGATACGCGGGGATGCGCTTCAGGCGGTCGGAGTACTCGATGCTCACGCGCTGATTGTGTCAGTCGTCGATCGGGCCGCCGGCGCGATCGGAGTCCTCGGCGAGGTGCGCGTCGCGGCCGATGTACCCGCCCTTGCCGCCGACGACGAAGATCACGGCGTCCTCGTCGGAGAGATTGCGCAGCCGCCGGACGGTGTTCGCGTCCACGCGCGCCACGCCGCCGGGCGCGAGCCGCGCGACCGACCCGTCGCCGAACTCGAGCTCGACGTCGCCGGCGTGCACGAAGTAGATCTCCTCCTGCTCGTCGTGGTAGTGGAAGCCCGCCTGGTAGCGCGGCGGCAGCACGAGCGCGTTGGCGCCCATCGACGTGACGCCGAGCGGCACGCGGACCTTGCGAAAGCCCCAGCCCTCGCCGAGCGCGTCGAGGTGGCCGGCGGCCCACCCCTGGCCTTCGACGACCTCGCTGATGACGGGGTTCTCGGACACTCGCTGCCTCCTACTGGGCGGATTCCAGGTCGGTGCGCAGGGCGCGCGCCTCCCGCAGGTACACGTGACGGGCCTCGTGGTCGTCGGCCGCGTGGTACTGCACGAGCACGCGGATGACGCGCGGCATCGCGCCGGGCACGTCGATCTCGCGCACGCACAGGAGCGGCACGCGCTCGAAGCCCATGCGGCGCGCGGCGACGGCCGGGAACTCGGCGTTGAGGTCCTCGGTCATCGTGAAGATGCAGTTGACGATGTCGGCGGGCGCGAGCGCGTTGCGCTCGAGCAGCTCGCGCATCAGCTCCTCGGTCGCGTCGAGGATCTGCTCACGCTCGTTGGCGTCGACGGTGGTGGCCCCGCGCAGGGCATGCAGGCGCATGGCGGGCGCCATCATGGCACCCGCGGCTCTTCGGCCGCGCCCCGCAGGACGTCGATCTCGCCCGGCGTCAGGCGGCGCGACTGGCCCTCCTTGAGGTTGCCGAGCTCCAGCGGCCCGAAGCGCGATGCGGCGCAGCTCGCGCACCGGCTGCCCGACCACGTCGCACATCCGCCGCACCTGGCGCTTGCGGCCCTCGTGGATCGTGATCTCGAGCTCGCGGCCGGAGATCCGGCGCGCCTCGGCGGGCGCGGTCATCCCGTCCTCGAGCTCGACGCCGTCGCGCAGGCGCTTGATGACGCCGTCGCGGAGCGGCGGGCCGCCGACCGTGACGCGGTAGGTCTTCGGGACGCCGAAGCTCGGATGCGTGAGCTTGTGCGCGAGCTCGCCGTCGTCGGTCAGCAGGATCAGGCCGGTGCTGTCGGCGTCGAGCCGGCCGACCGGGTAGAGCCGCCGGTCGCCCGGGGTGCGCACGAGGTCGACGACGGTCGGCCGGCCGTGCGTGTCCGCCGCGGTCGAGACGACGCCGTGCGGCTTGTACAGCGCGTAGACGACGCGGACGATCGGGGTGCCGCCGATGCGCTCGCCGTCGACCTCGATCCGCTCGGAGCCGGTCGACGTCGCGCGCGGGGTCGGTGACGGTCTCGCCGTCGACGGTGACGCGCCCGGCGAAGATCAGCTGCTCGGAGGCGCGGCGCGAGGCGACGCCGGCGTGGGCGAGGTGTTTGGCCAGTCGCACGCTGTCACCATAGGTGGTCGATCGCGATGGACCTCGACCTGCTCAAGACCACGCTCGCCGACGCCGGCGAGCCCGCCTACCGCGCCCGGCAGGCGTGGGCGTGGCAGGCGCGGGGCGTCCGCGGCTGGGACGAGATGTCCGATCTGCCCGCGGCGCTGCGCGCGCGGCTCGCGCGAGGACGTGCCGTTCTCGACGCTGAAGCTCGAGCACGAGGCGACCGCGCTCGACGGCACCGTCAAGGCGCTCTTCTCCACCGCCGACGGCCGGCCGGTCGAGGCCGTGCTGATGCGCTACAAGGACGGCCGGCGCTCGCTGTGCGTCTCCTCGCAGTCGGGCTGCCCGCTGACCTGCACGTTCTGCGCGACCGGCGCGATGAAGTTCGGCCGCAACCTGACCGCCTGGGAGATCGTCGACCAGGCGCTGCACTTCCGCCGCAAGTCCGAGGTCGACCACTGCGTCTTCATGGGCATGGGCGAGCCGATGATGAACCTCGACAACGTGCTCGCCGCCTGCCGGCTGCTGCCGGACCTCGGCATCACGAACCGCCGCACCGCCGTCTCGACGGTCGGCTGGATCCCCGGGATCGACGCGCTGACGGCCTGCGACATGCCGATCCGCCTCGCGCTCTCGCTGCACGCGCCCGACGAGGCGCTGCGCAGCTCGATCATGGCCGTCAACGACCGCTACCCGCTCGCCGACGTGCTCGAGGCCTGCGACCGCTGGTACGAGCGCCGCCGCCGGATGGTCTTCATCGAGTACGTGATGCTCGCGGGCGTGAACGACCGCTACGAGCAGGCGCTCGCGCTCGCGCAGCTGCTCGACCGCAAGAAGTACAAGGTCAACCTGATCCCGTACAACCCGACCGGGTCGATCTACGACGGGCTCCTCACGCGAGGCGATCGGCGCCTTCCGCGACGTGCTCGTCGAGCACGGCTTCAACGCGACCGTCCGGCTCACCCGCGGCCGCGACATCGACGCGGCCTGCGGGCAGCTCGCGGCGAAGGCGCTCGCGGTCTGACGCCTCCGCGTCGGACCGGTGACCCGCTCGCGCTGGGGACGGCACGCTAGCAGGCGGGCGGGGCTCGCCGGCTGTCACGGGGCGATCGGCTGCACCGCGCCACCCGCTGGCGCGATGTGCAGCCGATCTGACTCAGCGGGCGGGCGCTCCGACGTCGTCCAGCACCGGCTGCTCCGGCGCGCCCTGGCGCCCTGCGCGCACGTCGCCGGCGCTGAGCAGGCGCTCGCGCAGCTCCGTCTCCTCCTCGGGCGACGGATCCCAGGCGGCCGGATCGGGCAGGTCGGCGAGCGCGTTCAGGCCGAACAGCTTCAGGAACAGCGGGGTCGTGCGGTAGAGGACGGCGCCGAACTGCGAGCGGCCGGACTCCTCGATCAGCCCGCGCTCGAGCAGCGTGCCGGAGGCGGAGTCGGCGGCGACGCCGCGGATGCGGGTGATCTCCGGGCGCGAGACCGGCTGGAGGTAGGCGACGATCGCGAGCGTCTCGGACTGCGCGGGCGTCAGCGGCGGCGTGCGCGGCCGCGCGAGCAGCCGGCGGGCCGCCTCCTCCTGCTCGGGCGCCGTCGCGAACGTCCAGCCGCCGGCGAGCTCGCGCAGGACGAGGCCGCGCTCGCCCGGCGCGTACTCGGCGCCCAGCTCCTCCAGGGCGGCGGCGACGTCCTCGGCCGAGACGTTCGCGGCCTCCGCGAGCGCCGCGAGCGGCACCGGCTCGGGGCTCAGGAACAGCAGCGCTTCGAGGGTCCGTGGCGAGCGGGTTCATGCGGCGTCTCCGACGGCGTGCAGGGGATGGACGTGTGCCATGTCGGCCGTGATGGGCTCGATCGCGATCGGGCCGAACGGCTCGTCCTGCGCCCACCGCGCCTCGCCCTGCTTGTAGAGCTCGAGCAGCGCGAACAGCGTGACGGCGACGGTCATCCGGTCGGCGCCGGCGACGGCGCGCGTCGAACGAGACGACGCCGCTGCGCAGCAGCCGGCGCAGGTGCGCGAGGCGCTCGGACACGCTCACGCGCGGGGTCGCCAGGTGCCCGAGGTCGACCGGCGGCGGCGTGCGCAGCATGCCCGCCGATCGCCGAGCCGAGCTGCGCCGGCTCGTAGACCTGGCCGCTCGCCTCGTAGGTCACGCGGCGCAGGAACGCCGGCGGCGGCGCGAGCCGGAAGCGGTGCCCGCGCTCGTCGTCGAGCCGGTCCGCGAGGTGCTCGGCCGCGCGCCGGTAGCGCCGCGCGTCGAGCATGCGCGCGAGCAGCTCGTCGGCGGCCTCGCCGGCGTCGAGCTCGTCGAGCAGATCCTCGTCGGCCCGCGGCAGCATCAGCCGTGACTTCAGCTCGAGCAGCGCCGCGATCAGGACGAGGAACTCGGTCGCGACCTCGAGGTCGAGCTCGCCGCGCGCCTCGAGCACGTCGAGATACGACACGACCACGTCGGCGAGCTGGACCTCGAGCAGGTCGACCTCTTCGCGCAGGACGAGCGTCAGCAGCAGGTCGAACGGACCCGTGAAGACTTCGAGGTCGAGCTCGAGCTCGGCGACGATCACGTGGCGCACGCTACAGGCCGTCGCGGATGCCGCACGGCGGCCGGCGTCAGGCGCCCGGACAGGCACGATCCGCGGCGCCGCGGCCGCCGTCACCAGCAGCAGCGCGGCGCACAGCGCGTACGGCAGGCCGTCGCCGACGAGCTGCCCGAGCGCGCCGCCGACCCCGGCGCCGAGCGCCACCCCGGCCGACCAGCCGAGGTTGTTCATCGCGAACGCCCAGCCCTGGTCCACGCGCAGCGTCTCGGCCCGGTGGGAGACGAGCTGTCCCGCTCGGGCACCCAGAGCGCCCCGAGCCCGATCGCGCAGACGACGAAGACGACGCTGACCGCCAGCGGCGCCGACGGCACGGCGAGCAGCGCGACCCCCGCGCCCGCGAGCAGCGTCCCGCCGCGGACGATCGCCCGCGCGCCGCGGCGGTCCGCGATCCGCCCGACGACCGGGCTCAGCACCGCCTCGGCGAGCGCCGCGACGAGGAACGCGGCCCCGATCGCCAGCGCCGTGGCCCCGAGCGCGTCGAGGCGCAGCGGCACGAGCGTCTCGGCGGCCCCGAACGTCAGCGAGGCGAGCATCGTCAGCCATGCGGCCGAGACGCCAGCGGCGGTCCCGCAGCAGCGTCAGCGGCGGCGCGGCCTCCTCGTGCAGCGACTCGGGCGCGGCTGCGCCAGCGCGAGCCCGGCGAGCACGATGCCGAGCGCGGCGACGCGCCGGAACACCGGCCCGCGGCCGATCGAGTGTGCCGCGACCCCGAGCACCGGGCCGAACTGCCCGCCGAAGATCCCGGCGCCGATCGCGAACCCGAGCGCCTCACCGCGGCGCTCACGCGGGATCGCGATGGCCGAGCCAGGCGAGGCCCGCCGTCCACGACAGCGCCCCGCCGAGTCCCTGGACGAACCGCGCGAGATCGAGGCTCACGGTCGAGCCCGCGAACGCGAACCAGACGCCGGCAGCCGTCATCAGCGCCATGCCGCAGACGACCGTCGCCCGCGGGCCCGAACCGCGCCGCGGCCCAGCCGCCCGGGAGCGCGCCCACCAGCGTCCCGATCGCGTAGGCGGCGACGAGCAGGCCGGACTGCGCCTTCGTGAGGTCGAACTCCGTCTGGAGCGTCGGGCAGCAGCGGCGCGAGCGCCGCGTACAGCGAGGTGTCGACGAGGACGATCGCGCCGATCAGCGCGACCAGCCGGGCTTCACGGCCGCCGGTGCGCCCGCGCAGGTCCGACGCCCATCGCCGCGCGCACGTCGGCGAGCGTGTCGCGCGCCATCGCCGCGGGCGCGCTCGGCGCCCGCCTCGAGGATCTCCTCGAGGCGAGCCTCGTCGGGCCGCAGCTCCGCGTAGCGCTCGCGCACCGGCGTCAGCTCCGCGACGACCGCGTCGGCGGCCGCGGCCTTCAGGTCGCCGTACCCCCGCGCGTCCGCGAGGCCCGCGACGACCTCGTCGGGCGTGCGGCCGCTGCAGGCCGCGAGGATGTCGACGAGGTTCGTCACGCCCGCCTTGTCCGGGCCGCGGCGGATGACCGGCGGGTCGTCGGAGTCGGTGACCGCGCGCTTCAGCTTCTTCTCGATCGCCTTGGGCTCGTCGAGCACGTACACGGTGCCCTCCTCGCTCCCGCCGGTCGTCGACATCTTCCGCGTCGGGTCCTGGAGGTCCATGATCCGCGCGCCGATCGCCGGGATCCGGTGCTCCGGGACGATCAGGATCTCCTCGTCCTCGCCGGCGAAGCGCGCGTTGAAGCGCCGTGGCGATGTCGCGCATCAGCTCCAGGTGCTCGCGCTGGTCCTCCCCGACCGGCACCTCGCCGGCGCGATAGGCGAGCACGTCGGCGGCCTGCAGCACCGGGTAGAAGAGCAGGCCCGCGGAGACGAGCTCACGCTGCGCGACCGACTTGTCGCGGAACTGGTGCATGCGGTTGAGCTCGCCGAGCGCGGTGACCGACGAGAGCAGCCAGCAGAGCTCGGAGTGCTCCTGCACGTCGCCCTGGCGGAAGAGGATGCTGCGGTCCGGATCGAGGCCCGCGGCGACGAGCGTCGCGAGCGTGTCGTACACGCGGTCGCGCAGCTCGGCGGGGTCGTAGGCGACGGTGGTCGCGTGCAGGTCGACGATGCAGTAGAGGCTGTCGTCGCCCGCGGCCGCGGCGCGGTCCTGCCCTTCGACGTACTGCCGGATGGCGCCGATGTAGTTGCCCAGGTGCTTGCGGCCGGTGGGCTGGATCCCGCTGAAGATGCGCATGAGCGGGGCAGGCTAGTGCACGTGGTGCTCCCCGCCCTCGCCCGTGCGCAGCCCGAGATGCTGCCCGCCGAACCGCAGGTACACGACCTCCCCGATGCCCTTGATCGGCATGGCCCGCTGGCAGGCTCACGGCGCCAGCGGCCGCTCGTGCAGCCGGCGCGTCGCGTCGACCTGCGGCGCGGCCGGAGCGAGCTTCGTCTTCGCCGTCGCCTGCGGCTGCTCGAACGGCAGGTCCTGGACGCAGGTCGTGCCCTTCGCCGGCAGCTTCCCGTCGAGCAGGTAGGTGTTGATCGACGAGTCGATGCAGTCCGGGCTGCCGTTGCCGTACGCCGTGTGACCGTCGCCGCGCATCGTCAGCAGGCGAGCGTTGCCGAGGTCCCGGACGAGGTTCTTGGCTCCGCGGAACGGCGTCGCCGGGTCGTAGGTCGTCGCGACGACGAGCGGGGTCGGCGCCGATCCCGGGATCTTGAACGGACCCGCGTAGACGCCCCGGCCCTTGATCGGGAACAGGCCGTAGTTCAGCTCGACGTAGCCGTTGTTGGACCAGAAGTGGTCGTGCTGCTCGAACGACATCTCGCCGGCATCGAGGTAGGTCTGCACGTCGGGGCCGTAGCGCTGCTCGATCGCGCCGATCGTGAAGTAGCGATCGGTGCCCGGGTCGTAGGTGCCGTCGTCGTTGCGCCCGTACGACAGGTCGGAGAGGAACCGCAGGCCCGAGCCGTCGCCGTTCGCGGCGTCGGCGAGGAAGCCCGCGAGCTCCGGCCAGTACTGCTTGGCGTAGAGATCGCCGATCGTGGCCTCGAGCACCTCGTCACCGGTCACCGGCCGGGGGTCGGGGGTGTAGCCGTCGGCCGGGATCGGGTTCTGGTTGGCCTGGTCGACGAGCTGGTCGAACGCGTCCCACGGGTCGCTGCCGCCGAAGCCCGGCGCAGCCCGCCTGGTTCGCGGCGCAGACCTGGAAGAAGCGCCCGAGCGCGCGCTCGAAGCCCGCCGGTCTGCGCGGCGAGGTCCGTCATCGGGTGGTTGATGTAGTTCGTCGCGTCGACGGGACCGTCGAGCACCATCGAGCGGTAGCCGTTCGGGAAGAGGCTCGCGTACGTCGCGCCGAGGAACGTGCCGTAGGAGAAGCCCAGGTAGCTGAGCCTGCGGTCGCCGACCGCGGTCTTCAGGACGTCGAGGTCGCGCGCGACGTTGGCCGTCGAGACGTACGGGCAGGATCTTGCGGTTGAGCGCGACGCAGCGGTTGACGTACGCCTGGTCCTTGCGGATCAGCGCGGCGACGTTCAGGTTGTCCGGCGTCGTGTACGGGTTCGAGTAGATCCCGTCGGTCTCCTGGTTGACCTTGCAGTCGATCGACGGGCTCGCTCTGGCCGACGCCGCGCGGGTCCATGCCGACGATGTCGTAGCGCTCGTTCAGCTCCGGGAAGAGGTCGGCGCCGTAGGCCTCGACGATGTCCGCCATCGTGCCGCCGGGGCCGCCGAAGTTCAGGAACAGCGAGCCGATGCGGTGCCTGCGGTCGGTCGCGGGAGAGCGGGCGACGAACAGCTTCGTGGTCCCGCCGCCGGGATTCGCGTAGTCCAGCGGCACCTTCGCGGTGGCGCACTGGACGCCGGCCGCGTCGCCGCAGCCCTGCCAGTCGAGCCGCAGCCCCTGATCGGCGCCCGCCGACGCCGCGGACACGCACGAACGCCAGCGCCACCACCACGACTGCCCCAGAAAGACGACCGATCCGTGCGTCACGATTCCGCTCCTCCGGTGGATTCCCCCTGAGCGGGGTCCTACCACACGGCGCGAGCGCGCCGCAAGCCGATCGGAGCCGGCGCGCTCCCGCCGGCAGGCGGCGCTACGCGGGCTCGACGTCCGCGAGCGCGCGGCAGGCCCATCACGCCCGGAACCGGCGGAGCGTGGTCCGTGACGGGACGAAATCCGCGCTCGAGCTGCTGCTCGGTGAGCGACCGGCGCCACCCGTAGGTGTCGCGGACGACGACCCGTGTGGCATCACGCTCCAGCACGCGAACGGTGCGCTCGCCGCTTGCCCACACCTCACCGATCTCGACCATGGAGTCCGCTTCCGGGTTGTCCCCCCTCGGAAACCACACCATCTCACGATTCGCTAAGCCCACGCTAAGAGTTGCTGATTTTCGCCGTACGATGGCGCCATGACCGAGGTGGGCCGAGCCGCGACGCACGCCGATGTCGCCGCCGTCGCCGCGTGTCTGGCGGACGCCTTCCACGAGGACCCGCTGTGGGGGCACTGGACGTTCCCCGACGAGGCGACGCGCCCCGAGCGGCTGCTGCGCTTCATGACGTTCTGGGCGACCTGCGGCGTGCGGCACCCGTGGCTGCGCATGACCGAGCAGGCGGAGACGGTCGCGGTCTGGCTGCCGCCGGGCGAGCCGGAGCTGACGGAGGACGAGACCGACGAGCCTCGGGCTGCTGCTCGCCGACCTCTTCGGCTCGCGAGCCCCCGAGCTCGAGGCGCTCTTCGACCAGTTCGACGCGCACCACCCGCACGACGAGCCGCACTACTACCTGAGCTGGTGGGGCACGCACCGCGACCACGCCGGCCGGGGGCTCGGCACGGCGCTGATCGAGGACAACCTCGCGCGCATCGACGCCGAGCACCGGCCCGCCTACCTGGAGTCGACCAATCCCGTGAACCTGCCGCGCTACGAGGCGCTCGGCTTCGAGCCGCGGAGCACGCTCGGCCCGCCGGGCGGCCCCGTCGTCACGACGATGTGGCGTCCGCCTCGCTGAGTCTTCCCGGAGCGTCACCCTCAGGTCCCCGCAGCGTCCGCACGTCCCGCACCAGCAGCAGCGCCGACAGGCACGCGACCTGGAGCGCCCGCGGTCACGACGAGCGTGGTGCTCACGCCGATCGCGTCGGACAGCGGTCCGACGATCGCGAAGCCGATCGGCGCCAGCGTCAGCGAGCCGAACCAGTCGTAGGCGCTGACGCGCGAGAGCGCCTCGACGGGGACGTGCCGCTGCAGCGTCGTCTCCCAGAGCGTGTTGAACACCATCGCCCCGCCGCCCCCGAGCACCGCCGCGAGCGCGATCACGGCGGCGGACGCCGGGAGCGCCAGCAGCACGATCGGCAGCGCGACGAACTGCGCCACGAGGACGGCGACGAGCAGCGGGCGCCCGGGCCTGACGTGCAGCGAGGCGACGGCGCCCGGCCACCTGACCGATCCCGAAGCCGACGAGGATCGCCGCCCACGAGCCGGCTCCGTCCAGATCGCTGCGGGAGACCACCGGCCCGAGCACGAAGAACGAGGCGTTGAGCATGTTGACGACGGAGAAGGCGAGGATGATCGACCAGACCCAGGTGCGGGCCGTGACCTCGCGCCAGCCCTCACGCAGATCGTCGAGGTACGACGGCTGGTCCGCCACCCGCTCGAACGGGCTCCGCGACGTGCGCCCGGGCGAGCAGCGCGGCGCTCGCGGCGTAGGTCGCCGCGTCGGCCAGCAGCGCGTCGCCCGCCCCGATCGTGGCGACCAGCACGCCGGCGACCGCCGGGCCGACGACCCCGCCCGCGGCCAGCGCGAGACCGCGCAGGGCATTGGCCTCCTGCAGACGGCCGGAGCTCACCACCAGCGGGATCAGCCCGCTGGACGCCGGATTGAAGAACCCCGTCGCAGCGCCGAGCACGGCCTGGAGCACCATCAGCTGCCACAGCTGCGCAGCGCCGGTCACGAGCAGCACGCCGAGCAGCGCCTGGCTGCACATGCGCACGACGTCGGCGCTGATCATCACGCGCCGGCGCGAGAAGCGGTCGGCGACCACGCCGCCGAGCAGCAGGCAGCCGACGAGCGGCACCATCCGCGCCGCGAGGACGAGGCCGAGGTCGGTCGCCGAGCCGGTCAGGTCGAGCACGGCGAACGCGAGCGCGACGGGAATGATCCCGTCGCCGAAGAGCGAGACGACCTGGGCGCCGAACACGAGCCGGAAGTCGCGCTCGCGCAGCACCTCCAGACGGGCGGGCAGCCGCATCGCCACAGTCTGGCCGTCGACCCGGCCATGCCCGGCACGATTCGCTCAAGAGCGCTGTACGCCGTGCCGATTCCCGGAGTGATGGAACCTCTACAGCAGCAGAGCGAGTGGCTTGTCGCGCTCGGTCAGGTGCAGACCGTCGTCGCACGCGTGTGCCTCGGCGCCGCCTTCACGATCGGGCTCGCGCTCGTCGTGGCGGGCGTGCCGTCCTGAGCCGCGCTAGCCTTCGCCGCGTGCGCGCCGACGACGGTCTTGACGTTCTCCCGTTCGCGTCCGCCGCCGACTGGGAGCGCTGGCTCGAGCGGCACGGCACGCGACGGTCGCCGGGCGTCTGGGTGAAGATCGCCAAGAAGGACTCGGGCATCGACAGCGTCCACTACCCGGAGGTGCTCGAGATGCGCGCTCTGCTTCGGCTGGATCGACGGGCGCCGGCGAGCACTCGACGAGCAGCACTTCCTCCAGCGCTTCACGCCGCGGCGCGCGCGCAGCCGCTGGTCGCGGATCAACCGCGACACCGCGGAGCGGCTGATCGCCGAGGGCAGGATGCGGCCGGCGGGCCTCGCCGAGGTCGAGCGGGCCGGGACGACGGCCGCTGGGACGCCGCGTACGCAGGGTCAGCAGCGGATCGACCGTGCCGGACGATCTGCAGCGCGAGCTCGACGCGCGGCCCGACGGCGGCGGCGTTCTTCGCCGGGCTCTCGAGCCAGAACCGCTACGCGATCCTCTACCGCCTGCAGGACGCCAAGAAGCCCGAGACGCGTGCCCGGCGGCTGGCGACATTCGTCGCGATGCTGGAACCGGGCGAGACGATCCATTGAGCGCGCGATAGGGTCGGTGGATGAGCACCCGTGTCCTGATCCTGGGAGCGGGGTTCGGCGGCCTGGAGCTGAGCACGACGTTGTCGGAGGAGCTCGGCGATCAGGTCGACGTGACCCTGATCGACAAGAACGACGCATTCGTCTTCGGCTACTCCAAGCTCGACGTGATGTTCGGGCGCGTCACGCCCGACGCCGTGCGGATGAGCTACAGCGACTTCGCCAAGCCCGGCGTGCGGCTGCTGCGCGAGACGGTCACCGCGATCGACCCGGAGGCCCGCAGCGTGACCACCGACGCCGGCGTCCACGAGGCCGACGTGCTCGTCATCGCGCTCGGCGCCGACTACGACCTGGACGCCACGCCCGGCCTCGCGGAGGGCGGGAACGAGTTCTACTCGGTGGCCGGCGCCGAGCGGCTCGCCGGGATCATCCCCGAGTTCTCCGAGGGTCACGCGCTGATCGGCGTCTGCGGGGCCCCGTTCAAGTGCCCGCCCGCGCCGAGCGAATGCGCGCTGCTGCTCCACGACGAGCTGACGAGACGCGGCGTGCGCGACGCCTGCCGGATCTCGTTCGTGATCCCGTTCGGCACCCCGGTCCCGCCGTCGCCGGACACCTCCGCGGCGCTCGTCGCCGCGTTCGCCGAGCACGACATCACGCTGATCACGGGCCGCCGCGTCAGCTCGCTCGATCCGCCGCGGCGGCGTCGCGATCCTCGACGACGGTTCCGAGCTGCCGTTCGACCTCTTCCTCGGCGTCCCCAAGCACCGCGCGCCGGACGTGGTCATCGCGAGCGGCATGACGCAGGACGGCTACATCCCGGTCGACTCGGCCACGCTCAGGACGAGCTTCCCCGGCGTCTACGCGGTCGGCGACGTCGCGACGGTCGGCGTGCCGAAGGCCGGCGTGTTCGCCGAGGGCGCGGCGCGGATCGTCGCGCAGAGCCTGATCTCCGAGCTCCGCGGCGAGGAGCCCTGCGGACGCCTACGGCGGCAAGGGCTCGTGCTACATCGAGTTCGGCCAGGGCCGCGTCGGCCGCGTCGACGTCGACTTCCTCTCCGGTCCCTCGCCGACCGGCGTCTTCAACGCGCCGTCCGCCGAGCTCGTCGCACAGAAGGAGCACTTCGGCTCCAGCCGCCGCGCCCGCTGGTTCGGCACCTGACCCTCCCGAAAGGACTCTCCCATGGTCGGCTACACGATCAAGAACCTGATGGACATCGAGGACGCGACCGGCGGCACCGTGCCGGGGCTCGAGGCGCGGTTCGCGCGCGGCCACATCGAGTCCGAGCACATCGGCCTCACGCACATGAACTACGGCCCCGACACGCGCACGCCGTTCGGCCACAGCCACCGCGAGCAGGAGGAGGTCTACGTCGTCGTCTCGGGCTCCGGCCAGGTCAAGCTCGACGACGAGATCCTCGACATCGGGGCGTGGGACGTCGTGCGGGTCGCGCCCGGCGACGGTGCGCGCATTCCACAGCGGCCCGGACGGGCTCGAGCTGCTGATCGTCGGTTCCGATCGCCCCGCGGACGGGGACGGCGTGCCCGCGGGCGAGGACTTCTGGCCGAGCTGACCGACGCACGCCGCGCGTCCGTCGTGCCACGCTACGCAGGTGGGGCCCGTCGAGGAATGAAGCGCACGCTGCGAGGCTTCGCTGCTGGTCATCGTGCTGCTCGCGTTCGGCGTGGCGGCCGCCGTCGCCGACCCCGTGCAGCAGTTCGACGTGCAGATCAAGAACGTCACGGCGGACGGGCACTTCTCGGTCGTGTTCACGTCGAACTCGTTCGACACGACGGGTGCCCCGCCTCCGGGGCTCACCGAGGCGTCGGTGAGCTTCGCCAAGGGCATCACGATCAAGCCGGAGTTCCTGAAGCGCGACCGGCTCTGCCAGACCGGGAAGCTGCGGCTCATCCTGCTCGCCAGCCAGACGAAGACCCTGAAGTACAAGGCCATGCTCGGAGGACCTCGCGGCGACGCAGAAGCGGATCGGCGGCAAGCTCCAGCCCGGCGAGCCTGCGGATCCTCGACACCTGCCGCAAGGCGTTCGTCGGCCGCGGCAACTTCGTCCTCGACGCGCGCCCGAACTTCCCCGACGTGATCCCCGGGTTCATGTACGTCTTCCTGTCCCCGCCGACCGCCAAGGGCGCCATCGGCGGCTTCGGGATCATGTCGCTCTACGACCAGAGCGCCCCGATCGTGCGCAACACCGCGCTGCTCACCGATCAGCAGCCGGGCGCCACGGTGAACCTCTTCAACCAGCCGAGCGCGGACGGCCTCTACGGCTACCGGATGCGGCTGCTGCCGGTGAACTTCGGGCGCCTGCCCTTCAGCGTCGCCGAGGTGCGCGTCGAGAGCAAGGGCATCGTCGCCGGCGGGAAGTTCTGGGCCAAGCTGCCCCGCTGCCCGGCCTCCGGCAAGCTCCAGTTCAAGGCCGACTACAGCTACCGGACAGGGCTGCGCACGACCAACGTCATCAAGGTGCCCTGCCCGCGCTTCACGCGCTGACCCGCGCTTGCGCCTGACGCGGCCGGGTGGCATGGTCACCCCGTGCGGCGCGCCATCACGCTGATCGGGGTCGTCGCCGCGCTCGCGGCGCCCGCCGCCACTGCTCGCGCCGCGGACCGGATCTACTGGGTCAACACCAGCGCCGACAAGATCTCGTTCGCGAACCTGGACGGCGGCGGCGGCGACGTGAACACCACGGGTGCGACGGTCGCGGCTCCCGACCGGCGTGATCGACCGATGCAGCATCGGGACGGTCACTGGGTCGACTTCGGCGGGACCGACGCAGGTCGCATCGGCGAACGTCGACGGCAGCGGCGGCGCAACCTCTTCAGACGCGTGACGGCCCCGGTCGGGCTCGTCGATCGACCGGGCGCGCGGCGGACGGGTGTACCTCGCCAACGAGAATGCCGGCGGATCGCTCCGCGGCGGGACATCGACGGGAGCCAACCAGCGGGCATCAACGTCACGGGCGCGACGATGAACGGTCCACGGGGACTCACGCTCGATCCCGCCGCCGGCCGGGTGTACTGGGCCAACAACGCCGGCAACAAGATCTCCTTCGCCAACGTCAACGGCAGTGGCGGAGGCGACCTCAGCACCACCGGCGCCACGGTCAGCGGCCCGTGGGGAGTCGCCATCGACCCGGCGGCGGGACGGATCTACTGGTCCAACTCCACCGGCGGCAAGATCTCCTTCGCCAGGCTCGACGGCAGCGGCGGCGGCGACCTCGCAACGACGGGGGCGACGGTCGACGGCCCGTCCGGGGTCGCGATCGACCCCGGAGCGGGACGGATCTACTGGACGAGCCGCACGGCCAAGAAGGTGTCCTTCGCCAGGCTCGACGGCAGCGGCGGCGGCGACCTCGACACCACCGGCGCCACGACGACCGACCCGCAGGCCCCGGCGCTGCTCACGGCACCGGTCCCCACCGGCTCGCCGGCGATCACCGGCCGGTCGCAGGCGGGCTCCGTGCTCACCTGCGCAGCCGGGACCTGGGCGCCCGACCTGGTCGGGGCCTTCCTCTCCCGCGCGCCGGCCAAGCTCACCTACGCCTGGAGCCTGGGCGGCACGGACATCGCCGGCGCCAGCCTCGACCACCTACACCGCCTTCGCCGCCGGTGACTACCGCTGCACGGAGACCGCGACCAACGCCGCCGGCTCGGTCTCGCGGCAGAGCTGCGCCGCATACCGTCGCCGCCGCGCCCCCTCCGGCCGACACGGTCGCCCCGACGATCGCGCCGAGCACGGTCAGCCCGGCGCGCTGGCGGCTCGGCTCGCGGCTTCCGCGGATCGCCGCGCGCGCGCCGGTGCGCGTCGGCACCACCATCACCCTCGGGCTCGACGAGCCCGCGAAGGTCACGCTCAGCTTCGAGGCGGTGAGCGTTGGGCGACGTGCGGGTACCCGGTGCGTCGCGCGCACGCGCGCCAACCGCGACCGGGCCCTGTGCATCCTCTACAGCGCGCGCGGCGCACTCACGAAGTCGCTGCGCAGCGGGCTCCACCACGTCGCCTTCCAGGGGCGCATCAGCGCCCGAAGGCGCCTCGTGCCGGGGCGCTACCGCCTGCGGTTCGACGCCGTCGACGCCGCAGGCAACCGCGCCGGCTCGCGCGTCGCGACGTTCACGATCGTCAGCCGCTGAGCGTCAGCCCGACAGCGTGCTGATCGCGTCGCCGATGAGCTTGGCCGCGAGCACGAGGCAGAGGACCGACATGATCGTGGCGTTCTCCTGCACCATCCAGCGGCGCAGCGCCGCCAGCGTCGCCGCGCCGCGCTCGCGCATGAGCACGTGGATCGCCACGGGAACGCCCGGCGCGAGCGACCCGAGCAGCACGAAGACCGCGAGCGCCGACCGCCTGAGCGCCGCGCGCGCCGCACCGGTCTGCGCGATCGCGAGCGCCGCGCCGATCGTCAGCAGCAGGTTCTTCGGCTTGACGCAGGCGAACACCACGGCGAGCGCGGCGGCCCGCGGCGGCGTGATGCCGTCGAGCTTGCGTCATCCAGCCGGGCAGTTCGGCCTGCGCCCCAGCGGCGCGGGCGCCCGCGCCACTGCTGGGCGGCGACGACCAGCAGCAGCACGCCGACCGCGATCTTCGCCACGCTGACCCAGGTCGGCGGGGACGCCGCCGTCGCTCGCGTCCGCCTCGTCGGCCGCGATCACCACGAGCGTGCCGACGATCGCGAGCCCGCCGCCCACGCGACGAGGAACGCCGCCGCGTTCACGCGCCCGTCCCGCGCGTCGAGCATCACGACGACGGCGATGACCGCCAGCGGGCTCAGGCGACGCCGACGCCGAACGCGAGGACCTCCCCGATCGCCTCGCCCACGTGGCTACGCAGGGCCGGCTACACAAGCGCGTCCGCGACACGCTGATCTCGGGCGCCGAGGTGATCGTCTGGAGCACGACGCAGTAGCGCTCGGTGAGGCGCACCAGCGTGTCGAGCTGCTCGTCGTCGGCGTCCGTGTCGAGGTCGAAGCGCAGCCGGATCGCCGCGAAGCCGACGGGCGCCTCGCGGTCGACGGCGAGCGTGCCGCGAAAGTCGAGATCGCCCTCCGCCGTCACCGTCCCGCCGGCCACGGGGATCTCGAGCGACGTCGCGACCGAGCGCAGCGTCACCCCCGCGCACGCGGCGAGCGCCTCGAGCAGCATGTCCCCGGAGCAGAGCTGGGTCCCGTCGCCGCCGGTCGCGGGATGCAGGCCCGCCTCGGCGATCGCGCGCCCGGTCTTCACCGAGCACGAGACCCCCTCGCCGAGCGACCCTTCCGCGGACAGCGTGATCAGCGCCGCGCCCGGATCCTCTCGGTACTGCTCCTTCAGCGGACGCTGAAGCTCCTGCAGCGCGGCACGGTCCACGACGAAGGCCGCAGGCCGGGCGCGGCGCCGGAGATGGCGCCGCGCCCCGACCGGCTGCCTACTTGTGCCTTCTTACAGGGCACCGACACGTCGATCGTCTGGGTGCTCTCGACCGCCCCGTCGAATGTCGTCGTGTAGTCGAGGACGGCCTTGCCGGACCACTTGCCCGTCGCGCAGCCGGTCGTCGCGATGTACGGGATCCGCTGGCCCTTCTTCTTGACGTACTTGCCGCTCTTCTTCAGGTACTTGACCGGGATGTTGAGCTTGAAGTCCTTGACCGCGGCGATGACGCCCGGGGCCGGGGACTGCAGGTTCTTCGGCACGTCGAAGGACAGCTCGTACTTGTAGAGCGGGTCGCCCACGAGCGTCTTGAGGTTCGCGACGACGACCTCGCGGATGATCAGCGGGCTCTCGCCGACGACGAGCACGACGCCGCCCTTGCCGTTGGGCAGGTTGAAGGCCGTGAGCGTCACGGTCTCATCGAGGCCGAGGCCGATGCCGCGTGCCGTGCCGGTGCCGATCTTCGACTCCGCGGGGCACTGCTTCTCGTCCTGGAAGACCACCGTCGAGTCACAGCCCGGGAAGAGCTTGTTGTTCGTCAGACCTTCCTTGGGGAAGAAGACGTCCCCGTGGGTGGTCGCGAACTGGACCTGCTGGTCCAGGTCGGCCGAGATCGAGTCGAAGTAGGCGTGAACCGAGATCGACACCCCCTGCGGCTTGGCCTTCGTACCGGCGACGTTCGGCGTGACCTTCACGTCGGCCTTCTGGATGGACTGGATCGCGGAAGCTGGAGCGGCCACGACAAGAATTGCGGCGACAGCGGTCACCAGGCGAACAGGGTCCTGCGCATCGGATTCGATCCCTTCGGGGACAACAGGGGCGCTGCCCAGCCTATGCGAATGCAGCGCGCCGCGTGCCGGTAGCCGGCACGGCTGGATTTCCGCGGCGCGGGCCTCGCTGGACTGATCGCCGGTCAGTCGCCGCTGTCGTACTTGAACGAGATGTTCAGGCGCACGCGGAAGTTGGTGATCTTGCCGCCCTCGATCGTCACGTCCTCACGCACGACCTCGGCCACGCGCAGGTCCCGGACCGTCTTTGCCGCGGTCTCCACGGCGCTTCGTGCCGCAGCCTCCCACGACTCGCTGCTTGCCCCGATCACCTCGGTGACCCTGTAGACGCTGTCGGCCATGATCCGGCCTCCTTCAGGTTGAGTGAACGCCGAACGCCGACCATCCCAGAACCCCGCGCCGAACGAAAGGCCGGGCGGCGTGTGTCAGCGCCTGAACCGCGGGCAGGGTACGTGGATGATGGTGCTGCTCTTCAGCCCCGTCACGTATTCGAAGTCTGCCCTGAAGGCCACCTGACGCGAGGCAGGGCAGGTCGGCGGCTTCGCCCAGAAGTCGCTGATCCCTCCACGCCGCTTCGACACGATGCCGCTGCTCTCGACGCGCAACTCGGCCACGCTGAAGCGAAGGCCCGAAGAGCGCTCCGTCAGCAGCTTGACGCGGTAGCCGTACCGGCCGTCCGGCGTGGGATCGTTGAAGATGTTGAGGGTGAAGATCGGCTGCAGCCGCGTGTACCGTGGCTGATCGAGCGCGATCGGCGAGCTGCGGTCGTAGTGCGAGATGATCCCGATGCCGGCGATCGCGCCCTTCGCGGTCGGCTTGGTGAGGAAGATCGAGAAGCGCGCGGGGATCAGGTCGGGGTAGAGCGGACGCGCATCGACCGTGGCCGTGCCGCGTCCGAGGAACGCGTCGGCGCACGTTTCGACGATCGCGCGCGCGGCCTTCGGGAGGTGCCGCTCGACACTTGCCCTTCCAGCCGGGAACGCGTCGACCCGCTGTGCGTAGGAGACGCCTGCGGGCCGATGCTGGTAGAGGAAGCCGCTGAACTTGGCGGTGTCGCAGAGCCGGTCGGGCTTGAGGAAGGCCGGCTTGATCGACATGCCCTTGGCGAGCCGCAGGGACGCGTCGGCGAGCGCCGGCGGCGGGCCGCCGCTGGTGTCGAACGCGTTCGACGTGTAGACGACCGAGTAGCGCCCGTCAGGGGTCGGGTTCTTCAGCTGAACGCTGAACTGCTGCACGGGATCCGCGACCGCGGCGGACACGGGCAGCAGCGCCAGCAGCGCAGCGCTCGCCAGGGCGCTCTTGAGCGCAATCATCTTCACGTCGGGCGGGTTCGGAACACGCGCGGAGTCTCGCAGCATCGTCGCGTGGGACACGCTGGTTGCGGCGCGCGTGGTCACCCCCGCGCGGTCCTGACGATCACGTCCGACCTATGCCGGAGGGCCTTCGGGGATCACGCCGAGCTGCTGCATCATCGCCATCATGTCGACGACGCCCCAGTGCTCGCGCGCGAGGCCGTCGTCACCGAACCTGATGATGTCGATGAGCTGCACGTCGATGCTCTTGCCCGTCGCGGGCATCCCCATGAAGTCAGCCCTGGTGCGTGCCGGTGGCCCGAACCCGCGCGACGGCCCTGTCCCCACTTGACAGGACGTCCTCGGGGTCCAGGCGCAGGTCGGGGAACGCCGCGCGGTACATCCGGAAGAACTCGCACGACGCCGTCCTTCGTCGGAGCGAGGCCGGGAGTCTCCTCGTGCTCGACGAACTCATCCGCCAGCTGAGCGCCGAAGCCGTCGATGTCTCCGGCGCTGAGCAGGTCGTACATGCCTCGAATCGTGGCCGCGTGGTCCATCTGTCCTCCTTCGGGGATCGCTCTCGCGGCGACTCTCGCTCAGATCCGGCCCAAGGGCAACCGAGGTTCACCGGTGAGTTTCAGGCCGCACCCGGTCACAAAGGCATCAGATGACGCTCGTCAGTGCCGAGCTCTCAGCCGTCGGCCAGGCTCGCGTCGACGGCGAGCTCCTGGACGCGCGCCGAGCTGCGGTTCCCCGCTGCGTCGGTCACGACGATCGTGGCC
Organism: uncultured Actinomycetes bacterium; assembly: GCA_963721255.1. Taxonomy (GTDB): domain Bacteria; phylum Actinomycetota; class Thermoleophilia; order Solirubrobacterales; family Solirubrobacteraceae; genus F1-60-MAGs163. The sequence goes on from CAVRIM010000005.1 coordinate 54,774, forward strand.
TTGTAGAGGCCGCCGGCGCGCAGCTTCGGCCTGCTCGCCTGTCGCAGCCCGAAGTAGGTGAGGCTGTTGGCCCCGCGCTTGCCCTTCAGGGTCTTGACGAACACGGTCCCGTCGAGCGGGCCGCGCTTGCAGACGTTGAGCGACTGCTCCGGCGTGCCGTGGACGGTGAACGTGAAGCATCCCTTGTGCGCAATCACGATCCGGGCGCTGCCCGCCTCGTCCTGCGTCCAGCGCAGGATCGTCCCGGTGCGCAGCGCGCTGAACCGCTTCGGCCGGGCGACCGACCGCTTGAGCCGGTCGACGAGCACCTTGTTGAGCGTGCGCCCGATGCCGAACTCGCGGCGCGAGACCGAGAAGGCCGTGATCCTGGGCGCGCGCGTGTCGCGAATCGGCGCCGGCGGTCCTGCCGGTCCTGCGGGAGCGGTCGGGGCGGGCGCCGGCGCGACCGGCGTCGAACGATCGATCGGCGAGACGATCGAGCCGATCGCGAACGTCACCGTCGGCGGTCCCAGGCCGGTGACGAACGGGAACAGCACCTGCGCCGTCCCGTTGGGTGCCACCGCGACCTTCGGCCAGCCGACATCGCCCGCGCCGGCGGCGCCGATGATGCTCGTCACGGCGGGCTGGACGAGGGTCTCCGGGACGGGCTGGAACTGGTAGGGAGTCCCTGGGGCGCGGTTGGGGTCGGACGGGTCGAGGATCGACGCTTCGAGCTCGTTTCCGGACGCGCCGGTGTCGCGGTTCCAGACGGCGTAGCCGACGCCGGTCGCCGAGCACGCCGACGTCGAACTGGAGCGTGTCGCCGTCGGAGATCCTGTGCGGCGGTCCCCACTCGTGGGTCACCGGGTTGCGCACCGCGGCCTTCAGCGAGAAGTCCGACCCGATGCGCCAGACGGCGACGATGGTGCCGTCGGCTCCCGCCGCGACCCGGTAGAAGCCGGCGCCCTCGTCGGCCGCGTTGACGCGCACCGCCGGGCTCGAGCCGACCTGCACCATCAGCCCGGTCTCAGCCGAACTCGCGAGCCAGGAGACGACGCGCTGTCCGTCGGGCAGCACCGAGAGCAGCGGGTTGTTCGACCCGGCGTTCCCCGCGATAGTTCGTCGGGTTCGGCTGGACGTTGGCGTTCTCGATCTCCTTCAGCGTCAGGCCCGGGATGGAACTGGCGGTGTCGTGGAAGAGCACGAGCGCCGCTCCGGTCTGCGGATCGCGCTCGAGTCGCGGTCCCTCGCCACCGGCGCCACGGCCCGCCTTGATGACGCCGCTGACGAAGGCGCCGTTGACTCCGATCTCCTTGACCAGCTCGAAACGGCCGTTGCTCGTGTCGCCGCAGGGCGCCATCCACGAGACGTAGCCGCGCACCGTCGGCCCGAGCGCGACCGACGGGCCGACGACGTGGTCATCCGCAAGCGGCGTGTTGTTGGTGCACGTGCTGCCGGGACCGCCGGGCACGGTCATCGTCGTCGTGTTGCCGAACGGCGAGCCGAACGCCGGGCTCGTGGCGGCCTGCAGCTCGCTGTTGGCGCCCTGGACCCACGCGGCCGCCGCCGCCCCGTCGGTCCCGACGTCGAGGTCCATCGTCTCCGAGTTCAGATTCCCGCCGGGGTCACTCCCGGCTGCCGACAGCGGCGCCGCGAGCGGCGACCACGCCGGGCTCCCGAGCGCGCGCGTGGCGCCCTCGACGTGCCAGCTCGTCGCGACGCCGGGCGTGTCGCTGCGTGTCCAGATGCCGACGGCGCGGCCCTGGCCATCCATCGCCACCTGCGGATTCTGCGCCGAGGTGCCACCGCTCGCCGGCGTGATCGCAACGGGCGTGTCCCACGCAGCTGCCGGCGGAGCGCAGCCAGCCGCGATCGTGATCAGCAACGCGGCCGCCCCCCGGAAACGCATCGCGCAACCGTAGTTCCACAAGCGTCACTGCGCAAACGTCCCGGCTCTACGATGCCACTCGTGACGGTCCACGATCGCCCGCTCGCCGACCGCCTTGAAGTCCGCGCCCCCCGATTGGCGACGCTCGGCGCACGTGCCGTCGGCGTCCTCCCCGAGGCTCTTCGCCGCCGCGTCCTGCACGCCGCCTTCGATCGCGCCCGTGATGCCTTCAATCGCGGTGATCTCGAGGTCGTCTTCGCGCTGTTCGCCGACGATGTCGAATACACGCCGCCACCACCCCTCGCAGACTGCGCCCCGCTGAAGGGTCGCGCCGCCGTAGTGGCCTTCTGGCGCGAGGTGTTCACCCGCTACGGCGACAACACGATCGAGAACCTCTCGCTCGAGGAGACCTCCCGCGGATCCTTCATACGCCGAGCGCGCCTGCGGCATCGCTCTCGCGAAACGGGCGAGACACTCGACTACGTGATCGTGCAGACAACAGAGCTGGAGGCCGGTCGGGTGGTCCGCCAGGTCAACGTGCTGGTTCCGGATCCGCGCTAGACCCGACCGCTTCCGCGGGAGCCGACGGCTCGCGCCCCGCGGCTACAGCGCCTGGCGGATCACCGGCCGCTTCGCCGCGGTCGCCTCGTCGAGGCGCCGGACCGGCGTCGAGTACGGGGCGTTCTGGGCGAGCGTCGGGTCCTCCTTGGCCTCGCGCACGATGGCGGCGAGGGCTTCGGCGAACCCGTCGAGCGTCTCCTTGGTCTCCGTCTCGGTCGGCTCGATCAGCAGCGCCTCGTCGACGAGCAGCGGGAAGTAGACCGTCGGCGGGTGGTACCCGTGGTCGAGCAGGCGCTTGGCGAGGTCGAGCGTCTTCACGCCCGTCTCCTTCTTCAGCGGCGTCGCGGAGAGGACGAACTCGTGCATGCAGCGTTCACCGAAAGCCAGCGGCAGGTCGTCACCACAAAGGTCGCGCAGTCGCGCGAGCAGGTAGTTGGCGTTCAGCACCGCGGTCTCGCTCGCGTCGCGCAGGCCCTCGGCGCCGAGTGAGCGGATGTACGCGTACGAGCGCACGAAGACGCCGTAGTTGCCCTGGAAGCCGCGCAGCTTGCCGATCGACTGCGGGCGGTCGTCGTCCAGGTCGAACAGCGGACCGTCGGGCGTCTCGGTCCGCGTGATCACGGGCCGCGGCACGAACGGCTCGATGCGGTCGCTGACCGCGATCGGGCCGGCGCCCGGGCCGCCGCCGCCGTGCGGCTGCGTGAACGACTTGTGCAGGTTGTAGTGGACGATGTCGAAGCCCATGTCGCCGGGCCGCGACTTGCCCATCACCGCGTTGAGGTTCGCGCCGTCGTAGTAGAGCGTCGCGCCCACCGCGTGCACGAGCTCGGCGATCTCCTCGATGTTCGGGTCGAACACGCCGAGCGTGTTCGGGTTCGTGAGCATCAGGCACGCGACGTCGTCGTCGATCTTCGCGCGCAGGTCGTCGACGTCGACGCCGCCCTGGGCGTTCGTGCCGACCTTCACGACCTCGTAGCCCGGCCATCGTCACGGTCGCGGGGTTCGTGCCGTGCGCGGTGTCGGGCGTCAGCACCTTGTGCCGCTGCTCGCCGCGGGACTCGTGGTAGGCGCGCGTCAGCAGCACGCCCGCGAGCTCGCCGTGCGAGCCGGCGCTCGGCTGCAGCGAGACGTGCGGGAGCCCGGCGACCTCGCCGAGCGCGCGCTCGAGGTTCCACATCAGCTCGAGCGCGCCCTGCGCGCGGCTCGGGTCCTGCAGCGGGTGCAGCCGCGCGTGGCCGGGCAGCGCCGCGACGCGCTCGTGCAGGCGCGGGTTGTGCTTCATCGTGCACGAGCCGAGCGGGTAGAAGCCCGAGTCCAGGTCGAAGTTGCGCCTGCTGATGCGCACGTAGTGACGCACGAGCTCGGGCTCGGAGACCTCGGGCAGCCGCGCGGGCGTGCTGCGCCGCAGCCGCTGCGGGCAGCAGCTCGAGCCGGTCGCGCTCGGGCACGCCCGCCTCGGGGCACAGGAACGCGCGGCGGCCGGCCGCGCCCTTCTGGAAGATCGTGACCGCCGGGTCGTCCTGCATCGGCGGGTCGCGCGACGGCGCTGAGCGGTCATGCGCGCACCTCCTCGCGGGCCGGGCTCTCGGCTCGCTCGGCGGCCAGCGCCTCCGCGAGCACCTCGGCGAGACGGTCGATGTGCTCGGCCGTGCGCTGCTCGGTGATCGCGACGAGCAGGCCGGTCGGCAGCTCCTCGTAGTCGCGGCCCAGCGCGTAGCCGGGGTTCACGCCCGCGTCCTGGCAGCGGGCGATGACGCGCCGGACCGCCGCCGTGTCCGCGACGTCCAGGTCGACGGCGAACTCGCGCACGACCGGCTGCTCGTGCAGCAGCTCGACGCCGTCGAGCGCGGCGAGCTTCTGCGCGCGCGTAGGCGGTGCGCTGGAGCAGCAGCTCCGCCAGCTCGACGAGCCCCTCGCGCCCGAGCCATGCCAGGTAGACGACGCCCGCGAGCGTGTTCAGCGCCTGCGAGGTGCAGATGTTCGACGTCGCCTTCTCGCGGCGGATGTGCTGCTCGCGCGTCTGCAGCGTCAGCACGAAGCCGCGGCGACCGTCGACGTCGGTCGTCTCACCGGCGATCCGGCCGGGCATCCGGCGCAGGTACGCCTCGGTCGCGGCGAAGAAGCCGAACGAGGGGCCGCCGAAGTCCAGGCGGTTGCCGAGCGTCTGGCCCTCGCCGACGGCGACGTCGACGCCGCACTCGCCGGGCGCGGCGAGGATCCCGAGCGGGATCGGGTCGTAGGAGCCGACGACGACGCAGCCGAGGCGGACATCCTTGGGCGGCCCGGCGAGCCTGCGCAGCGCGCGCCGGCGTCCTCGACGGCGCCGAGGAAGTTCGGCTGCTGGAAGATCACGCACGAGGTCTCGCCGTCGATCGCGGCGGCCCAGGCGGCGGCGTCGGTCGCGCCGCCGGACAGCGGCACCTCGACGACCTCCATGCCGTAGCCGTGCGCGAGCGTGCGCAGCGTCTCGCGGCTGTGCGGGTGCACGCCGCGCGAGACGACGATCCGGCGCTTGCCGTTGGCGAGCTTCGCCAGGTAGGCGGCGGCGCCGACGGCGCTCGGGCCCTCGTAGACCGACGCGTTGGAGACCGGCAGGCCCGTCAGCTCGCTGATCGCGGTCTGGTACTCGAACATCACCTGCAGGCCGCCCTGGCTGATCTCCGGCTGGTAGGGCGTGTACGGCGTGAGGAACTCCGACCGCCCGAGCAGCATGTCGATCACCGCCGGCACGTAGTGGTCGTACATCCCGCCGCCGAGGAACGTCAGCTCGTCCTCGGCGGAGGTGTTGCGGCGCGCGAGGTCGAGCAGGTGCCCGTAGACGTCCTGCTCGCTCATGCCCGGCCGGCAGGTCCAGCTCGCGGCGCAGGCGCACGCCGTCGGGGATCTCGTCGAAGAGCTGCTCGAGACTGCTCACGCCGATCGTGGCGAGCATCTGCTCCAGATCGGCGGGGGTGACGGCGGTGTAGCGGCTCACGTGCATCCTTCGGTCGGGGGTCAGCCCAGCGTCGCCTCGTAGGCGGCGGCGTCCAGCAGGTCGTCCTTCTCGGCTACGTCGGACAGCCGGACCTTGACCATCCATCCGGCGCCGTAGGGGTCGCCGTTGATCGCCTCGGGGGCGTCGCCCAGGTCCTCGTTGACCTCGACGACCTCGCCGGACATCGGCGCGATCACGTCGCTGACGGCCTTCACGGACTCGACCTCGGTGTACGAGTCGCCGGCCTCGACCATCGTCCCGACCGCGGGCGGGTCGAAGAAGACGACCTCGCCGAGGGCGTCCTGGGCGTACCAGGTGATGCCGAACGTGGCGAGCTCCGGGTCGGCGGGATCGACCCGCACCCAGTCGTGCTCGGGGTGGTAGAGAAGGTCCTGGGGGTAGCTCGCGTCGGCCATCTGAGTCTCCGTTCGGTTCGCGCCGTCAGCGCGATCCTACGCGGCGCTCCCGCTGTAGAGCGGCCGCTCCGCGACGACCGCGTCGCGGACCTTGCCGCGCACGTCGATCTGGAGCGCGCGCGCCGGGCACCGCGCGCACGGCCGGGACGTAGGCCAGCCCGATCCCGATCCCGAGACTCGGCGACATCGTGCCGCTCGTGACCTCGCCGCCGCCGACGACCGGGTTGCCCTGCCGGGCGATCCCCGGGCCCGGTGATCTTGAACGGGACGAGCTTCTCCGCCGGCCCGGCCTCGCGGACGGCGCGCACCGCATCGGATCCGATGAAGCCCGTGTCCTCCTTGCAGCACCAGCCGAGACCCGCCTCGATCGGCCCGCGCTCCTCCATCAGGTCGTTGCCGTACAGGTGGTAACAGACCTCCAGGCGCAGCGTGTCGCGCGCGGCGAGGCCCGCGGGCTCGACGCCGCGGCGCAGCAGCTCGTCCCAGATCGGCCCGGCGGCCTCGGGGCTGCAGAGCAGCTCGACGCCGTCCTCGCCGGTGTAGCCGGTGCCGCAGACGAGCGTCGTGTGGCCGCCGATGACGCGCGTGGCGACGGTGAAGCGCGCCGGCAGCGGGGCGTCGGAGATCGCCTGGAGCAGCTCGCGGGCGGAGGGGCCCTGAACGGCGAGCATCGCCCAGTCGTCGAGCTTGTCGTCGACCTCGACGTCCATGCCGGCCGCGTGGCGCCTGGAACCAGGCGAGGTCCTTCTCGTGGTTCGCGGCGTTCGTGACCGTCAGGTAGTGGTCGGGCGCGAGGCGGTAGGTGAAGAGGTCGTCCAGCACGCCGCCGTCCTCACGGCAGAGCACGCTGTACTGCGCGCCGCCGACCTGGAGCTTCTCGACGTCGTTGGAGAGCAGGCGCTGGAGCAGCTCGGCGGCCTGCGGGCCCCGGCGTCTCGATCTCGCCCATGTGCGAGACGTCGAAGACGCCCGCCCGGCCGCGGACCGCCTCGTGCTCCTCGCGGATGCCCGCGTACTGCACCGGCATCTCCCAGCCCGCAAAAGGGACGAGCTTCGCCCCGGCGGCGACATGGCGGTCGTACAGCGGCGTGCGACGCAGTTCAGGCACGCAAAGCAAGGTAGCGACCGGCGGTCGCTGCGCCCGGCCGTGCCCGGCGCTACTTCAGGAACGCAGGAATGTCGAGATCGTCGTCGCCGATCTCGAGATCCGAGACCTTCTCGACGCGTGGTGCGCGATCGCGGGTGGAGCGGTCGGCGCTGCGGCGGGTCTCGTCGCGGGCGGCGCGGCCGCGGCCGCCCTTGTGGTCGAAGCCGGTGCCGATGACGGTGACGCGGATCTCGTCGCCCATCGACTCGTCGATGACGGCGCCGAAGATGATGTTCGCGTTGGAGTCGGCCGCCGTGTGGATGATCTCGGCGGCGTCGTTGACCTCGAACAGGCCGAGCTCCTTGCCGCCGGTGATGTTCAGCAGGATGCCGGTGGCGCCGTCGATCGCGTCCTCGAGCAGCGGGCTCTCGATCGCGGACTTGGCCGCGTCGATCGCGCGGTTCTCGCCGCTCGAGCTGCCGACGCCCATCAGGGCCGAGCCGGCGTCGCTCATGATCGTGCGCACGTCGGCGAAGTCGAGGTTGATCAGGCCGGGGATCGTGATCAGGTCGGTGATGCCCTGAACGCCCTGGCGCAGCACGTTGTCGGCCTCGCGGAACGCCTCGAGGATCGTGGTGCGGCGCTCGACGGTCGACAGCAGCCGCTCGTTCGGGATCACGATGAGCGTGTCGACGACGTCGCGCAGGCGCTGGATGCCCTCCTCGGCGGAGCGCATGCGCTGGCTGCCCTCGAAGTCGAACGGGCGCGTGACGACGCCGACGGTGAGCGCGCCGATCTCGTTCTTGGCGATCTCGGCGATGACGGGCGCCGCGCCGGTGCCGGTGCCGCCGCCCTCGCCGGCGGTGACGAAGACCATGTCCGCGCCCTTGAGCGCCTCCTTGATCTCGTCGCGCGACTCGGCGGCCGCGCCGAAGCCGATCTCGGGGTTGGCGCCTGCGCCGAGACCCTTCGTCAGCTCGTGCCCGATGTTGAGCTTGATGTCGGCGTCGCACATCTGGAGCGCCTGGGCGTCCGTGTTCGCCGCGATGAACTCGACCCCGCGGAGGCCTGCGTCGACCATGCGGTTGACCGCGTTGGTGCCGCCGCCGCCGACGCCGACGACCTTGATCACGGCGAGATAGGTGCCGCTGCTCTCCATCATGAGGGTTCCGTCCAACCTTCGAGGTAGTGTCGAGACTTTCGGCGGTTGCCGAGTCCCAGAAGCTCAAGCACCGTACGCATCGGCATTCGGTCGTGTCAACGCAAGGCTACAGCGCGCAAGATCCGTTGCGCCAGCGCAACCCTCTAGTACGAACATGAGGGTTTGGCTCGCGAGAACCGTTGATCCAGGTCGAGGGTGAGGTCAGGGACTGGCGGCGACGCCGCGGGGTCGCGTCGCGGGTCGCGGCCGCGGTCTGGTGGCGGCCGCGGGCGCCGTCGTCCGCGGCAGGCGGGGTCGTCGTCGTCGCGGCCGGGGGTCGTCGTCGCCGCGGGAGCGGCCGCGCTCGCCGCGGGATCCGGCGGTGACGGCCGTGAGCGGCACCGGGGCTCCGCCCTGCGATCTCGGTCAGGCCGCCGGCCGCCGGGCGCGAGGGAATGCGCAGGTCGATGTAGGTCGCGCCCGCGGCGCCCGGATCGCTCATCACGCGCTGGGCGGCGATCCACTTGGCGCGCAGCCTCTGGCCGTCGCCGAAGCGCAGCACGAGGCCGTTGCGCAGCCGCGCCTGCAGGCCGAAGCGGCCGAGGCTGACCGACGTGATGCGCGCGCGCAGGCCGGCGGGCGCCGAGGCGAGGACGGCGACCTTCGCGGCGGTCTTGCGGTCGCCGACGCGCGCGCCGCCGGGCGGGACGCTGCGCGCTGATCTGCGGGCAGCGAACCGGTCGGGACGCCGCGCAGCAGGATGCCGTCGTCGGTGACGGCGACGGTCGTGCCGTCGGCGTGGATCACGCCGACCGGGACGCGCTCGATCACGCGGATGTCGAGCCGGTGCGGCGGGTGCGCGCTGGTCTGCACGTCCCGCACGAGCGGGTAGCGCGCGACGGCGGCGCGCAGCGCCGACTCGTCGACGTTCGAGCGTCGTCATGTCGCGGGCCGCGGCGTCGAGCGCGGAGCGGACGGCGCCGCCGCCGAAGCCGCGTGGCGCCGGTCACCTGGACCTGGCTGACGCGGACGAGCGAGGAGTCCCTGAGCCAGAGCCAGCCGCCGAGCAGCAGCGTGGCGACGGCGAGCGCCCCGGCCACGGCGCGCCACGACACGCGCGGCGGGCGCGGCAGCCGGGCGGCGTGGGGCTGCGGTAGCGCGATGCGAGAGGGCATCCGCTTCCTCCTTCGACGCGCGCGGAGCGCGGTCCTTCAGCCGGCGGGCAGCGCGTCAGCGGCGACCAGCTCGCGCGAAGTCCTCGCCGAGCGCGGCGAGGAACGCGGCGTTGACGGCGTCCGCGTCGACGGTGACGCCGTCGTGCTCGAGCCCGGGGGCGGCGCACGCGTCGGCGACGAGCACCGCCTCGAGCCCCATGTCGGACGCGGCGCGCACGGTCGAGTCGACGCAGGTCGAGGTCATCATCCCCGCGAAGGCGACCGGCCCGTCGCCGAGCGCGTCGAGCCGGTGCGCGCAGGTCGGTCTCGAGGAACGCGTTCGGATGGTGCTTGACGATCGACCGCCTCGCCCGTCCGCGGGTGCCACGGCGCTGTGGATCTGCGCTCCGGCGCTGCCGGGGACGAACCCGTACTCGGTCGGTCGAGGTGATCTCGTGCCGGACGTGCAGCGACGGGGACGCCGGCGGTCGCGCGCGGCGGCGATCGCCTGCGCGGCGCGCGTCGGCCGCCTGATCGAACCGCGGCAGGGTCCACCTGCCCGCCGGCGGCGTACTCGTTCTGGATGTCGATGATCACGAGGGCGCGCATGGCCCGCGACCCTACTGCGCGACCAGCCGCTCGCCGAGCGCGCGCACGTCGCCCGGCGCCGAGGACGAGGCAGAGGTCGCCGGCGGCCAGCCGGCCGCGGCGAGCACGCGCTCGCGCGTCGTCGAACGTCGGCAGCCACAGCACCTCGCGCCCTGCCCCCCGCGTCCACGACCGCCTCGGCGATCGTTCAGCCCGCTGACCCCGGGGAAGTCCTGCGGCCCGCTCGCGCGCCGGGTAGACGTCGACGACGCAGACGACGTCGGCGGCCGCGAGCGCCCGGCCGAACGCGCCCGCCAGGTGCTGCGTGCGCGAGTAGAGGTGCGGCTGGAAGACGGCCACCAGGCGGCGCGGGGCGAGCGTGCGGGCCGCCGCGAGCGTGGCGGCCACCTCGGTCGGGTGGTGGGCGTAGTCGTCGACGACGAGCGCGCCCGCCGGGGTCATGCCGAGCTGCTCGAAGCGCCGCCCGGCGCCGCTGAAGGTCGCGATCGCCGCGACGGCCTCGGCCTCCGGCGCGCCGGCGAGCCGCGCGGCCTCGAGCGCGGCGACCGCGTTGCGCGCGTTGTGCGCGCCCGGGGACGGTGAGCTTCACCTCGTGTCCGCGCCAGCGTCATCCGCGAGCCGGCCGCGTCGAGGCGCAGGTCACGGGCCTCGTAGGCGACGGTGTCGCCGCCGGCGCGCAGCTCGAGCAGCTCCGGGCGGTCGAGGACGACCGCGTGCGGCGGCGCCGGTGAGGAACGTGCGGAAGACCTCGCGCACCTCGGCCAGCGAGCCGTACGTCGCGTGGTGGTCGAGCTCGACGTTCGTGACGACGGCGACCTCGACGTGCAGCGCGAGCATCGAGCGGTCCGACTCGTCGGCCTCGACGACGAGCCAGTCGCCCGTCCCCCACGCGGCGTTGTGGCCGGTCGTGCGCAGCTCGCCGCCGATCAGGTAGCCGGGGTCCATGCCGCAGCCGAGCAGCACGTGGGCGGTCATGCTCGAGGTCGTCGTCTTGCCGTGCGCGCCGGCGACGGCGATCGTGCGGCGCAGCGCGCTGAGCTCGCCGAGCAGGTCGGCGCGCGGCATCACGCGCAGCCCGCGCTCGCGCGCGGCGGCGATCTCGGGGTTGTCCTCGCCGATCGCGCTCGAGACGACGACCTCGACGTCGTCCCCGGCCGGGAGCTGCGCGGCGTCGTGTCCCGCGTGGGCGTCGATCCCCGCCGCGCGCAGACGCTCGAGCGCCGGCGAGGGGGCGCGGTCCGAGCCGCTGACCGTCGCGCCGAGCTGCGCGGCGACCGTCGCGTAGCCGCTCATGCCCGCGCCGCCGATCCCGACGAGATGCAGGCGCCGGCCGGTCCAGGGGCGAGGGTCGGACATCGGCCGGGACGCTAGCTGCACCGCGCGCCGCCGCGCGCAGCTCGTCGGCGATCTCGCGTGCGGCGTCCGGCCGCGCGAGCGCCCGCGGAGGCTGCGGCCATCGCGCTCAGGCGTGCCGGGTCCGCGATCAGCGCCGGAGACCTCGCGGCCCAGGCGCTCGGGCGTGAGCTCGCCGTCGCCGATCACGAGCGCCGCCCCGGCGCGCTCCATCCAGCGCGCGTTCTCCGCCTGGTGGTCGGCCGCGGCGTGCGGATAGGGGACGAGGATCGCGCGGACGGCCGGCGGCGGCGACCTCGAAGATCGAGCCGCCGGAGCGCGCGACGACGAGATCGCACGGCCAGCAGCGCCTCGCCGAACCCGTCGATGAAGCCCGCGCAGGTCGTACCACGGCGGTGGCGGGTCGCCGAGCCGCGCGGTCAGCGCCTCCAGGTCGCGCTCCCCGGCGGCGTGCAGGACGCGAAAGCCCGGGTCCTGCGGCCCCAGGCGCCGACCGCCGCCTCGTTGACCGACCGGGCGCCGAGCGAGCCGCCGAAGACGAGCACGACCGTGTCGCCGCCCGCGAGCCCGAACCGCGACCGCGCCGCGGCGCGGTCGGTCGCCGGCGGCGGGAACCGGCCGCCCGGTCACGCGGTAGCGCCCGTCCGCGCGCCCCTCGATCGCGAACGCCAGGCAGACGCGCCGCGCGCGGCGGGCGAGCAGCCGGTTGGTCAGTCCCAGGTGGCTGTCGGCCTCGGTCAGCACGAGCGGGATCCCGCGGCGGGCCGCCGCCAGGCCGACCGGGCCCGCGACGTACCCGCCGCCGCCGAGCACCGCGGCGGGCTGCAGCTCGTCGCAGCATCGCCCCCGCCGCGCGGACGGCCGTCGCGGCCTTGCCCGAGCGCGCGCGCGGCCTTCAGCGGGTTCGACCGGCTCAGTCCCTCGACGGTGATCGTGCGCAGCTCGAAGCCCGCGGCCGGGACGAGCTCGCGCTCGGCGCGCTCGCCGCCGATGAAGACGATCCGCGGCTGCGGACCGGGCTCAGCCTGCAGCGCGCCGGCGACCGCCAGCGCCGGCACCACGTGCCCGGCTGTCCCCCCCGCTGCGATCACGAACGTCTGCGGCTCCATCTGGGCCTGATCGTTGCGCATCGCGCCCCCCGTTGATGGCCCGCAGGTGCACGGAGCCGCCGCGCGCGACGTTCACGAGCAGCCCGCAGGCGACGAGCAGGACGACGAGGTTCGTCGACCCGTAGGAGATGAAGGGCAGCGGCACGCCCGTCAGCGGCGCGATGCCGAGGACCGCCCAGAGGTTGAGGAGCGCCTGGCAGAGCACCAGCGAGGTGACGCCCGCGGCCAGCAGCGCGGCGTAGCGGCCCTTCGCCTGCTGGGCGATCCGCAGCCCCGCCCACGCGAACGTCCCGTACAGCGCGATCAGCCCGCAGATGCCGACGAGGCCGACCTCCTCGCCGATGATCGCGAGGATGAAGTCGGTGTGCGCCTCGGGCAGGTAGAAGATCTTCTGGACCGACTGGCCCAGGCCGTTGCCGAAGAGGCCGCCCGAGCCGATCGCGATCTGGCCCTGCACCGCCTGGAAGCCGGCGCCGCCCGCGTGATCCCACGGGTTGATGAACGAGGTGAGCGCGGGCCATGCGGTACGGGGCGGTCATCGCATAGAGCGAGACGAGCACGCACGCCGACGCCGGCGAACCCGCCGAGCCAGCGCAGCGGGACGCCCGCGACGACCATCAGCGCGCCGACCGTGAAGCAGATGACGAGCGCGGTGCCGAGGTCGGGCTGGGTGGCGACGAGCAGCACCGAGGTCCCGGCCACGAGCCCGAGCGGCATCAGGTCCTTCGGCCGGCGCAGGCCGCGGGGGCGCTCGGCGAGGAACCGCGCGGCGTAGAGGACGAGCGCGAGCTTGGCGATCTCGCTCGGCTGGAACTGGAGCGGGCCGGCGCCGAGCCAGCGCGTCGCGCCGTTCACCGAGACGCCGAAGCCGGGAACCTCGACGAGCACGAGCAGCCCGAACGACGCCGCCAGCAGCGGCCCGGTCAGGGCGACCACCTTCTGCAGCGGCACGCGCGCGGCGACGCGCAGGGCGAAGAAGCCGGCGGCCCCGTAGACGAGGTACTTGATCAGCAGGCCGGTGCCGTCGCCGCCGCCCTTGACGACCGTCGTCGCCGACGAGGCGCTGTAGACCATGACCGCGCCGAAGGCGACGAGACAGAGGACGGCGGTCAGCAGCACGTCCTCTTCGATCTTGCGCCCCGACTTGGCAGGGGAACGTGCCGCGACGGGCGCGGGGGTGCTGGCGCGGGCGGCAACGCGAGCCATCGAGGCTCGATTCGGCGCCGGGCGCTGGACTCCTTCCCGGTGTCTTGAACGCCTCAGAGCCCCGCGACCAGGACCTTGAAGGCTCTGCCGCGCTCCTCGTAGTCGGCGAACTGGTCGAAGCTCGCGCAGCCGGGCGACAGCAGCACGACCTCCCCCGCCCGGGCCGTCCCGCGGGCGGCCGCGACGGCCGCCGCGAGGTCCTCGTCGAAGTGGAGCGGCACGGTGCCGTCGAGGTCGTCCGCGATCCGCCGGGCGTCCTCGCCGATGAGGTGGACGGCGACGACCCGCGCGCAGACGGCGCCGCGCAGCGTCGTGAAGTCCTGGTCCTTGGCCTGGCCACCGAGGATCAGGTGGACCGGCGCGTCCAGGGCGTCGAGCGCGACCGTCGTCGAGGCGATGTTCGTCGACTTCGAGTCGTTCACCCACGCTGACGCCGTCGAGCGTGCGCACGTCTTCGAGGCGATGCTCGACGCCGGCGAACGTCCGCAGGGTCTCGACGACCCGCTCCGGCTCGACTGCGGACGCGAGCGCCGCCGCCGCCGCGGCCGCCGCGTTCCACGCGTTGTGGGCGCCGCGCAGGCGGATCTCCTCGAGCCCGATCAGGCGCTCCCCATGCCACCAGAGCGCGCCGTCGCGCAGCGCGAGGTCGTCGCCCGGCTCGCGGCCGACGATGACGCGGCGCGCCTCGCCGCGCCGCACCGGCCAGCAGCTCGCGCGGGCCGACGGCCACATGGCCCGGCCCCTGATGCTCGAAGAGGCGCAGCTTCGCCGCGCGGTAGGCCTCGATCGTGCCGTGCCACGCCAGGTGATCCGGCGTCAGGTTGAGGATCACGCCGACCTCGGGCGCGAACGCGACCGCGTCGTGCAGCTGGTAGCTGCTCGCCTCGCAGATGACCGTCGCGCCCGCGGGCAGGCCGTCGACGAGCGACGTGACGGGCGTGCCGACGTTGCCGGCGAGCGCGACCTCGCGGCCCGCGGCGCGCCAGATCTCCCCGAGCAGCTCGACGACCGTCGTCTTCCCGTTGGTCCCGGTCACCGCGACGAACGGGCGCTCGAGCAGCCGCCAGCCGAGCTCGAGCTCACCGCAGACCGGCACGCCGCTCTGCACGGCGCGCGCGACCACCGGGGTGGCGGGCGGCACGCCCGGGCTCTTCACGAGCGCCCGCGCCCGCCGGAGCTCGACGAGCCCGTCGACCCCCGTCCAGACCTCCATCCCCTGCTCGCGCAGCGCCGCCGCCTCCGCGGGCTCACCCGAGTCCACGCAGATCACCGGCTCACCCCGCGACCACAGCAGCCGCGCCGCCGACGCGCCCGAGCGCGCAAGCCCCACGACGAGCCACGGGCCGGGCGGAAGCGGAGGGCGGTGCGGCGTCACAGCCGACAACCTAGCCCGCGGCGCGCCACGCCCGAGGTGCTCGCCGCCCTCGACGGCCGCCCACGAGCGGATCGAGGCTTGGTAAAGCGTGAAGCCGATGGCGGCGCAGATGATGGCGATGATCCAGAAGCGCAGGATGATCTTCGTCTCCGACCAGCCGCGCATCTCGAAATGGTGGTGGATCGGCGCCATCAGGAAGACGCGCGTGCGGAAGGTGCGGAAGGCGAATACCTGGATCATCACGCTGAGCGCCTCGATGACGAAGATCCCGCCGATCAGGATCAGCAGGATCTCGGTGTTCGTCATGACGGCGATCGCGCCGACGGCCCCGCCGAGCGCCAGCGAACCGGTGTCGCCCATGAAGATCGTCGCGGGGAACGCGTTGAACCACAGGAAGCCGACGCACGCGCCGACGACGCACGCGCTCAGCAGCGCGAGGTCGCGGTCACCGGTCGTGATGTACGTGATCCCGATGTAGGCGAGCATCACGATCCCGACGCAGCCGGCGGCGAGGCCGTCGAGGCCGTCGGTGAGGTTGACCGCGTTCGCGCTGCCGGCGATCACGAGGTAGATCAGGATCGGGAAGGCGAAGCCCAGGTCGATGCTGGCGTCGGCGAACCGCAGCCGCACGCTCGTGCCGATCCCCGCCTGCTCGGTCGCGACCCACCACAGCGCCAGCGAGATCAGGATCGTGATGAAGAGCTTCGTTCGTCCGCGCAGGCCGAGCGAGCGGCGCTTGACGATCTTCACGTAGTCGTCGGAGAACCCGAGCGCGCCGCAGGCGAGCAGCGTCCCGAACACGCCGACCGCACGCCAGTCCCCGTCCGTGAGGATCAGGAACGGGACCGAGATCGCGAGCAGGATGATGACGCCGCCCATCGTCGGCGTCCCCGCCTTCGCGTGATGGCCGGCGGGGCCCTCCTCGCGGATGTGCTGACCGAACTGGCGGTCGTGCATGAACGCGATGAACTTCGGCGACAGGAAGACGCACAGGAGCAGCGCGGCGGTCCCGCCGATGAGCACCTCGCCCACGCCTAGGCCTCCCGCGCCTCGAGCGCCTCGGCGACGACTTCCAGGCCGACGCCGCGCGAGCCCTTCACGAGCACGGTGTCGCCGGGCTGCAGCAGCCCTGGCAGCAGCCTGGCCGCCTCCATCGCGCTGGCGGCCGCGTGCAGGTCGCCGCCGGTGCCCGCCCCGGCCTCGGCGGCCAGGTCGCCCACGGTGATGAGCAGCTCGACCCCGCTCGCGCGGGCGTGGTCGCCCAGCTCGGCGTGGAAGCGCCGCTCGTCCGGCCCCAGCTCGAGCATGTCGCCGAGCACGGCGACGCGCCGCCCCTGGGCCGTCTCGGCGAGATCGTCGAGGGCGGCCCGCATCGACATGGGGTTGGCGTTGTAGCAGTCGTTGATGACGACCACGCCGTCCTGCAGCGCGATCCGCTCACCGCGCAGCCGCGACAGCGCCACGCGCACCGCGCCCGCCGGCTCGACCCCGACCGCCCGTGCGGCGGCCAGCGCCGCGAGCGCGTTCAGGCGCATGTGCGCGGAGTCGAACGGGAGCGTCAGGCCCGCCGGCAGCTCGTCGACGTCGCCGCCGGGCCCGAAGGTGACCGTGGTGATGTCCTCGCGGCGGTGCGCGTCGAGCAGCGGCTCACCCGCCGGCAGCACGGCCGTGCCGTGCGCGGGCAGGTCGCGGATCAGCTCGGCCTTGGTCGCGGCGATCGCCTCGACCGTGCCGAGCAGCTCCAGGTGGACCGGCCCGACGTTGACGACGACGCCGACGTCGGGCTCGGCGATCGCGACGAGCTCGGCGATCTGGCCGGCCCCGCGCATCGCCATCTCCAGCACGAGCACCTCGGTGCCGGCGGGCGCGCCGAGGATCGTGAGCGGCAGGCCGATCTCGGTGTTCAGGTTCTGCTCGGTGGCGACGACGCTGCGGTGCGGCTCGAGCATGCCGTGCAGCAGGTCCTTCGTGGAGGTCTTCCCGGTCGACCCGGTGATCCCGATCACGGTGGCGCCGAGCTCACGCCGCCACGTGCTCGCGAGGCGCTGGAGCGCGCCGAGCGGATCCTCGGCGGCCAGCACGACGCCGGGGCGGCCGCGGCGCGCCATCGCGGCGTGCGGCGGGCGCACGAGCACGCCCCACGCGCCGGCCGCCAGCGCCTGCGCGGCGAACGCGCCGCCGTCGCGGTGCTCGCCGACGAGGCCGACGAAGAGGTCGCCCTCACCGACCGCGCGCGAGTCGATGACGACGCGCGACGGGCCCGGGTCGCCGTCGCGCACGGGAACGGCCGCGAGCAGCCGCGCGCCGACGGCCTCCGCGATCCACGCTGCGTCACGCGTGCGCATCAGCCCGCCCGCACCGCGCGCAGCGCCGCGCGGGCGACGCTCGCGTCATCGAAGGGCAGCTTGCGACCGCCCGCGAACTCCTGGCCCTGCTCGTGGCCCTTGCCCGCGATCACGACGACGTCCCCCGGCCGCGCGCGCTCGACGGCGGACGTGATCGCGGCGGCGCGGTCCTCGATCGCCTCGACCTTCGCGGCGAGCCCGGCGGGAACGCCCGCGAGCACCTCGCCGATGATCGCGCCGGGCTCCTCCGAGCGCGGGTTGTCGGAGGTGACGATCGCGACGTCCGCGAGGCGCGCGCCGATCTCTCCCATGCGGGGGCGCTTGCCGCGGTCACGGTCGCCGCCGCAGCCGAAGACGACGATCACCCGTTCCCGCGTCACGCCGCGGGCAGCCTCGAGCACGTTCTCCAGCGAGTCGGGCGTGTGCGCGTAGTCCACGAGCACGGCGAAGTCCTGGCCCTCGCTGACCGGCTCGAGCCGTCCGGGGGCGCGCGCGGCCTGCGGGAGCGCCGCCTCGAGCACGTCGTCGTCGACGCCGAGCGCGCGGCACGCGGCGATCGCGCAGAGCGCGTTGAGGACGTTGAAGCGGCCGGGCAGCGGCGTGCGCCACGTGCGCTCGCCGGCGGTGAAGACCGAGCCGTCGAGGCCCGTCTGCACCCCGGTGGCCCGCAGCATCGCGTCCTCGCTGTCGATCCCGATCGTGACAGCGTGAGGGAACTCGTCCGCAAGGCGCCGCCCGTAGGCGTCGTCGACGTTCGCGATGCGCACGCCCGGAGCAGCCGTGAAGAGCCGGCGCTTGGCGAGGAAGTACTCCTCCATCGTCGGATGGAAGTCGAGGTGGTCGCGCGTGAGGTTCGTGAACACCGCCACGGCCCACCGGATCGCGTCCGCGCGGTGCAGCTCGAGCGCGTGCGAGGAGACCTCCATCACGCAGGCCGTGTCGCCTGCGGCCAGCATCTGCGCGAACGTCGCCTGCAGATCGATCGCCTCGGGCGTCGTGCGCACCGCCGGCGAGCGCTCACCGCCGACGACCTGCTCGACGGTGCCCAGCAGCCCGGTATGGCGGCCCGCCGCCTCGAGCAGCGAGCGCGTGATGAACCCTGTCGTCGTCTTGCCGTTCGTCCCCGTGATCCCGATCACCGCGAGCCGGATGGTCGGATCGCCGTGCAGCCGCGCGGCGACAGGCGCCATCGCGGCGCGCACGTCGTCCACGACGACCTCGGGGACGCCCAGGCCGAGCGGGCGCTGGACGACCAGCGCGACCGCGCCCTGCTCGATCGCCTGCGGGGCGAACTCGTGCCCGTCGCGCGTGAAGCCCGGAACGCAGAAGAAGAGGCCGCCCGGCCGGGCCGCCCGAGCGTCGTAGGCGAGCGACGTCACCTCGACCTCCGGCAGCGCCGCGCCCTGGCCGTCGCCCAAGAGGTCCCGCAGCAGCATCGACCGCTGAGGGTACCCGCGGCCTACGACGGTGGGATCCGCAGGTAGGGCAGCGCGAACGAGGCGATCTTGCCGAATGCGGGCGCCGCCACCTGGCCGCCGTAGATCGAGCCCTGCGGCTCGTCGACCATCACGGCGATCAGCAGCCGCGGGTTCGACGCCGGTGCCATGCCGACGAACGAGGCGACGTACCTGGAGTCGGAGTACTTCCCGGTCGCCGGATCGATCTTGTTCGCCGTGCCGGTCTTGCCCGCGAGCTGGTAGCCGGGGATCTTGACCTCGCTGGCGGTGCCGCCCGGCGCCAGGACGCCCTCGAGCATCGTGCGCACCTCGTGCGCCACGCGCGCGGAGATGATGCGCTTCCCCGGCGGGAGCGGCGTCGCATGCCCGTTGAGCGCCTGGACGATGTGCGGCCGCCGCAGGATGCCGCCGTTGGCGATCGCGGAGTAGGCCGTGGCCATCTGCATCGGCGTGACGAGCTCACCCTGGCCGATCGGGAGGTTGCCCATCGAGGAGCCGGAGTACTTCGCGTACGGGAGCACGAGGCCCTGCTCCTCGCCCGGCAGGTCCACCCCGGTCGGCGAGCCGAAGCCGAACTTGCGCACCCACTGGTCGAAGCGCCTGCCGCCGAGCCGCTGGCCGATCGTGATCGCACCGACGTTGCTCGACTGGGCGAGGATGCCGGCGGTGTCGAGCGTGATCCAGCCGCGCGAGTGCGCCTCGCCGATCACGCGGTCGGCGACCTGGATCTGCGGAGGCAGGTTGAACTCGGTGTGGGGCGTGACCTCGCCGTCCTGAAGGGCACCGGCGACGGTGAACGGCCTTGAAGGTCGATCCCGGCTCGTAGGTCGTGCCCACCGCCTGGTTCTGCAGCGCCCACGTGGGCGCCTTCGCGGGCGCGTTCGAGTCGATCCGCGGCCAGTTGGCCACCGCGAGCAGCGCGCCGTTGCGCGGGTCCATCACGATCGCCGACGCGGCCTTCGGCCGGAAGTTCGCCCCGACGCCCTGAAGCACCTCCTCGGTGCGCTCCTGCACCTCCGCGTCGAGCGTGAGGCGCAGCCGCCGGCCAGGACGGGCGCGGCGCACGTCCTGGACCTCGATCGGCTGGCGACCGCCGTCGAAGACGGTCCGCTGCTGGCCGTCGCGGCCGCCGAGCAGCTTGTTGCGGGAGTACTCCAGTCCGAACAGACCCCCGCCGTCGAGGCCGACGGCGCCGACGACCTGGGCCGCGAGCATGCCGCGCGGGTAGGTGCGCAGCGACCCGGCGGTCAGGTCGATGCCTGCGATGCCGAGCGCCTTGACCTTGTCCGACGCGGCCGCGGGCACGCGCCGGGCGAGGTAGACGAAGCCGGTGTCGCGGCGCGCGAGCTGCTTGGCGACCGCGTCCTCCTGGAGGTTCAGCAGCGGCGCGATGCGCGCGGCTGCGCGGACCGGGTCCTTGACCAGGTACGGCGTGGCGGAGATGTCGTCGGCGGGCTCGGAGGTCGCGAGCGGGGCGCCGTGGCGGTCGACGATCGAGCCGCGGCGGGCGGGCACGTCCTGCACGGCGACCTGCTGGGACGTCGCGGCGCTGGCGAGGCCGCCGCCCTTGACGACCGCCATGTATCCGGCGCGGGCACCGGCGATCGTGAGCAGGACGAGGAACCCGGTGAAGAGGACGCGGATCCGGGTCTCGACCCGCGGCACGCCTATGCCCCCGGTGTCGTTCCGCCGGTGGCGGCGGCCTGCTGGTCGGTTGGCGCGGCCGCGGTGGGCTGCGTCGGCTGCGTCACGGGCGCCGGCGTCGCGCCGGCGGGCGTCTGGGCGGCGGGCGCCGTGGTCGGCGGCGCGGTCTGTTGAGGCGCTGCGGTCTGCGGGGTCGCGGCGGGGGTCGTGGCCGGCGCCGCCGGCGTGCCGGTCGCCGCCGCCGGGTCCGTGGCCGGCTGCTGAGCCTGGGCGGGATCGGTCGTCGTGGCGGGCGCGGCCGCCCCGGCCGCGGGGGCGGCGTCAGCGGTGGGGTCGACGGCGCTCGCGGCGGCGGCCGGGTCGCCGCCCGAGCAGGCGCCCTTGCGGCGCGCGTCGAGGTAGCAGACGGCGCCGGCGCCGGGCATGACCATCCCGCGCTGGCCGGCGACGTCCTGGATCCGGCGCCCCGCGTCGAGGTTCGAGATCACCGCGCGCTTGCCCGCGTTGTCGCGCTCGAGCGCCGAGGCCCGCTCGATGTTCTGCGTGATCTGGGTGTGCAGCTTCAGCAGCGAGACCTGCAGGAAGACGAGTCCGAGCAGCGCGCAGGCGAGCACGACGATCAGGCCGCGGCCACGCAGCAGGCCCGCGGCGCGCTGCACCGCATCGGCGAGCGCGCGCGCCGAGGGGCGCGGGAGGCGGACGTCGATCGGCCGCGGCAGCGCGATGCCGGCGCCTGCGAGCCGCGAGGAGCCCGCGCGCACGGGACCGGAGACGCGCCGCGGAATCCGTGAGCCGGTGCGGCTTCCAAGCCGGCGGCCGGCTGCGGCGCGCGGGGCGGCGGTCGCTGCGGGCGGCGGCGTCATGCAGGTGCTCCTTGGCTTGAAAGCTTGCGCGCGGCGCGCAGGCGGGCGGAGCGTGCGCGCGGGTTCTCGGCGGCCTCGCGCTCGCTCGGAACGACTCCGCCGCGCCGGAGCAGTTCGGCTCGCGGCGTCTGCCCGCAACGACAGACCGGAAGCCCTGGCGGGCAGATGCAGCCGCGTTCGAGCTCGGCCAGGAAGCGCTTCACGCGCCGGTCTTCCAGGGAATGGAATGAAATCCCTGCAAATCGGCCGTTCTCACGGAGGATGTCCCAGGCCAGTGGCAGCGCGTCGTCGATCTGCTGAAGCTCGTCGTTGACGGCGATCCGGATCGCCTGGAAGACGCGCTTGGCGGGGTGCCCGCCGGCGAAGCGGGCCGGCGTCGGGATCGCCGCGGTGACGACGTCGACGAGGTCGGTGGTCGTCTCGATCGGGCGGCGCTCACGCTCGCGGACGATCGCCCGGGCGATCCGGCCGGCGTAGCGCTCCTCGCCGTACTCGCGGAAGACGCGCGCGAGCCGGCGGTCGTCCCAGGTCGCGACGATGTCCGCGGCCGTGAGCTCCTGGCTCGTGTCCATCCGCATGTCGAGCGGGGCATCCGCGACGTAGGAGAAGCCGCGCCCCGCGACGTCGATCTGCATCGAGGAGATCCCGAGGTCCAGGTAGACGACGTCGGCCTCCAGGCCCTCCTCGCGCAGGAGCTCGAGCGCCTGGGCGAAAGACTCACCGATGAAGCGCGTCTGGCACGACACCTCGGCGGCGAGCGCGTCGAAGTGCTCGCGCGCGCTCGGATCGCGATCGATCGCGATCAGCAGGCCGTCCGGGCCGAGCCGCTCGGCGACGAGGCGCGCATGACCGCCCGCGCCGAACGTGCAGTCGACGGCGACGTCGCCCGGCCGGGGGTCGATCAGCTCCAGCAGCTCGGCGGCGAGGACGGGAACGTGCTCGGTCGCCATCGCGAGCATCTACGCCTGCCCGAGGGCTTCGGTGAGGCCTGGCACGTCGGTCGCGAGCTGCTCGTTGAGCGTGTTCCAGGCGTCGCGGTCCCAGATCTCGAGCCACTTGCGCGCGCCGGTGACGACGACGTCCTTGCGCAGGCCGGCCCACTCCATGAGCTTCGGCGTGATCATGATCCGGCCGGCGGCGTCGAGCTCGGTCTCGGACGCGTTGGCGGAGAAGTAGCGCTCGAGGTCGCGCGACTGGCGCGTCATCGGGTTGACCTGGCTCAGCGCGCGATCGACGTACGCCTCGTAGTCGGCCGGGATCCAGATCGTCAGGCAGCGCTCGACGCTCTGGGCCACCACCACACCGTTCGAGAGCGTCCCGCGGAACTTCGCCGGGACCGTCAGGCGGTTCTTCGCGTCGAGTGTGTGGTCGAAGGTGCCGCGGAAGGCCATGGGCTGCGCCGGATCGCCGGCGAGGAGAAGGACTTGCGGGCCGGGGTGGAGGAGTGGGAGGAACCCCTCCACCCCGGTCCGCGTGGCGGCAAGCTAGCCCACTCTCTCCCACAACGCAACCCCCGCTGCACATATTTTCCCACCGAGGCCCCTTCTGCGCTGCTGAGAGGGGCTCAACGCTGGTAGAAATCCCTGCTCAGCGGCCGGTTTTCGCGGTGGGACGATTCCTGGACGAAATGCAGGATCGAGTGCGATTCGTCCATCCGCAATCGTGGTTGCAGCCGGGTCGGGTCTTCCGTCCGGGCGCTGTGCGTCGATCGTGGGGCGCCGTGGGAGGACCCTTCTCCCCCGTGCTCAGCGCAGGCCGGCGAGGAGGCCCGCGCCGACGAGCAGCAGGACCGCCGGCACGAGCAGCAGCGCCACGACGAGCTGGATCTTCGGCGCCGCGCGCTGAGCCCGGTCGCGCACGCGCCGCCCGCGCTCGGCCCTGGCGCCCGCCGCGAGCGCGGCCACCGCGGGGCCGAGCGGCGCCCCGTGGCGTTCGGCGCGCCGGACGGCGGCGGCGAGCGCGTGGGCCTCGGGCACCGGCAGGCGCTCGGTGAGCCGCAGCAGCGCCGCGTCCCGTGGCTCGCCCCAGCGCGTCGCGGCCGCCAGCGCGCGCAGCTCGGTCGCGAGCGGACCGTCGTCATGCCGCGCGGCGCGCGCCAGCGCCGCGGACGGCGGGAGCCCGGCGTCCGAGGCCATGCGCACGCGATCGAGCAGGTCCGGAGCCTCGGCCCGCGCGGCTCGCGCCCGCGCCCGGGCTCGCCGCAGCAGCGCGAGGTCGGGGGCGAGGAACCCGCAGGCGGGAGCGACCAGCACCGCGAGCAGGCCGAGCCGGCCCGGGAGCGAGCCGCCGAGCGTCACGGCGATCAGCGCGCCGGCCGCGGCGAGCGCGGACTTCGCCGCCATCGCCTCCCCCACGCCGAGCCACCTGGGCGCTCCGGCGGCCGCGAGCAGTGCCGGCAGGTCGCCGGGCGTGCCCACGCGCCGCGCGACGCCGCGCGAGCCACGTCAGCAGCGCGGCAGGCAGCGGTCGCCGCGGCTTCCGGTCGCGGCGCCGCGACCGCACGAGCGCCGCAAGGTCTCCGGCGGCGACGACCACGCCGGCCGCGGCGAACCCGGCGAGCGCTGCCGTTGCGGTCATCCGTCGCCCACCCGCGCGATGCGCCGCACGCTCACGAGTGCCAGCGCCTCGAGCATCGAGTGCGCCGGCCACGAGCAGCCGCGCCGAGCGGATCAGCCGAGGATCGCCCGAAGCGACCCGGGCGCCGCAAGCTCGATCAGCAGCGCGCCGACGAGCGGCAGCGCGACGACGATCCTCGCCGTCAGCCGCGCCTGCGAGCTGGCGGCGCGCGCGTCCGCCTCGGCGCGCGCGACCGTGTCGAGATCCTCGGCGAGCTCGTACAGCAGCCGCCCGAGGTCGCCGCCCGGCCTCGCGCTGGACGAGCACCGCGGCGACGAGCGCCGGCCAGGGGCCCGGGCCGGCGCGCGCGGCGAGGCCCAGGAGCGCCTCCTGCGTGTGCGCGCCCAGGTCGATCGCCAGCACGGACTGCTGCAGCAGTTCGCGGGCGGGCCTGCTCAGCGCGCCGTCGCGCGCCGCCAGGCCCAGCGCGCGCGGCAGCGCGTGACCGCCGCGCACGGCGTCGGCGAGCGCCCGCGCCGCCGCGGGCGCCTCGCGCGCGACGGACGCGCGCCAGCGCCGACGCCGCGCCGTGACGAGCGCGAGCGCCGCCGGCGGGCCGGCGAGGGCACAGGCAAGAGCCGCGGCGGGGCCGGCGAGCAGCCAGCCGCACGCGCACAGGACGACGGCCGCCGTGAGCGCGAGCCGGCGGCGCTCGAGCCGCCCCGGCGGCGTGCCCGTCGCGCCCGGCCGCACGTGCCGGCGCCAGCGCCGCGGTGATCGCGCCCAGCACCCGCAGCCCGTCGATCGCCCGCAGCGCCTCGAACAGCGCGACCACCCCCAGCACGGCGGCCGCCGCGGCGAGCAGCGCGGTCATCCGGCGGCCGGCTCCAGACGCTCGGCCAGGCGCGCGGTGAGCGGCGTGCGCATCACCGGCCGCCCGCGACGCAGCGCGTAGAGGTCGCGTACGCCGGCGCCGCCGGCGACGCGCACGACCTCGGCCACGCAGGTGATCCGGCGGGCGCCGTCGCGCTCGCGCGCCTGATGCACGACGAGGTCCAGCGCGTCGGCGACCTGGGCCCGGATCGCCTCGTGCGGCAGCCCCACCCCCGCCATCAGCGCCAGCGTCTCGATCCGGCGCAGCGCCTCCGCCGGCGAGCCGGCGTGGACCGTGCACAGCGACCCGTCGTGCCCGGTCGCCATCGCCGCGAGCATGTCCAGCGCCTCCGGCCCGCGCACCTCGCCGACCACGATCCGGTCCGGCCGCATGCGCAGGGCGTTGCGCACGAGCCGGCGGATCGACACCTCCCCGCGCCCGTCGTAGCCGGCCGGACGCGCCTCGAGCCGCACGACGTGCGCGCCGCCCAGCCGCAGCTCGGCCGTGTCCTCGATCGTCACGACGCGCTCGTCGTCGCCGAGGAAGGTCGCGAGCGCGCCGAGCGTGGTGGTCTTGCCCGAGCCGGTGCCGCCGCAGACGAGGATGTTCAGCCGCGCGTCGACCGCCGCCCGCAGCAGGTCGTGCAGCGGCGCGGTCCACGAGCCGCTGCGCACGAGCTCGTCCGGATGCAGGCCGCGCGGGCGAAAGCGGCGGATCGTGAGCGCCGGCCCGTCGACTGCGAGCGGCGGCAGCACGACGTTCACGCGCGAGCCGTCCGGCAGCCGCGCGTCACAGACCGGTTCGGCCTCGTCCGCGCGGCGCCCGGCGGGCGCGAGCAGCCGCTCGATCACGTGGCGCAGGTCGGCCTCGCTCTCGAACCGCGCGGCGGTGCGCTCGAGCCGGCCGCCGCGCTCGATCCAGATCGGCCCCGTCCCGCTGACGAGGATCTCGTCCACGCCGGGATCGCGCAGCAGCGGCTCGAGCGGGCCCAGGCCCAGCGCACGCTCGACGATCCGCTCGGTCAGCGCGCGGCGGTCCTCGGCGTCGAGGCCTGCCGCCTCACGGTCGACGAGCGCCCGCGCACGGTCGTCCGGCGTCCCGTCCGCGGGTGACTCGCCGGCGTAGGCCTCGTCCAGCAGCCTGCCGCGCAGCCGCTCCGCGACCTCGTCGATGATCGCGGAGCGCGCGGCGGGGTCCATGAGACCCCTAGGCGCGAGCCCGCGCGAACGCACCCCGGACGAACGCCCGGCCGCCCAATGGGCGGCCGGTGAAGATCCGAAAGGGGGGATCGCGTCCCTGAGAAGCTTTGGTTCGGGCTAGAAGACCTGCGGGATCCGGTTCGGGCCGGGACCGAGGTTCACGGTCGTCAGCGGGTAGGGACCGGGCGGCACGCCGCCTTCGGGGCCGAAGGGCGCCCACGGGCTGCCGTGCGGCGGGTGCAGGGTGCACGTGCGCGACGTCGGGTCCGGCAGGCAGGGGTTGAACGGGTTCACCCAGAGGTTCTTGCCGCCGACGATGGCGTAGTGGCGGTCGATCTCGGCCAGGTTCGTGTAGCCGTCCTGGTCCTGGTCGTCCTGGCCGTCGAGCACGCCGTCACCGTCGGTGTCGGGGTCGGTCATCGAGAGCTCGCTCATCATCATCGCGCCCTGATCCGCGTGGCCGGAGAACGTGCGGCTCGCTGATGAAGACGCCCGCCCACCACTTCATGGTGAGCCGGCCGTGCGCCTCGTCCCAGTTGCCCAGGCCGTCGCCGTCGGCGTCCTTCTCGTCGTCGGTGATGAAGCCGTCGTTGTTCATGTCGAGCGGTGAGCCGCTCGCAGGCGTCGGGCCGCCGGTGTCCTGGTTGCCGTCGGAGTAGGCGGGCGGAAGCGCGGCGCCGTTCTTGTAGAGCGAAAGCTGGTACTCGTCGGCCATCGTGAGGCCGTCGCCGTCGAAGTCGATCAGGGCGTCGGTGCCGTCGAGCGGGTTCGGGTAGGGCTTCTTGCCGGCGTAGGGCAGCGCGCGGGAGTTCAGGTCGAGCGCCGACTCGTACTCGTACCCGTCGGAGATGCCGTCGACGTCGGTGTCGAGCTTGCACGGGTCGGTCTTGATCTTGGTCTCGAGCGCGTCGGAGAGGCCGTCCTTGTCGGTGTCCGTCGTGTCCGACGTGACGACCGCCTTGCACGCGGCGGGCGCGTTCGGGTCGCACGGGCGCGTCGCCGCCGGAGCCGCCGCCGGGGCCGCTCCCGGGCGGGCCGATCCGCGGTGAGAGCTTGGTGCTGGTGAAGGACTTGCCGAAGCGCTTGGCCAGGATGCGCAGGCGGAAGCGCCGCACGCCGGACTGACCCTTGTCGTCGACGAGGAAGGGGAGCATCTTCGACGGGATCGCGACCTTGAGCTTGGTCGTGGTCGCGGTGAAGGCCTTGACGAAGACCGCCGGCTGACCGCTGCGCTTGAAGGCGACGATGTTCTTGTTCGTGCCCTTGCGGAAGCCGCGCCCGGTGATCGTCAGGGTCTGACCGACCTCGACCTGCATCGGCTGGACCTTCGTGATGACGGGCGTGCTCGCGGCATGCGCTGCAGCGCCCGGGAGAAGGGCCAGTGAGAGGGCCAGCGCAATGGTGATGGGGGCGCGCCGGCCGCGGACGGGGAATGATCCGGGCATCGCCGTGGCATATCGGCCTCTGGGAGCGATCCTTGAGCCCCAGGCGCCGCAACTCAACGCAGCGTCGATGCCCCGGGCCGCGGCAGTGCGCGCAGCTCGCGGGCTCCGTTCTGCGCCTCGACCAGCGCGATCGCCTGCCGCAGCGTCACGCGCAGGGCCAGCGCGGCGCGCGGAAGCCCGGCCTGATCGCCCTCCGGAGCCCGCGGCGCCGGGGCCGACGCGACGACCTCGGCGGCCCGCAGCGCCAGCCGCGTACGCGCGGCGCCGCCTGGGCCGTCGCGCGTGATCAGGATGTCGGTGAGCGTGCCGGGAGCGAGCTCGCGCGCCGCGCCGACGGCGACGATCCGGGCGATCCGCTCACCAGGGCGGGCGGCGGCGGGCGAGTCCGCGCCCTCGGCGCCGGCCAGCAGCGCGGGCTGCAGGTCGGCGCCCGGCCGGGATCGGCACGCCGGCGCGCCCGCCGACGACCTCTGCCGGGTCGTGGAAGGCTCCGGCGGGCGCGTACCGCGACGGGCGCGCGCCGGACCGCCAGCGCCGCCGCGCGGATCGGCGCGCCCGCCGCGATGTCGGCGCGCGCCATCACGACCGGCACGACGGGCCCGAGGCCGCGACGCAGCGCCGCCTCGCGGCCCGAGACGTCGGAGGCCGCGAGCGAGCCGAGCACGATCGCCAGCCCGCCGAGGACGGCGGCGCGGCGACCACCGCTCATGCGGCGATCGCGAGCTGCGCGGGCGCCGGAGCGTCCACCAGCCGGTACCCCACGCCCCACACGTTGACGACGAAGCGCTCACCGCCGACGCCGAGCTTGCGCCGCAGCCGGCACGCGTGGGAGTCCAGCGTGCGCGTCGTGCCGACGGCCCGCTGTCCCCAGACCGCGCGCAGCAGCTCGAGCTTGGAGAAGACGCGCGTGGGGTCCGCTGCCAGCGTGCGCAGCAGCGCGAACTCCTTGGCGCTGAGGTCCAGGCGCTCGCCGCGCAGATGGACGGCGCGCGAGGCGGTGTCGATGTCGAGGTCCCCGACCCGCATCCGCCCCGCCCGCGTGCGGCGCTCGCTGCGGCGCAGCAGCGCCTCGATCCGGCAGCGCAGCTCGCGGTAGCTCGGCGGCTTGACGAGCACGTCGTCCGCGCCGCGCTCGAACGCACGGACGCGATCGAGCTCGTCGTCGCGCGCGATCAGCACGAGGATCGGCACACCCGGGTCGATCCGCGTGGCGACGCCGTCGGCGCGGCGCACGTGGGCGACGAGGTCGAGCCCGCTCGACGTCGGGCAGCCCGGCGTCGACGATCGCGACGTCCGGGAAGACGCTGCCGAGCTGGCGCAGGCCGTCCGCGGCCGTCTGGGCCGGGACGACGTCGTAGCCGTCGGCGTGGAGGTTGTCGCCGAGGAAGCCGCGCATCGCCGCGTCGTCCTCGACCAGGAGCAGGGTGGGCCGGTCACGATTGGTCATGTGTCCGGTAGGGATCCGCGGCGCACTCTTCCCCCCGGCCACGCGCGCCGCCGGCGACGCGCCACTACGATCCGCGCCGTGCGCGAGCGCCTGAAGCCCGGCCCGCTGATCGTTCTGGCCGGTGCCGCCGGGCTGCTGGTCGTCTCGCTGATGACCTGGTACCGCGTCGACCTGGCCAAGATCCCGGGCGGCGGCGCCGTGATCGCGCGCTACGCGACGCGACAACGACTACGCGACCGGCGCCAACGCGTGGGAGCCGTGGGGCCTGCTCCCCGACCTCGTGCTGCTGCTCGTCATCGGCGCGGGCCTCGTGCTGCCGCTCGGCGCGCTCAGCGGACGGCTACCGGGCTGCGGCCCGCGCTCGGGGCGATCGTGACCGGCGCGCTGGGCACCGCGCTCGTCCTGCTGCACGTCGTCAGCGGACCCGAGCCGCAGTCGATCGTCGACGTGCGGCCGGCCGCCTGGCTCGGCCTGCTCTGCTGCCTGGCGATGCTCGGCGGCGCGTTCCTGTGGTGGGACCGCGTCGCGCACCCGCGGCGGCCGGCGGCAGCCGCGGCCGCGAGGACTAGGTGCGCTGCCTCGTCGGCCGCACGAGCACCTCGTTGATGCTCACGTGCGGCGGCGCCGCGAGCGAGTGGACGATCGCGTCGGCGATGTCCTCGGCTCTTCAGGACCTCGCCGATCTCGCCCTTGATCTTCTCCCCCGCCTGCATCACGAACGGGTTGCCCTCGTTGTGGCTCATGAGCTCCGTCTCGACGAAGCCCGGCTCGATGATCGTCACGCGGATGTTCGAGTGCAGCGCCTCCTGGCGCAGCGCCTCGCTGAAGCCGGTGACGCCGAACTTCGTGAGGTTGTAGACCGCGGCGCCGAGCGACGCGCGGCGGCCGGCCACCGAGCTGACGTTGACGATGTGGCCCGCCGCCCTGCTCGCGCATCAGCGGCAGCGCGGCGTGCGTGCAGTAGAGGAGGCCGAGCACGTTGACCTCGACCATCTGGCGCCACTGGCCGGTGTCGGCGCCCTCGACCGGGCCGAGCAGCATCACGCCGGCGTTGTTGACGAGCGCGTCGATCCGCCCGAGCCGGTGCTGCGCGGCCTCGACGAACCCGCGCGCCTGCTCCTCGGACGCGACGTCGACGGTGATCGCGGCGGCCGCGCCGCCCTCAGCCTCGATCTGCTGGGCGAGCGCGTCGATGCGATCGGAGCGCCGCGCGCCGAGCGCGACGGCGGCGCCGGACTGCGCGCAGAGCAGCGCGGTCGCGGCGCCGATCCCGGATGACGCGCCGGTGATCGCCACCACCTTGCCGGAGAGGTCGTATCCCATGCGGCCGAACCCTACCCGCCCAGAAACCCGCAAACAGCGCAGATCGGTGCAACATCTCGTTCAGGCTTGGGGCTCGGGCAGGGATCGGCCGTAGGATCCCGACGGCTCGGTTTGCGCCACGAACGGCCGCCGGGCCATCTGCTTTCTGGGAGACCATGGACACCTCTGTGCGCGGCAACTACGACTCGGGTGAGGACTTCGTCCTCGAATACGGGGAACTCCGATTCACGTTCAACGAGCGTGACTTCAGCGAGCGCTGCGAGCAGGCCGGGCGCAAGCTCGGCTTCGTCGGCGGCACGCTCGAGGAGCCCGAGCTCGAGGACCTCGTGAACCTCGCCGTCAACGGCGAGATCCAGGAGCCCGCGTCCGCCCTGGGCGAGCACGTCAACGACTGCTGGCCCGAGCTCGTCGGCCCCGCCGACCGCTCGCTCGTGCACTGGCTGCGGCGCCTGGTGTTCCGCTCCGCCTGGCTCGACCAGCGGGTCAAGGAGGGCGAGCTCGACGTGCGCTTCGACGACCGCTACCAGACGTTCAGCTACGTCCAGCCCGACCGCGGCAACGAGCCGGTCGAGCTGGCACCCGAGCCCTCCTGGGGCCGGGTGGCGTACATCCCGCGCAGCGCGGCCTGAAGCCCGGCCTACTCGGCCGGGGCGGCGGGCGCCAGCGCCTTCGCGCGGTTCTTCAGGATCGCGGTCGCCTTGCGCGTCCCGACGAGCGCCTCGGTGCGCAGCGTGTGGCTGGCGGCCGCGTCGAGCACCGGGTGCTTCTCGGCGCCGCCGTCGAGCGAGCGCGATGACGGTGGTCTCGCCGCCGACGGGCTCGCGCCCGGCCGCGACGATCGTGAGCGTGCCGCCGTCCGGCACGCTGCGCGCCGCGGCGAGGGCGCGGCGCGCGAGCCCCGGCGGGAAGCTGGTCGAGCGCGTCGATGACGACGGCCGCGTGACCGCCGCGGGCGACGTTGCGCTTGGCGGTGTCGACGACGCGGTCGACCGCCTGGGCCTGCGCGTCGGGACCGGCCGCGAGCGTCGCGACGCCCTCGGGCGTCAGCTCGGCGGCGACCCACTCGGGCAGCTCCTCCGGGCGGGCGCCGGCGAGCACGACGTGCACCTCGACGCCCTCCTGGGCGGCGAGCTCGACGGCGAGCGCGCGCAGCGTGGTCGTGCGGCCGGAGCCGGACGGGCCGACGATGCTGACGCGCGAGCCGCGGCCGATCGGCGCGAGGTCGGCGATCTGCTTGAGCACCGGGTCCTTGGCCGTGAAGGCGATCGGCGTGCTCGGGAACGTCGCGGGCAGGTCGTCGAACGGCGTGCCGGCCGAGACCTCCTCCGCGGGTGAGCCGTTGATCGTCTCGACGCGCACGAGCGAGGCGTAGCGCTCGGAGCGGCGCGGGCGCCGGACGGGACCGGCGACGCGGTCGCCGTTCACGAGGTCGCAGCGGCGGACCTGGGCGGCGGAGATGTAGACGTCGCCGTCGCTCTCCCCCTCGCCGACGCGGATGAAGCCCGAGCCGTTGGCGAGGATCTCGACGGAGCCCTCGACGACCTGGTCCTCCTTGTCGGCGCCGTTGTCGGCGGAGCGGCCGCCGCGGCT
Source organism: uncultured Actinomycetes bacterium (assembly GCA_963721255.1). Lineage (GTDB taxonomy): Bacteria > Actinomycetota > Thermoleophilia > Solirubrobacterales > Solirubrobacteraceae > F1-60-MAGs163. The sequence goes on from CAVRIM010000005.1 coordinate 86,369, forward strand.
GCGCGCCGGGGCCTCGTCGTCGTCGGATGCGGCGGGGCGGCGGCTGCGCGAGCGCGAGCGCGGCTCCTTGGCGGGCGGCGCGGTCCTGCTCGTCGTCGTCGCGCGTCGGCCTCGGCGGGCGCGTCGTCCTCGGCGGCCTCGGTCTTCTTGGCGCGGCTGCGGCCGCCGCGGCGGCTGCGCGAGCGGGCGGGGCGATCCTCGGCGGCGCTCGTCGGACGAGCCGCCGGCGTCACCGCCCTGGCGCTCGATGATGGTGTCGACGAGGTCGTCCTTGCGCAGGCGACGGAAGCCGTCGATGCCGAGCGCGGAGGCGATCTCGTGGAGGTCGGCGAGCGGGCTGTCCTGCAGCGCGTCGCGAGAGAGAACGGACATGTGGGGAACTCCTTGTGATGGGTGAGTCGGTCGGCATCCGGCCGCGTTGGGACAGCGGCAGGTCGACCCGTGCGCTCGGGACCGTAGCGCGTTCAGGCCCGGATCCACTTGAGGTCGTCGTCACCGGCGTCGAACTCCGGCACCTCGTCGAGCCCCTCGAGCACCCGCCAGACGGCGAGCGCGTCGACGGTCGCCGCGACGTCGTGAACGCGCACGATCGCGGCGCCGGCGGCGACGCCGTGCAGCAGCGCGGCGAGCGTTCCGGCCAGCCGCTCGCCGGGCGCGCGGCCCGTGATCGCGCCGATGACGTACTTGCGCGAGACCGGCAGCAGCAGCGGCCGGCCGAGCGCGTGCAGCCGTGGCAAGCGCGCGCAGCACGGCGACGCTCTCCTGCGGCGTCTTGGCGAAGTCGGGGCCCGGGTCCAGCAGGATCTGCTCGGCCGCGACGCCGTGCTCGAGCGCGATCGCCATGCGCTCGCGCAGGAACGTCTCGACGTCCTGCGACGACGGCGCCGCGGTAGTCGGGGAAGTGCTCCTGCTTGGGCTGGGCGCGCGTGTGCATCACGACGAGGCCCGCGCCGGACTCGCCGCGACGTCCGCGAGCCCGGGTCGGCGAGGCCGCTGACGTCGTTGATGATCGCGGCGCCGGCCGCGACGACGGCGCGCGCGACCTCGGCCTTCCAGGTGTCGACCGAGACGAGCACGCCCGCGGCGACGCAGCCGCTCGACGAGCGGGACGACGCGCTCGATCTCGGCGCGGCGCCTCGGTGACCCCGGTGTAGGTGACGCCGGACTCGCCGCCGACGTCGATGAGGTCCGCGCCGCTCCGCGACGAGCGTCAGCGCGTGCTCGACCTGGCGGTCGAGCGTGTCCAGGCGCACGCTGTCCGAGAACGAGTCCGGGTTCGCGTTGACGATCCCCATCACGAGCGGGCGGCCGCGCTCGATCGTGAGCGTGCGCCCCGGGAGCGCGAGGACGCGGCAGCGTCGCTCATGCGGCGGCCGGGACGTAGTGCAGGAAGAGGTGGTCGCTCGCCGCGCAGCACCTCGCGCAGCTCGAGCGTCGAGCGGCGGGTCGAACACCGGCCCGTTGACGACCGAGCGCCCCTCGCCCGCGACGAGCGCCGGGGCGATCGTCAGCACGAGGTCGTCGACGAGGCCTTCGGCGAGCAGCTCGCGCAGCAGCGTCGGCCCGCCCTCGCTGACGACGACCTTCGCGTCGAGCTCGAGGCGCAGGTGCCGCAGGCAGGCGCGCGCGTTCAGGCCGCCCGGCGTCGAAGCGGTGGGTGCGCACGTCGGCGCCGTGCGACGGCGGCCTCGCCGCCCGCCTCGGTGTAGACGACCAGGCGCTGCTCGGGCTCCGCGAAGAGCGCGATCTCGGGCAGCCGCGGGTCGAGGCGCGCGCGAGATCGTCGCCATCAGCGGCTCGCGCGGCAGCCCGCGCGCGACGCGCACGTCCTGCTGCGGCGGGTCGAGCAGCGTCGCGTAGCGCTCCTTGATCAGCGTCGCCGAGCCGACGAGCAGCGCGTCCGCGGCGCAGCGCAGCTCGCGCAGCACCGCGCGGTCGGCCGGGCTGCCGAGGCCGCCGGCCCGCCCCTCGACGGTCGCGCGCCCGTCCGCCGAGCCGATCATCGCGACGACGACGCGCGGGCGCTCGGCGTGCCCGGGGTCGTCCCAGAGGCCCATCCGCGTGACGAGGTCGGCGGCGCTCTGCGGCGCGCCGGCCGGCCCGAGGGGCTGGAGCTCCGTGCTCATGCCCCGATCGTATGTGAGCGGCGCCCGCGGGCCGTGGCTACGTCGCCGGGGTGCCGCCCGCCGGGGTCTTCTTGGCGGTCGACTTCTTCTTCTGCGCCCTTCTTCGTCTTCTTGGGCTTCTTGATGACGATCTTGCGCGTGACGACGGTCGCGTTGCCGGCGACGTCGGTGGCGCTGATCCGCACGAAGAAGGTCCCGGCCGGGAACGCGTGGCCGAAGCTCGGGCGCTCGAGCGTCGAGGTCACGCGGCGGCGTGCCGTCGCGGAAGTCGATGCGCACGCGCTTGATGCCGGAGCCCGACGGCGGGCGCAGCTCGACCGCGCGGACGCCGAAGACGAGCTTGCGGCGCGGCGCGCGCTTGCCGCCCACGCGCACGATCAGCTGCGGCGGCGTGCTGTCGATGCGCAGGTTGCGCGTCGCCGACCGCGCGACCTGCCCGCGCACGTCGGTGACGATCACCTGCCAGCGGTGCAGGCCGTCGCCGACCGGCGCGGGCGCCGTCAGCCGGTCGCCGTGCGTCGTGCCGGCCGGCTGCCCGTCGAGCAGCACCTGGTAGGTCATGCTGTCCCAGAGGTCCAGCGCGGAGCGACCAGGCGAACGTCGGCAGGCTGGAGCGCCGCCAGTTCGTGGTCGTCGTCCCGGTCGGCGCGCCCGGGCCGCGGTCGTACACGGCGACCGAGATCCGCCGGCCGACGTCCTCGGAGCCCTGCAGGTAGGCGATCGCCGAGTCGCCGACGCGGTCGGTGGAGACGGCGAGGCCCCCGACGGTGGCGTCGGCGGGGCCCAGCAGCGGATCCGACAGCCGTGTGTCGGCCGCCGAACGGCGGCGCGACCGGCAGCGCCGGGTCGTCCTCGAGCAGCCGCGCGTGGACCTCGGCGGGCGCCCCGGGCGACGGCGCGGCGAGCCAGGCGGCGACGCCGTCGGCGTTCTCGCCGAACGCCGCGTCGGGCTGCCCCAGCACGCCGGAGGTCAGCCCGAGCACGACCGGCGCCGTCGGGACGTCGTCGCGGATCACGGAGGCGAGCGTCGAGCCGCCGGGCGCCTCGACGACGGCGATGCCCTGCGCCGTCCCCGTTCACGCCGACGCGCGGCGCGGCGACGGCGCCGCTCGCGGGCGCGCCGTCGATCGCCGCCGGGATCGTCGAAGGCCGAGCCGCGCAGGCGCCGCGCGACGGCGCGGACGGTGGTCCCGCCGGCGCCGTCGTCGATCGCCTGGCGGAAGACGACCCAGGCGTAGGAGGAGTCGTCCTGCGACGCCGATGTCGGGCGAGTCGGCCGACTGCGCGGCGCGACCGTCGAGCGTCGCGAGCGTCGCGTCGGCGGTGACCGCCGACGGCGCGCCGCGGACGAGGCGGCGCGCGATCACGTGCGTCGTGCCGGTCGCGTCCTTCTCGCCCCAGACGGCGATGCCGAGGCCGTCGGCCGCGGTGCCGATGGCCGGGCTTCATCGTCGGGCCGGTGCCCGCGTCGCGGGACTGGTCGGCGTCGAGCGGCATCGCGTAGCCGGAGAAGGCGCTCTGGCGGCGGGCCAGATAGGCGGCGCGCACGTCGCCGTTCTGCGACCAGACCGCGTAGGCGACGCCGGTCGACGCCATGTCGACCGCCGGGCGTCGCGCCGCCCGGGTCGCCGATCTGCTGCGGCGCGCCGAAGGAGCGGTTCCCGGCGGCGCGGACGACCGCCCAGACGCCGGCGGTGTTCGCGTAGACGACGGCGATCTGGCCGCCGTCGGACGCGGCGATCGCGGGACGCTCACCGGCGGCGAGCGGCGGCCTGGCCCGGGATCGACGCGCACCGGCGGCTGCGGCACGCCGGCCGACAGCACCGAGACGAAGACGTGGTCCTCGCCGCCGTCGCGGCGCACGTACGCGATCGCGCCGCCGCCGTCCTTCGCCAGGTCGACGCCGCCCAGGGCGCGGACGTCCGTCGACGGCCCGTCGACCGACTGTCCGGGATAGAACGCGCCTGGAGTGCGCTGCGCGGCCGCCGGTGCGACGGGCGCGAGCGCAGCCAGCGCGCAGGCCGCGGCGATGCCGCGGCGGAGCGTCGTGGTCGGAAGGGGTTTCAGAACTGAGGCGGTGTCGCGGGGTGGTGTTCCCGTGGATGACGGGCGGGGTGCGGTTTCGCAGTCGATGCCGGTGGCACCGCCGCCACTACGGCACAGGGTAGGCGGCGACGTCCGTGCGCGCGACGATTCCCTCGGCGGCCGCCTCGTCGAGGAAGGCCTGCGCCTCGCGCGCGGCCCGCTCCTCGTCCCAGCCCAGGTCCGGCGCCATCGCGCGCGCCACGCGCAGCGCGGTCTCGCCGCCGGCGTCCGTGACCTCGCGAGCGGCGAGCAGCCCGAGCCGCGTGCGGCGCAGCAGCGCGTCGCCGACGGAGCGCGCCTGCTCGCGGCGCGCGGCGAAGACCGTCTCGGCGAGCAGGTCCGGCGGGCCCGGCGCGTCGCCGAGGATCGGCTGCGCCAGCTCGCCCGCGCTCGGCGGCGACCGCGAGCACGTCGTGGGCGGCGTGCCCGTAGCGGCCGGCGAGCTGCGCGTAGGCCTCCGGCGGCACGCCCTCGACGCGCGGCAGGTCCGCGGGATCGACGGCCTGCCCGAGCGGGATCTCGTGGGTGCGGCACGGCGCCTCGCGCGCCTCGCGCTCGACGAGCCGGTCGACGGTCATCTTCGCCATCCGCCGCCAGGTCGTGAGCTTGCCGCCGGTGATCGTGACCATGCCGCTGCTCGTCTCGTAGAGCTCGGCCTTGCGCGAGATGTCGACCGACTTCTTCGGATCGCCCGGTCGAGATCAGCGGGCGCACGCCGGCGAACGCGCCGCTGAGGTCGCCCGGGCCCGAGCTCGGTGCCGAAGAACGCGTTCGTCGCCGCGAGCAGGTAGGCGATGTCCTCGTCGGCGGGCCGGATGTGGTCGAGGCCGCCTCGTCGTAGTCGTTGTCGGTCGTCCCGATCAGCGTCGAGCCGAGCCACGGCAGCGCGAAGATCGAGCGGCCCTCGCCCGCCGGGACGATCGCGCCGTCGATCAGCGGCAGCCGCTCGTGGGAGATCGTGATGTGCGTGCCGCGGCTCGGCGCGATCCGCGGGACCTCGGCCTCGTCGTGCAGCTCCTCGGGCCGGATCCGGTCGGCCCAGACGCCCGTCGCGTTGACGACGTTCGCCGCGCGGACGTCGAACAGCTCGCCGGTCTCGCGGTCGCGCACGTGCACGCCGCTGGCGCGCCCGGCGTCCTCGACCAGGCCGGTGACCTCGAGCCGGTTGGCGCAGACCGCGCCGAAGCGCTCGGCCTCGCCGAGCACCGTGAGGACGAGGCGCGCGTCGTCGGTCTGGCAGTCGTAGAAGAGGTAGCCGGAGGTCGGCTTGCGCGCCGGCGAGCGCGGGCAGCCGCTCGACGACCTCGTCGCCCGGGGATCACGCGGTGGCGCTCGGGCGCCCAGTCGCGGAACTCGTCGGGCTCGGCCTCCTCGCGGCGCTTGCGGCGGCCGCGCAGCTTGTCGACCGCCATCACGTCGTAGAGGTTCAGGCCGATGCCGACGAGCCGGTCCGGGCGTGCGCCCTCGAACGCCGGCACGACCAGCGGCAGCGGCCGCACGAGGTGCGGCGCGAGCTTGACCATGAGCTGCCGCTCGAGCAGCGCCTCGCGCACGAGCCCGAGGTCGAAGTTCTGCAGGTAGCGCAGCCCGCCGTGCACGAGCTTCGACGAGCGGCTCGAGGTGCCGGAGGCGAAGTCGGCCTGCTCGACGAGCGCGACGGAGTAGCCGCGGCTCGCCGCGTCGAGCGCCACGCCGGCGCCCGTGATGCCGCCGCCGATGACGACGACGTCGAAGGGCTCGGACGCGAGTGCTGCGAGGGCCTGGGCGCGGGCGATCATCGGTCGCCCACCCTAAACGTCAGCGTGCCCCCACCGGACCGCGCTCCGAGCCCCAGCCCTCGCGCTGGCGGTCGAACGCGTCCCAGTCGAACGTCGGCCCGCCCGGATCGGGCTCGGGAGTCCTGGGCCGCCGCCACCGCCGCCGCCCTCGTCCTCCTCGTCGTCGCCGTCACCGCGCTCGGGCGCGCGCAGGAACCGCGCGGCGCACGAGAACAGCAGGACGCCGGCCCAGACCATCAGCGTGCCGGTCTCCGGCCGGCCGATCACGACGGCGCCGAGGCCGAGCGGCAGCAGGACGAGACCGAGGCCGAGCAGGACGACCGTCATCAGCGGGCGCATCCGCCCACCGGGGGCGCCGAGGAAGCCGACTGCCAGCGCGCCGGCCAGCACGGCCAGCAGCACGAGCACGATGGGAAGCGGCATCACCATCGACGCTCGGACGATACCTCAGAGAATCGATCGGGTCGGCTTCGCCGACCCGTCCTGCCGGGGGCCGTACCTAGAGGGCGGACAGCTCGCGACGTGATGTCCGCCACCGAGCTCTTGGCGTCGCCGAACAGCATCGACGTCATCGGCTCGTAGTAGAGCTCGTTCTCGATGCCGGCGAAGCCGGGGTTCATCGAGCGCTTGAGCACGATCACGCTCTTCGCCTCGTTGACGTTGAGGATCGGCATGCCGTAGATCGGCGAGGCGGAGTTCGTGTTCGCGGCCGGGTTCGTGACGTCGTTGGCGCCGATCACGAGCGCCACGTCGGTGCGGCTGAACTCCGGGTTGATGTCGTCCATCTCCTTGAGCTGGTCGTACGGCACGTCGGCCTCGGCCAGCAGCACGTTCATGTGGCCGGGCATGCGGCCGGCGACCGGGTGGATCGCGTACTTGACCTCGACGCCGCGCTTCTCGAGCTCGTTGGCCAGCTCCTTCACGGTGTGCTGGGCCTGCGCGACCGCCATGCCGTAGCCGGGGACGATCACGACGAGGCGCGCGTACGCCATCTGGATCGCGGCGTCGGCGGCGCTCGTGGCGCGCACCGTGCCGGCGTGCTCGCCGGCGCCCGAGGCGCCCTCGACCGCTCCGCCGCCGCCGAAGCCGCCGGCGACGATCGACGGGATCGAGCGGTTCATCGCCTCGGCCATCAGGCGCGTGAGGATCGTGCCGGACGCGCCGACGATCATGCCCGCGACGATCAGCGCGGTGTTGTCGAGCGCCAGGCCGGTCGCGGCCGCGGAGAGGCCGGTGAACGCGTTCAGCAGCGAGATCACGACGGGCATGTCGGCGCCGCCGATCGGCAGCACGACGAACAGCCCGAGCAGCGCCGAGGCGATCAGCACGACCGCGATCCAGAAGCCGGACGTCTCACCGGAGGCGATCGCGATCGACGCGCCGACGGCGGCGACGAGCAGCAGCAGGTTGATCGGCTGCTGCGCCTTGCCCGCGCTGATCGGACGGCCGGGCAGGATCTCCTGGAGCTTGCCGAACGCGATGTTCGAGCCCCAGAACGAGACCGAGCCGACGATCGCCGCGAACAGCGACGGGATGACGAAGGTGAGCTTGAGGTCGGCGTAGCCGCCGGTCTCGTTGAACTCCGCCCACGCGATCAGCGCGACCGCGCCGCCGCCCACGCCGTTGAAGAGCGCGACCATCTGCGGGATCTGCGTCATCTTCACCTGACGCGCCGCGGGAACGCCGACGATCGTGCCGACGATCAGGCCGAAGATGATCAGGCCCCAGTTGCCCATCCCCGGGTAGAGGAACGTCGCGACCAGCGCGATGCCCATGCCGACGGCGGCGATGCGGTTGCCGCGGACGGCGGTGCGCGGCCCCGTCAGGCCGGACAGCCCGTAGATGAACAGGCTGAACGCGACGATGTAGAGGATCGCGATGAAGTCGGCCTTCTGGAAGAAGGACGTGGCGAGCGGCAGGCTCACGTGCCTGCCTCCTCGCTGTCCTGCTTCGGCGCAGGCTTGGTCTTGAACATCTCGAGCATGCGGTCGGTGACGAGGAAGCCGCCGACGACGTTGATCGTGCCGAAGATGATCGCCACGACGAGGATCGCCTTGTTCAGGACGCTGAGGTCGTGGCTGAGCCCGAGCACGAGGATGCCGCCGAGCACGACGATCCCGTGGATCGCGTTCGTGCCCGACATCAGCGGCGTGTGCAGCGTGTTCGGGACCTTCGAGATCACCGCGTAGCCGACGAAGCCGGCCAGGACGAGGATCGCGAGGTTCGTGACGAATGTGGAGGTCATGGGCCTGGTCTCCTAGCTCGCGGCCTCGACCGCGGCCTTGGCGCCGGGGTGGACGATCTCGCCGTCGCGCGTGAGCGCCGAGCCGGACACGATCTCGTCGTCCCAGTCCAGGACGACCTGCACCGTGCCGCCCTCCTCGGGCGCCGGCACGATCAGCCCGAGCAGCTCCTGCACGTTGCGCGCGTAGAGCTGGCTGGCGTGCTCGGCCATCTGGGCGGGAAGGTTCAGCGGGCTGAGGATCGTGACGCCGTGCTTCAGCGCGGTCTGGCCGGGCTCGGTCAGCTCGCAGTTGCCGCCGCTCTCGCCCGCGAGGTCGACGATCACGCTGCCGGGCTTCATGCCCTCGACGGCCTCGGCGCTGACGAGCTTCGGCGCCGGGCGCCCCGGGACGAGCGCGGTCGTGATGACGACGTCGAAGCCCTTGATCGCGTCGGTCAGCGCCTGCTGCTGGGCGGCGCGCTCCTCGGCGGTCAGCTCGCGCGCGTAGCCGCCCTCGCCCGCGGCCTCGATGCCGAGGTCGAGGAACTGGGAGCCGAGCGACTGCACCTGCTCGGCGACCTCGGGGCGGACGTCGTAGCCGGTCGTGACGGCGCCGAGGCGGCGGGCGGTGGCGAGCGCCTGGAGGCCCGCGACGCCGGCGCCGAGCACCAGCACCTTGGCCGGCGGGATCGTGCCCGCGGCGGTCATCAGCATCGGGAAGAAGCGCTGGAGGTTCTCGGCGGCGAGCACGACGGCCTCGTAGCCGGCGACGTTCGACTGGCTGGAGAGCGCGTCCATCGCCTGCGCGCGGGAGATGCGCGGGATCGCCTCCATCGCGAGCGCGGTGACCTTGGCGTCGCGCGCGGCGACGGCGGTCGCGGTGCTCGTCAGCGGCTGCAGGAAGCCGACGAGCAGCGCGCCCTCGCGCATCCGGGCGATGTCGGCGGGGGCCGGCGGCGCGATCGTGACGACCGCGTCGGCACCCCAGACGGCGGCCTGGTCGTCGGTGACCTGGGCGCCGGCGTCGGTGAACGCGGCATCGGGGATCAGGGCGCCGTCGCCTGCGCCACGCTCGACCAGGACCTCGATACCGCGCGCGGTGAGCTTGCGCACGATGTCGGGAACCAGGGCGACGCGGCGCTCGCTCGGCGCGGTCTCCTTCGGGACGGCGAGTCGCATCGGGCGCGGGACCCTAGCCAACCACGACCGGCAGCGCCCGCCGGGCGAGCGCGGCCAGCGCCTGCGCGGTGACCCAGACCGGCGTCTGCGCGCTGGTGCGGCTGTAGCGGACGAGCCCGTTCGGCTGCTGCAGCGTGCGCAGGAACGCCAGCGGCGAGCGTGCGCCGCGGCGGCGCTGGCGCGCCGGGTCGTGGCCGGCGGCGAGCAGGCCCTGGACGGCGAGCGCCGCCGACTGCGCGTTCGACGCGCCCGGCGGCTGCAGCGCGTAGCCGCCGTCGCGGTTCTGCTTGCGGGCGAGCCACGCGGCGCGCGGCGGACGCTGCGCGCGCGAGCGCCCGCGCGCGATCGCGAGCGCCATCACCGCGCCGGCCGTGTCGTCCGTGCCGCTCGCGCCGCGGCCGGAGAAGCTGAAGCCGCCGTCGCGGTTCTGGTGACGGGTGAGCCAGGTCGCGGCGCGCCGGACGCGGCCGTCATGCGCGCTCACCCCGCCCGCGCGCAGCGCGAGGACCCCGTACGAGGTCAGGTTGACGAGGCGCGAGAACGAGCCGTCGCGGCCCTGCGCGCGCCGCAGGCGAGCGGACACACGACCTGTCCGCGGCGAGAGCCCCGCCGCGGCGAGCGCGAGCGCGCTGCGCTCGAGGTCGGCGGCCGACCGTGAGGCGGCGGCCTGCGCGCGCAGCAGCCGCAGCGGCGAGCGCCCGCGCGCGTGAACCCGCGACGGGCGGCGCCCGGACGCCGCGAGCCCGATCACGGTCCAGGCGGTCTGCACGGGGTTCGAGCGCGCGCCGGGGGCCGCGCCCCAGCCGCCGTCCGGGTTCTGCGCGCGCACGAGCCAGCCGGCGGCGCCCGCGACGGGACCGGCCGCGCGCGCCGGCGGGGCGCCCGCGAGCGCCGCCGAGCCGGCGACGACCAGCGCGAGCAGCAGCGCGAGCGGCCCCGCGAGCGCCGGCCGCGTGCTCGGCTGCGGGTCGGCCCAGCGCACCTCGAGGCGGGCGCGGTAGCGCAGCAGCGTGCGGACGAGCACCGGGCCGAAGGCCAGGCAGAAGACGACGTTCCCGACGGCGTGCGCGAGGTTGAACGGGAGCGAGGTCGCCGAGATGGCCAGGAACTGGGCGAGCGTCTGCTGCCCGGCGCCGTAGGTCACCCAGACCGACGCATCCATGATCACGCCGAACGCGAGGCCCGCGCCGCCGCAGGCGAGCGCGAGCGGCACGCGCCCCATCCGCTGGCCGGTGAGGCGCCCCAGGACGGCGCCGAGGACGCCGCAGAGCCCCCAGGCGACCATCTGCCACGGCGTCCACGGACCCTGCCCGAAGACGAGGTTCGAGGCGAGCGCGGCGATCGCGCCGACGACGAAGCCCGGGCGCGGCGCCGAGCGCGAAGCCGGCGATCAGGACGATGTCGGTCGTCGGCTTGACGTTCGGCAGCGGCGCGAACGCGATCCGCCCGAGCGCGGCGAGCGCGGCGAGCGTCGCGACGAGCGCGAGCATCCGCGACGTCGGGTGCGAGCGCTCGTACCAGGTGAAGCCCGTGACGAGCGCGGCTCCCAGGACGATCAGCGCGCCGAGCTCCCAGGTCATCGGCGTCCACCTCCACGGTCATCCGCCCGCGCAGCAGGTCGCCGCCCTGCTCGGGCGTGAGGACGCCGGCGGCGGGCGCGTCCTCGGCGAGCACGCGCGCGGTCTCGGTCGCGAAGTGCCAGCCGCCCGCGAGGACCTCCGCGGCGGGCGCGTCCACGATCGGGCGGCCGTCGGCGAGCAGCACGACGCGCTCGGCCGAGCGCGGCCGCGAACTCGGCGTCGTGCGTCGCGACGAGCACGGCGACGCCGGCACCGGACAGCTCGCGCAGGCGGCTGACGAGCGTGCCCTTGGCGGCGCGGTCCATCCCGCGCGTGGGCTCGTCGAGCAGCAGCGCGGCGGGCGGCGTGCCGCCGCCGAGGACGATCGCGAGCGCGAGCCGCTGGCGCTCGCCGCCGGACAGGTCGCGCGGGTGGCGGTCCTCCAGCCCGGCGAGCCCGGCGCGCTCGAGCGCGGCGGGCGGCGCCTCGTCCCCGACGCGCTCGCGCAGCAGGTAGTCGCCGGGGTTCTGCATCAGCAGCGCGACGCGCCCGGTGGAGGTCACGCTGCCGCGGGTCGGCTGCTGGAGCCCGGCGAGGTGGCGCAGCAGCGTCGACTTCCCGGCGCCGTTGCGGCCCATCAGCGCGACGCGCTCGCCCGGCGCCAGCGCGAGGTCGACGGCGCGCAGGATCGCGCGGCCGCCGTCGAGCTCCTGCCACACGCCGCGCGCGGCGACCGCGGGCTCGGGAGCGCTCGCGCGCGCCGGCGCGGGAGCGCGAGCCGCCGGCGCTCGCGCGGCGCGGCGCCGGCGCCGCGCCGCCGCGAGCGCGGCCTGCGCCGGATCCGGCAGCAGGCCGTGGGCGCGCAGCGTCGCGCGCGCCTCCTTCACGCCGCTGGGCGGCGGGCGCAGCCCGGCGCGGGCGAGCAGCCGGGCGGACGGCGTCAGCAGCGCGGGCTCGTGCTCGGCCGCCCACTCGAGCATCTCGCGCGGCGGGGCGTCGCAGACGATCGCGCCGTCGCGCAGGACGACGACGCGGTCGGCGTGCGCGAGGCAGCGCTCGAGCCGGTGCTCGGCGAGGACGACCGCCGTCCCCTGCTCCTCGTTGAGCCGGCGCAGCAGCCAGATCAGCTCGTCGCCGGCGACCGGGTCGAGCTGCGAGGTCGGCTCGTCGAGCAGGACGAGCGGCGGGCGGCCGGCGAGCGCCGCGCCGAGCGCGACGCGCTGCAGCTCGCCGCCCGAGAGCTCGTGCGTCGAGCGGTCGAGCAGGTCGGCGATGCCGAGCGCGAGCGCCGCCTCCTCGACCCCGCGGGCGACGGCCGACGGCGGGCAGGCCGCGGTTCTCGAGGCCGAAGGCGAGCTCCGCGCGCACGGTGCCCATCACGATCTGCGTCTCGGGGTCCTGGAGCAGCGTGCCGCACACGGCCGCAAGGTCGCCCGGGCCGTGCTCGCGCGTGTCCATGCCGCCGACGACGGCGCGGCCGGTGAACGTGCCGCCGTGGAAGTGCGGCACGAGCCCGCAGGCCGCGCGCACGAGCGTCGACTTGCCCGACGCCGAGAGGCCGGCGAGCACGACGAACTCGCCCGGCTCGACGCTCAGCGAGACGTCGTCGAGCGCGGGCGCCGGCGGCGTCCGGGTAGCGGTAGCTCACGCGCTCGAGGCGCAGCGTGCTCATGCGTCCCCCACCCCGCGCCGCGAGGCGAACGGCAGCACCGCGATCACGACCACGACGCGGCGGCGAGCGCGATCGTGGCCGCCGTCGTCGTGATCGTCATCCGCGGGTAGGGCTCGACGGCCGCCGACCCGCGCGATCGCCGCCGCACAGCGCGAGTCGCCCAGAGCACGAGCGCCGACGCGCAGGACGCGCGGCGTCGTGGCGCGACCACGGCGACCGGCGCGCGCCGGCGCGCTGCCGCGGCGCGTCGCGTAGCCGCGCAGCTCGAGCGTCGCGGCGACGTCGACGGCGCGGTCGAGGGCACCGGCCGCGAGCGCGCGCACGACGGCGACGCGCACCGCCGTGGTCCGAGCGGTCGACGTCCGGGCAGCGAGCGCAGCGCGAGGTCCATGCGCTGCGCGTCGCGCGTCAGCACCGGCACCATCCGCGTCGCGAGGACCGCGGTCAGCGCCGAGCGGAACGACACGCGCCGCAGCGCCCGCAGCACCTCGTCGGGGTCGACGATCGCGACGAGCAGCGCGAAGGCGAGGATCACGACGACGACGCGCAGCGCCGACGAGGAGCGCCGTAGGCGAGCGCCTCGAGCGTGACGTCGATCTGCCCGAACGGCGGCACCTCGCCGAACCGCGCGATCACGGTGAGGCCGTCGCGCACGACGAGCGCGTTGACGACCGCGAGCAGCAGCGCGAGCGGCACGGCGAAGCGCGCGGCCCGCGCCAGGTCCGGCCCGATCGCCCGCCAGCACGCCGGCGCCGACGGCCGCCGACCGCGACGGCGGCCAGCAGCAGCGGATGCGTCGAGACGAGCGCGAGCGTCGACGAGCGCGAGGCCGTACAGCGCGCTGACACCGGCGCGCGCCGCGTGCAGCGGGCTCGCGCGGCGCCGGTACATCAGCGCGCTCCGCCCGATGAGCGGGACCGGGGACCGGCGCGCGCCGTTCTCGACGGCGACGGCGTAGTGGTTCCTCAGCGTCTGCGCGGCTGAACGCGCGCACGGCCGCGGCGACGCCGGCGTCGTCGGTGCCCGGTGATCGCCCAGACCGGCTGGTCCTCGCCGACGCGCGTGGCGGCGACGAGCCCGGCGCCGGCGCCGAGCGTGCGCACGACCTTCCCGCGCGTGGTCGAGCAGCGCGATGCTGCGTGCCGTCCGCGCGCGGCTCGGCGAACACGCCGCTCGCGGACGGGCCGTCCTCGAGCGGCTGGAGCGCCCCGTCCTCGCGCAGCACGTCCCACGTGCCGACGACGACGCGCAGCGTGTCCTGCGCGATCGAGCTGCGCAGCGTCGTCTTCGACGCGGAGATGTCGTAGTCGCACGAGCGCCGCCTGCGCGTCCTTGCACACCTGGTCCTGCGGCTTCAGGCACTCGACGCGGACGGGCAGGCGCTTGTCGTCCCCCGGGCCGTGCAGGAACGGCTCGGGGAACGAGCCGACGACCGCGGGCACGTGGTCGGTCGCCTCCCACGAGCGGTGGTCCCACCAGACGTGGTCCCCGCCGCTGCACCTTCACGGCGGCCGCGCCCTTCGTGGCCTCGACGCCGTTGACGAAGTAGAACCAGTCGACGCGGCTGCCCTCCTCCGAGCCGCCGCAGATCCCGTTCACGCACTGGACGAACCCGCCGCCGTAGCGCGTCGTGACCTGCGCCCGCCGCTGCAGCAGCCGCATCACGGTCTCGGAGTCGGGGAGCCTTCTTCTGCGTGCGCTCGAGCACGGGCGTCGTGCCGAAGTCCCGCGTGACGGTCAGCGTCAGCGCGTCGCCGCTCGAGCTGCCGCCCGGGCCCAGGCCGCACCCGGCCGCGCCCGCGCTGAGCGCGAGCGCGGCGGCGAGCACGGAGTCCTGGGCGGGCGGCGCACCGGTTCAGCCGACCGTGAAGACGACGCGCGTCCGCGGCTTGGAGGGATCGCTCGCCGCGATCGGCGCCGCGCGTCACGTTGCCGGCGCCGTCGACGGTGCGGATGTCGAGCACGTAGCGGCCCGCGGCTGAGCGCCCCGGGCAGCAGGTAGGACCAGTCGGCGCGGTTGCCGATCGAGAAGAACTTCCCGCCCTCGGTCCCGCAGCGGCTCGCGACGCACCCAGCGCTCGCTGCCCGCCGTCGTAGGTCTCGCAGCGCTTGCCCGAGCGGCGCGTGATCCGCAGCAGGACGTCCTTCAGGCCGGAGGCGTCGACGGCGACGCTGCCCGACAGCGTGCGCGGTGCCTTCCCGCGCTTGAAGCGCTGCGCCCTCCGCAGGTCCGCCCGACACGGGCGAGCGCGCGGCGTGGTGTCCGGCGCGGCGGCCGTCGAGCCGGACGAGGCCGCGACTCGGCGTCCGGGACCGCGAGCCGCAGAGCGCCATCCGTGCCGGTCGTCGCGCACACGGTCTCGACCGCGGAGCGCACGTCACCCTTGCTGCGTCGCGCGCAGCGACGCCGGGCCGCCGGCGGTCAGCGTGACCGCCGCCGTGCCGTCGGCGCCGGTGGTCGCCGTGCCCCCGCCCGGCAGCGCGATCGTCGCGCCGGCCAGCGGCAGCGTCTCGGTGACCGGCAGGTAGTCGGGCGGGCCGCCGTAGCCCGTCGCCGTGCGCTTCACGGTCACCGTGAACGGCGCTCCGGGCGCCGTGGTCGCGGGCACGCCCTCGAGCGTGAGCACCCCGACCGGGTCGAAGTTGGACGGCGCGGGCGCGAAGAGCAGCCGGTCGCCGGCCTGCACCTTCTGCGTGCAGATCCCGGCGTTCGCGACGGCCTCGTTCGAGGAAGAAGCCCCAGTAGGCGGCGGCGGCGAAGCTGTGGCTCTCACCCTTGATCGTGGTGAGCTCCCAGTCGGAGAAGCCGGCATTCCAGGTGCCGCTCCAGGATCCCGCGGTCGCGCGATCGAGCGCCGCGGCGGCGCTGTCGCCGGGGCAGGAGTTGCCGTCGCGCACGAACGGCCGGGCCGCTCGCCGGCACGGTCGTGCGGACGAGCAGCGTGTCGGCGTCGCCTTCGACGCGGACGGTCACCGTCGCCGGGATCCGCGGCGAGCGCGGCGGACGGCATCAGCAGGGCGAGCAGGACGGTGCCTGCGGTCAGAAAACGGGTACGGCGGGCCATGGGCCACCCCTTTCCACGAGGGCGTATGCGCTATGACGGCCGGAGGCAGGTCTCCTGGCTCCCGGGCCCCCGTTCCCGCGCCTTCCCGGCGCCTCATCGGCGCCAGTGGCTGCTCTCGCGTGCGGGTGGGGTACGTCGCCCGGTCACAGTGGCGGGTCCGCGCCGGAATCTCACCGGACTTCCCTTCACCACCGACCTTGAACGCGCCAAGCATACCCGGGCCGCGCTGCGTGCCGTGTACTACGGTTTGCGTCGTGACCGTCAACCTCACCCGCATCTACACCCGCCTGGGTGACGACGGCGAGACGCACCTGGGCGACATGTCGCGCGTCGCCAAGACGGATCCGCGGATCGAGGCCTACGGCACGGTCGACGAGCTGAACGCGCAGATCGGCGTCGCGCTGACCGTCGCCGGGCTGCCCGACGGCTACGTCCGGTGGCTGCGCCACATCCAGAACGACCTCTTCGACCTCGGCGCCGACCTCTGCGTCCCGGAGAGCGACCGAGACCGGCGGCCGCGAGCGCCTGCGCCTGGTGCCCGAGCAGGTGACCTGGCTCGAGCAGCGCTGCGACGAGGTCAACGCCACGCTCGAGCCGCTGAAGTCCTTCGTGCTGCCCGGCGGGACCGCGGCCGCGGCGCAGCTGCACGTCTGCCGCACGGTGTGCCGCCGCGCCGAGCGCCGCGCGCTGCTCGTCGACGGACGCGAACCCCGAGGTCGTGCGCTACCTCAACCGCCTCTCCGACCTGCTCTTCATCCTCAGCCGCGGCGCCAACGGCGGCGACGAGCCGCTGTGGGAGCCGGGCCGCTTCCGCGCCTGACACGACGCTCGCGCGGACGTTGAAGGAGTCGCCGGCGCGGCGGCGAAGCCCCGGTCAACGGATATGGATGTCCGCCGACGATCTTTCCCAGATCGCACGCGACGCCCGCCGGCCAGGACACATGCGAACCCCCCCTCGCGTCCGGTCTGGCGGGCGTTCGCAGTTCCGGGTGAGCGGGATCGGGTCAGGCGGCGCCGGGCCGGCGGCAGTCCGCCGTCGTCTGGTACTGCTCGGGAAGCTGATCGTCGGCGACCGAGAACTGCCAGTCCGCGATGTAGGCGGCCGCCTGCGGTGAGGCGCCGAGCGCCTGCGCGACCCCGGCGGACCGGCTGACCGCCTGGCATTCGGTCGCAGCCTCGTCCATCACGCCGCGCATGTGCACCGACTCGTGCGTGAGCACCGCGACGCCGTAGGCGACGGCGGTGTCGTCCTTCGAGCAGGCGTCGAGCTGCAGGCAGGCGAGGTCGAGCGCGGCGCCCTGGTCGAGCAGCCGCCCGATCCCGTCGCAGACGCGCGCGGTGACGTGCGTCTCGTCCGCCGGGCCGGCCGTCGACGAACTGCACCTCGCCGTCGTGGATCTCCTTGATGAAGCGCCGCCGCAGCTGCCCGGGGCAGTGCACCTTCACGCTGCGGCCCGCGACCTGCGACGCCGCGGCGCTCGCGCGCTGCTCGATGTGCAGGCGCTCGGACCGCAGGTGCCAGCCGAAGCCCGCGAGCGGCACGACGATCGCCGCGGCGATCGCGAGGGTTCGGGGGGTGGGCATCTCCACGTCTTCGTCATCGACAGCGGCGCGCGCCGCCTTCAACCCTGCGTGCGAGGATTCCGTCATCGCCGACTCCAAGCGCTTCGTCCTTCCCGCCGGCCCGTTCGCGACCTGGGGCGCCAAGCCCGGTGAGCGCGAGCGCGCGCTGCCGTGCGATGCGCACATCGACCGTCCCGATCACGTGCTGATCCGCGCGGTCGAGGTGGACGCTCCGGCCGAGACGCTCTTCCGCTGGCTGTGTCAGCTGCGCGTCGCGCCGTACAGCTACGACTGGATCGACAACCGCGGGCGGCGCAGCCCGCGCACGCTGACTCCGGGCCTCGAGCGAGCTCGAGGTCGGCCAGCGCTTCATGACGATCTTCCGGCTGGCCGAGTTCGACCCGGGCCGCTCGATCACGGTGGTGCACGAGGGCCCGCTGTTCGGGCGCGTGGTCGGGACGTACGAGGCGGCCTCCACCGGGCCGGCGACCAGCCGGCTGTTCGTGCGGCTGCTCACCCGCTACGGCCATGGACGCGCGGCCGTGGCGCTCGCCTCGGCCGTGCTGCCCGCGGGCGACCTCGTGATGATGCGCAAGCAGCTCCGCACGCTGCGCGACTGCGCCGCGTCGGCCTGATCTCACGTTCCGCGGCCGCGCCCCGTTGATGGGGCATGAACCGACACGAGCTGACCTTCCCCTCGGGCGACGACGCCTGCGCCGCCTGGCTCTACGACGCGAGCGGCGACGAGACCCCGAGCCCGATCGTCGTGATGGCCCACGGGCTCTCGGGGACCCGTCGCGACCGGCTCGGCCCGTTCGCGGCGCGCTTCGCCGCGGCGGGCGTCGCCGCGCTCGTCTTCGACCACCGCGGCTTCGGGGACAGCGGCGGCGAGCCGGATCTCTTCCACCCCGCCCGCCAGCTCGACGACTGGCGCGCCGCGATCGCGTTCGCCCGCTCGCTGCCCGGCATCGACCCCGACCGCGTGGTCACGTTCGGGTCCTCGATGGGCGGCGGCAACGCGCTGGCCGCGGCCGCTGACGACCCGCGCGTCGCGGCCGCGATCAGCCAGGTCCCGTTCGTCGACATCGTGCGCCAGGCCCACCGCTCCTCCCCGCGCGTCACCGTCCGCGTGCTCGTCGCCGCGGCGGCCGGCCGTCACCTGCCCGCCGTCGGACAGCCGGACGAGGCGGCGTTCATCAACGCGCCGGGCGCCGAGGAGGGCTGGCGGCGCGTCGTCGCGACCGGCGAGGACTCACGCTGGCGCGACCGCGTCTCGGCGCGCTGGCTGCTCGGCCGCCCCTACCGCCCCGCGCGGCACGCCGCCGACGCTGCACTGCCCGTGGCTCGTCTGCGTCGGCGAGGCGGACCGCGTCGCCCGTCCGGGCCCGCGATCGCCGCCGCGCGCCGGGCGCCCTTCGGAGAGCTGCGGACCTACCCGGGCGTCGACCACTTCGACATCTACGACGGACCGGAGCACGAGGCCGTCGTCGCGGACCAGCTCGAGTTCCTGCGCCGCCACCTCAGCGGTCTGCGGACCCGTGACCCCCGCGACCGCAGCGGCTGCCAGTCCAGCGCGGTGACCGGCCTGCGCGTGATCTCGCGCTGCCGCGAGCCGTCGGCGTTCATCTTCCACAGGGTCCAGCGGCCGTCGGGATAGGCCGCGGTGCGCCCGAAGGCGATCGAGCGGCCGTCCGGCGAGTACACGGGCTGCCGTGCCGCGAAGCGGCTCGGCGAACGTCGTGAGGCTGGTGGCGCCGGCGCCGTCCGGCCCGGCCGCGCAGATGTTGCTGAAGAGCGGGATCTGGCACGAGTAGGCGATCCGTGCGCTGTCCGGTGACCAGCTCGGCGCGCCGTCCGCGAGCCCGAGCGTGTTGGTGACGTCCGCCTGGGCCGAGAGATCCGCGTTCATCACGAAGATGTCCGACCCGCGCTGCGAAGGCGATCGAGCGGCCGTCCGGCGACCACGCCCACGTCGAGCCGTCGAACGGATCGCTGATGCTCGTCAGCCCGCTGCCGTCCGGGTTGACGAGCGCGAGCGCGTTGGTGGCCGCGTCGCTGATCACGACCCGGCCGTCGGGCGTCCAGCCGGCGAGCCGGCCGTGGACGAGCAGCCGCGCGTTCCTGCCGGACTCCGGCATCACCCACACGTTCTCGTCGACGATCGAGCCGCTGCCGTCGAGCGTCTGGCGATCGAACGCGATGCGCCGGCCGTCCGGTGACCACTTGGGGTTCCCGTCCGCGAACGGGGCGCCGCGCGTGAAGATGCCGGCGCCGACCGGCCACAGGTTGCCGCCGTCCGGATCGATCGTGAACAGCCTCGGCGCGAGCTTGCACCTGGGCGTACACGAGAGGCCGTCGGACGCGAAGACGATGCGGCCGTTCTGCGCCCGGGAAGGTCGCGGATGCGGCGGCCGGCAGCGCGAGCGCCGCGACCAGGATCGACAGGATGAGGCTGAGGCGGAGCACCAGCGTCTGATCGTAGGCCGAACGGCGGAGCCCTGCTAGCCGGACGGTCAGGGTTGGCGCGCCCGGCGCACTTGCGCCGATCGCTCCCGGCGGCGTAGTGTCGGCCGAGGCGCCGCGCGATCTGGGGGTCGCGCGTCGCGAGCAGCGCCTCTGGGGAGGGGACGAGATCATGCCGCACCGTCGGCTGTTCGAACCGTCGATGATCGTCGCGACTGGTGGCGCTCGTTCGTGGCGCTCGGCGGCGTCGGCTACACGGCCGATCCAGATCCCGAAGAACAGCGTCGGTCGCGCGCAGCTTCGCCCCGCCGCCGTCACCGGCTCCGAGCTCGCCCGCGACGCGGTCACCGGCGCCAAGGTCAAGGACCGCTCGCTCTCGGCCGCCGACTTCGACGGCAAGGGCATCGGGCAAGGTCGCCGCCGCCGTCATCGCGGACCGCGCGACGACCGCGACGACCGCGGACCGGGCGAAGGTCGCCGACGAGGTCGCCGGGCAGCACGTCGACGGCATCGCCTCGACGATCCCGCTCGGCGGGACGGCCAGGGTCGTCGGGGCCGACGGCGGGCTCGAGATCAGCGGCTCGTGCAGCGCGGCCGGCCAGCTCACGCTCGTCGCCGGTCGACGACCGCGCACGCGCTCGTGCGCGCGAGCGCCGTCACCGGCTCGGAGTCCCCCGCGAGCGTCGCGGTGTTCGACGACGCGGACCTCAACCCCGGCGAGGACCTGGACCTGTTCGTCGCCCACAGCGGGCGCGGCACCGCGCAGGTCACCTACCTGGGGGCCGACGGGCACGTGGAGACCGCGATGCTCGGCTTCGGCGAGCTCACCGGCACGCAGACCTGCACGGTCGTCGGAACGCTGCTGCGAACGTGAGGCGCGAAACATTTCCGGGCGACGCGTGTTTGAGCAGTCTCGGAGCCCGGGTAGGGGCCTGAACAGCCACGGTCGTGAGAACTGGACCCCCGCGACCGGGGCCACGGAAGCAGCAGATTCCGACCGCCTCGCCCGCCGCCCTTCCCTCCCCCTTGAGGCGGCGGGCGATGCGGCGGTCCGCGCGCCGACCGAGTGCGCCACGAATCGGACGGACGTCCAGCCGACCGTCACGCCGGGCCACGGGTGCTGTCGTAACAGACGACCACCCGACAAGGAGCGTCTGTCCCTCATGTCCCGCATCACCTTCCGCACGCTGCTCGCCCTGTTCGCGCTCGCCATGCTGGCCGCGCTTCCGGCGACGGCGGGCGCCAAGCGCCACGCGCGCCACGGCGCCAAGGTCGCCCACAAGGCCGACCGCAACCGCGACGGCCTCCCCGATCGCTGGGAGCGCCGCAACCACCTGAGCCTGCGCGTCAACCAGGCCGGCCGCGACCAGGACCGCGACGGTTCCGTCAACGCCGCCGAGTTCGCCGCCGGCACCAACCCGCGCGACAGCGACACCGACGACGACGGCATGCGCGACGGCAGCGAGGACGTCGGCACGGTCACCTCGTTCGCCGACGGCACGCTCGTGATCACGCCGGGACCACGGCGGCCTTCCCGTCAGCGGCAAGGTCACCGCCGACACGGAGATCAAGTGCGCCGGCGATCGCCGTCACGGCCATGACGGCCAGGACGACGACGAGGGTGACCACGCCCACTCCTCCTCGCACGGCGATCAGGGTCAGGGCGGCGACGACCAGGGCGACAACCAGGGTCCCGGCGACGACGGCCAGGGCGACCGCGGCGACTGCACCGGCGGCGGCCTGCCCGGCGTGACGGCCGGCGGCATGCCGACCGGCGGCGGCCTGCCACCGGCGGCGGCCTCCCGGTCCTCGGCTCCCTGCACGATCGCCGACCTGAAGCCCGGCGCGATCGTCCACGAGGCCGAGCTCAAGCTGACCGCGGACGGCCCGGTCTGGGACGAGATCACGCTCGTGCGCCCGACGCCTCCGGCGACCGGCTGACGCGCGACCACATCTGCGACCGCGAGGCGCCCCTGCGGGGGCGCCTCGTCGTTCTCGGGCTGATGCCCGCAGCGCGTGATCGGAGGACACTCTGCGCATGCGTCCCTCTCGCCCCGTGCCCGCCGTCGGCGATGCGGTGCTCGTGCAGTACCTCGCGTCGATGGACCCCGGGCGGATCGTGACCGCCGTCGAGGGCCGGCGGGTGCTGCGTCGAGACCGAGCAGGGCTCGGAGTGGTTCGAGCTCAGCAAGGTGACCGGGCGCTTCGTGCGCGCCGGCGAGACGTACACGCCCCGGCTGATCTGGCCCGACGCCGGCTGACGGCCGGCTCAGCCGCCGCCGTAGACGACGACGAGGTCCGTCAGGACCCCGGCGGCGAAGCCGGCGGCGAGCAGCACGAGCCCGAGCTCGCGATGCCCGTAGCGGCGCATGCCGTGCCAGATCTCGCCGATCACGTAGAGGATCGCGCCGCCGGCGACCGCGTAGAAGAGCAGCTCGAGCGGCTGGCTCGTGACGTTGTAGCCCACCATCGCGCCGATGAACGTCGGGCCGCCGCCGATCAGGCCCGCGAGCGCGAGCCAGCGCCAGGACGGCTTGACGTCGCCGAGCGGGCCGACGATGCCGAACCCCTCGGTCGCGTTGTGCAGCGCGAAGCCGACGATCAGCACCGTCGCGAGGCCGATCTCGCCGGCCTGCGCGGACACGCCGATCGCGAGGCCCTCGGCGAAGTTGTGCAGGCCGATCGCCCCGGCGATGATCAGCCCGGTCCGCAGCGCGTGCGCGCGTGCGCGGTCGACGTGCTCGAGCACGAGCAGTTCGTCCTCGAGGCTCACGACGTCGGTCGCGCCGCCGGCGAGCGGCGGCGGCTTCGAGGTGCCGCTGCGCAGCCGGCGCTCGATGATGCCCAGGCCGGCGCAGCCGAGCGTGAATCCGCCGACGAGCATCAGCGAGAGGCCCGCGGCGCGCCCGAAGCTCGCCGTCGCCGTCCTTGAAGGCGGTCACGGCCTCCTCGCTGATCGCGAACCCGTGGCTCAGCACGTCGACGAGCAGGAACACGAGCACGCCGACCGAGAACATCGCGAGGCCGACGCGCACGCGCGAGCTGAGGCGATCGAGGCGCCCGACCGGGCAGCCCGATGAAGATCGTGAAGCCGGCGAGTGCGCCGAGGAGTGCGGTTTCGGAGAAGGACACGTGAACGTCGCGGCGGGTTAGGGAACCCTAAGACCTGATCAGAGGCTAGCGGACGTTCGATCGACGCGACGGCGAGCCGTTCGGGTCGCTTGCGCGCGGCCCACCGTGGTGCGAGTGTCGCGCGTGACAGCACCGACCGGAGGAGATCGTCATGGCCGAAGCACTGGTTCTCGAGTTCGCGGGTCTTGGAGCGGGCGACTACGCAGCCGTCAACGCCCTTCTCGGGCTCGACGCCCAGACCGGTGCCGGCGACTGGCCCGCAGGTCTGCTCTTTCACGTCGGAGGCGTTGCGGACGACGGGCTGACCGTCGTCGAGGTGTGGGAATCGCGCGAGGCACAGGGCGCCTTCATGGAGGGCAGGCTCGGACCGGCGCTGCAGGAGGCGGGCGTGACGAGTCCGCCGTCGCGGGTGGCCTGGAGCAGCGTGGTGGGGCTTCAGAACCTGCCGGGCTGAGTCTTCCGGACGACTACGCAGCGGCGAGCCGGGGAAAAAGCGCATGGAAATCGCCGGGCCCGCGGCGTAGCGTGAAGGCATGCCCGTCTACCCATACATCGCAGAGGACGTCAAGGGTGAAGAGCAGCGGGGGATGATCCAGGCGTCGACGCGGGCGCAGGCCGTCAAGGCGCTCCGCTCGAGTGGCTGGCGACCCGTGCGCGTCGACCTGCCGGCCGCGCCCTGCGACCACCACATCCCGGACGTTCAGACCGACCCGGGTTGAATCCCGGAACGGTCGTGGAACTCGACCGCGTCGGTGGTGCCCGTGAGCGCGAAGACCCGCTGAACCGCGGGCGATCCGCACAGGAGCACCAGCCGGCGGCCGAGGCGCTGGGCCCGAGCGGTCGCGTCGATGATCGCGTGCAGCCCGAGAACGTCCATGAACGTCAGCTCGTTCAGGTCGAGCACGATCATCTCGTTCACGTCGAGCACGACGGATTGCGTCGGCGAGACGGCGTCGTGGAGCGCGCCCGCCAACCAGGGGGCGGTCGCGATGTCCAGTTCGCCGCCGACGGACATGACGCCGGGCTTGCAGCCGTCGCGTGACCAGGCGCAGGCGAATGGCAGCGGCGAATGACGGGAACTGCCGGGCGCGCGAAAGGTGTCGGACATGGGACTCCTGTGGTTTGAAGAACCTCAGAAGTCATGTGGTGCCGCCGCGGCAGGCGTCACTGCTCGTGCCCTCGTCCCGACCGACTCTACTCCGGGTGTCAACGACGCCCTACCGGCGGATCGACGCCTTCGCCACTCGCCCTGGAGCGTCACGGTCGACGCGCACCAGCGCGCCCGTCAGATCGGAATGACCACGACGTGCCGCTCGGGGTCTTCTCCCTCAGAGCGTGCCACCAGGTCGACACGCCAGCGCAGGTGCTCCCGCACGATCTCGCGCTCCTCGTGGGTCATCGCTGAGAGCGCGACCGGCCGGCCCGACCGCACGGCTTCGTCAGCGGCCAGATCGGCCAGCACCTTCACCCGCCGGGCATGATGACTCGCGCGCTCGCGCGTGCCCAACCTCGGGGTCTCAGGCTGCTTGGCGACGACAAGCGGCTCGCTGCACGGCTCGCTCAGGATGACCAGACCAACGTGGTCCAACTCGGCTGCGACGCGGGTACGGACGCTCGGCGTCATCGGAGCCTCGCCGTACACGCGCTCCAGCCGCCCCGATGAAAGCTCGTGGCGGCCTGGAGCCAGGGACGCAGCCAGCGATCGACTGACGTCCAGCGACTCGGATTGAGGACCGGCGTTCTGGATGCTGACGAACATGGTCACAACGATGTCTCGTTGAGTGACCCGCTGCATCCGTAGTGCCCCACCGGAGGGCTGCGGAGTGACCGCTTGAGGGTCGTCATTCACATCCTCGTCCATCGCGGAGCACCGCAGCCGTGTCTGGCCATGAGGCAGCGGGAGAGTCCCGGAGCGGCGACCACTCCAAGTCTCGCCCAGGGTCGGGGTTTGCGCCATCGCACCACGGAAGTTGGCCGCACTTTGGACGGCCTGCGGGGCACGCAAGTACCGATGCGCGCGCCTGCGCCACTTGGGACCATCGATGGATGGTCCGGCATCGCCTTCTTGCTCTTGTTCCTGGCGCCGCGCTGCTCGCGTCGCTCGCACTCCCGTCGCAAGCCAGCGCGCTTGGGATGACCGACACCTACCCGCGGGAGATCGCGACCACCGGAACGGGCGAGGGCGTGCGCCTGACCCGCATGGAGGCCAACGTCCGCCAGACCGGCGGGCGCGTGCGCGTAACGGTGCGGCTGGCCGGGGCGAGCGTGGCGGGGACCCGGAAGCTGAGCATCAGCGTGGCTCCCTGCACGGTCACCTCGAAGAACTACAAGCAGCCCGTCGACGCCCCCGACGCGCCCTCTCGACCGACCTGCAAGCCGGTCGGCAACGCCGCTCGGGTGGTCACCGTGACCGAAGCCCCCTTCTCGCTGACGCGCGCGTTCACGATCCCGCGCCCGGCGAAGAACCCCGGCGCGCTGCGGGTGCGCGTGGGTGCGCCCGCCAGCAGCACGAAGACGGTCCCTCCGTGCAACGGCTATGTGGAGATCTGCGGCGTCAAGCACACAGGAGACCTGCTGCTCAACGGCAACACCTGGCAGTACAAGCCCGGCACCTGGTGGGGCATCACCGCCCAGCCCCCCGCCGGAGTGACGCTGGACCGCATCGTCTTCCGCAGCAGGATGGGAGGCTGGGTCGCAACCTCCACGGCAGCGGCGAAGGTCGTCACCACCTGGGGCTACGCAGGCGAGCTACCAGCGCAGACCCAGACCAAGCCGCTCCGGGCTGGAGTCCAGAAGACGTTGAGGCGCAACAGCACCTTCGGCGGAGAGTTCCAGACGCGGCCCACGATCCGCGTGCTCGACCACGCCGCCGCGATCAACGGACAGCGCCTGTTCACCATCAAGCTCCCGCTCCCGATCTGGCAGTCGAAGTACCCGACGCGCTAGCCCAGATCGCGATCCGTCAGGACTCGCTGTTCCCAGAAACGACGAAAGCCCCGTATGTACAGGGCTTTCAGAAGTACCGCCACGGGGATTCGAACGCCGCGGGTAGCCGCATGAACAAGCGGTTTCCGTGACGCCTACGGGCATGTTGTCCCGCTGGACACCGCTGGAGACCGCTCGGGACGGGTGACCTCTGTCATTCAGGTGTCATTCAGGCGCGGGCCGACCTCTGGCCTGAGGCGTTCGTGCCAGAGCTGGCAGAGCTACCGGGACTCCGGCGAGCGTGACGATCCGGCTGGGTCCGGTTGCATCCGGTGATATCCGTGGACGAGTCGCCACCGGCTGGCCACTTCACGCCCCCGAGGGGCGTTCACGTCGTCGGCGTGATTGTGCCCCAGAACCGACACCCGGCGGCGTTGTCGAAGATGCCGCCCGCGACGATGTGCGCGAACTTGCCGTTGAGGGCTTTGTCGCGCCCGATCATGTCAATGGTCACAGAACCCGAGGAGTTGACGCCTGGGCCTACGGAGGCACCGGTCCCCACGAACGGGGTCGTCTCGTTCGTGGCGCTCAGCCTCCCGACGAGGCCCGACCCCTCGAACGTTTGAGTGGCGGTCGTGGTCTCCACGGTGATTGAGACGGATGCAGACAAGCACTCCCCGACGACCGTCAGTCCGTTGTCGAGTTTCGCAAGCTCAACCGGGGTCGTGTTCTTCGCGGCTGTCTTCAAGAAGTCGCGCGCCCCCGGTCCCTGCGGACCGACGGCGCCCGGAGCGCCTGGGTCGCCCTTCGCGCCCTGCGTGCCCTGCGTGCCTGCTGGGCCAGGGCTGCCCGGCTTCGCAATCTGCGCACGTAGCACCTTCGACAAGTCCTTGGCGCTGATCGATCCGTCCTTGATCTGCTTGCCGGTGATCAGCTTTGCTGCCGTCGCCGTGCCCGCGACGGCGATCACGAGCCCGAGCGTGAACGCCAGCGCCAGCCCACTTCGGCCCTGAACGACACGTCGCATCTGCATCACTCCTTCAGGGATCGGGTCAGGGCGACCGTAACCCGAAGCTCACGCCCCTGACAACTTGACTCTCCGCGCACCTCTGGAGAAGGGGCACGGCGCTCACTCCCCACGGCGCAGGGCCAACGTAGGGGCCAACAGACGGCCCAGAACGACGAAAGCCCCGCTGTCAGCGGGGCTTTCGGAGTACCGCCACGGGGATTCGAACCCCGGTTTCCGCCGTGAGAGGGCGGCGTCCTAGTCCCCTAGACGATGGCGGCTCGGGGCGACCAAGATAGCAACCGTGAGCAGGCCCGAAGGGCGCCCCGGAGCGCCGCCTCTGCGGTGCTACCCTCTCGCCTCCCTGCCAGCGGATGTGGCGGAATTGGTAGACGCGCAGGCTTCAGGTGCCTGTGTCCTTCGGGACGTGGAGGTTCGAGTCCTCTCATCCGCATGCAGCCGGGCCTGCCGTACGAGATCCGGCCACGCGAGCGCCGAGCCGGCCCGTTGGCCCGCTCGCCTGCCGATCGGAACGTCATGCCGACGCACGATGAGCTGCCCGCATGGGAGCTGCGAGGTGAGCGCCCGCCCTATGAGGAACAGTTCGAGGCCGAGCGCGAGCGCCTGCGCTAACCGTGGCGCCGACCGCGACCGGCTGAGCCTCAGCCGGCGCCCGCTTCCAGCCCCAGCTCCTCCCACCAGCCGGCGGGCATCACGGCGAGCAGCCGCGACTCGGTCTCCTCACGAACCACGAGGCCGCGCTCGCGCGCCATCACCTCACCGGCCCAGACGTCCCACGGCTTGCGATCACACGAGTAGGCGAAGGCGTCCAGGCGACCGGCGGCGGTCCAGGCGAGGTCGAGCGCGAGGCTGCCCATGAGCCGTACCGGCCCGATCCGTCCCAGCAGTCCCTGCCAGCGCGGCTCGCGGAACGCAGGGCCCAGCGCCGCGGCCCAGGTCGAGTCGTCGATCTCGCGCACCGGCCGCGGCGCAGCCGGCGCACGGTTCAGCCGCAGCTCGCCCGACCCCCGCACCGCGCTCCACAGCTCGCCGCGCACGGGGTCGGCGATCGCGCCGACGACCGGCCCGTCCGCGTCGGCGCACGCGACCACGACGCACCAGTGCGGGATCCCCGCGGCGAAGTTCCAGGTGCCGTCGACCGGATCGACGGTCCAGGTGAAGCCGCTCAGCGACCCGCGGTCGCTCGTGCCCTCCTCGCCGATCAGGCCGTCGCGCGGGAACGCGGTCAGCACCAGGTCGGCGACGAGGCGCTCGATCCGCTCGTCGGTCTCGGTGACGACGTCGTGGGGCCCGCGCTTCGTGCGCACGGCGCCGATGTCGGAGCGAAACGCCTCGAGCGCCTGGCGCCCGGCCTCGGTCGCGACGGTCTCGGCCAGCGTCAGGCGAGGAACATCCACCGCGCGAACCCTACGTGCCGGGCCCGCAACCGGCGGGGCACGGCCGCCGCCCGCTCTACGCTCAACACCGATGACCGCGCTGGACTGGATCATCATCGTCGTGGCGATCGCCGCCGCGATGCACGGCGCGCTCCGCGGCTTTCTCGCCGGCTCGCTCGCGCTCGCCGGGTTCCTCGGCGGAGCCTGGCTCGGGTCACGCCTGGGACCGATGATCCTGCACGGCGGCGACACCTCCCCGTGGTCGCCGCTCGTCGCGCTGGGCGGCGCGCTGCTCCTCGGCGGGCTGATGGCGGTGCTGTTCGAGACGATCGGGCTGCGCGCGCGCCGGGGCTTTCGCGCGACGCCGCTGGCCGCCGCCGACGCGATCCTCGGCGCGCTGCTCGGCGGCATCGTCGCGCTGGGGCTCGCGTGGCTCGCGGGAGCGGTCGCGCTCCAGACACCGGGCGTCAGGACGCTGCGCGCCGAGGTCCAGCGGTCGGAGATCCTCCAGGCGCTCAACGAGGCGCTGCCGCCCTCCGGAGCGATCCTGCGTGCGCTCGCGCGGTTCGACCCGCTGCCGTCGATCTCCGGCCCGACGACCACGACGCTGTCCGCGCCGAACGCCGCGATCCTGCGCAAACCCGGCGTGGCGCGCGCGTCCGGCGGGGTCGTGCGGATCCTCGGCGCCGCGTGCGGCCTGGGGATCGAGGGCTCCGGCTGGCTGGCCGCCCCGAACGTCGTCGTCACGAACGCGCATGTCGTCGCGGGGACCGATGGCGACGTGGTCGTGCGCCCGCGCAGCGGCGGCGTCACGCTCCCTGCGCGAGCGCTCGCGTTCGATCCGCGCAACGACGTCGCGGTGCTCGCGGTCCCGGGCCTCAGCGGCCCGGTGCTGCGCATGGTCGAGGACCCCGCCGCAGGCACCGCCGGCGCACTCCTCGG
This sequence comes from uncultured Actinomycetes bacterium, assembly GCA_963721255.1. Lineage (GTDB taxonomy): Bacteria > Actinomycetota > Thermoleophilia > Solirubrobacterales > Solirubrobacteraceae > F1-60-MAGs163. The sequence continues at coordinate 115,485 of CAVRIM010000005.1, forward strand.
CTATCCGCACAACGGGCCGTTCGACGTGGAGCCGGCGCGGATCGGCCAGGCGCGGAGCGTCATCTCCCAGGACGCCTACGGCGAGGGCCCGGTCGAGCGCCCGATGACGCCGGTGCGCGGCCTGCTGCGTCCCGGCAACTCCGGCGGGCCGATCGTCGACGCGCGCGGGCGCGTGCTGACGACGGTCTTCGCGGCCTCGCGCGAGGGCGAGACGCGCGGCGGCTACGGCGTCCCGAACAGCGTCGTGCAGGCGACCCTCGAGCGCGTCGTCACCGGCGGCGGCGCCAGCGTGCTCGACCGGGCCGTGCGCGCGCTGAACCGTGGTCTCCACGGACGCGGCGCGCCGCCGGATGCGCCACCGTCCAGCGATGTTCGCCGAGCAGCTCCTGCCGGTGTTCGACGTGAGCGACGAGGTCGCGGTCGTCGTCGCGGCCGACCCGGCCACCACCTGGGCGGCGCTCATGGACTGCGACCTGATCGAGGTCGGGCGGCGCAAGCCGCTCGTCGGGATGCTCGGCGCGATGCGCGCGCTCCCGGAGATCGCCGTGCACCTCCTTCACGGCGAGCTTCCCGAGGGGATGCCGGACCGGCTGACGCTGCGCGACACGACGACGCTGCCCGCAGCCGACGGCGGCTGGGTGCTGCTCGGCGAGACGCCCGGCGAGGAGATCGCGCTCGGGCTCGTCGGGCGGTTCTGGCGCCCGGTGATCGAGTACGCGCAGGTCGACGCGGCCGGGGTTCGCGACGTTCGACGCAGCCGGGCTACGCGAAGACGATCTACGCGCTCGGGGTTCGCGCAGGTCGCGCCCGGACCGCACGCTGCTGTGGGGCGTGATGCGCACGGCGACCACCGATGAGCACGCCCGCCGCTGGTTCCAGCGCTACTGGACGCTCGGCGTCGGGTCCGGCGCCCACCTGCTGGTACAGGGACTGCTCGACGTCGTGCGGGAAGATGCCGAGGCGGCGCTCGGCACCTGACCGGACCGCATCGCGGGGATGTACGGACGACTGCGGCGCGACCGGCGCGCAGCACTCGCCCCCATGACGACACTCCGCGACGCAGCCGACGAGTTCCTCGCCCAGCACCGGATCGCCGTCGCCGGCGTCTCGCGTGACGAGAAGCAGCCGGCGAACCTGATCTACCGCCGCCTGCGCGACACCGGCCACGAGGTGTTCGCCGTCAACCCGAACGCCGACGAGGTCGAGGGCGACCCGTGTTACGCGACCGTCCAGGCCGTGCCGGGACCGCTCGACGGGATCGTCGTCGTGACGACGCCCGAGGTCGCCGAGCAGGTCGTCGCCGACGCGCACGAGGCCGGCGTCCCGCGCGTCTGGCTGCACCGCGGCATGGGACCCGGGAGCAGCTCCGAGGCGGCCGTCGAGTTCTGCACCGAGCACGGCATCGGCGTCATCCCCGGCGGCTGCCCGAACATGTTCGGCGCGACGTCGGATGCCGGGCACCGCTGCATGCGGGTGCTGCTGCAGCTCAGCGGGAAGGTGCCGAAGGAGGTCTGAGCCTCACGGCGCGCGTCAGCGAGAGCGCGCGGCCTCGAGCACCGCGAGCATCCGCGCCGTCTGCAGGCGGACGTCGTGCTCGGCCGCCGCGGTGCGCGCCGCCGCGTGCGGCGTGCCCCGGCCCGCCGCCTCGCGCAGCGCGGCGACGAGCGCGTCCGGATCGGTCGGGTCGACGAGCACGCCGGCCTCGGGCGTCACGAACTCCGGCGGTCCGCCGGAGTTCGTCGCGACGACCGTGCGCTCCATCGCCATCGCCTCGAGCGACGCCTGCCCGAACGCCTCGCTGAGCGACGGCTGGCAGACGACGTCGGCGCGCGCGATCCAGCCGGGAACCTCCGCGTGCGGCACGCGGCCCGGCAGGTACACGTCCGGCCGGCCCTCGAGCGCGGGGCGCAGCGGCCCGTCGCCCAGGAACGTGAGCCGCCCCTCGCCGATCCGCGCGAACGCGTCCGCGAGCGCGACCACGTTCTTGCGCTCGGTCAGCGAGCCGATGCAGAGGAAGTGGGGCGCCGGATCGTCACCGCGCGGGCGTGCCCTGAACGCCTCGAGGTCGACGCCGCAGTCCACGATCGCGTCCGGCCTGCGCGGGATCCGCGCGGCGAGCCAGCGCGAGTTCGCGATCAGCGCCTGGGCGCCGCGCAGCACCGGCGCGGTCGCCGCCCGCAGGAGCGGGCGATCGAGGTTCGCGACGTCCTGGCCGTGGGCCATCACGACCAGCGGAGCGCGAACGCAGGCGCGCGCCGACGAGCGCACCGAATCCCGCCGGGAAGAGCATGTGAGCGAAGACGACGTCGGGGCGCGTGCGCCGCGCGGCGCGGACCGTCTCGATCGCGAGCCGCAGGTGCCGCCGCGGGCCGCCCGCGCGCCGGGTGATCGCGACGACGTCGACCTCGTGGCCGAGCCGCTGCAGTTCGTCGACGATCGGGACGAGGAACGACCCGAAGTCGGGGTCGTCCGGACCGGGCCACATCGGGGTGACGAAGAGGATGCGCACGAGCGCCGGACTGTAGGGCCGTCCGACCGTGTGACGTTCAGCGCCGTCGCTTGGCCGGCGTCTTCGGGTAGCTGCACTGAACGACCCCGCTCAGCACGACCGCGTCGGACGCGTCTGCGTTGTACATCGCGGGGCCGAAGCCGACGCCGAGCAGCTTCCACCGCCCGCGAACGTGACCTTCCGGCTCCCGGGGACGGAAACGGCGGCTTGTAGATGTTGCTGTAGACCGCGTTGTTCGGCCCGAACAGCTTGACGAAGACGACGGAGTCGTACGCCAGGGTCAGTGGGTAGTCGCGGAAGCCCGCGAACCGTCGACCCGCAGCGCCATCGCGTAGTCCGGCGCCTTGTACTCGCCGCCGAACACCGCGGTGAAGAAGTGCTTGCGTTCACACACTCGGCGTGTGGAAGGTGGCGACGGCCTTCTTGCCGTGGATGACCACGACGCGGTGGGCCTGCGCTGACGCGACGAACGACAGGGTGACCGCGGCCACCACGACGGCGACACACGCGCCGACACGGTGACGCACCCCGGAAGACCCGCTCAGTTCCTGCACCGGACGAACCTACCGGGATCGCTCGAGGATGAACTCGCGCCACTCCGGCATCAGCTCCGGGGCCGCGAGCAGCTCCGGCAGCAGGTCGTGGTCCTGGAGCAGCGCGCGGTGCATGAGCGCGACGGTCACGTCGTGATCGGGCCGGTGCACGATGTCGACGGCGTCGCCGGCCCCGACGTCGCCCTCGCGCAGGATGCCGAGGTAGGCGCCCGGGCGGTCGGCCTTCGCGAACGCGCGGACGAAGCGCGGATCGCCCATGCGCAGGCCGAGCTTGAAGCACGGCATCCGCGACTGGCGGACCTCGAGCAGCGCGCGCCCGATCGCCCACTGCTCGCCGATCCGCGCGCCGCTGACGTCGACGCCGAGCGTCGTGAGGTTCTCGCCGAACGGCGCGTCGCCGAGATCGGTGCCGCGCTGCTCGGCCCACCAGGCGATGTCCTCCGACGCGTAGGCGTAGATCGCCTTGTCCGGCCCGCCGTGCACCGTGCGGTCGGCCTGATCGTCGCCCGCGACGTTCACGCCGCGGATCGCGACGCGGCCCGCGACGGGCTGCTTCCAGATCGCCGTCTGGATCACGCGGCCCTCGAGCTCGACGTCGCGCGGGCGTGCCGACGTTGACGGCGAGCGACGACGGGTGCCGGCGGGTGATCCTGGCGGGCGGACACGCGGGCAGTATGCGCCGCCGCGGAGCCTTGCGACGAGCGGAGCGCGGGCGTAGGTTCCCGGCAGACCATCATGCCCGCCTTCTCTCGTGGTTTTCAGGGCCGCCGCGATCCGCAGGTCGACCCGGCGCGGATCCCTCCCGGCCAGTACCTCACGCCGGACTTCCCGGTGCTCTCCGCCGGCCCGACGCCGCACACCGCGCAGGCCGACTGGACCCTGACGATCGACGGCGCGGTCGACGCGCCGGTGACCGTCTCGTGGGACGCGCTGCTGGCGCTGCCGACCGAGACGTTCACCGTCGACATCCACTGCGTGACGAAGTGGTCGAAGCTCGACACGACCTGGTCCGGCGTGTCGCTCGACACGCTGCTCGAGAACGTCGAGACCGAGGCCGACTACGTGACCGCGTGGTGCGACGGCGACTACACGACGAACGTGCCGCTGGACGATCTGCGCGGCGGCCGCGCCTGGCTCGTGCACACCTACGACGACGAGCCGCTGGCCCCCGAGCACGGCGGCCCGGTGCGCCTGCTCGTGCCGCACCTGTATTTCTGGAAGAGCGCGAAGTGGGTGCGGCGGCTCACGCTGACGCTCGAGGACGAACCGGGCTTCTGGGAGGCCGCGGGGTACCACAACTACGGGGACCCGTGGCGGGAACAGCGGTACTGGAGCGATTGACACCCGGGCCGCGCGTCGTCTGGCGCACGGCGACGGTGGCGGAGGTCATCGAGGAGTCCCCGCGCGCGCGGACGCTCGTCCTCGACGTGCCGCAGTGGCCGGGGCACCGCGCGGGCCAGCACGTCGACCTGCGCCTCACGGCCGAGGACGGCTACCAGGCGCAGCGCTCCTACTCGATCGCATCCGCGCCGGAGGCGCCGGCAGTGCAGATCACCGTCGAGGTGATCGACGACGGCGAGGTGTCGCCGTATCTCGTGGAGGAGGTGCGGGCCGGCGACCAGTTCGAGGTGCGCGGGCCGATCGGCGGGCACTTCAGCTGGGCCGTGGCGGACGGCGGCCCGCTGCTGCTCGTCGCCGGCGGCTCCGGCCTGGTTCCGCTGATGTCGATGCTGCGCCACCGCGCCGCGCAGGCGAGCGAGGTCGAGGCGCGCCTGCTCGTGTCGGCGCGCTCGCAGGACGACCTGCTCTACCGCGCCGAGCTCGACATGCTCGGGCCGCGCAAAGCGGCTGAGCATCTTCCAGACGTACACGCGCGCGGCGCCGCCCGGCTGGAGCGGTTGGCAGCGGCGGGTCGACGGCGAGATGCTCGCGGAGGTCGGAGCCGGCCCCGACGCACGCTGCTTCGTCTGCGGCCCGACCCCGTTCGTCGAGGGCGTGTCGGATCTGCTCGTCGCCGCCGGACACGACTACCGCCGCATCCACGCCGAGCGCTTCGGCCCCACCGGAGGATGAGATGGACGACCTGCACACCGACGGAAACGCGATCGCCGGGCTGCTGTCCCAGCTGCTCGCGGTCGACACCACGAGCATCGTGCGCCGGTGCCAGTCGTGCGGCGACGACCGGCCGATCGCCGATCACCGCGCCTACCGCGGCGCCGGTGTCGTGCTGCGGTGCCCGAGCTGCAGCGACGTGGCGCTGGTCGTCGGGCTCGTCGGCGACGGCCTGACCGTGGAGCTGCGCGGGGCGTTTCAGGTGGCGCTGGCCGACGCGTGAGCGACGCGACTACGGAGTCCCGCTCGTGCTGAACGCCGAGACCGTCGCGTGCGCGGGCGCGGCCACCTCCTGCTCGATCGCGCGCATCCCCGGCAGGAACAGCCCCGCGAGGGTGATGGCCGCGCCCAGCAGCCCGGCGGCGATGAGCGTCGTCTGCGCGCCGACGACGCCCGCGACCGGGCCCGTGAGCGCGAACGAGAGCGGCATCAGGCCGATCGAGATCAGCCAGTCCAGGCTCGAGACGCGCCCGAGCAGGCTCCCTGGGATGTGGCGCTGCTTGGCGGTCATCCACACGATCGCGCCGGCCGTCTCGAGCCCGTTGAAGACGATGCTGACGATCATCAGCTGCCAGACGGCGGTCGCGATCCCGTAGCCGGCGACGGCTGCCGTCGCGAGCGCCCAGGCGACGTACATGAAGGTGATCTCGCGCCGCGGCTCACGGCGCTGGCCCATCGCAAGCGCGCAGCCGATCGAGCCGATCCCCCCCGCCCCGAGCACGAGGCCGAGCTCCAGCCCGCCGCCACCGAGATCGTTCTTCACGACGAACGGCAGCAGCACCTCGGTCGGCCCGAGGAACAGCAGATAGGTGATCGCCGCCGTGACGAACGTGCCCCACAGCCAGACGTGGCGGCGCACGTACCTGAAGCCCTCCTTGAGCTCGGACGAGACCGACGCGGCCTGCTGCGCTACGCGCCGCGGAAGCGGCGTCATCAGCAGCACGGCGCCTGCCGACACGGCGAACGACAGGGCGTCGAGCGCGAAGGCGCCGCCCGTGCCGATCAGCTCGATCAGCACGCCGCCGAGCGCGGGGCCGATGAGCCGCAGCGTCAGCGGCCGGACGACCTGGTCGAGCGCGTTGGCCTGCGTCAGCTCCGCCGCGGGCAGGACGTCCGGGACGATCGCGTCGAACGCCGGGGCGAAGAAGGCCTGTCCCGCTCCGTAGACGGCCACGAGCACGATCATGTGCCACAGCGCGAGCGCGCCCGTGATCGACAGGACCGCCAGGGCGCCGACCGCGACGGCGCGCGTCGCGTCCGCGCCGAGCAGCACGCGCCGCCGGTCGAAGCGGTCGCTCGCAACGCCGCCGACGAGCAGCAGGACGATCGTCGGGACGGTCATCGCGATGCCGACCATCGCGAGCGCGGTCGGGGTGTTCGACAGCGCGTACACCTGCCACGCCATCGCTACGAGGAACGCACCGTCCCCGAGCATCGAGACGGACATCCCCGTCCACAGCAGGCGGAAGTCGCGGTGGCGCAGCGGCGCCAGTGAGCGCACGCCCTTTCCAGCGTCGGCGCGGTCCAGTGCCTCGTAGCTATGGTGCATCGACAGGCACGCCGTCGCGGGGTTCCGTGCCCACGCCGTCCACCCTGCCGGGCCAGTCCTGCAACGTCGAGACGACCTCGGCGGCGTCCAGCGGACGCGCGAAGTAGAAGCCCTGGCCGAGATCGCAGCCGAGATCGCGCAGACGGGTCCATTGGTCGAGGTGCTCGATGCCTTCGGCGACGACCTCAAGCTGCAGCGTCTCGCCGAGCGCGACGACCGCACGCGCCAGACCCGACGCCTGCGGGGTCGCACCCTCGCGCAGGAACGAGCGGTCCATCTTGAGGACGTCCACGGGGAAGCGGCTCAGGTAGCTCAGCGACGAGTAGCCGGTGCCGAAGTCGTCCATCGCGAGCCGCACGCCGATCGTGCGCAGCTCTTCCAGGCGCTGGACGGCCAGCTCGGTGTCGGTCATCAGCACCGACTCGGTGATCTCGAGGGTGAGGAGCTCGGGGGGCAGACCGGACTCGGTCAGCGCGTCTCGAACATCGGCGACGACGTCGCTGTGCTGGAGCTGCTTGACCGACAGGTTGACGCTCATCGTGAGCGGCGGGTTGAACGGCGCGGTGCGCGCGATCAACATCGCCTGGCGACATGCCTCGCGCAGGACCCAGCGCCCCATCGGGACGATCAGGCCGCTCTCCTCCGCGAACGAGATGAACGAGTCGGGCTCCATCATGCCGCGCTCGGGATGGCGCCAGCGGATGAGCGCCTCGATGCCCGCGACCGACCCGTCCGTGAGGTGGACCACCGGCTGATAGACGAGCTCGAATTCACCCGCGGTGAGCGCCCGCTGCAGGTCGGCCCGCAGCTCCAGGCGCGCCATCACGCCCTCGTGCATCGCGGGCTCGAACATCCGGTAGGCGCCCTTGCCATCACGCTTGGCGATGTACATCGCGGCGTCGGCGTTGCGGATCAGCTCGTCGGCGTCCCCGCGGCCTTCGGTCTCGAGCACCGAGATGCCGAGGCTGCAGCGGATGCTGAGCTCCTTGCCCCCGATCGACAGTGGCTGCGCCAGCGCCTCGATGATCCGCTCGGCCGTCTCAGCGCCCTCGTCGACGGTCGCGACGTCCTCGAGCAGCACGGCGAACTCGTCGCCGCCGAAGCGGGCGGCGGTGTCGCTGGCGCGGACGCTCGCGTCCAGGCGCTTGGCGACGGACAGCAGCACGCCGTCGCCGGCAGCGTGACCGAGGCTGTCGTTGATCGTCTTGAAGTCGTCGAGGTCGAGGAAGATGATCGCGAGCCCGGTCTGCTCCCGGCGCGCCCGCGCGATCGCCTGGCGAACGCGCTCGACGAAGAAGGCGCGGTTCGGCAGACCGGTCACCGCGTCGTGGAATGCCTGGTGGGCGAGCTGCTCTTCGAAGGCCTTGCGCTCGCCGACGTCGCGCGCGTTGAGCACGACGCCCTGGACGTGCTCGTCGTCCAGAAGGTTGGTATGCAGGATCTCGAACTCGCGGTCGCTGCCGTCCTGGTGGCGCAGCGTGCACTCGAGCACCTCACCGTCACCGGCGGTGCGCGACGGGCCCTCGGTCAGCAGGTGCAGCAGCCGCGCACGATCCCCGCCGACGAGCAGACGGTCGAAGCGCGTTCCATGCAGTTCCTCGGGCGTGTAGCCGAGAACGCGCTCGCTGGAGGGGCTCTGGTAGGTGATCGTGGCGTCCGGGCCGACGACGGTGATCAGGTCGCTGGAGTGCTGGACGAGCGACTCGAAGCGGGCCTCGCTCTTGCGCCGCTGGACCTGCTCGGTCAGCGTGGCGCTCTCGAGCGCCAGGACGAGGTTGGTCGCCAGCGACCGCAGCGCGGCGACGATCGGCTCCGCCGTGGACCGCGGGCGGGCCACGACGAGCAGGCCGAGAACCTCTCCGCGAACGTGGAGACCGAGGCTGAGGGCGTGGTTGTATGCAGCATCGAGCTGCAGCTCGACGCGCGCGCTTGCGGCGAGCTCGTCGCTGTCGCGGCGCTCCTGGGCTTCGGCGAGGTCCAGCAGCGCGCGGGCGGTCGGCGGGGAGAGCAGCGCGTCATCGTCGGTGTCCGCCCCGTCGCTGCGGGCGACGATGCGCAGCCCGCCGACGTGCCGCTCACACAACAGGGCCGTTCCGGGTCCCTCCAACAGCGGTCCGATCGCGTCGAGCACCGCCTGCTGGATCTCCTCGCGACCGGTGGCGGCCGCCAGTGCGGCGCCGGCGTTGCTCAGCACGCGCTCGCGCGCGACCGACCGCTCCTGCTGGCGCACGAGCCCGGCCATGCGGGCCACGACGAGGCCGAACAGGACGACGGACGCGCCGATCACGACGAGCACGTCGATGTTTCCGTTCTGCGCCTCGGTGAAGAACAGGATCGCCGGCGCGATCAGCGACGCGCCTGCCAGCAGCGCCAGCCGCAGGGGCGTCAGCCGCGCGGTCGCGTTCGGCGACGCGCGGTCGAGGTCGCGCATCGACGGGTGCAGCGCGGCCGCGCCCCAGAGGATGTAGAACCCGATCCAGCCGACGTCGAGGCTGAGCTGATGGTCGAACGTCCCGTTGAGGATCATCAGGCCGTAGATGAAGTCCGTCACCAGCAGCGCGACGATGCTCGCGCTCAGCAGGTAGAAGGACGTCCGGCGGCGACCGCCGTCGAGTGCGAGCACCACGGCCGGAACGAGCAGCATCAGGTCGCCGAGCGGGTAGGCGACCGACACGAGCTTCGGCAGGGTCGAGAGTGTTTCGTCGTGCAGGTACGGCGCGATCAGCCAGACCCACGAGGGCAGCGCCAGCCCGAGCGCGACGATCCCCGCGTCGATCGCGCCACTGCGGTTGCCCTGCGCGCCGCGGCGGCGCAGAATCACGATCAGCCCGGCCATCAGCGCCGGGTAGACGGCGAGGTAGAGCGCATCGCCCATCGAGGGGAACGGCACCTCGTGATGGACGAGCTTGGGGTAGCTGTAGGTGTAGACGTCGCCGAGCCAGAACAGGGCGAGCCCGACCGCGAAGAGCCACCAGGGGACGCTCGAGCGTGGACGGTTGCGACGGATTCCCACCACGACCGCAACCACGCCGCTGAGCCCCATGAGGTTCATGAACGGCCCGCTCCCGCGCAGCGGCGGCAGCGTCAGGTACGCGATCGTGCCGGCGGCGCCGACCGCGAGGTACAGCAGCCAGGTCCGCTCACGCGCGAAGTTCGCCGCGCGAGCCGACATCAGGCCGCCTGCCTCAGCGGAGACTCGGACGCGGACTCGGCCGGCTGAAGCTCGCCACGCTGGGCGAGCTCCTCGATCGCGGCGATCAGCGCGTCGACCTCCGCATCCGTGTTCGCCGCGGTGAGCTGGGCGCGGAACCCGACCTCGTTCTTCGGAACCAGCGGGTAGGCGGCGAGCGTCACGTAGACGCCGCTGTCGAAGAGGATGCGCCCCACGGCGTCGATGCGCTCGTGGTCGCGCAGCGGGATCTCGATGATCGGCAGCGCGGAGTGGTTCGGCGTGTGAACACCGCACCGCGCCATCGCCTCGAGGACGCGCGAGGTGTGCCGGAAGACGGTGCGGCGAAGTTCGTCGCCGCGGCTCTCGTTGACGTCGAACCCGGCGAGCACCGTCGCGAGCGACGCGACGGGCGAGGGCCCCGAGTAGAGGTACGGCGGGGCCGCGACCTTCAGCAACTGCTTCAGCTCGGTCGGGCAGGCGATGAACGCCAGCAGCGAGGAGTACGACTTCGAGAACCCGCCGACGAGCACGATGTTGTCGTAGGTCTCGCCGACGTGACGCACGATGCTGTTGCCGCGCGAGCCGTACGGGCTTGACTCATCGGCGGTGCGCTCGCCGATCACGCCGAACCCGTGGGCGTCGTCCACGTAGAGCAGCGCGCCGTGACGCCGTGCGACCTCGGCGAACGCCGGCAGGTCGGGAGCGTTCCCGGTCATGCTGTTCACGCCGTCCATGCAGACCAGCCGCGTGGGGTCGCGCTCGGCCTCCAGCAGCTCGTCCAGGTGATCGGGATCCTCGAAGCGGAACTTGCGGATCGCGGCGCCGCGTGAGCGCGCGACCTGGCAGCCGTCATAGATCGTCTTGTGTGCGCGGGCGTCCAGGAAGACGGTGCCGGAGGCCGCGAGCAGCGGGATCACCGACATGTGAATGTGGGTGATCGTCGGGAGGACGAGTGAGTCCTCGCAGCCGAGCAGGTCCGTGAGCCGCTCCTCGATCTGCTCGTAGAGCACGGGGCTGCCGAGCAGGCGCGACCAGCTCGGGTGGGTGCCCCAGGCCTCGAGGTAGGCCGGCACCGCATCGATGATCTCCTTGTCGAGATCGAAGCCGAGGTAGTTGCACGAGGCGAAGTCGGCGAGCCACTTGTCGCCGACGCGGATCATCCGGCCGTCGACCTCGTCGATGACGGCGTCCATCATCGGGTGACTCGCCGTCAGCGCGGAGAGGTCCGCGACGGTTTCGAGCCAGTGGTCCAGCCACGGAGTGCGGCTCGGGCGGATGGCAGCCGCCTGCTTGCGGCCGGCCGCGCGACTCACACCATGTTCGACACGAGAGGCCATTAGCCGAACGCATCGGACTCCGGCCAGGAAGCCTTTAACGCATTTGATGCACGCTGGACGCTGAAATGGCACCGCTCGGCGCGCGCGCTACCGGGAGCTGGTGTGGAGCCTCACTTCTTCGACGCGCACGTCCGATACGCGCGCGTCCCGCTGACGGTCGCTCGGGACTTCAGCTTGAGCGTGACCTTCACCGTGAAGTGGCCCTTCGGCAGACCTCGCAAGTCGATCACGGACGTGAGGCGCGTCCCCTTGAGCGTCTTCAGTGTCTTGCCGTTGAGGACGACGACCGCCGAGAGGATCGCGTCGTTCTTCGGTTTGGTCAGCCGGATGCGGAACAGGCGACGGCTGACGCACTTGTGGTTCTTGGAGATGGCGGGCAGCGTGACCAGCGACGCGAACCTCAGCTTGGCCACGACCGGTGTCCCAGAGGTCGCCGGCGGCGGTGTGGCAGGCGTGCCGGGGGGCGTGGCACCGCCCGCCGGTGGCCCAGGGCCGGCGGGCGCTGCGACGAACTGCACGTCGGACGTCTCGCAGTCGGCGTTGATCGTGTCGAGCGTGTCGCCGGTCTCGGTGTCGACCTTGTCGCCGCACGCGACGTCGTCGGCCTCACCGTCGCGCGACGTCACGGTGTCCGCCCCGCCGAAGCCGCGGATGACGTCCGTTCCGGCGCCGCCGTCGAGGATGTCGTCGCCCGTGTCCTGGCCGTCGGTCGCGTAGCTCGGAACGCCGTTGGACCGCAGCGTGTCGTTGCCGGCGCCGCCGGAGATCGTGTCCTTGCCCTTGAAGCCGACCCCATTTGGACCCCGTCGCCGTCGCCGCGCCCACGCCGAAACGCCGAGGGCCCCGGTGGAACGGGGCCCTCGACAGTCGGGGAGACAGGATTTGAACCTGCGACCGCCCGGCCCCCAGCCGGGTGCGCTACCAGACTGCGCCACTCCCCGTGGTGCGCAGCCAGTCTAGTGCGCGCCGTTATCCTTGCC
>CAVRIM010000006.1:0-105953 GCA_963721255.1 uncultured Actinomycetes bacterium
GCCGCCCTGCTCCACCACGACGAGTCCGTCGCTCGCGAGCGCCGTCGAGCGCCGGCCGCAGGCGCCGCTCCGGGATCGCCTCCGGCAGCCCGTCCCCGGCGGCGAGCGCCGCGACGATCCGCCCGCGGACCCAGCGGCTCGAGTCCTCGAAGCGCTCGCGCGTCCCGCCGGGGGCACGCGGCGCGACGACGACGCGCCCGCGCGAGGCGCACGAGGCCGCGACCGGGCAGACCTCGCAGCGCACCGTCCGCGCGCCGCAGACCGTCGCCCCGAGCTCCATCATCGCCTGGTTCCAGTCGTGCGCTCGGCCCGGCGGCAGCAGCGCCTCGGGTGATCCGCGCCGCAGCCGCCCGGCGACGCGACGCACGTTCGTGTCGACCGCCGCCACCTGCTCCCCGAACGCGAACGACGCGACCGCCGCCGCGGTGTACGGGCCGACGCCGGGCAGCGCGCGCAGACCCGCGGCGGTGCGCGGCCAGCCGTCCCGCGCGACGACGCGGCAGGCCTCGTGCAGCCGCACGGCGCGGGTGTTGTAGCCGAGGCCGACCCAGGCGGCCAGGACGTCGGCGCGCGCCGCGCGCGCCAGCGCGTCCTCGTGCGGCCAGCGCTCGAGCCAGTCCTCGTACCGCGGCACGACGCGCGCGACCTGCGTCTGCTGGAGCATGACCTCCGAGACGAGGATCGCGTACGGGTCGCTCGTGCGGCGCCACGGCAGGTCGCGGCGCTCGCGGGCGTACCAGTCGAGCAGCGCGTCGTGCACGCGGGCGTCAGTCCTCGGTGACGGCCTCGAGGCCCATCGACCTGACGGCCTCGAGCTCGCGGCGCAGGTCACGCAGCTCGTCGCGCAGGCGGGCGGCGTACTCGAACCGCAGCTCGTCCGCCGCGACCAGCATCTCCTCCTCGAGCTCGACGATCGTGCGTTCGAGCTCGGTGGGCGCCATGTCCTTGGTCTTGATCCGCTCGCCGCGGCGCCGGCGCTTGGGCGTCTTGCTGTCCGAGGTGAGGAACTCGGCGATGTCGCTGACGCCCTTGACGATCGACGCCGCGGTGATGCCGTGCTCCTCGTTGTAGGCGAGCTGGATCGCGCGACGGCGGTCGGTCTCGGACAGCGCCGAGCGCATCGCCGCGGTCTCCTTGTCGGCGTACATCAGGACCGTGCCGTCGACGTTGCGGGCGGCGCGGCCGATCGTCTGGATCAGCGAGGTCTCCCCGCGCAGGAAGCCCTCCTTGTCGGCGTCGAGGATCGCGACGAGCGAGACCTCCGGCAGGTCGAGGCCCTCGCGCAGCAGGTTCACGCCGACGAGCACGTCGTACTCGCCCAGGCGCAGGTCGCGGATGATCTGGATCCGCTCCAGCGTGTCGACCTCGCTGTGCAGGTAGCGCACGCGGAAGCCCATCTCGAGCAGGTAGTCGGTGAGGTCCTCGCTCATCTTCTTCGTGAGCGTGGTGACGAGGACGCGCTCGTTGCGGTCGACCCGCGTGCGCACCTCGTTCATCAGGTCGTCGATCTGGCCCTTCGTCTCGCGGACCTCGACGTGCGGGTCGACGATCCCGGTCGGGCGCACGATCTGCTCGACGATCCGTGTCGCGCGCGAGCGCTCGAACGTCCCCGGCGTGGCCGAGAGGAACACGATCGTCGGGGTGATCGAGAGGAACTCGTCGAACGTCTGCGGGCGGTTGTCGAGCGCGCTGGGGAGCCGGAAGCCGTAGTCGACGAGCGTGTTCTTGCGGCTGCGGTCGCCGTGGTACATCGCGCCGATCTGCGGGACGGTCTGGTGGGACTCGTCGAGGAAGCAGACGAAGTCGTCCGGGAAGTAGTCGATCAGGCAGTACGGCCGGTCGCCCGGCTTGCGTCCGTCGAGGATCCGCGAGTAGTTCTCGATGCCGTTGCAGAAGCCCATCTCCCGCAACATCTCCATGTCGTACTGCGTGCGCTGGCGCAGGCGGTGGGCCTCGAGCTGCTTGCCCTCCGCGTCGAGCTCGGCGCAGCGCGTGTTCAGCTCCGCGCCGATCTCCTCGACGGCGCGGTCCATCACGCCGTCCTTGACGTTGTAGTGCGTCGCGGGCCAGACGGCGATGTGCTCGAGGTCGTCCTTCAGCAGCTCGCCGGTGAGCGGGTCGAACTGCTGCAGGCGCTCCACCTCGTCGCCGAACAGCGTGGCGCGGAAGGCGGTCTCGGCATCGGCGGGGAACACCTCGAGCGCCTCGCCGCGGACGCGGAACGTGCCGCGGCCGAGCGCGACGTCGTTGCGGGTGTACTGGATCGAGACGAGCTTGCGCAGCAGCTCGTCGCGGTCGATCGTCTCCCCGCGCCGCAGGATCTGCACGTTCGCGTCATAGGTCTCCGGCGAGCCCATGCCGTAGATCGCCGAGACCGAGGCGACGATGATCACGTCGCGGCGCGCGAACAGCGCGGCCGTGGCGGCGTGGCGCAGCCGGTCGACCTCCTGGTTGATCGCCGAGTCCTTCTCGATGTAGAGGTCCTTGCTCGGGACGTAGGCCTCGGGCTGGTAGTAGTCGTAGTAGCTGACGAAGTACTCGACCGCGTTGTCCGGGAAGAACATCCGGAACTCGTTGCAGAGCTGCGCCGCAAGCGTCTTGTTGTGCGCCATCACCAGCGCCGGCCGCTGAAGGCGCTCGATCGTCGCCGCCATCGTCATCGTCTTGCCGGTGCCCGTCGCACCCAGCAGCGTCGTAAACCGCTCCCCCGCCGTCACCGCCGCCGAGATCTCATCAATCGCCCGCGGCTGATCGGCCGTCGGCGTGAAGGCACTATCGAGACGAAACGGCGGCACACCCCAAGACTAGATGCCAAGGAGGACGCGCACCCCAAGCCGCACACAGCGGTCGCGGGCCTCGCAGCACCGGAGCGAGGTATTGCGGATGCATGGCGTCGGCGGGTGAGCCGGGGC
This sequence comes from uncultured Actinomycetes bacterium, assembly GCA_963721255.1. Classification (GTDB taxonomy): domain Bacteria; phylum Actinomycetota; class Thermoleophilia; order Solirubrobacterales; family Solirubrobacteraceae; genus F1-60-MAGs163. The sequence continues at coordinate 2,913 of CAVRIM010000006.1, forward strand.
CAGTACGCATGTACGGCCCCGGCTCACGCGGCGCGTCAGGCGCCGCAAGACCCGCGACCGAAGCGCGCGCCTACAGGCCGAGCTCGTGTTTGTACTTCGTCTCGATACTCCCGCCTGACGCGAAGGACCTTCTCGACGTAGGCCTTCGTCTCGGGATACGGGATGTCGGCGACACGCAGCGACGCCCCACCCCACTCATCCGCTTTCCCCGGCCCCGCGTTGTACGCCGCCAGCGCCGCGGCCTCATCCCCGTCATACCGGTCGAGCAGTTCGCGCAGGAGGTACGAGCCGTAGGCGATGTTGACCTGCGGGGTCGCCAGATCCTCGAGCACGAACGCCGTGCCGCCTGACCGCTTCGCGATGCCCTTCGCGGTGTCGGGCGTGATCTGCATCAGTCCCTCGGCACCGGCGCTGGACGTGCGCCCGGGGACGAACCGCGATTCGGCGTAGATGACCGCGGCGATCAGCGCGGGATCGAGTCCCTTGTCGCGCGCCTGCTGGCGAATGATGTCCTCGTGGCGCAGCGGCAGCCCGATCTCCTTGACCGCCTGGTGGAACGCGCCCCACAGGAGCGCGACGAGCGCGCCGGCGAGCAGCAGCCCGACGATGCTCCAGCGCAGACGGCGCCGGCCCTGGCGCGACTGCGCGCGCTGGGCGGCACGCGTGGAGCGGACGGGTCGGGAGGCGGTCTGCGTGCGGGGGGTCATCGGCGCAGTCGGCTCAGGATGACGGTCAGGTCGGACTGGAGATCCTCGACGCTGCCGTCGTTGTGCACGACGTACGTCGCGCGGGCGGCCTTCTCGTCCTGCGTGAGCTGGCGCGCGGCGCGCTCGTCGACGGCTTCGTGGCCGCGGTCGGCGGCGCGCCCCGCGCGGATTCCCTCGTCCGCGACGACGGCGATCGTGGCGTCGTACGCGGCGTCCATCCCGGCCTCGAACAGCAGCGGCGTCTCGACGACGGCGGCAGGCGGCGGCGGGTCGGTGCGCTCGGCCGCTTCGCGCCAGGCGACGACGCGCGCGCCGACGAGCGGCCAGAGCAGACCTTCGAGCCACGCCCGCTCCGCCGGATCGGCGAATGCGTGGCGCGCGATCGCCGCGCGGTCGACCACGCCGCCGGGTGCCACGTCGGGGCCCCAGCGCGCGACGACGGCGTCACGCACCGTGTCGCTCGCGTAGAGCTCGTGGACGACCGCGTCGGTGGAGAGCGTCGCGGCACCGAGACGCTCGAGCGCGGCGAGCGCGGTGGACTTGCCGGAGCCCAGGCCCCCGGTCAGTCCTACGAACGGGATCCTGGGCTCGGTAGTCAGCGCGCTCGTCTCGCCGCAGTCGCGTCAGGACTGCTCGGGCTCGGCGGGGCCTCGCGGCGGGCTCCTCGGCGGCCGGCTCCTCCGCGGGCGCCTCGACGGCGGGCTCCTCGGCGACCGGCTCCTCAGCCGGGGCCTCGGGCTCGGCTTCGACGACGGCCTCCGCCTCGGCTGCCTCGGCGGGCGCCTCGATCTCGGTCAGCTGAACGTCCGCCTCGACGACGGCGCCGATGGCGGCCTCGTCGGCCGCGGCCTCGGCCTGCGCGACGGCCTCACCGTCGGCCGTGAGCTCTGCGTCCTGCTCGGCGATCGTCGGAGCCGGCGCGCCGGGGAAGACGTCATCGCTGAGGCCGAGCTCCGGCACGTCGTCCAGGTCGCCCGGGCCGACGATCTCGCCGACGTGCGCGGAGAGGATCTGACCCTCGACGCGCTTGACGGACAGCGACAGGCGGCGGCGCTCGGAGTCGATCTCGAGGATCTTCACCTTGATCTCGTCACCGGGGGCGACGATCTCACGCGGGTTCTCGACGTGGTGCGAGGCGAGCTCGGAGATGTGGACGAGACCCTCGACGCCGTCGAGGATCTCGACGAAGGCGCCGAACGTGACGACCTTCGTGACCTTGCCCTCGAGGTCGTCGCCGATCCGGTAGGTGTCGACGACGCGCTGCCACGGATCCGCCTGGGTCTGCTTGAGACCCAGCGAGATGCGCTGGCGCTCGCGGTCGATGTCCAGGACCTTGACCTGGACCGTGTCGCCGATGTTGAGGATCTCGCTCGGGTGGTTGACGTGCGACCACGAGAGCTCGGAGATGTGGATCAGGCCGTCGATGCCGTTGAGGTCGACGAACGCGCCGAAGTCGACGATGTTCGAGATCTGACCCTCGACGACGAGGCCGGGCTGGAGGCGGTCCAGGATCTCCTGGCGCTGCTCCTTGCGCTCCTCCTCGAGCACCGCGCGGCGCGAGAGGACGACGTTGTTGCGCGAACGGTTCAGCTCGATGACCTTGCACTCGATCATCGTGTGCAGGAACTCGTCGAGGTTCGCGACGCGGCGGATGTCGACCAGTGACGCGGGCAGGAAGCCGCGCACGCCCAGGTCGATGATCAGGCCGCCCTTGACGACCTCGATGACGTGACCCTCGACCGGCTCGCCCGACTCGGCGGCTGCCTCGATGCGGCGCCATGCCTTCTCGAAGCGCGCACGCTTCTTGGACATGATGAGGCGACCGTCCTGATCCTCCTTGATGAGGACCAGCGCGTCGACCTCCTCGCCCATCTCGACCTCGTCATGCGGGTCGACGTTCTTGCGGATCGAGAGCTCGTGCGAGGGGATGACGCCCTCGCTCTTGTAGCCGATGTCGACGAGGATCTCGTCCTTGTCGATGCGCACGACGTGGCCGGAGACGACCTCGCCCTCCTTGAAGGAGGTGAACGTGGCGTCGTAGTTCGGGACGATTTGGCCGTTGACTTCGAGTAGCAGGCCGTCACTACCAGGGACGACCTTCGCCTCGGGAGGGGCTTCGGTTGGAATGGTTGTCATTGGACCGGCAAGGGTAGCGCGATCGTCCCGGCCTAGAATCCCGCCGAAATGCCGGTCCGCGCGACGAAACGGGGCTCAGAGCGCTCCCCCCTCTCCGGCCCGGCCGACGTCATCGTCTGCGGGGCGTCCTTCGCGGGACTGGCGGTCGCGCGTGAGCTCGCCGGGTCCGGCGCCGACGTGCTGCTGCTCGACCGCTACGAGATCGGCGAGCGCCAGACGTCGGCCTGCGCGGCTCCGACGGTCTGGCTCGAGGCGCTCGGCCTGCAGTCCTCGATCCTGCAGACCTTCCCCGATCTGGTCATCCACACGCCGCTGCGGACCCTGCGCTGGGACCTCCCGTGGAGCTTCTCGACCTTCGACTACCGCGAGCTCTGCGCGCTGCTGTGGGAGTCCTGCGGCGAGGCGCGGTTCGAGACGGCGACCGTGACCGGGCGATCCGCGGGTGACGAGGGCGCGATCGTCGTCCACACCGACCGCGGCGACCTGCACGCGCCGCTCGTGGTCGACGCGCTCGGCTGGCGGCGCGTGCTGTCGACCTCCCCCAAGGCGATCCAGCCTCCGAAGGCGACGCTCTCGCGCGGGCTCGAGGTCCACCCGGCGGCCACGGGGAGGGACTTCGAGCTGTGGCTCGATCCGCGGTACGTCCCCAAGGGCTACTCCTGGGCCTTCCCCGCCCGGGACGAGGTCCGCGTCGGCGTCGGCTCGTTCGATCCGCGCGAGCACGTGCGCGATCCCACCGTGCTGCTGGCGCACGACCTGGGGCTGCCGCCCGACGGCTTCCAGGGCAACTGGATCCCCCACAAGCTGCGCCGGGCCACCGAGGACGACGTGTTCTTCGTCGGCGACAGCGCCGGCCACTGCATCCCCGCGACGGCCGAGGGCATCCGTCCCGCCTTCTACTTCGGCGCGGCCTGCGGCCGCGAGCTGGCACTGGTGATCGAGGGCCGGCAGACCCGGCAGCAGGCGCTGGAGCGCTACGACTCGAGCTCGGAGGAGAAGCGCTACGCCTATCGCTCGATGCTGCGCGCGCAGCGATTCGTCGGTCGCGCGACGCCCTATCCGCTGATGACGAGCGTGCTGGAGGCCGTCAAGCCACCCGCGGTTCGTGCGCCGGGCGTTCGGGCGCTACGGCAACATCTTCCCGCCGCCCGATGCGGCGGTCGCGGCGGGCGGCGTCGTGCGCTCGCGCACGATCAGGTAGACGCCGACCGCGAGCAGCGCGATCCCGACGAGCTTGCCGGCGGTCAGCGGCTGGCGCGTCACGCCGAAGAGACCGAAGCGGTCGATCACGACCGACGCCGTGAGCTGGCCCGCGACGACCGCGGCGGTCACGCCGCCCGCCCCCAGGTGCCCGACGGCCACGATCGACGTCGTGACGACCGCGACGCCGAAGGCGCCGCCGATCAGCGCCCACCACGGGGCGTTCGGGATCTCGCGCAGGCCACCGAACCCGCCCCCGGCGATCGCGACGATCAGGGTGAGGATCGCGAGGCCCACCGCGAAGTTCACGAACGCGGCCTGCCACGTGCCGACGTAGCGGCCCAGCATCCCGTTGACCGGGGCCTGCGCGCCGACGGCCGTGCCCGCCGCGACAACGATGATCGCCGCGGTCGTGCGGTCCATCACTTCGCCTCGAGCCAGGTGCGGCCGCTGCCGGCGTCGACCGCGAGGGGCGGCTCGCGGTCGCCCCAGGGCGCGACCATCTCGCGCTCGGCGAGCGCGCGCACCGCGTCGGACTCTTCGGGCGGGCCCTTCGAACAGCAGCTCGTCGTGGATCGTGAGGATCAGGCGGGTCTCAAGGCCCTCTGCGCCGAGCGCGCGGTGCGCGCCGATCATCGCGAGCTTCATCACATCGGCGGCGGTGCCCTGGACGACCGTGTTGACGGCGAGGCGCTCGCCGAGCGAACGCACCTGGAAGTTGCGCGCCCGCAGCTCGGGGATCGTGCGCCGCCGGCCGAACAGCGTCGTCACGTAGCCCTCCTCGGCCGCCTGCTCGATCGTCCGCGCCATGAAGGCCGCCACGCGGTCGAAGCGGGCGAGGTAGGCGTCGATGAACAGCTTCGCCTCCTCACGTGGGATGTTCAGCCGGTCGGCGAGACCGTAGTCGGTCAGGCCGTAGACGATCCCGTAGTTGATCATCTTCGCCTTCGAGCGCATGCCGGGATCGATGTCCTGCTCGGCGACCTGGAAGACCTCCCGCGCGGTGGCGGTGTGGACGTCCTCGCCGCGGATGAAGATCTCCTTCAGCACCGGCTCGTCGGCGACGTGCGCCAGCACGCGCAGCTCGACCTGCGAGTAGTCGGCGGCGAGCAGGACGTGCCCCGGCGCGGCCTCGAAGCAGCCGCGGATCTCGCGGCCGAGCGGCGTGCGCACCGGAACGTTCTGCAGGTTCGGATTCGTCGATGACAGGCGACCCGTCGAGGCGACCGCCTGCACGAACGTCGTGTGGATCCGGCTCTCCTCGTCGACGAGCGCCGGCAGCACGTCGAGGTAGGTCTTCGTGAGCTGGTTCAGCTCCCGCCAGCGCTCGATCAGCGGCACGATCTCGTGCTCGCCGCGGATCGACTGGAGCACGCGCGCGTCGGTCGAGAAGCCGGTCTTGCCGCGTCGCTTCTTCGACAGCTCGAGCTTGTCGAACAGGATCGCGCCGAGCTGCTGCGGCGACCCGATGACGAACTCCTCGTCGGCGAGGTCCCAGATGCGGCGCTCGAGGCCTGCGATCTCGTCGGCGACGCGGGTGCCGATCTCCGCCAGCCGCTCGATGTTCAGCCGGACCCCCGCGATCTCCATGTCGCGCAGCACGCAGACGAGTGGCAGCTCGATGCCGTCGAGCAGCTCCTCCTGGCCGCGCTCGGCGAGCTCCTCGCGCTGCAGGCCCGCGAGCTCCTGTGCGAGCACCGCGTCGGCCGCCGGGCCGTCCTCGAGCGCGGTCGCAAGGCCGCGCTCCTGGCAGAGCTCGGCGAACGGGAAGGCGCGGCGGGCGGGGTCGAGCAGGTAGGCGGCGAGCAGCGTGTCGTGCGCGAGCCGCGCGGGAACCGTTCCCAGCGCCTTCGCGTCGTGGGCGATGACCGGGCGATCGCCGAGCGCGGTGATGAGCTCGGCGGGATCGGCCACCTCGCCCTCGACCACGTCGCCCCCGCAGGCGACGCCGAAGGCCCATGCCTGTTCACGGGCGAACAGCTCCCCCTCGGCCAGCGCGGGCGCCCGCAGCGCGACCGCCAGCGGCGACCTCGCCGTCGCCGAGCCGGGCGGCATCCGCCGGCGAGCCCGCACGCACGCGCGCCGCCACCTGCGTCTCGTCGGCGGCGGCCGCCGCGTCCTCGCCGAGCGCCTCCTCGAGCCGCCGCAGCGGGTCGCGCAGCTCGAACTCGCGGAAGGTCTCCCGCAGCCGCGAGCGATCGGGCTCACGCGCGACCTCGGCGGAGGGATCCAGGTCGACCCCGGGCACGTCGCGGCGCATCGTCGCGAGCACCTTGCTCACTCGCGCGTCGTCCGCGTGCTCGCGCAGATTCTGCTGGCGCTTGGCGCCGGAGATGTCGTCGACGTTCGCGAGCACCTCCTCGAGCGTCCCGAACCGCTGCAGCAGCTGAGCGGCGGTCTTGTCGCCGATCCCGGGAACGCCGGGGATGTTGTCGGAGGTGTCGCCCTTGAGCCCGTAGAAGTCGGGGATCAGCTCGGGCGCGATCCCGTAGCGCTCGATCACCGCCTCGTGGTCGTACATCTTCGTCTCGGTGATCCCGCGCGCCGTCGCCATCACGCGGACGGTCCCGTCCGCGTCGATGAGCTGGAACGCGTCACGATCGCCGGTCACGATCACGACCGGGACCGGCGGGTCCGCGGTCCGCGCGCGCTCGGCGAGCGTGGCGATCACGTCGTCGGCCTCGAAGCCCGCGACCGACACGTTGCGGTACCCGAATGCCTCGACCAGCGGCTCCAGGTGCGGCCACTGCTCGGCGAGCAGGTCGGGGCGTGACGGACGGTGGCCCTTGTACTCCGAATAGACCTCCTTGCGCCCTGAGGAACCGGCATCCCAGCAGACGATCGTCGGCTTGGGGCCGTGCTCGGTCAGCAGCTTCACCAGCATCGACGCGAGCCCGAAGATCGCGTTCGTCGGCTGCCCCTTCGAGGTCGCGATCGACTCCGGCAGCGCGAAGAACGCGCGGTACGCGAGGCTGTTGCCGTCGATGAGATACAGCTCGTCAGGCACGGGCGCCGGACGCTACCGCAGGGCTCGGCGCGGCCCCGTCGACGTAGACTGGGCGCTCGTGCCCACCCCGTCCGCGCAGTACAGCCTCACCATCCGCGTCGAGATCGACGACCTCCCCGGCATGCTCGGGCGGGTCGCCGGTGCCATCGGCGACGCCGGCGGGACGATCGGCGCGGTGGATCTCGTCGAGGTCGGCGAGCGCCTCGTGCGCGACGTGACGGTCGACGCGACCGACGCCGATCACTGGGACGCGATCCTGGTCGCGATCAACGCCGTCGACGGCGCCAAGGTCATCGACGCGACCGACCGCACCTTCCTGATGCACATGGGCGGGAAGATCGAGCAGCACAACAAGCACCCGCTGAAGACGCGCGACGACCTGTCGATGGCGTACACGCCCGGCGTGGCACGCGTCTGCGCCGCGATCGCCGAGGACCGCGACAAGGCCTTCCAGTACACGATCAAGCGCAACACGGTCGCCGTCGTCAGCGACGGCACCGCGGTGCTCGGGCTCGGCGACATCGGGCCGGAGGCGGCGATGCCCGTGATGGAGGGCAAGGCGATGCTCTTCAAGGAGTTCGGCGGGGTCGACGCCTTCCCCATCTGCCTGAGCACGAAGGACCCCGACGAGATCGTCGAGACGGTCATCCGCATCGCACCCGGGTTCGGCGGGATCAACCTCGAGGACATCTCGGCACCGCGGTGCTTCGAGATCGAGGACCGGCTCAAGGACGCGCTCGACATCCCGGTCTTCCACGACGACCAGCACGGCACCGCGATCGTCGTGCTGGCCGCGCTGATGAACGCGTGCAAGCTCACCGGCCGCGAGCTGGCCGACCTGCGGGTGCTGGTGACGGGTCTGGGCGCCGCCGGGATCGCCGTCTCGAAGATCCTGATCCAGGCGGGCGTCACCGAGATCATCGGCTGCGATTCGCGCGGCATCGTCGGCACCGGCCGCGAGGACTACAAGGACGGATCGATGCCGGCGATCAAGCGCTGGTACGCCGAGACGACCAACCCCGAGCAGCTGCTCGGGACGCCGGCCGAGGCGATCGGCGGGATGGATCTCTTCATCGGGCTCTCCGGCGCGCGCATCATGCCCGCCGAGGCGCTGGCCGGGATGCGCCCTGATGCGATGGTCTTCGCGATGGCCAACCCGACGCCCGAGGTCAGCCCCGAGGAGGCCGCGCCGTACGCGCGCATCATCGCGACCGGGCGCTCGGACTACCCCAACCAGATCAACAACGTGCTGGCGTTCCCCGGGATCTTCCGGGGCGCGCTCGACGTCCGCGCCGGGCAGATCACCGAGCCGATGAAGCTGGCCGCCGCGCACGCGATCGCCAAGATCGTGCGCGAGGACGAGCTGCGCGAGGACTACATCATCCCGTCGGTCTTCAACCGCGACGTCGCGCCGGTCGTCGCCGAGGCCGTCAGCGACGAGGCACGCGCCTCCGGCGCCGCCGCGCAGGACCAGCACTCGATGGGGTTCGCTGCGTCGGACGTGGAAGCGCTGCGCGGATAGCGCCTGCACGATCGCCTGCAAACCGGCGATCCGCAACAGAACCTGCAGAGCCATCCCAGCGCCGCAGCTACGGTGGCGAGGCCGCCGTGGGGGGATCCGCGCGCGGCGTGATGCGTCCCCTCCGAGCCCTGCACCCCCGCGCGCGGCTGCTCGCCGCTGCGCTGCTGCTGCCCATCCTGCTGTGGGCCTTCAGCCCCATGCCCTCACGCGGCGCCGACGCCGGCACGCTGCAGCAGCAGATCCAGTCCGGTCGCACGACGGAGCAGCACGCGCGCTCGGCCGCCGCGCGGCTGGCCCGGCTCGAGCAGCTCGCCGCACGCGACGTGGACGTCCTCCAGCGCCGCCTGGGGGCGCTCCAGGCGGAGGCGAGCACCTGGGAGCAGCGGCTCGCGACGACCCGCGCCGAGGAGCGCACCGCTCGCAACCACGCCCTGGCGCTCCGCCGCCGGCTGACCCGTGATCGCCGGCTGCTGGCCGACACCCTGCGCTCCGGCTACATGAGCACGCCCCCGGACGTCGTCGCCGTCGTCCTGGGCTCGACGAGCTTCGCGAACCTCGTCGAGCGTGCGACCTTCCTGAAGCGCGCGCAGCAGCGCAACGCCGACGTCATCGCCGCGGTGCGCGACGCGCGGGCGCAGACGCGCCGCGAGGCCCGCCGGCTGACCGAGCTGGTTCCGCGCCAGCGCGCCGCGACCGCGGCGGCCAAGCGCGAGCGCGACGCCGCTGCGCAGGTGGAGGCCGCGCTCGAGACGCGCCGGGCGACGATCGCCAGGGCGCGCGACGCCCGCCTCGCCGCAGCCCGCGGGGCCGCCGCCGGCCGCCGTCGCGCCGAGCGGGAGCTCAGCCGGCTGGAGGCCCAGCGGCGCCAGGCGATCAACCAGGCCGGCCCGGGCGGTCCCTGGTCGATTCCGTGGCCGATCGTGCAGTGCGAGTCGGGCGGCCAGAACCTCCCGCCGAACAGCGCCGGAGCATCCGGGCTACTACCAGTTCATGCCGGCCACCTGGCGTGCCCTGGGGGGCAGCACGCCGGCCGCCTACCTCGCCGGCAAGGCCGAGCAGGACCGCCTCGCCGCGCGGCTGTGGGCAGGCGGCGCGGGTGCGCGCAACTGGGACTGCGCGGCGCTCGTCGGCATCATCTGAGTCCCATGAAGGTCACCATCACCGGCGCAACCGGCCTGATCGGCACCCGCCTCGTCGCCGCGCTGCGCGGGCGCGGCGACGCCGTCACGGTGCTCTCGCGCAGCCCCGATCGCGCCCGCGCCGCGCTCGGGGTCGACGCCCACGCCTGGGATCCGATGGCCGGGCCCGCCCCCGCCGCAGCACTCTCCGGCCGCGACGGCGTCGTGCACCTCGCCGGCGAGCCGGTCGCCCAGCGCTGGAACGCCAAGGTCAAGCAGGCGATCCAGGACAGCCGCGAGCTCGGCACGCGGCACCTCGTCGCGGGGCTCGGCGCGGCGGAGCCGCGGCCTGGCGTGCTCGTCTCCTCCTCAGCGGTGGGCTACTACGGCAGGCACGGCGACGAGCGCGTCACCGAGGATGACCCGCCGGGCCGCGACTTCCTCGCCGCAGGCGTGCGTCGCCTGGGAGCGGGAGGCCCAGGCGGCGACGGAGCTCGGCCTGCGGGTCGTGCTGATCCGGACCGGCGTCGTCCTGGACCCCGCGGGCGGGGCGCTCAAGACGATGCTGCCGCCGTTCCGCGCCGGTGTCGGCGGCCCGGTGGCCGGCGGCGCCCAGTACATGCCGTGGATCCACGTGGACGACGTCGTCGGCATGTACCTCGCCGCGCTTGACGAGCCCGCCTGGAGCGGGCCCGTGAACGCGAGCGCCCCCGAGCCCGCGACCAACAAGGAGTTCTCCAGGGCGCTCGGTCGCGCGCTGCACCGGCCGGCGGTGGCGCCCGTCCCGGCGCTCGCGCTGCGACTCCTCTACGGCGAGATGGCCGAGATCGTCACCGAGGGCCAGCGGGCGGTGCCGCAGCGAGCGCTTGCGCTCGGGTACGGCTTCCGTCACCCCGATCTGGACGAGGCGCTCGCTGCCGCGCTGGCCTGATCGCGGTCAGCGGTTCATCAGGACGCGGTCGAAGACCACGTCCCCGCCGGCCACGCGGTAGCCGCTGAAGCGCCGCAGCGTCGTGTCACCGCTCGGCTTGATCGCGTAGGCGCCGAGCACCGAGCTGCGCTCCTGTGTGCGCCGGACGAGCTCGGCGACGTAGGTGCGCTCGTTGGCCCGGTCGCCCGCGCGCCGCAGCGTGTCGAGCGTGAGCGCCATCGCCTCGTAGCCATAGAGCATCTCCTGCGGCGCGGGCGCGGCGAAACGCTCGCGGTAGCGGCGCAGCACGTCGAGCGCGCGCGCATTCAGCAGCCTGCGCGGGAGCGTCGGCTGCGTCAGCCGCGTGACCGCCTGCTCGGCCGGCGACAGGGTCGCCAGGAACTCGGGACGGGCCAGGTCCGCGGGGCCGTAGATCCGCGCCGCGGGAAGCTGCTTGTGCAGCGCCTGCCAGAGTGCCGTCGGCGCCGCGCCCGAGCCGGCGCCCACGAACACGCAGTCGGCACTCGCCGCACTCACGTCCTGCGCGACACCCGCCTGGTCGGCCTTCCCCGGATCGAACCCGTCCGACCCGGCCAGCGCGATCCCGGCGGGGCGCAGCGCGCGCGCGACCGCCGCCGCCTGCGCGCGGCCGTCGACGCTCTTGTCCTGGAGCACGTACGTCCGCAGGCAGCCCTCGGCGTGCTGGTAGATCGCCTGGGCCTGCCCTTCGACCGTGTCGGACGGGATGACGCGCGCGAACGTCGGCACGCCGGAGGGCTGATACTTCTGCGGCTCGCCCTTCTCCGTCGCGCCGGCGGTTCCCGTGAAGCCCGGGTACGTGCTCGCCGGCGAGATCTGCGCCACCCCGGCCTCGTTCAGGATCGGGAGCGAGACCGCGGTCGCGCCGAAGTCGGCGTCACCGAGATAGGCGATCGTCGTGGGGTCCTGGGCGGCCGTGCGCGCGTTGTCGGCGGTGACCGAGGGGTCCCAGCCGTCGGGGCCCGCGGCGTCGTCGAGCGAGGCGAACTTGATCGTCCAGTCGCCGACCTTGCCGCCGGCGTCGGAGATCGCGAGCTTCTCGCCGTTGACGAGCGCACGCATCCGCTCGGCGAACGGGCCGCGCAGCGGCAGGCCCGAATAGACCGTCAGGCTGTCGCCGACGACCGAACCGCCGCGTGCGGCGTCCTTCGAGGTCGAGCCGCAGGCGGACAGCCCGAGCACGGGCAGGACGGCCAGGACGGCGAGGAGACGAATCCGAGGAACCACCACGCGAGAGTCGATCCTACGCAGCCGCGAGCCGGCCAGGCCTCCGCGCCGCCGGATCCGCAGCTCAGTCGATGTCGTTGTCGCGACGGATCCGACCGGTGAGGATCCGCGTGCCGGCGACCAGCGCGATGATGCACAGCGCCAGGAAGAAGCCGTCGAACGACTTCTGCCCGAGTGCGAACAGCACGATCCAGAGGCAGAACGCGAACGTGGCGGCGATGACGAGACTCATGACGGCGCCGGACTCTACCGGAGGGCCTGGGCGAACGCCGCGACCAGTGCCCCGACGGCGACCGCGGGATCGGCGGCCTCAGCCGCCTCGCGGACGAGCCGGCTGCCGATGATGACGCCGTCCGCGCCGGCGTCGGCCGCCTGCCGACGCCTGCTCGGGAGTCGCGATCCCGAACCCGAGTGCCACCGGCACGGAGGTGTGGGTCTTGGCACGCGCGACGACCGCGGCGAACGTGTCCGACAGCACCGCGCGCTCGCCGGTGGTGCCCGGTGACGGACACCGTGTAGAGGAAGCCGCGCGCCCGCTCGCCGATGCGCGCGAGCCGCTCGTCCGTCGTGGTCGGCGCGACGAGCGGGACGAGCGCGAGCCCGGCGGCGTCGCACGCCGCCAGCACCGCAGGCGCCTCCTCGAGCGGCAGGTCGGGGAGGATCAGGCCGCTCGCGCCGGCATCCGTCGCCGCGGCCGCGAACTCCTCCACCCCGCGCGCCAGCACGATGTTCGCGTAGGTCATGAGCACGATCGGGACCTGCGGGGCGACCGCCTCGCAGATGCGCAGCACGTCGTCGACGCGCGTCCCGCTCGCGAGCGCGCGGGTCGACGGCGGCCTGGATGACGGGACCGTCGGCGATCGGGTCGGAGAACGGGACGCCGAGCTCGATCAGGTCCGCGCCGCCGTCGACGTACGCCTGCGCGATCGCGAGCGAGCCCGGCGACGTCCGGGTGACCGCCCATCAGGTAGGGCATCAGGGCCGCGCGCTTGCCGCTGCCCGCGAATGCGGCGGCGATCCGGGCCGCGCCGGTGACGGTCGCCTCGGTGCTCATCGCGCGGCGAGGCGCTCCATGACCTCGGCGAGATCCTTGTCGCCGCGCCCGGAGAGGCAGACGAGGTCCATCGAGCTCGCCGACGGCTCGCGCAGCACGACGTGCAGCGCGTGCGCCGTCTCCAGCGCGGGGATGATCCCCTCGAGCCGGGCGACGTCGCGCACGGCGTCGAGCGCCTGGTCGTCGGTGACGGCGACGAATGTCGCGCGCCCGCTGTCGCGCAGCCAGGCGAGCTCGGGGCCGGCGCCCGGGTAGTCCAGCCCGGCGGAGATCGAGTGCGCCTCGATCACCTGGCCCTCGTCGGTCTGGAGCAGCGCGATCAGCGCGCCGTGCAGGACGCCGGGACGGCCGCCGACCGTCAGCGGCGCGCCGTGACGCCCGGTCTCAAGGCCCTCGCCGGCCGCCTCGACGCCGAGCAGCTCGACGTCCGCGTCGCCGGTGAACGCCGTGAACGTGCCGATCGCGTTGGAGCCGCCGCCGACGCATGCGACGACCCGGTCCGGCAGCCGGCCCTCGCGCTCGAGGATCTGCTGCCCGGGCCTCGTCGCCGATCACCCGCTGAAGCTCGCGCACGATCGACGGATACGGCGCGGGACCGATCGCCGAGCCGATCACGTAGTGCGTGCTCGCGACGTTCGTGACCCAGTCGCGGATCGCCTCCGACGTCGCCTCCTTGAGCGTCCGCGTGCCCGCCTTGACGGTGCGGACCTCCGCGCCCAGCAGCTCCATCCGCTGCACGTTGGGGCGCTGGCGGCGCATGTCCTCCTCGCCCATGTAGACGACGCATTCGAGCCCCAGGAGCGCGCAGGCCGTGGCCGTGCCGACGCCGTGCTGACCGGCGCCCGTCTCGGCGATCACGCGGCGCTTGCCCATCCGGCGCGCGAGCAGCCCCTGCCCGAGCGCGTTGTTGAGCTTGTGGGCGCCGGTGTGCAGCAGGTCCTCGCGCTTGAGCCAGATCGGCCGGCCCGCCACCTCGCTGAGCCGCTCGGCGAGGTACAGCGGCGTCGGACGCCCCGCGTAGTGGGTCAGCAGGTCGTCGAGCTCCGCGCGGAAGCCCGGGTCGCGCCAGGCGTCGAGCCAGGCGGCCTCGAGCTCTTCGAGCGCCGGCATCAGCGTCTCGGGGACGTACTGGCCGCCGTAGGGGCCGAAACGGTGCTCGACGCTCGCGATGCTCATGTCACCGCCTCTTCGGCGGCCGCCTTCGCGGCGGCCTCGGCCGCGGCGTCTGCGCGGGCCTGCTCCTTCGCCGCGCGCTTGGCCTCGACCTCGGCGGCGAACTCGGCGTTGACCGCCTCGACGGCCGCGGCGAACGCGGTGAGCTTCTCCGGATCCTTCCTGCCCGGCTCCGACTCCGTGCCGCTCGCCGTGTCGACGGCGAACGGCCGGGCCGACGCGGATCGCGTCGCCGACGTTCTCCTGCGTGAGGCCTCCGCTCATGATCAGCGGGACCTTCGAGCGCCGGCGCTGGATCAGCTCCCAGTCCCAGGTCTCCCCGGTCCCCCCGCGCAGGTTCTCGTGGAACGTGTCCAGGAGGTGGAAATCGGTGTGGAACGGCTCGAGCGCCTGCATCCCGGCCCCGCCCCCGACGCGCGCGGCCTTGATGATCTGCGCGCCGGTGCGGCGGCGGACCTCGTCGCAGTACGCGGGCCCCTCCTCGCCGTGCAGCTGCACCATCGTGAGCCCGAGCGCGTCGACGTGCCCGGTGACCTCCTCCAGCGGCGCGTTCACGAACACCCCGCAGACCTCGGCCCTGCGCCGCAGGGTGCGGGCGATCAGCTCGGCCTGGTCGAGCTCGCAGGCGCGCGGCGAACCGGGCCAGAGGATGAGGCCGACCGCCCAGGCGCCGGCCTCGACGGCGAGCTCAGCGTCCTCGAGGCCGGTGATCCCGCAGATCTTGATGCGTGTCGGGTCGGGCACCCCGCCATCGTGGCAGATCGCCCGCGCGCCCTACGGCGCCGGGCTCTGCGGGGTCGCCGTGCCGCTCGGCGCGTCCTGCGGGCGCTCGGCGAGCGTCACCGAGATCGTCCGCTGCTTGCCTGCGCCGCGCACCAGCGTGATCTTGACGACGTCGCCCTTGCGCTTCTCGGCGATCGCCGAGGTGAGGCTCTGGCTGGTCGTGATCTTCTTGCCGTCGACCTTGACGATGATGTCGCCGCCGAGCCGGACGGTCGCCCCGTCCACCTGCGCCGGGATGTCACCGCCCTTGATGCCGGACTTCGCGGCCGGGCTGCCGGACTGCACCGAGTCGACCAGCACGCCGCTGGAGACCGGGAGGTTGAGGCCCTTGAGCATCTCGTCGATCGTGATGCCGGAGATGCCGAGGTAGCCGGTGCTGACCTTGCCCTTCTCGAGCTCCGGCAGCAGCTTGCGCGCCGTGTCGATCGGAACGGCGAAGCCGATGCCGACGTTGCCGCTGCTGCTGCCGCCGGTCTCGATCTGCGAGTTGATGCCGATCACCGAGCCGGAGGAGTTGATCAGCGGCCCGCCCGAGTTGCCCGGGTTGATCGCGGCATCGGTCTGGATCACGTGGTCGATCGAGAAGCCGTTGAGGCCGCTGATCTGGCGCTGGAGCGCCGACACGACACCGGTCGTGAGCGTCCGGTCCAGGCCGAAGGGGTTGCCGATCGCGACGACCGGGTCACCGACCTGCGCGGCGCTGGCCGTGCCGAGGCGCAGCGGCTGGAGGTCGAGGCCCTTCGGGTCCACCTTCAGCAGCGCGACGTCGGTGGAGCGATCCGCGCCGACGACCTTCGCGTCGACGCTCTTGTTGTTCTCGAACGTGACCTTGATCTTCGTGGCGCCGTCGACGACGTGCGCGTTGGTGAGGATCTGGCCGTCCTTGTTGATCACGAAGCCGGAGCCCGTGGCCTGGCCCTGCTGCTGCTGCGGCAGGCCGAACGCGGACGAGGTCTGCGACGTGACGTTGGCGCGGATGAAGACGACGCCCGGAGCGTCGCGCTTGTAGATGTCGCGCGCCGTGAGCGCGGCCCCGTCACCGCTGCTCGCCGTGCGCACGTCGTTGCGCGAGCGAGGCCTCCCGTACGACGGTCGTCGTCGTGTCGCTGCCGCCGACGCCGAGCACCGCGGCGAGGCCGACGGCGATGACGGCGCCCAGCAGCGCGGAGAAGATTGCGATCGGCCAGAGAGAACGGGAGCTTTTCATGAGGTAGCGAGGATGCCGAGGGTTCGTGAAGCGCGCGTAAACCGTGCGCCAAGATTCGTTCAGCGCGGGTCCGGCTCGTGGCCGGGACCCGTGAGCGCCCTGAGCGCCGCGCCCGGATCGGGCGCGCGCATGAGGCTCTCGCCGACCAGCACGGCGTCGACGCCGACGCGCTCCAGCTCGTGGAGCTGGTCGGGATGGTGGAAGCCCGATTCGCTCACGACCGTCTTTCCGGCCGGAACGTCGGTGAGCAGCTCGAACGTCCGCTCGACGTCCACGCTGAAGTCGGTGAGGTTGCGGTTGTTGATGCCGATCAGGTCGGGGTCGACCGCCTGCAGCGCACGCTCGAGCTCCTCCTCGTCGTGCACCTCCACCAGCACGTCGAGGTCGAGCTCGGCGGCCTGCCCGTGCAGCGCGGCGAGCGCCGCGTCGTCGAGCGCCGCGACGATCAGCAGGATCGCGTCCGCGCCCGCCACCGCCGACTCCACCACCTGGTAGGGGTCGATGATGAAGTCCTTGCGCAGGATCGGCAGCGTGCTGGCGGCGCGAGCCGCGCGCAGATCGTCGAGCGAGCCGCCGAAGTTGTGCTCCTCGGTCAGGACCGAGAGGGCAGCCGCACCCGCCTGCTCGTAGGCGCTGACGATCTCGTCGACGGTCGAGCCCGCGCGGATGCTGCCGGCGCTGGGCGAGCGGCGCTTGAACTCGGCGATCACCGAGATGCCGGGATGCATCAGCGCCTCGTGGAACGGGCGCTCGGGGCCGCGCGCCTCGAGCCGCAGCTCGAGCTCGGCGAGCGGCAGCGCGCGGCGGCGGCGCGCGACGTCCTCGCGCGCGGTGTCGAGGATGCGGTCGAGCACGCTCATCGCGGGTTCACCGGCACGACCGTCGAGCAATGACCGTGTCACGCGGTGCCAGCTCTGCGGTGAGCGCGAGGTAGGCGTCGAGCGCCCGCTCGGCGGCGCCGTCGTCGATCGCCGACCGCGCGGCCTCGACGCCCTCGGCCAGCGTGTCGGCGCGTCCCGCCGCGTAGATCGCGGCGCCGCCGTTGAGCAGCGCGATGTCGCGCCGCGGGCCCGGCTCGCCGCCGAGGACCGCACGGACGATCACGGCGTTCTCCTGCGGCGTGCCGCCGCTGACCGCTTCGGGCGGGGCGGCCGGAATTCCGACGTCGGCGGACTCGACGACGTACCGGCGCAGGGTATCTCCCTCAACCTCCACCACATGGGTCGGGCCGGACGTGCTGAGCTCGTCCAGGCCGTCGGCGCTGGACACTACCAGCGCGCGGTCGGTGTCCAGGCGTGCGAGCGCCCCGGCGACGAGCTCGAGCGACGCCGTGTCCGCGACCCCGACCACCTGTCGCCGCGCCCCCGCAGGGTTCGTCAGCGGCCCGAGCAGGTTGAAGATCGTCCTCACGGCAAGCGCCTTGCGGACGGGGACGACATGGCGCGTCGCGGCGTGATGGGCCGGCGCGAACATGAAGCCGAAACCGGTCTCGTCGATCGCCCGCGCGACGCCCTCGGGACCGACGTCCAGCCTCGCGCCCAGTGCCTCGAGCACGTCCGCCGAGCCGCTGAGCCCGGTCGCCGACCGGTTGCCGTGCTTGGCGACGGCGCAGCCGGCGCCCGCCGCGATCAGCGCCGCGGTCGTCGAGACGTTGAAGGTCGTGCGGCCGCCGCCGGTGCCCGCGGTGTCCACGAGGTCGTGGTGGTCCGGGCGAACCGGAGTCGCAAGGCGGCGCATCGTCTCGGCGAGGCCGGCCAGCTCGTCCTCGGTCTCCCCCTTCGTACGCAGCGCGATCAGGATCGCGGCGATCTGCGGCTCCGACGCCTCGCCGGCCATGATCAGCTCGAGCACCTCCGATGCCTGCGCGCGCGAGAGGTCCCGCCGTGAGGCAAGGGTGTCGATCGCGGCTGTGAGCACGTCCTGCGTCACGGAGGTGGAGCGTAGAGTCTGCGGCCTGCCGGAGTGGGCGCGGCGCTCAGCCGTTGCCGGACTTGGCACGCTGGCCGAAGATGCCGTCACGCTTCCAGCGCGAGTCGGCCCTGGCGGGGACGAACAGCCAGACGATCGGACCGAGCGCGCTGAGCAGCAGCCCGGTCGCCAGTCCCGGCTTCTCCCCGTAGCCCTTGCGGTTCGACAGCCACGAGGCGGCGATCGCGCTGAGCAGCCAGATGTAGGTGAGCCACAGGGCCTTGGCGCCGAGCAGCGCGAAGACGAAGGTCATGCCGCGCCTCCGAGGTAGGCCGCCTGGACCTGCGGGTTCTCGCGCAGCGCCGACGACTCGTCGGTGAGGGCGACGTGCCCGGTCTCGAGCACGTACGCGCGCTGGGAGACCTCGAGCGCGTAGTTCGCGTTCTGCTCGACGAGCAGGATCGTCGTGCCCTGACGGTTGATCTCGACGACCGTCTCGTAGATCCGCTCGACGAGGATCGGCGCGATCCCCATCGAGGGCTCGTCGAGCAGCAGGAGCTTCGGGCGGCCCATCAGCGCGCGGCCGATCGCGAGCATCTGCTGCTCACCGCCGGACATCGTCCCCGCCTTCTGCTTCTCGCGCTCCTTGAGGCGCGGGAAGAGGTCGAAGACGCGGTCCATGTCGTCGTTGATGCCGTCGCGGTCGCGGCGCAGGTACGCGCCGAGGTCGAGGTTCTCGCGGACCGTCATCCGCGGGAAGCAGTGGCGGCCCTCCGGGGACTGCGCGATGCCCAGGCCGACGACGTCCTGCGGCTGGCGATTGGTGATCTCCTCGCCGGCGAAGGTGATCGTGCCGCGGCGCGCGGGCGTGAGCGCCGAGATCGACCGCAGCGTCGTCGACTTGCCGGCGCCGTTGGACCCGATCAGCGTGACGATCTCACCCTCGTCGACGTGCAGCGAGACGCCCTTCAGCGCCTGGATGTTGCCGTAGTAGGTGTGGATGTCCTCGACTTCGAGCAGCAGGGTCATCGCGAGGCGCTCCTTCGCGGATCCACCGGAACGATCGTCGAGCAATGACCACCCGTTGTCATACGCCGTGGTCCTCCTCGGACTCGCGCTTGCCGAGGTATGCCTCGATCACGCGCGGGTCGCGGCGCACGGTGCCGGGATCGCCCTCGGCGATCTTCTCGCCGTGGTCGAGCACGGTGATCCGCTCGGACACGCCCATGACGACCTTCATGTCGTGCTCGATCAGCAGCACGGTGAGGCCGCGCTCGTCGCGCAGCTTGCGGATGAAGTCGGTGAGCTGCGCGGACTCGTTCGGGTTCATCCCGGCCGTCGGCTCGTCGAGCAGCAGCAGCTTGGGGTCGGACGCGAGCGCGCGGGCGATCTCCACGCGCCGCTGGTCGCCGTACGAGAGGTTGATCGCGAGCTGGTCGAAGACGTCGTGCTTGAGGCCCGCGTAGTCGAGCATCTCGCGCGCGTGGTCGAGCACCTGCTGCTCCTCGCGGCGCTGGCGCGGCGAGCGGAAGATCGAGCCGACCATCCCCGCCTTCATCCGCGCGTGCTGGCCGACGAGCACGTTCTCGACCGCGGTCATCGTCCCGAACAGGCGGATGTTCTGGAACGTGCGCGCGATGCCGAGCTTCGTGATCAGGTCCGGCCGGCGCTCGGTGATGTCCTTCGCCTCGAAGCTGATCGTTCCCATCGTCGGGCGATAGAGCCCCGTCAGCATGTTGAAGAAGGTCGTCTTGCCGGCGCCGTTGGGCCCGATGATCGAGACGATCGAGTGCTCGGGGATGTCGAACGAGACGTCGCTGACCGCCGCCAGGCCCCCGAAGTGCTTGGAGATGTGGTCGGCGACGAGGATCGGCGCGCCGAGGACGGCGCCCTTGTCCGGGGAGGCCGCTGCGGCCTGGTCGCTCACAGCCGCTCCTCGTCGTACATCGTCTCCTGCACGTCGATGTCCTCGGACATCTCGATCCGGTGCCGGCGTTCCGGCAGCAGGCCGGCGGGCCGCAGGATCATCACGATCACGAGCAGGAACCCGAAGATGCCGAAGCCGAGGTCGGCGAGCTGGAAGTCCAGGTGGAGCTTCCCGGGGACGCTGTTGAGGACGTCGGGAATCAGGCGGTTGTTGATGAACGACAGCACGACCGCACCGAGCACGACGCCCCAGACCGAGCCCATGCCGCCGAGGATCACCATCGCGAGCACGAAGATCGAGAACGAGAACGCGAACTGGTCGGCGTTCACCGTGTTCAGGTAGGCCGCGAGGAACGCGCCCGACATGCCGCCGATCGCCGCGCCCGCCGCGTAGGCGAAGAGCTTGGTCTTCACGAGCGGGACGCCCATCGAGGCCGCCGCGATCTCGTCCTCGCGGATCGCGACCCACGCGCGCCCCAGGCGCGAGTCGCGCAGGCGGATCACGACGAACAGCACCAGGAAGACGATCGCGAGGATCAGCCAGTACCACGGTCTGAGGTTCAGCTGGTTGAACGGGTCGGCGAACGGCAGCTTCACCTGGTCGACCGGCGTGATGCCCTGCCGGCCCGCGGTCAGCGGGTAGCCGTCGCCGAAGATCTTGACGCTGTCGCCGTTGACCGCGAAGACGTGGATGATCTCGCCGAAGGCGAGCGTCACGATCGCGATGTAGTCGCCGCGCAGGCGCAGCGTCGGGAGGCCGATCAGGATGCCCGCGATCGCGCACAGCGCGGCACGCCACGACGAGCATGATCAGGAAGTTGACGTGGATGCCGGGCAGCGTCGCCGCGTTGCCCGAGACGAGGATGTGGATGTCGGCCTTCGAGAAGAAGCTCGAGCCGAACCAGCCGACCGTGTAGGCGCCGATCGCGAAGAACGCGACGTAGCCGAGGTCGAGCAGGCCGGCGAAGCCGACGACGACGTTCAGCCCGAGTGCCATCACGACGTATGCGAGCGCGACCACGCAGTCGTCGATGAAGCCCGAGAGCGGGTCGAAGAAGAACGGCAGCAGGATCGCGATCACGCCGATCGCGATCGCCAGGACGCGCCCGAACCACGGCGGCAGCGCCGGACGGCGGGACGCCTGCGCCGGATGCGGCTCGGACGCGGCGACGCTGGTCATCCGGCCTCCCGCGTCTCTTCGCCGATCAGGCCCTGCGGGCGGAAGACCATGATCAGGACGAGGAACGCGAACACGATCGCCGGCGTCCACTCCGGCCCGATCCGGTTGTCCGAGATCTGCTGGATGACGCCGATGATGATCCCGCCGAGGACGGCGCCGCGAAGGTTGCCGATCCCGCCCATGACCGCGGCGGTGAACGCGATCAGGCCGGCCTGGAAGCCCTGGAAGTACCAGACGGTGGTCTGGTAGAGCGCGTAGATGAGGCCCGCCGAACCGGCCAGCATCCCGCCGAGCGCGAACGTCGCCGAGATCGTGGTGTCGACGTTGATCCCCATGAGCCGCGCGGCGTCGGGGTCCTGCGCCGTCGCGCGCATCGCCTTGCCCAGGCGGCTGCGGCCGATGAAGAGGGTGAGGGCGATCACGAGCGGCACGGTGACGCCGATCGCCAGGACGTCGGCGCGCTGGACCGTGATCCCCCAGATCGGTGAACACGTCCTGCTGCGCGTGGATCAGGTCCGGCACGCTCGCCGGCGAGCCGCCGAGCCACAGCAGGCCGACGTTCTGCAGGATGAAGGAGAAGCCGACCGCGGTGATCAGCGGCGCGAGCTTCGGCGCGCTGCGCAGTGGTCGATAGCCCACCTTCTCGATCATGACGTTGAGCGAGCCGCAGGCGACCATGCAGATGATGAGGACGAGCGAGCAGGCCGCCGGCGAGCCCGAGCGGGCCGGTCGTCAGCGTGAGGCCGATCGTCCCGAAGATTCCGGCGGCGACGAACGAGCCGATCATGAACACGTCGCCGTGGGCGAAGTTGATCAGCTCGATGATGCCGTAGACGAGGGTGTACCCGAGGGCGATCAGGGCCCAGATGGAGCCGTTCGAGAGGCCCTCGAGGATGTTCTGGCCGATCCGCGAAAGGCCGTGCCCACCGGAGAGGTCCTTCGACGGCGTAGATGACCGGCAGGGCCGCCAGCAGCGCCCAGAGGCCCCAGCTCGAGATCGCGGCGCGGACGCGACTCCCGGCCGCTCGGGGCGGGCCGGAGGCGACGGGGGTGGGTCGATGGACGTGTCCGCCATGACAGTGGACGGTCCGCCGGCGGGGGTGGCGTGCAGCCACCCCCGCCGGCGGAGCCGACCGATTCAGGCAGCGTTAGCTGCTCGGCTTGATCGCCTTGTCGAACTGCGGGTTGCCGTCCGGGCCGACCTTGTAGAGGCCGTAGTCGGTCAGCGACGTGTCGCCGTTGGCATCGATCGAGTACTGTGCCGAGCACGGACTGGACGTCCTTCGTCGCGAAGAGCTTCGTGACGAAGTCCGACTTCGTGGTCCCGCCGGCCTTGATCGTGTCGAGCACCAGCTGGGCCGCCTCGTACCCGTAGATCGCGTACGGATCCGGGTTCGAGACGTTGTACTTCGCCTGGAAGTCCTTCAGGAACTGAGCACCACCCGGCGTGTACTTGATCGCCAGCGTCGCCACCGTGCACTTGAAGCGCGGAGCGAGCGCCGCGGGGATGCCCTTGCTCTTGGGGTTGGTGAACCCTGACTCGCAGGTGCCGTCCGGGCCGTAGAGCTTCGCGTCCGGCAGTGCCGCCGCCACGTCCTTGTTGATCTGGACCGCGCCGTTGGCGGTCACGCCCGAGAACAGGAAGCAGTCCACGCCCGGCGGCCTTCAGCGCCGGCGGCGTAGGAGCGGTAGTTGGCCGCGTCCTTCTGGATCCCCGTGTTCGAGTTCTTCAGGTTCGCCGCGTTGGCGTCGAGCACGACGATGCGGGCGAGGCCTGCACCGTAGGTCTCCTTGTCGTTCGCGATCGCGAGCGACTTGCAGCCGTCGTCCTGGAACTGCTTGACGAGCGCCGCGGCCTGGATCTTGTCGCGCGGGACGATGCGCGTGTAGTTGCGCTTGCCCGTCGGGTAGTACTTGTCCGGCTCGCCCGGCTCGGTGCCCGGCTCGCTCACGGTGAGGCCCGGGTACGTGTTCGCCGGCGAGACCATGCCGAGGCCCGCCTGGTTCAGGATCGGGATCGAGATCGCCGAGGCGCCGGAGTTGAACTCACCGATGTAGGCGACGGCGGCCTTGTCCTGCGCGGCCTTGCGGGCGTTCGCCGCGACTGCCGCGGGATCCCAGTTGCCGGCCTGTGCCGTGGAGTCGTCGAGCGACGTGTACTTGATGGTGGTGTCGCCGGCCTTGTTGCCGGCCTGCTCGAACGCGAGCGCGATGCCCTGCTGCAGGGCCCCGGTCTGGGCCTTCGAAGCACCCTGGAGCGGCAGTGACGAATAGACGTCGACGGTGCCGCCCCCACTGCTGCTGCTGTTGTTGTCCGACCCGCACGCGGCTACGCCGAGCGAGAGTGCGGCGACGAGGCAACCGGCGGCTGCCGTAGAACGCAAAGACAAAGTGATCCCTCCTCAGAGAACGCTATCTGGCGCGATCCTACTGAGGGGACCGGCACCACGCGAACGGGAACCGTCAACCGCGCTCAGACGGCGGCGAGCAGGTTCTCCAGCATCGCCATTCCGGAGTCGGTCAGGACCGATTCCGGATGGAACTGCACGCCCTGCGCCGGGAGCTCGCGGTGGCGGATCGCCATCACGACGCCGCCCCCGGTCGCGCTGACCTCGAAGCAGTCCGGAAGCTGGTCGTCGACGATCAGCGAGTGGTAGCGCCCGACCGTCAGCGGCGATGGCAGCCCGTCGAAGAGCGTGCGCCCGTCGTGCTCGATCGTGGTCGTCTTGCCGTGCACGGGCTCGTGCCGGATGACGGTCCCGCCGAACGCCTGGGCCAGCGCCTGATGGCCGAGGCAGACGCCGAGCAGCGGGATCCCGGCCTCCGGAAACCGGCGCACCGCCTCGAGCGAGATGCCCGCCTCGTTCGGCGTGCACGGCCCGGGCGACACGACGACGAGATCCGGCGTGCGTTCCAGCAGCTCGTCCACGGTCGCCGCGTCGTTGCGGACGACCTCGAGCTCGGCGCCGAGCTCTCCGAGCTCCTGCACGAGGTTGTAGGTGAACGAGTCGTAGTTGTCGATCACGAGAACACGCGGCACGAGGCGCCTCACCACCAGTCCGGCTGGGTCGCCGCGAGCTCGACGGCGCGACGCACCGCCATCGACTTGTTCACGGACTCCTCGTACTCGTACTCGGGCTGCGCGTCGGCGACCGTCCCGCCGCCGGCCTGCACGTGCACCTGCCCGTCCTTCGCCACCGCGGTGCGGATGTGGATGCAGGTGTCGAGGTCCCCGGTGTAGCTGAGGTAGCCGATCGCGCCGCCGTAGCCGCCGCGCTTGACGGGCTCGAGCTCGTCGATGATCTGCATCGCGCGGACCTTCGGCGCGCCGGAGAGCGTGCCTGCCGGCAGCGCCGAGCGCAGCGCGTCCATCGGCCCGACCTCCGGGCGCAGCGTGCCGGAGACCGACGAGACGATGTGCATCAGGTGCGAGTACGTCTCGACCGCCATGAACGTGTCGACGCGCACCGACCCGTACTCGCAGACGCGGCCCAGGTCGTTGCGGCCGAGGTCGACGAGCATCACGTGCTCGGCGCGCTCCTTCTCGTCCTCCAGCAGCCCGGCCGCGATCGTCACGTCCTCCTCGGCGTCGGCGCCGCGCGGGCGCGTGCCGGCGATCGGGCGCGTGGAGACGTGACGGCCGGTCACGGTCAGCAGCGGCTCGGGGCTCGCCCCGGCGATCTGGAAGTCGCCGAAGTCGAGGAAGTACATGTACGGGCTCGGATTCACGACGCGCAGCCCGCGATAGATCGAGAACGTGTCGACGTCGGTCGTCGCGGTCCAGCGCTGCGAGGGAACGACCTGGAAGGCGTCGCCGGCGTGGACGTACTCGACGATCCGGGCGACCATCGCCTCGAACTCGGACCGCTGCAGGTTGGAGGTGAACTCGGGCAGCGGCCGCGGCAGCGCGCGGCGCGGCCGGCCGCGGGACCGGCCCGTCGAGCAGCCCGCGGACGTCCGCGATCGTCCGCGCCGCGTCGGCGTAGCCGCGCGCGACGTCCGCGCCGTCCTCCGCGAAGACGTTCACGAGGATCGAGATCGTGTGCTTGAGGTGGTCGAACACGACCAGCACGTCGCTCAGCATCAGCGCCATGTCCGGCAGGCCGAGCACGTCGGGGTTGGGGTCGCCGAGCGGCTCGACCGTGCGCACGAGGTCGTAGGCGAAGAAGCCGACCGCGCCGCCCGCGAACGGCGGCAGGTCGGGCAGCGGCGCCTGCGTCCAGCGCCCGACGGCCTCGGCCGCCAGCGCGTACGGGTCGCCGGGGTCGCCCAGCGACCAGCGCAGGACCGATCGCGGGCGGATGCCGATGAAGCTGTAGCGGCCGACGCGCTGGCCCTGCTCGGCCGACTCGAGCAGGAACGCGGGCTCGTCCGGCGCGCTGGCCCGCAGCTTCAGGAACGCCGAGACCGGCGTTTCGCAGTCGTCGATGAAGACGTGGCGCAGCGGGACGAGGGTGTGCTCGCGCGCGAGCGCCTCGACCTCCGGCAGCGAGGGCTCGATCGCCAGATCGCCGAAGCCGCTCATCAGCGACGGCGCTCCGCGAGCACGCGTTCGGCGTCCGCCAGGCCGCGTCCGCGGCTGTGCAGCAGCACCGTCAGGTGGTAGAGGACGTCGGCCGCCTCGCTGTCGACGCGCTCGTCGGACTCCTCCCGCGCCGCGCGGGCGACCTCCTCGGCCTCCTCCTGCACCTTCTCGCCGATCAGCGGCGGGTCGTCGAGCAGGGTCACGGTGTAGGAGCCGTCGGGGCGCTCGGCGGCGCGCTCGCGCAGCGTGCGCTCGAGACCCGGAAGCACCTCGTGCGGCGCCGGCGGCTCGAGCTCGCCGCTGAAGAAGCAGGTGCGCTCACCCGTGTGGCAGGCGGGCCCGGCCGGCTCGACCAGCGCGAGCAGCGCGTCGCCGTCGCAGTCGATGCGCAGCGCGCGGACGCGCTGGACGTTCCCGCTCGTCGCGCCCTTGTGCCACAGCTCGCCGCGGGAGCGCGACCACAGGTGCAGCTCGCCGGTCGCGCGCGTGCGCTCGAGCGCCTCGGCGTTCGCGTAGGCGAGCGTCAGCACCTCGCCGGTCGTCCAGTCCTGGATCACGACGGGCACCAGGCCTCGCTCGTCGAAGGCGATCTCCATGAGCCTGATTGAAGCAGCGAGGCTCAGGCGGCGACCGCGAGGCTCGCCTCGGCGGCGGGACGCTCGCGGTTCGCCTGCTCACCGAACGACGGGTCGGCGAGCCGCAGGTACCAGCCGAACGCAGCGGTCCACGAGTGCCTGCCGGCCGATCACGCGCAGCACCAGGGTCAGCAGCCGCGGCGGCAGCGCGGGGATCAGCCGCTGGACGCGCAGCGCGAACCCGAAGCTGCGTGCGTGACCCGCGCTGAACGCCGCGTAGGCGCGCAGCGCCGCGTCGGCCGTCTGCTCGCCGGCGAGCGCGCCGCGGATCCCGCGTCCCGCGGCGACTCCGAAGTAGAAGGCGGTGCGGATGCCCTCCGCCGACAGCGGCAGGCAATGTGGCCCCGCGCTGTCGCCGACGAACCAGACGCCGTCCTCCCCCGCGGCCCGCAGCCGGTGCGGCACCCAGTTGCCCTGGTAGCCCGCCGGCGCCCGATCGAGCCGGCGCCGACAAGGTCGACGACGGGCTCCTCGACGTGCTGCTCGGGTCGTACGAGGCCACGCCGACGCCATGCCGGCCGAACCGCCAGCGTCGCACGGAGCGAGCGGTCCGAGCGCGTCGCCGGAGCCGTCGTGCGGCGGGTGCACCTCGAGCGCGCGCGTCAGCGGACCCTCGGGAGGCTGGTAGCCGGTCTCGGACAGGACGCGGCGCCATCCGAGCGCGTCGACGACGACCCGGGCGCGCAGATCCCCGCGGTCGGTGTGCACGACGATGTCGCCGTCGGGCTCCCGCCGGCCGCGGCCCTCGACCTTCGCGGTCTCGAAGCGCGCCTCGCCGCACTGCTCCCAGAGCAGGCCGCAGAGCGCGCGGTAGTCGAACGCCGACCACGACCACGGCAGGCGGTACTTCACGCTGCCGCGCGACGTCGTGAAGGTCATGTGCGGAAGCTCGTGACGGATCGAATCCCGCACCCCCATCGCCTCGAGCCACGGGGTCGGGCATGCGCACGCCGACGTCTGGCGCTCGCCGATCTCGTAGCGGTCGAGCACGAGCACGTCGGCGCCGCGCCGGCGAGCTCACGAGCGACGGCCAGGCCGGCGAACGACGCCCCGCAGATCAGCACGTCGACACGCGTTCCGTCCAGCGACGTGCGCTCGGCGCCGCGTCGTCGCGCGGACGGTCACGGCGTCAGGGCGCCGGCGACGGCGCGGACGGTCTCCCACGGGCGCAGGCCCGCCTGCCGCGTGACGACGTCGTATCCCTGGCGCTCGACGCGGTCGAGCACGCGGGTGTAGACGGTGGCCGCGACGCGCACGCCCGGGCGCATGCGCCCGGGCAGCATCTGCGCGAGCGCGTCGTAGTCGCGGAAGAGCTCACGGGCGCGGCCGACCTGGACGGCCACGTGTTCGCGCAGGCGGTGCGTCGCGGCGCGGCGCGCGAGGTCGTCCTCGTGCAGACCGGGCAGGTAGACCCGCCCCATGCCCCAGTCCTCGCGCACGTCGCGGATGAGGTTCGTGAGCTGGAACGCGACGCCGAGCCGGGCCAGCAGCGAGTCGGACCCCGCGGGCGCGTCGAGCAGCGGGGCGACGAGCGGCCCGACGGTCGCGGTGCCGTCCATGTAGCGGTCGAGCTGCTCCTGCGTCTGCATGCGCACCGGCTCGTCGCAGTCGGCGCGCATCGAGTCCATGTAGGCCCCGAGCAGGTGCAGCGGCATGCCGTGGCGCGGGCCCGCGTCGACGAGCGCCGCGATCACGGGATGGCCCGAATGGCCGGCGGCGAGCCCGGACTCGAGCTCGGCCTGCCAGCGGTCCAGCGCTGCGCGCCGCTCGCCGTTGCGCGTGGTGTCGTCGGCGATGTCGTCGGCGCCGCGCACGAACCCGTACAGCGCGTGGAATGCGGGCCGGCGATCGGCGGGCAGGCAGCGAACGGCCCAGTAGTAGGTCGGGTCGCGGCGACGCTGCATGCGCGCGCAGGCCTTGTACGCCTCCCCGACCGTCTCCTCTGCTGCTGTTTCCACGAACCACGTACCGTAGTCGTCAGGCCCGTGGACCACCACCCCGAACTGCTCGATCGCCGGCTCGTCATCGTCACGGGCAAGGGCGGCGTCGGCAAGACGACCGTCGCCGCGTCGATCGCGCTGCTGGCCGCGCGGGCCGGTCGCCGGGCGATCGTCTGCGAGGTCTCGGGCCAGCGGCGCATCCCCGGGCTGCTCGGCCATCCGACCGCCGGAGCGCCCGGCACCGAGGAGCCGGTGGCGCCGGAGCTGTCGGCCACCACGATCGACCCGGAGGGTGCGCTCGCGGAGTGGGCCGGCCAGATCGTCCGGCCACGGGCGCTGCTCGAGCTCGCGATCCGCTCGCGCGCGTTCTCGAGCTTCGTGAACGCGGCCCCGGGCGCCCGCGAGCTCGTGACCGTCACGAAGGCCTGGGAGCTCGGGCACGACCCGCGCTGGCTGCACGGCCGCCGCGGCCATGAGCTCGTGGTGCTCGACGCGCCCGCGTCCGGCCACGGGCTCGCGCTCCTGCGCACGCCCCGCACGTTCGCCGAGATCGCGCGCGTCGGGCCGATCGCCTCGCAGGCGCGGCTGGTCGCGGAGACGCTCGAGGACCCGCGGCGCACCGCCGTCGTGGTCGTCACCACCGCCGAGGAGACACCGGTCAACGAGACGCTCGAGCTGGAGCGGCAGGTCCACGAGCTGCTCGGTCACGGCCCGTCGGTCATCGTCGCGAACGGCCTGATGCGCAACGCGCTGCGGCCGCGACGACATGGAGGCCGTCGAGGCCCAGCTCGGGCCGCCGGTCGCGACGGCGCTGCGCAGCCGCCACCAGCGCGCCGAACTGCAGGCCGCCCAGCTGCGGCGCCTGCGCCGTCACGCCGTCGCTCCCGGTCGATCACGACGCCCTACCTGCCCGCGCACGCGATCGGCCCGGACGAGGTCGAGCTGCTCGCGACGACGCTCGCCAGGCGGCCTGCTGCGGTCCTAGTCGATTCCGAGGCGATCCAGCAGGCGCTCGTCGCCGCGCCAGCCGCGGCGCACGCGCACCGACAGGTCCAGGTGGACCTGGGTGCCGAGCTCCCGCTGCAGCTCACGCCGCGCCGCGGTGCCGATCGCGCGGATCATCTGACCGCCGCTGCCGATCAGGATGCCCTTCTGCGACTCGGTCTCGACCCAGACTCGAGCCTTGACGACCGTGAGGTCGGCCCGCGGACGCTCGAGATCCTCGACCTGCACCTCGACGGAGTGCGGGACCTCCTGGAACGTGCGCCGCAGCACCTGCTCGCGCACGAGCTCGGCGAGCACGACCCACTGCGGCTGGTCGGAGCTGTCCTCCTCGGGGAACAGGTACGGCCCCTCGGGGACGAGCGTTCCGAGGTGCTCGACCAGCGGGACGACGCCCTCCCCCGTGCGCGCGGAGATCGGGAAGATGTGGTCGCCGACGCCGAGCGACTCCGCCTCGAGCAGCGCCTGGACGATCGCGGGGCGCCGCAGCCGGTCGACCTTGTTGACGGCGATGACGACGGGCACCGGCGACCGCGACAGCAGCGCCGCGATGAAGCGATCGCCCGCGCCGGCGCCCTGCTCGGCGTTCAGCACCAGCAGCGCCGCGTCGCTCTGGGAGAGCTCGGACTCGACGCGGGACTGCATCCTGCGGGTCAGCTCGTCCCGCGGCCGCTGCACCCCCGGCAGGTCGACGAGCACGAGCTGCGTCCCCTCGACGGTCGAGACGCCGCGGATCGCGCGGCGCGTGGTCTGCGGCTTGTCGGAGACGATCGCGACCTTCTGGCCGACGATCGCGTTGACGAGCGTCGACTTGCCGACGTTCGGGCGCCCGGCCAGTGCGATGAAGCCGCTGCGCGTGCTCACCAGCTCAGGATCTCCGCCTGGAGGGCGAGCATCTCGCCGTCGTCGGTCTCGTGGTCCATCCCGACGAGGTGCAGCGTGCCGTGGACGATCGCCTCGCGCAGGTCGGCCGTGTGCTCGGGGCAGATGACCACGTCGCCGAGCTCGCGCAGGCCGGCCGGAAGGCCCGGGTCACCGGCGCCGTCGATCGGGAACGACAACACGTCCGTGGGCTCGGGCCTGCCGCGGTGCTCGGCGTTGAGCTCGGCGATCCGGGCCGCGTCGACGTACTCGATCGCGACGTGCCCGTCCTCGACCGCGGCGGACGCCAGGGCGAGGGCGACCAGGCGCTCGACCTCGGCGCGACGCCGGCCGCTGCGGGCGACGCGCCGTCCGTGCCGCCGATGACCTCGACCATCCGAGCATCGCGCGAAGGACTCTAGGCGCGACGACGGCCCGGCTCGGCGGGCCGCAGCTCGGGCGCCGAGCGCTCGGCGTGCTCACCGTAGGCCTCGACGATCCGCTGCACGAGCCGGTGCCGGACGACGTCCTCGCCGCCGAACCGCACGAAGTCGACGCCGTCGACGCCGTCGAGGATCTCGTTGACGATGACCAGCCCCGACTGCTGCTCGCGCGGAAGGTCGATCTGGGTGATGTCGCCCGTGATGACCATCTTCGAGCCGAAGCCCAGCCGCGTGAGGAACATCTTCATCTGCTCGGGGCTCGTGTTCTGCGCCTCGTCGAGGATGATGAACGAGTCGTTGAGCGTGCGGCCGCGCATGAAGGCCAGCGGAGCGACCTCGATCACGCCGCGCTCCAGATACCCGGACACCTTCTCCGGGTCGATCATGTCGTTGAGCGCGTCGAACAGCGGGCGCAGGTACGGGTCGATCTTCGCCATCAGGTCGCCCGGCAGGAAGCCGAGCCGCTCGCCCGCCTCGACGGCGGGGCGCGTGAGGATGATCCGGTTGACCTCGCGGCGCGCGAGCGCCGCGGCGGCCATCGCGACGGCCAGGAAGGTCTTGCCGGTGCCGGCCGGGCCGATGCCGAACGTGACGGTGTTCCGGCGGACCGAGTCGACGTAGTGCTTCTGGTTGACGGTCTTCGGCGCGACCTTGCGGGCGCGGTGGCGCCAGACGACGTCCTCGAGGATCTCCGCCGGTGAGGTGTGCCGGTCGAGCGCGCCGGTGACCGCCGCGATCGTCCCGTCGCCGATCTCGTGACCCTGCTCGACGAGGTCCGTCAGCTCGCGCACGACGAGCGCCGCGGCCGCGACGGCCTCGGCGTCGCCGTCGAGCGTGACGACGTTCCCGCGCAGCACGAGGGTGCAGTCGACGTGGTCCTCGAGCTGGCGCAGGACGCTGTCCGCGGTCCCGGCGAGCGCGGCCGCGGTGTCGTTGGACAGCTCGATCGTGCGTCGCATCAGCTCTTGAGCGCCTCCTGGACGAGCGCGGAGACGCGCTTGCCGTCCGCGCGGCCCGCGACCTGCGGCATCGCGGCCTTCATGACGTTCCCCATGTCCTTCGGGGAGCTCGCGCCGGTCGCGCTGACCGCGTCCGCGACGATCGCGCGCAGCTCGTCGTCGCCCAGCTCCGCGGGGAGATAGGCCTCGATCACCACCGCTTCGGCCTCCTCGGCGTCGGCGAGCTCGGGACGATCCCCGTCGCGGAACGCCTTTGCGGCCTCGAGCCGGCGCTTGCGCTCGCGGCGCAGCACGGCGAGCTCGTCGCCCGCGCCCTCCTTGGCGTCCTTCTGCAGCTCGGAGAGCACCAGGCGCAGCGTTCCGACGCGATCCTTCTCGCCGGCCTTCATGGCCGTGGTGAGATCCGTTTTGACCGTGTCGGTCACCGACATGCGCCCACCATGATAGGCGGGTGCCCGGCGGTGCCGGATCGGGCTAGCGCGCCCGCGCTGGAAGCGACGTAGGCGGCGACCGCCTTGATCTCCGCGGGACTGAGCTGCCCCGCGAACGCGGGCATCGAGGCGCCGCCCTTGGTGACCTGGGCGCCGACTCGCGCAGCCGACGGCTTGAGCGTGTCCAGATTCGGGCCGACCTGGCCCGACGCGCCGGCGGCGGAGAGCGTGTGGCAGCCCGAGCAGTTCGCGGTGAAGATCGCCTTCCCGTCGGCCGACGCCTGCTGCGTGGTCGTGGTCGGGGTCGGTCGCCGGGTCGTGGTGGTCGTGGCCGGCGTCGTCGTGCCGGCGTCGTGAGCGCCGGCGCTGCCGCGCCCGCCTGCGTCGCCGCGGTCGCCGCATCCTTGATCTGGGCCGCCGTCGGTCCCTTGGCGTTGTCGCTGCCGCAGGCGGCGAGCAGCAGCCCGGTGGCGACGACGGCGACGATGGCGAAGAGGGAGCGAAGCGGTGCGGTGGTCATCGGGTCCTCGGGTTCGACGGTCGGCTGCGCGATCCTGCGGCGGCAGACCCTATAACGATCCCGCCCGCGGAAACTCCCCGTGACCGTTGCCCGCGGCCGGTTCCTCCTGCGGCCGCGTCGACTCCGCGAGCGGCGGAGGGTGCCCGAGCTGTCCCAGCTCGGATGCGTCGCGGCCGAACAGGAGCTGAACGTTCCAGTCGATCAGCAGCCGCGCCTTGCGCTTGAGCCCCGGCATCAGCGCCAGGTGGTAGCTGCGGGCGATGAACCACGCCGGCAGCCCGCGCCAGCGGATGCCCATCGTGCTCGCAACGGCGTCGCTCTTGCCCATGTCCACGAACACGCCGCGCGTGCGGTAGCGGAACTGGCGCACCTGCCCCGAGCCGATCGACGCGGCGACGTTGCGCGCCACCAGCCGGCCCTGGCGGATCGCGTGCTGCGCCGTCGGCGGGCAGACGTTCCCCGGGCGCGCCGGGTCGTCCACCGCCGCCGCGTCGCCGATCGCCCAGACGTTCGAGCGGCCGTCGACCCTGAGCGTGCGGTCGACCGCGAGCCGCCCGCCCGCGGCGATCTCGAGGCCCAGCTCGGCCACCACCGGCGTCGGGCGCACGCCGGCGGTCCACACGACGGTGTGCGTCGCGACGGTCTCCCCGTCCGAGAGCCGCGCGCTGACGGCGGTGACCTCGTCGAGCGTCGTCCCCGTCCGGATCTCGATGCCGCGGCGGCGCAGCTCGCCGGTCGCGAAGCCGGCCAGCGACGCCGAGATCTCGGGCATCACCCGGTCACGCGCCTCCACCAGGATCCAGCGCATCCCCTCGGTGCGGCAGCGCGGATAGAGCTCGATCACGTCCGCGGCGAAGTCCTGGAGCTCGGCGAGGCCCTCCAGCCCGGCGTAGCCGGCCCCGATGAAGACATAGGTCAGCCATGCGCGCCGCGCGGCCGGGTCCTCCATGGTCTCCGCGATCTCCAGCGTGCGCAGCACCCCGTTGCGCAGCGCGATCGCCTCGGAGAGCGTGCGAAAGCCGATGCCGTACTCGGCGAGGCCGGGAATCGGCAGCAGCCGGGAGACCGACCCGAGCGCGACGATGAGATGGTCGTAGGCCAGCTCCTCGACCGCGCCGTCCGACCCCGCGACGCGCAGGACGTCGCGGTCCGGGTCCGCGCCCACGACGCGCCCGAGCCGCAGATCGGTGCACCGCAGTTCCTCGCGCAGCGGCACCACGACGTGCCGCGGCTCCAGCGTGCCCGCGGCTGCGCCGGGCAGCAGCGGCGTGTAGAGCATGAAGTTGTCCTCGCTCACGAGCGTCACGCGCGCGCTCTGCGCGGGAAGGACCCGTTCGAGGGTCCGGGCCGCGTAGAACCCGCCGAAGCCCCCGCCCGCGATGACGATGTTCCAGGCCATGGCGCCCAGGCTCGCGTCCGCTACGCCGCGACGGCGGACTCGCGCGGTGCCAGGACGCGCTGCAGAAACGCGACCTGGTCCTCGATCGCGCGTTCGAAGGCGTCGCCGACGTAGATGTCGAAGTGTCCGATCGGGTAGCGCACGATCTCGCCCCGGGGAGCATTCTGCGCCATCTGGACCGCCGGCTCCGGCGGCGTCGTCTCGTCGGCGTCACAGACGCAGACGAGCAGCGGGCACGCCACCCGGATCGCGTCCTTCACCGGCCGCCAGAGACCGATCCGCAGCATCACCCGCGCCGCGACCTCGTTGCGCCAGCGCGAGTCCTCGCCGACGATCGCACGGAATCCGGGCTCGGCCTCCGGGGCGGTCATGACGGCGTAGCTCCCGGGCGGGCCGGCTGCGGGCAGCGTGACCGGCGGCCGGCCCAGCGCCGCGCCGAGCGTGTCGCGCAGCGCGTCGAAGGTCGCGCGGGCGGACGTCAGCGGCGGCGTGATCCGCAGCTGCGTGAGCCCGTCGGCGAACGGCGCCTGCGCGATCACGGCGGCGATCTGCGCGTCCCCGGAGGCGACCGTGACGACGTGTCCGCCGCTGAACGAGGAACCGAACAGGGCGATGCGCGCGGGATCGACCCACGGGATGCGCGCCGCGGCGCGGATCGCGGCGCGGTAGTCGTCCTGCTGGCCGCGGATGTCGATCACCTGGCGGGGCTCGCCCCCGCTGTCGCCGAAGCCGCGGTAGTCGAACAGCAGCACGCCGAAGCCGGCGGCGGCGAAGCGCTGCGCGTAGGGCTCCAGGCCGTCACGGCGCGTCGCGCTGAAACCGTGCGCCATCACGATGCAGGGCGCGCTTCCGGCCTCGAGCTCCGACGGGTGGTAGAGCCAGGCGGCGAGCGTGACGCCGGCGGACTCGAACGTGAGGTCCTCGCGCATGTCGGGCATGCGCGAAACGTACTCCTCCGGGGTTCCCGGGCTGATCCGGCTCAGCGGCGCAGCAGCAGGGCGGCCCACTCGCCGCCGTGGCGACGGGCGGCCTCGCGCAGGCCCATCGCGTCCGCGAACGCCGCCGCGACCTCGTCGGCCTCGTGCGCGAGCAGCCCGCCGGCGATCAGGGCGTCGGGCACGACCCCAGCGGCGAACCCGGTCTCCGCGACGCGCAGCAGCAGGGGGCGCAGGAGGTTGGCGAGGATCGTCGGCGCGCCCGGCGCGGGTCCGTCGAACAGCAGGTCGAAGCGCTGCGCGGCGATGCTCACGCCGTTCGCGCGCGCGTTGTCCTGCGTCGCACTGACGCTCTCGGCCTCGTGGTCGAGCCCGACGACCGGTGACCAGCCGAGGCGCGCCGCCGCGATCGCCAGCACGCCCGAGCCGCAGCCGACGTCCACGCACGCTCCTCCGGGCTCGAGCTCCAGCAGCAGCTCGAGGCACAGGCGGGTCGTGTGGTGCGCGCCTGTGCCGAACGCCTGGCCCGGGTCGATCACGAGCTCGTGCACCCCCGCGGCGGACGGCTCCTCCAGCGCGGGCTCCCATGGCGGGCGCACGCGCAGGCCGGGGCCGCCACGCGCTCCGGCAGGCACGTCGACGGGCCGGTGGAAGGCCTTCCAGCGCTCGTGCCAGTCGTCCGCGATCTCCTCGGTCACGACCTCGACCAGCGCACCGCCCGCGGCCGCCTTCAGGTCGGGCAGCGTGGGCAGCTCGCCCGGAGCCCCGTAGACCGCGTACTCGATCACGGCGCCACCGTCGAGCTCACGCTCCTCGACGCCGGACGGCGCCAGCTCCAGCAGCTCCGCCAGCGCGATCTCGGCATCCTCGCGCCGCACCCGCAGCGCGAGGCGGATCACCGGCGGCCGCCGAGCAGGCGGCGCAGCTTCCCGGCCGTGGTCTCGGGGGCCGCGAGATTCTCCGGCGTCAGCGACTCGGCGAGGTTCCCCAGCAGCTCGCGCTGCTCGGCCGTCAGCCGGCGCGGGATCACCACGTTCACGACGACGCGCAGGTCGCCGCGGCGGTCCGGGCGGCGCAGGTGCGGCATCCCGTTGCCCTTGACGGTCACGATCTCGCCCGGCTGGGTCCCGGTGGGCACGTGGACCTGGGTCTCGCCGTCGAGCGAGGCGGCCGGCAGGTCCGCGCCGAGGGCGGCGAGCGGCGCCGGCACGTCGAGCACGGTCACGAGGTCGTCGCCGTCGCGGATCAGCCGCTCGTGTGGGCGCACGTGCACCTGGACGTAGAGGTCTCCGGCCGGACCGCCGTGCTCACCGGCGTGACCGCTTCCGGGCATGCGGATGCGCTGGCCGTCGCCGATCCCGGCGGGCACGTCCACGTCGAGCTGGCGCGCCCCGACGAGCCGCCCGCGCCCCTCGCATTCTGCGACACGGGTGCTCCGGGATCCGGCCCTCGCCGTGGCAGGCGTCGCACGCCGCGCTGCGCATCACCTGGCCGAACGGCGACCGTGCGACGACCTGGAGCACGCCCGAGCCGCCGCAGCGCTCGCACGAGCGCACGCTCGTCCCCGGCTCGGCGCCTTCACCCGAACAGTGCTCGCAGACGTCGACCGCCTCGAAGCTCACCGGGACGCGCACACCCGTCGCGGCCTCGCCCAGGTCGATCTCCACGCCCAGGATCGCGTCGTCGCCCTGGACGGGCCCGCCGCCGTGGCCACCGAAGCCGCCGGCGAACGCCGAGCCGAAGAAGGCCTCGAACAGGTCCGAGATCGAGCCGAAGCCCTCGAAGTTCGGGCCGAGCCCACCGCTGCGCAGGCCTTCGTGGCCGTAGCGGTCGAAGGTCTCGCGCCGCTCGGCGTTCGAGAGGATCTCGTAGGCCTCCGCGGCCTCCTTGAACTTCTCCTCGGCCTGCGGATCGTGCGCGTTGACGTCGGGGTGCAGTTCCCGCGCCAGGCGCCTGAACGACTTCTTGATCGCGGCCTCGTCGGCGTCGCGTGGGACGCCGAGGACCTCGTAGGGATCGCGCGGGATCGTGCCGGCCATTGCCGCCGAGGCTAGCGCCAACGTCAGCGGTCGTAGACGTCCTCGACGTAGCTCGAGAGCTGCGCCGCGGCTTCGCGCACGGTGGCGATCGTCAGGCCGTAGTCCATCCGCACCGGCCCGATCACCGAGACGGTCCCGAGCTTGCGGGCCGGCAGGCCGTACCCGGCGGCGACGACCGCGAGCGAGCGCAGCGCCGGCAGCTCGTTCTCGCTGCCGATCCGCACCAGCACGTCGCGCTCGCCGAGCGCCACCCGCAGCGCGCCGAGCAGCGTCACGCGCCGCTCGAGCGCCGTCAGCAGCTCGTTGATCTGCGCAAGGTCCTGGAGCCGGTCGGTGCCGAGCAGCCGCGCGGCACCGTCGACGTAGAGCACCGTCTCCTCCATCGCGGGCAGCTCGGAGAAGGCCGGGGCGAGCGCCTCGAGGAAGCGCTGCTCGCTGGTGCCGAGCGACGTGTCGAGCAGCCGCGCACGCAGCGTGCGTGCGCCGAGACCGACCCCCGCGAGACGCTCGTTGAGGTACTCGCCGGCCCACGCGACCACGCCCGGATCGACCTCGGAGTCGAAGGTCAGGATGCGCTTCGAGACGCCACCGGTCGACGTGATCACCACGACCATCGCCACCTGCGGCTGGAGCAGCAGGACCTCGACGTGGCGGATCGTCGCGCTGTCCAGCGCCGGGGCGCTGACGATCGCGAGCAGGTTCGTGACCTGCGCGAGCGTCGTGCTCGCGGCGCGCATCGCGTCGTCGAGCTCGCGGCGCACGAGCGGGAGCTGCAGCTCCCCACGTCCGCGGACCTCGGGCAGCAGCCGGTCGACGTAGAAGCGGCGTCCCGCGTCCGTCGGCACGCGGCCGGCGGACGTGTGCGGGTGCGTGATCAGGCCCTGCTCCTCGAGCAGCGCCAGCTCGGCTCGCACCGTCGACGGACGGCAGTCGAGCTCCGGATCCTCTGCGAGCGTCTTGGACCCGACGGGCTGCCCGGTCGCCTGGTCGGCCTCGACGACCTTGCGCAGGATCAGCTCTTGGCGCGGAGTGAGCAGCACGGCCTCAGATGATGACCTGTACGGAGCCGCCGTCAGCCGACCAGGCCGCGCCGGTCACCGCGCCCGAGCGGGCAGAGCACAGGAAGACGATCACGTCGGCGATCTCGCCGGGCTCGGCCATGCGTCCCAGCGGGATCTTCGCGCGCTGCGCGGCGAGCGCCTCCTCGCGGCTGATCCCCCGCGACGCCGCGATCTGATCCGCCATCCCGCCGGGGCCGGTCCACAGCTCCGACGCGGTGCCGCCGGGGGTCACCGCGTTGACGAGCACGCCCTGCGCCGCGTAGGTGTCCGCGAACACGCGCGACAGCGAGAGCTGCGCGGCCTTCGTCACGCTGTAGGCCGCGTTCATCAGCGACGGGCGCTTGCCCGCCGACGAGGCCACGTTGACGATCCTCCCGCCCCCGCGCGCGACCATGTGCGGCGCCGCGGCGCGCATCAGGCGCATCGGGGCCAGGACGTGCAACGCATACTGACCGAGCCAGTCCTCGTCGGTCAGCTCGTCGAGGTCGCGGGCGTAGGACGTGCCGGCGTTGTTGACGAGCACGTCGATCCCGCCCATCTGCTCGACCGCCTCGGCGACGATCTCGGTGTCGGCGTCCGGATCGGTCACGTCGCAGGCGATCCAGTCGGCGCGCTCACCGCACGCCTGCGCCGCGGCGCGAACCTCCTCCTCGCCGCGAGCGACCAGCAGCACCCGGGCGCCCTCGGCGGCGAGCCGCTCGGCCGTCGCGCGACCGATCCCGCGCGAGGCGCCGGTGACGACGCACACCTTGTCGGAGAGTTCGAGGTCCATGCTACTTGCTGCTGTCGCCGAGCTCCAGCACTGCGAGGAACGCCTCCTGCGGAACCTCGATCCGGCCCACCTGCTTCATCCGCTTCTTCCCCTCCTTCTGCTTCTCGAGCAGCTTGCGCTTGCGCGAGATGTCACCGCCGTAGCACTTGGCGATCACGTCCTTGCGGAAGGCCTTCACCGTCTCCCGGGCGACGACGTGCGAGCCGATCGCCGCCTGGATCGGGACGTCGTACTGCTGGCGCGGGATCTTCTCGCGCAGCTTCTCGGTGAGCATGCGCCCGACCGTGTACGCCTTGTCCTTGTGGACGAGCATCGAGAGCGCGTCGACGGTCTCACCGGCGAGCAGCACGTCGAGCTTCACGAGGTTCGACGCCTTCAGGTCGGTGACCTCGTAGTCGAGTGATGCGTAGCCGCGGGTGCGCGACTTCAGCTGGTCGAAGAAGTCGAGGACGATCTCGGCGAGCGGCAGGTCGTACGTCATCTGCACGCGCTCGGCGCTCAGATAGTGCAGGCCCGCATGCTCGCCGCGCTTCTCCTGGCACAGCTCCATGATCGTCCCGATGAACTCGGTCGGCGTGAGGATCGAAGCGCGGATCATCGGCTCGCGGATCTCGGCGACGCGAGCCGGATCCGGCATGTCGGACGGGTTGTGCACCTCGAGGACGTCGCCGTTCGTCATCTCGATCTCGAACCCGACCGACGGCATCGTCGCCATCAGGTCCAGGTCGTACTCGCGCTCCAGGCGCTCGCGCACGATGTCCATGTGCAGCAGCCCGAGGAAGCCGCAGCGAAATCCGAACCCGAGCGCGTCGGAGGTCTCGGGCTCCCAGGTCAGCGCGGCGTCGTTCAGCGTCAGCTTCTCGAGCGCGTCGCGCAGGTCGGGGTAGCGGTCGGAGTCGATCGGGAACAGCCCGCAGAACACCATCGGCTGGACGTCGCGGTAGCCCGGCAGCGCCTGCGTCGCGCCGTCGATCTTGGTCGTGAGCGTGTCACCGACGCGCAGCCGGGTCACGTCCTTGATCCCCGTGATCAGGTAGCCGACCTCACCGGCGCGGAGCTCGGGGGCCGCGACCTGGCCTGGAGAGAAGAACCCGATGTCGTCGATGTCGGCCTCGGTGCCCGCGACCATCGCGCGGATCGCCTCGCCCTTGCGGAAGACGCCGTCCACGACGCGGATGTAGGCGATCACGCCGCGGTACTGGTCGAACTCGGAGTCGAAGATCAGCGCGCGCGCCGGGGCGTCGGGATCGCCGGACGGCGCGGGCACCTTCTGGACGAGCTCCTCGAGCACGTCGATCACGCCTTCGCCGGTCTTGCCGGAGATCGTGCGGATCTCGTCCGCCGGCCCGCCGAGCAGCTCGCTCACCTCGGCGCCGACGCGCTCGGGCTCGGCGCCCGGCAGGTCGATCTTGTTCAGGCACGGGATCAGCTCGAGTCCCGAGTCGATCGCCAGGTAGGTGTTCGCCAGCGTCTGCGCCTCGACGCCCTGTGACGCGTCGACGACGAGCAGCGCGCCCTCGCACGCCGCGAGCGACCGGCTGACCTCGTACGTGAAGTCCACGTGGCCGGGAGTGTCGATCAGATGGAGCTGGTACTCCACGCCGTCGCGGGCGGTGTAGAAGACGCGGACCGCCTGCGCCTTGATCGTGATGCCGCGCTCGCGCTCGAGGTCCATCGAGTCCAGGACCTGCGCGCGCATCAGGCGCGGATCGACCGTCTTCGTCAGCTCGAGGATGCGATCGGCCAGCGTCGACTTCCCATGGTCGATGTGGGCGATGATCGAGAAGTTGCGGATGTGTGCCTGGTCCATGGTGAGCGCGCCGCAGGCGCGCCCTCACAGGCTAGGGCCCAGGGTCCAGGGCAACCCCGTCGCGCCCGTCGCGCTTCGCGGCGTAGAGCGCGCGGTCGGCGCGGCCGACGAGTGAGTCGTCAGCTTCGTCGGGCCCGGAGATCGCGACGCCGACGGACACCGTCACGCCGGCGTCGGAAGCCGCGACGGCCGCGCGCATGCGGTGCGCGGCCGACAGCGCCTCGGCCGCGTTGCGGACGGCGAGCAGCGCGGCGAACTCGTCGCCCCCGAGGCGGAACAGCAGGTCGCCGCGACGGAGCGCCCCCTCGAGCGCGGCCACGCACGCGACCAGCGCGCGGTCCCCCTCCTGGTGTCCGAGACGGTCGTTGAGCTCCTTGAAGCGGTCGAGGTCGCAGAGCGCGACCGCGGTCGCGATCGGCCGCCGGTGCGAGGCGCCCAGCGCCTCGGCGAAGGCGCCGCGGTGCCCGAGGCCCGTCAGCGGATCCGTCGAGGCGCGGTGCCGCAGCTCCGCCACGGCCGCGGCGGTGCGCAGATTCGACGCGGCCTGCACGGCGATCAGCTCGACGAGCTCGGCGCGCTCCGTCGATGCGGGCAGCACACGCTCGTCGGCGAGGACCAGCAGGCCGAGCGCGCGACCGCGTGCCAGCAGCGGCGCCACGATCGCCGTCCGCGCCCCCGCCTCGTGCAGCGCCCCCAGCCCGAGCGGCAGCTCGGCGATCACCGCGACCCTGTCGGCATCGTAGGAGCACGAGCCGCCGCCGGCCACGAGCATCGCCAGGCCATCGAGCGGGACGATCCCGAGCGTCGCGAGCCGCGCACCGAGGGTCCCCGCCGTGACGGCCGGAGCCCACGAATCGTCGTCCTGCAGCCGGAACAGCGCCGCGCTCTCCATCCCGGCCAGGTCGAGCGCGGCGACGAGCGTCGCGTGCTCGATCCGCCCGGGATCCTCCATGCCCGCGAGCGCCGCGGCGTGCTGCGCCAGCCTGCTCGCGGCGCCCTCCGCGGGCGGCCCTCCAAGCTCGATGATGCGCAGGGCGAGCGCGGTCGACACGGCACGGGCGGCGGCGAGCTGGTCGTCGTCCAGGCTGCCGGGGGCCTCGACGCTGAGGACGCCGACGACCTCGTCGCCCGTGCATCAGCGGCAGGCACGCGGTCTCTGCGCCGTCCGGCGCGAGCGTCCGCTGCTCCGCCCCGGTCGCCGCGGCCCGGCCGACCGGGCCGACGACCGCCGACACGCCGTCGAGGATGTGCGCCGTCCCGGCCGCCGCCAGGCAGCGCAGTCGCCCGGCACGGCCGACGTAGGCCGCGACCGCGAGGGCGCGGTCGTCCGCGAGCGCGGCCACGGCGATGCGGCACGCCTGCCTCAAGGTCTGGGGCCCCCGCAAGCGCAGCGGCGGGCACTTCGGTGTCCACAGCCGGAACCGTAGCGGCGCGCGCAGGTGTTGCGAGCATTCTCGACGACCGTTGAGCGCGCCACAGCATCCACCGGGCGCTCGGCATCAGCCGTTCGTCCAGTGCGCTCAGCGGGCGGGACGCAGCCGGGCGCGCACGAAGTCGCTGATCTGGCGTGCCTCGGCCACTCGCAGCGCGGTGACCGACCGCCCAGTAGACCGCGAGTCCCGCCACGATCGCCGGCCCGACGGCGAGAGCGCGGGTGAGCGCGTTCCCGTCTCCCAGGACGGCGTCGAGGCCGCGCCAGACGCCGTAGGCGACGAGCCCGAGCGCGATCGACGCGATCAGGATCTTGATCGCCGCCGTCGCCGTCTCACGCCCTTCGATCCGGCCGTCGAGCAGGCGCCGCAGGCCGCGCGCCTGCGCGAACGCCATGACGCCGGACGCGACCGCGGTCCCGATCACGGGGCCCGCGATGCCGAACGGGCCGTAGAGCGCGAACGACAGGATGATGTTCACCACCAGGCTCATGGCGGCGAGCGCGGTCGGGATCCACGGCCGCTGGAGCGAGAAGAACGTCCGTGTCAGCAGCAGGTTCACGCCCGCGAACGGCAGCGAGAACGAGAACCAGAAGAGCGCGGTCGACACCTCGTCGGTCGACGCGGACCCGAACGCGCCGTACTGGTAGATCAGCTCGACGATCGGAGCCGCGAGCGCCGCGGTCACCGCGGCGGCGGGCACGAGGAACAGCAGGTTCTGCCGCGTGCCCGTCCCGAGCAGGCCGCGCAGCCCGGACAGGTCGCCGCGCGCGACGAGGCGGCTGAGCGACGGGAACAGCACGGTCGCGAGCGCGACGCTGAACATCCCCTGCGGCAGCATGTAGATGCGGAACGCCGCGTCGATCGCCCGCGGCGCGCTGTCGGAGATCAGCGCGCCGATGACGGAATTGATGAGCAGGTCGACGTTGATGACCCCGAGCCCGATCGTGACCGGCAGCATCAGCGTGAAGACGCGCCGCACGCCCGGATCGCGCCAGTTCAGGTGGAACTTCAGGCGGAAGTCGATCCGGCCGAGCACCGGGATCACCATCAGCAGCTGGATGATCGTGCCCAGCAGCACGCCGATCGCGTACGCGTAGATCTGGTTCTGCCCGTGGAACAGCGGGTGCAGCGCGACCAGCGCGCCGATGATCACGACGTTCCACACGAGCGGAGCGAGTGCCGGGATCGTGAAGTGGTGGTACGCCTGGGCGATCCCGACGAGCAGGCCGTTGATCCCGAGCAGCACGACGACCGGGAACAGGAGCTGTGAGAGGCCGACGGTGAGGTCGACGAGGCTCGGGGTGAACTCGCTGCCCGGGATGAACAGCGGCATGAGGACGCCGGCGCCGACGATGAACAGCGCGGTGATCGCCCCCAGGACGAGCAGGATGATCCAGAACAGCGTGGATGCGAGCAGCACGGCCTCGCGCCGCTTGCCCTTCTCCAGGTACTCGGCGAAGACCGGCACGAACGCGGCGCTCAGGGCCGCGTCGGCGAACAGGCCGCGCACGAGGTTCGGGACCTGGAAGGCGATCGTGAACGCCGACGCCGCGCCGCTCGTGCCGAAGTAGCTCGCCGCGACGACCTCGCGTGCGAGCCCGGCGATCCGTGACGCACCGGTCGCGATCGAGAAGATCGCGGTGTTGCGCGCGACCCCGGCGGTGGCCCCGGGCGCGACGGGTGCGGCGTCCTCCTCGCCGGGCCCGAACCCGTCCTCCACCGCGATGTCGAGGCCGAACGCCTCGGGCCGCGTCGCGGCCACGCGCGCGGCGTGCTCGACCGCCGGGGTGGACGGCTCGATCTCGGCCGCGTCGTCGGGCCCGTCCGGAGGAGGGCTGCTCGAGCTGGCGCTCACCGCGTGTGATGCTAGGGATCCGACCCGCGGGACCCGTGCGGGAGCCCCGGTCGCGGCGCGGGCGACCGGCCTGCGGCCGCTACACTGCCCCCTCGGCTATGGCCAACATTCATTCGCAGAAGAAGCGCATCTTGCGCGCAGAGCGTGAGCGCCTGGAGAACCGGCGCTACACGTCGTCGATCAAGACCTACTTCCGGCGCCTCGGCGCAGCGGTCGCCGGCGGCGAGAACGCCGTCGCCGACGAGGAGCACCGGCGCCTGGTCTCGACGATCGACAAGGCCGTCAAGCGCGGCGCGCTGCACCGGAACACCGGCGCACGCAAGAAGTCCCGTGCCGCGCGCGTTCGCGCCGGCGCCGACGTCTGAGCGCGACGATCGCCTGAGGGCAAGGGTTGAGCCCGCCGCTGTGGCGGGCTCTTTGTCGTGGTCTCAGGTGATCGCCAGCAGCGTCAGCGTCGCCTCGGTCTCCGTGCTCAGCTCACTCGCGCCGCGCGTGGCGAGCTCGAGCTGTGCGACGGCGGCGACCGCCGCCTGGAGCGCCGCCGCGTCGGCGCCGCGCGCCTCGCGGATCCGGCGGTCGGCCGCGAACGGCGCCATCCGCAGGCCGGCCTTGACGTCGGCGGGCGCCGCGCCCGCCTCGAGCTGGACGGCGATGCCGGTCACCTCGCGCAGGCGGCGGGCGATCAGCGGGACGAGCCGTCCCGCGTCCTCGCCCTGCGCGCGCAGCGTCCCGTAGGCGGCGAGCGCCGCTCGCCGATCGCGCGCGACGACCGCGTCGACGAGCCCCCAGACCTGGCGCTCGGCCGAGGAGACGACCGATGCCTCGACCTCCGCGACGCCGATGGCCGCGCCGGAGCCGTGCTCGAGCTCCAGCTTCTCGAGCTCGCGCAGGATCCGCTGCTGGCGGTCGCCCACCTGCGCGACGAGCGCACGCGCAGCCGAACCGTCGAGCCGGAGCCCCATGCGCTGGGCCTGGTCCATCACCCAGCGCGGGAGGTCCTTCGCCTTCTGCACACGCTCGTTGACGATGTCGCCGCCGGCTGCCTGCACGGCGGCGTGGAGTGCCTTGGGCGCCTGCTGGCGGCCCTCCTCGCAGGCGAAGAAGGCGACGGTGGTCTCCGGTGGCATCGAGGCCAGGACGGGCGCGAGCTGGGCCTTCACGTCCGGCTCGGACCAGCGTTCCACCCCTTCGACGATCAGGAAGCGCCGCCCCATCGCGAAAGTCATCGCGTTGAGACCGAGCGCGACCGCCTCGGGCGTGCCCGTGTCCCC
The DNA here is from genome assembly GCA_963721255.1 of uncultured Actinomycetes bacterium. GTDB lineage: Bacteria > Actinomycetota > Thermoleophilia > Solirubrobacterales > Solirubrobacteraceae > F1-60-MAGs163. Next base: position 47,901 of record CAVRIM010000006.1, read on the forward strand.
CGCGAACACCTCGACGCCGCCGGCACCCGACTCGCTCTCGGCGAGCGCGCGCAGCCGCCCGCGCCGTTCCGCGACCCGCCCGTGATCGTCGCCGTGAATCAGGTAGGCGGGCTTGAAGGCGGGCACGGGCGCCAGTCTAGGTCGTGAGTCGGCCGATTCGCGACTTCAGGAGTGGGTGTGGACGAGCATGCGTCCGCGCCGGACGTCGACGACGACCGTGCCGTCGCGGTCCGTGCGCAGCGCGCGCACGCCGGCTCGGCGCAGCGTGTTCAGCGTGCCTGGGGTGGGATGCCCATAGGTGTTGCCGCGTCCCACTTCGATGACCGCAAGCCGCGGGCGCATGCGCTGCAGCAGGCGCCCGAGCCCGGGGTCGTCGCTGCCGTGGTGGCTGACCTTCAGGACGTCGACCGGACCCGGGTCGAGCGGCGCGAGGACGTCGGACTCGGCGTCGGCGGTCAGCAGCAGCCGGATGCCGCCGCCGCTGAGACGCAGCACGATCGCGCGCTGGTTCGGGTCCGCGCCCGCCCCCGGGGGCCCGTCCCGCCGCGGCGGCGAGAGCACCTCCGCGGTCACGGCCCCGATCCTGATCGCCTGGCCCGCCCGCGCGGCGACGATCCGGGCTCCGGTCGCCGCCGCCGCGCGCACCATCTCGTCCCCCTGCTGTTCACGGATGCCGTCGCGTCCGTCGAGCACGACGGCGACCGGCAGCGCATGCAGCACGCGATCGGCACCGCCGATGTGATCGGCCTGCGCGTGTGTGCCGACGAGGACGTCCAGCCGCTGCACGCCGAGATGGCGAAGGCGCTGGGTCACCGGCCCGTCCGGCGGGCCGCTGTCGACGAGCATCGCGTGCCCGCCCGACTGGACGAGCGTTGCGTCGCCCTGGCCGATGTCGAGGAATGCGAGCCGCAGCACGCCTGCCGCCGGCCCGGGGATCGGCCGCGGACGGGTGAGGACCACCGCTCCGACGAGCGCGATCGTGAGCAGCGGGGCCAGCCGCCAGGCGACCCGCCGTGACGGCGGCCACAGGATCAGGCCACCGGCGGCACACGCCGCGGCGAGCGCCGCCACGATTCCAAGGTGGATCTGAGCCGCCGGCGCGCCTGCTCCCGCACGGCCGACGGCGAGCACCGCGGCGAGCGGCAGCGCGGCCGTCCAGCCGATCCAGGAGCCTGCGTCAGGCCAGACCTGACCGGCGCACGAGGCGGCCATGCCCAGCCAGGTGATCGGGCCCACCAGCGGCGCGACGACGACGTTGGCCGGGATGCCGGCGAGCGACAGCGTCCCGAATGCCGCGACGGAGACCGGGGCCGTGCCGATCGTCGCGGCGAGCGTCAGCGCTCCGGCCTCGGCGAGCCCGCCGGGAACGCCGCGAGCGCGCAGCAGACGAAGCAGCGGCGCGCCCAGGACCGCGATACCGGCGACCGCCGCGAAGCTGAGCTGCCACCCGGGATCGCTCACCGAGCGCGGATCGAGCCCCAGCGTCACCACCACCGCGAGCAGCACCGCGTGCCGACGGTCCTGGGGCCTGGCGGACAGCGTCGCGACGATCCCCGCGACGCCCATCACCCCGGCGCGCCGGATCGAGGGCCCCGCGCCCGCCAGCGGCACGTAGAGCGCGATCAGGACCGCGACCGCGACCAGCCGGGCGCGCAGGCCCACGCCGAGCAGCGCGCACGCGGCAAGCGCCAGCACCGCGAGCAGCGCGACGTTCGCGCCGCTCGCGGCGACCAGATGCCCCAGGCCGGACCGCCGCAGCCTGCTGCGCTCAGCCATGTCGAGCGCCGCGTCGTCGCCGAGCACCATCCCGCGCAGCAGCGCGCCCTCGGCCTGCGGCAGATGCGCGGTGAGCGCGCGCTGCGCACGCCGCCGCACGCCGTCGAGGGCACCCGAGGCCCCCGCACGGCGCCGTGCCTGTCGCGCGGACCTCCCGCGCCCGCAGCACGGCGTGGATCCCCTTGGGGCGCAGCCATCCGTCATGGGGACCGGGCGCACGTAGCGCCCCTGCCACCGCGACGATGTCGCCCGCCGGCCACCGCGGCGTCTGCCCGCGCCCCTCGAGCAGAACCCGCTCGCCGCTCAGCCCCACCGCCGCTCGCCACCCGAACGCCGTCGCTCGCGGGGACTCGAGCAGCGGCACATCGGCGCGCAGCGCGTGGCCGACGCGTGGTCCGAGCGCGCTGTGGTCCAGCGCCGCCGTGCGCACCTGACTGAACCCCGCCGCCGCGACGAGCGCCGCCAGCAGGAAGGCCGCCCGGCCCGGCGTCCCGCAGAGCAGGCCGACCACGATCGCCGCGGGAACGAGCGCGAGCTCCGCGCGCGGGCCCAGCACGAGACCGACGGACAGGACGCCGAGCAGCACCGTCGCCGGGTGCTCGAGCGCGCAGGCCCGCACCGCCGCGAGCGACGTCACGGAGTGACCTGCGGGCGCAGCGCCTCGAGCTTCTTCGGCCCGATCCCGGCCACCTGTCCCAGGTCGTCGACGCTCGAGAATCCGCCGTTGGCCAGGCGCCAGGCGATGATCTTCGCCGCCGTCGCGGGGCCCACGCCGTCGAGCTGGTCGAGCTGCTCGGCCGTCGCGCCGTTGAGGCTGACCGGGCCGCTGACGGCCGCGGCTCCGCGGGCCGCAGCCGGCGCCGAGCCCGCGGCGATCACCGGCGCGCGCTCCGGCACGAGGATCTGCTGCCCGTCCGCGACCTTCGCGGCCAGGTTCACCGCCGCGGAGTCGGCCTTCGCCGTCGTGCCGCCGGCCCGGCGGACCGCCTCCTGCACCCGCGCGCCGGCGGCCAGCCGGTAGACGCCGGGACGCCGCACCGCACCGGTGACGTCGACCACGAGCCGGCCCGGCGGGGGCGCCGCGACGATCGGGTCCGCGCCGCCGGCGGAAGCGGGAACCGCCGCCTGAGCCGGCGCCGCCGCCGAAGACGCGCGGTCATGCAGCAGCGCGCGGCCTCCGAGACCCAGCACGACGACCCCCACGAGCCCCCAGAGCAGGAGCGTGGAACGGCCGGTCGCGGGCATGACCGCACGCTAGGCGCGGCCGGGTGACAGCGGACCACCGCGTCTGCGCAGCAGTCGCGGCGCTTGGTCTCTGGACGTCGGCGAACTGAGAGGGCAGACGTGACCGCGCGGATCCGTTCGACGGCCGCCGCGGCGTCCGCCGCCGGCTCGACGCCCGGGACGTCCCAGCTCCCGATGCCGACGACCGGCTTGCCGGCACGCAGGGCGAGCGCGACCTCCGACAGCGTCCCGTAGCCGCCGCCGACCGCGACCAGCCCGCGCGCGGCGGCGACGACCAGCGCGTTGCGGCCCTCGCCGAGCCCGGTCGGGATCGCCAGCTCGACCCAGCCGTTGGCCTCGCCGGGGTCCGTGCCGGGCAGGATCCCGATCGTCGAGCCCAGCCGCGAGCGCGCGCCGCGCGACGCGGCCTCCATCACGCCGCCCAGGCCGCCGGTGACGACGACGCAGCCGGCCGCCGCGAGCCCGGCGCCGACCTCCTCGGCGATCGCCGAGCTCGGCGACCGAGGCGTCGCTGCGGGCCGACCACCGCGATCGCGTGGCTCAGCTTCATCCTCAGCGCGACGACGACGTTGACGAGCTTGCCGGGCACGACGATCACCTTGACGACCTCGTGGCCGTCGACGTGCGCTGCGCACGTTCGGCGCGCTGCAGCGCGAGCGCTTCGAGCGTCTTCGCGATCCGCGTCGGCGGGGCCTCGACGCGGTCGCGCACCTTGCCGTTGACCTGGCAGACGAGCTCGAAGGTGTCGGCGCCGAGCATGCTCCGGGTCGGCCTCCGGCCACGGCTCCTCCCAGACGCGGCGGCCGGTCAGCAGCTCGTAGACGTCGGCGCCGAGCGTGCGGCGCGAACGGGAACAGCAGCGAGTTCGCGGCCTCGAGCGCGAAGCGCATCGCGCCCGTCCGCGCCTCGTCGCGCAGGCCGCGAGATCTCGTTCGTCAGCTCCATCACGGCGGCGATCGCGGTGTTGAACGCGAAGCGCCCGGGACATGTCGCCGGTGACCTTGTCGATCGCCCAGTGCGCCTTGCGCACGAGCACGAGGTCCGCGCCCTCGGGACGCGACCGGAGTCGGCTCGGCGCCGGGCGGTCGGCGACCTCGGCGCTCAGGCGCCAGAGCCGGCTGAGGAAGCGGTGGACGCCCTCGACGCCCTCGTCCGACCAGTCGGCGTCCTGGTCGGGCGGGCCGATGAAGAGGATGTAGGCGCGGGCGGTGTCGGCGCCGTGCGATGCCGACGATCGCGCCGGGCGGGACGACGTTGCCCTTGGACTTGGACATCTTCGCCCCGTCCTTGGTGATCATGCCCTGCGTGAACAGGCGGGCGAACGGCTCCTGCACGTCGAGATGCCCGAGGTCCGCGAGCGCCTTGCTGAAGAAGCGCGCGTACATGCAGGTGCAGGATCGCGTGCTCGACGCCGCCGATGTACTGGTCGACCGGCATCCACTCGCGCACGACCGCGGGGTCCCACGCGGCCTCGTCGTTGTGGGCGTCGCAGTAGCGCAGGAAGTACCAGGACGAGTCGACGAAGGTGTCCATCGTGTCGGTCTCGCGCCTCGCCGGGCCGCCGCACGACGGGCACGTCGTGTTGACCCAGTCCGTCGGCGGCGGCCAGCGGCGACTGCCCCTTCGGCGCGTAGTCCTCGACGTCCGGCAGCACGACGGGCAGCTGGTCCTCGGGCACCGGGACGATGCCGCAGCTCGTCGCAGTACACGACGGGGATCGGGCAGCCCCAGTAGCGCTGGCGCGAGATCAGCCAGTCGCGCAGGCGGTAGTTCACCGACGAGTGGCCCTTGCCCGTCGCGGTCGAGCCAGGCGACGATCGCCTCGAGCGCCTCGCGGTTGCGGCATGCCGTCGAACTCGGGCGCCGAGTTGACGAGCGGGCCGTCGCCGGCGTACGGCAGCCCGCTCGGCGTCGCCGTCCGGGTTCTCGCCCTCGATGACGCGCCGGATCGGCAGATCGAAGCGCCTGGCGAACTCGTAGTCGCGCTCGTCGTGCGCGGGCACCGCCATGATCGCGCCGGTGCCGTACTCCATCAGCACGTAGTCGGCGACGTAGATGGGGATCGCCTCGCCGTTGACCGGGTTGACGACGTGGCGGCCGAGGAAGACGCCGGTCTTCTCCTTGTCCGTCCTTGCCGCGCAGCTCGTTGGACTCGGTCAGCACGCGGTTCACGTACTCGTGCACCTCCGCCTCCCGACCGGTGCCGGCGGCCAGGCGCTCGACGTCGGGGTGCTCCGGCGCCATCACGAAGAAGGTCGCGCCGAAGAGCGTGTCGGGGCGGGTCGTGAAGACCGGGTAGTCGATCGGGTGGGCGGGATCGAGGTCCTCGCAGCGGAACGTCACCTCGGCGCCGTGCGAGCGGCCGATCCAGTTGCGCTGCATGGTCTTGACGTGCTCCGGCCACTCGATCGTGGCGAGGTCGTCGAGCAGCCGGTCGGCGTAGTCGGTGATGCGGAAGAACCACTGGTTGAGCTGCTTGACCTCGACCTCGAAGCCGCAGCGCTCGCAGTGCCCGTCGATCACCTGCTCGTTGGCGAGCACCGTCTGGTCGTTCGGGCACCACTTGACGATCGCGTCCTTGCGGTAGGCCAGGCCGTGCTTCAGCAGCTCCAGGAAGATCCACTGCGTCCAGCGGTAGTACTCGGGGTCGCAGGTGGCGAACTCGCGCGACCAGTCGATCGAGATGCCCCACTCGCGGAACTGGCGCTGGAACTCGGCGATCGCGGCGATCGTCGAGTCGCGCGGGTGCTGGCCCGTCTTGATCGCGTGGTTCTCCGCCGGCAGGCCGAACGCGTCGTAGCCCATCGGCTGCAGCACGCGGCGGCCGGTGCGCCGGTGGAAGTGCGCGACCGCGTCGCCGACGGAGTAGACCTTCAGGTGACCGATGTGCGGCTCGCCGCTCGGGTACGGCAGCATCTCGAGCACGTAGGACTTCGTCCGCTCGTCGGCGTCGCCCGAGGAGTCCGACGGGTCGGGGTTCGAGACCTCCCACGTGCGCTCGTCGGCCCACACCTTCTGCCAACGGGGCTCGATCTCGGACGGGTCGTAGCGCAGGTCGGGATCGTGGGGTCGGCCATTCCGGCGCAGGATAGTGTCCGGCGCGTGCCCGACCCGGTGCCGCCGCCCGACCTGGATCCCGCGCGCTACGCGGTTCACCGGGCGCTCGTGCGGGATGACGTCGAGCTCGCGTACGCCCATGTGCTCCCGGCGGGCGGGAAGGGGTTCCCGCTCCTGCTCGTCCACGGCTGGCCCGAGACGATGCGCATCTGGTGGCGCAACATCGGCGCGCTCGCGGAGGCGGGGTTCGAGGTGATCGCGCCCGACCTGCGCGGGTTCGGCGCTTCGTCGCTCGCCGCGCGACGCGTCCTATGACCTCGCGGCCCACGCCCGTGATCTCCACGCGCTCGTGCACGACGTGCTCGGCCACGAGCGCTGCGTCGCGAGCGGGGGTGACCTCGGGGGCGGCGTCATCATCGACCTCGGGCTGCGCTTCCCCGGGCTTCGTGGAACGGCAGATCCTGTTCAACTGTCCCCTGCCGCTCCTGCCCGACGCGTACGCGGCCGCGGGGATCGAGCTGCAGGCCGTCACCGCGAGGTGCGGCAGGCAGCCGACTACTTCGTGCGCCAGGGTCGCGACGCCGACGCGCTCGCCGCCGAGCTGTCGACCGCCGATCTGCGGCGGCGCTACATCGAGCCGTTCTACGGCTCGCGGCTGTGGGCGACGCCCGGCGCGTTCTCACGCGAGGCCGCGGCCTTCATGGCGGAGCCCTTCGAGGACCCGGACAGGCTCCGCGCATCGTTCGGGAACTACGAGAGCGCGGTCGGCGCGCGGCCGCTCAGCGAGCCGCCGAGATTCTTCGAGCCCTCCCCCGTGCCGACCGTGGCGCTCTACGGCCCGGACGACCACGTCATGTTCCGCGACTTCTGCGAGCGCTGCGAGGTGGCCTTCCCCGACCTCGTCGGCCCGTTCGTCGTCAAGCGCGCAGGACACTTCCTCCAGTGGGAGCGGGCGCGGCTGCTGAACGCCACGATCACCGCGTTCTGCCGGGATCTGCTGGGCTGAGCGGCGCCGCGAAGCCGCGGCGGACGACCAGTCCTGACTTGTACACTGAGCCGCGCAGTTGAGTTCGGGGCTATAGCTCAGTTGGGAGAGCGTTCGGCTGGCAGCCGAAAGGTCGAGGGTTCGAGTCCCTCTAGCTCCATCTCGTCCAGCCGGTCGCGCGCCGGCCGCAGGGTGCCGATAGGAAAGTATGTTGGCCCTGCGCACCGCTCCCACGGTGGTACGGCTGAGTCTTGCGGCTGTCGGCGTGCTGCTCATCGCCTACGCCGGCGAGCTCGCCTTCCACTTCCTGCCCGCGGGCGCGAGCGAGCCGTTCCAGAAGTTCGCGACGAACATCGTCTTCCTGGGCTCCGCGGCGCTCTGCGCGGCGCGCGCGTTCCAGCGCCAGGGCGAACGCGCGGCCTGGCTGATGATGGCTCTCGGCCTGCTGATGTGGGGGCTCGGCAATCTCTACTTCACGCTCTTCCAGTGGGATCTGACGGACATCCCGACTCCGTCACCCGCCGACGCCGGGTGGCTGCTGTTCTACCCGTTCATCTATGTGGCGCTCGTACTGCTCTACCGGTCGCGCATCCGGCCCCGCAGCGCCGCGCTGTGGATCGATGGCGCCGTCGGCGCGCTCGCGGTCGGCGGACTGGGCGCCGCGATCGTCTTTCAGGCCGTGCTGAAGTCCACCGGCGGGTCCACGGCCGCCATCGCGACGGACCTCAGCTACCCGCTCGCCGACCTCATGCTGCTTGGGCTGGTGGTCGGGGTGCTGGCGATGACCGGGTTGCGCCGGGGAGGCGCCTGGGCATGGATCGCCGGTGGCCTGGCGGTCTTCGTCGTCTGCGACAGCCTCTACCTCTACGGCACTGCGGTCGGCAGCTACGAGGCAGGCGTGATCTACGACGCCGGATGGCCCGCTGCGGCGCTGCTCGTGGCACTCGGAGCGTGGACTCCCGCGACGTCGTTCCGCGCCGAGGCGAGCAGCGAGCGGCGTGGGATCCTGCTCCCGATCAGCTTCGCAGGCATCTCCCTGGGGCTGCTGATCTACGACCACTTCGACCGCACCAACGTGGTCGCGCTCGTGCTCGCCAGCTCCTGCCTCGTGGCCGTGCTCGCGCGGCTCGCGATCACCTTCGGCGACAACCGCAGGATGCTCGCCTCCAGCCGCCGAGAGGCCTCCACCGACGCACTGACGGGGCTGGGCAATCGCCGTTCGCTGACGCTGGACCTCGAGCGCGTCTCCGCTGCGGCCTCAGCGCAGCACCCGGCATGCCTGGCGCTGTTCGACCTCGACGGGTTCAAGACCTACAACGACAGCTTCGGGCACCCGGCCGGCGACTCCATGCTCACCCGGCTGGGCGGCGCGCTGAGCACAGCCGTGGCGTCGCATGGCACGGCCTACCGGATGGGCGGCGACGAGTTCTGCGTCCTCACGCATGCCGAGCGGGAAGACGAGGATGCAGTTCTCGCCGCCGCGAAGGCGGCGCTCGCCGAGCATGGCGACGGCTTCGCGATCACCTGCTCGTACGGGAGCGTGAGGCTGCCCGCGGAGGCCGACGGACGCCGAGCACGCCCTCAACCTTGCGGACGAGCGCATGTACGCGCGGAAGAACCGCGGCCGCGCTTCGGCCGGGCGCCAGTCGAGCGACGTGCTGCTGCGCGCGCTGGCCGAACGTCTTCCGTCCCTCGGCGATCATGTCTCCACCGTCGGAGAGCTGGCCGAGGGCATCGGCGCCCGGCTCGGCCTGGCGCCGACGGATCTCGAGGAGCTGCACCGCGCCGCGGAGCTGCACGACATGGGCAAGGTGGCCATCCCGGACGCGATCCTCGACAAGCCGGGGCCGCTGGACGACGTCGAGTGGGAGTTCATGCGCCGCCACACGATCGTCGGCGAGCGCATCCTCCGCGCCGCGCCGGCCCTCGAGGGTGTGGCCACGATCGTGCGCTCGACGCATGAGCGGATGGACGGCACGGGCTACCCCGACCAGCTGGCAGGCGACGAGATTCCGCTTGCCGCGCGGATCGTGCACGTGTGCGATGCATTCGAGGCGATGACCGCCGACCGCAGCTACCGCAAGGCGATGAGCGCCGAGGTGGCGGTCCATGAGCTCGAGCGGTGCTCCGGCACGCAGTTCGACCCGCGTGTGGTCGCCGCCTTCCGCGATGAGGCCGATCAGCGCCAGGACATCGCGTTCACCGTGTGCGCCCGCGAGCGGGTCCGCCTGATCAGGCGGCCTCTGTCGTGCCGTCCGGCTCCGGCCCGGCCTCGAACTCCTTGCGCGGCACGTCGCCCCACAGCGTCTCGAGCCGGTAGTAGTCGCGGGCCTCCGCGGTGAAGACGTGGACGACGACGTCCCAGTAGTCCATCAGCACCCAGCGCGACTCCGTCAGGCCCTCGACGCGCCGCGGCAGCAGCCCGTACTCGTTCTTGAGCACGAGGTGGATCCCGTCGTGGATCGCCTTCACCTGCCGGTCGCTGCCGCCGGAGCAGATCACGAACCCGTCGGTGAACGCGGACACGCCGCGCAGGTCGAGCGCGACCACGTCCTGCGCCTTCTTGTCCAGCGCGGACTCGGCGATCACCTCGGCGAGGCGCTCGTAGGTGAGCTGCTCGGTGGCGGGCTCGGTCGTCATACGTGGTGCTCCTGCTCGGTGGGGATGGTGCCGGTGCCGGCGTTCCGGCGGTACCAGTCATGTGCTGCGATCTCGTCTGCCACTGCGCCGGGGACGAGGTGGCGGATCGGACGCCCGTCGCTGACCCGGCGCCGCAGATCGGTCGACGAGACGTCGAGCCGCGGCATATCGAAGAACGTGACGCGTGAGCCGTCGTGCAGCGGCGCCAGCGTCTGCACGAGCCGCTCCGCGCGGGACTCGTCCCGCTGCGTCACGGCCAGCCGCGCCAGGCGCAGAACCTCCCGCGGCTCACGCCACGATGGCAGGCTCTCGGCCATGTCGCCGCCGACGATGAACGTCAGCTCGTCTCCGGGCTCGCGGTCATGCAGCACCCTCAGGGTATCGACGGTGTACGACGGCCCCTCACGCTCGAGCTCGAGCGACGAGACCTCGAGGCCCGGATCGCCCGCAGTCGCGAGGCGGCACATGGCAAGCCGGGCGTCCGCTCCGGGGTCGTCCGGCACCTCCTTGTGCGGCGGCACGAGCGCCGGCATCAGCAGCACGCGGTCCAGCCCGAGCTGGTCGCGCGCCTCCTGGGCGCAGACGAGGTGCGCGATGTGCGGTGGGTTGAACGTCCCCCCGAGGATGCCGACGCGGGCCACCGCTAGGCGCGCACGTGGCCGTCGCCGGTGACCACGTACTTGATGGTGCACAGCTCGCGCAGGCCGATCGGCCCGCGCGCATGCAGCTTCTGGGTCGAGTTCCCGATCTCGGCGCCCATGCCGAACTCGCCGCCGTCGGTGAACCGCGTCGATGCGTTCACGTAGACGCAGGCGGCGTCCACCTCGCGCTCGAAACGCAGCGCCGCGGCGAGGTCGGCGGTGACGATCGCCTCCGAATGCCCGGAGCCGTAGCGGTTGACGTGCGCGATCGCCTCGTCGAGCGAGTCCACGACGCCGACGGCGATCGTCAGCGCGAGGAACTCGCTCGCCCAGTCCTCGTCGGTCGCGTCGACGAGGCCGGCGCCGAGCTCGGCGCCCGCGAGCGACGCGCGTTCGCGCGTCGACGCGCAGCTCGACGGACTCGTCGCGCAGCGCCGTGAGCACGCGCGGAAGGAACTCCGCCGCCACGCCCGAGTGGACGAGCAGCGACTCGGCGGCGTTGCACACGCCCGGCCGGTGCGTCTTCGCATTCACGGCGATCGCGACCGCGTCGTCGAGGTCGGCGCTCGCGTCCACGTAGACGTGGCAGTTGCCCGACGCGGCGTAGATCACCGGAACGGTCGCGACGCCCTTCAGCGCCGCCTTCAGGCCCTCACCCCCGCGCGGGATGATCAGGTCGACGACGCCCTCCTGCGTCGCGAGCTCGGCGAGCTCCTCGCGCCCGCCGCCGGCGACGAGCGAGACCGAGCCCGCGGGCAGCCCCGCGCCCTCGGCCGCCTGCGCCGCGATGCCGGCGAGCACCGCGTTGGAGTGCGCCGCCGACGAGGACCCGCGCAGGACGCACGCGTTCCCGGACTTCAGGCACAGCACGGCGGCGTCGATCGTGACGTTCGGGCGTGCCTCGTAGACGATCGCGACCACGCCGAGCGGCACGCGCAGCTTCTTCAGCTCCAGCCCGTTGGCGAGCCTGCCCCCGCCGATGATCTCGCCGACCGGGATCGGGCAGCGACGCGACCTGGCGCGCGCCGGCGGCGATCGCGGCGATCCGCTCGGGCGTCAGCTGCAGGCGGTCGAGCAGCGCCGCGGTCAGACCGGCTTCGCGGCCGGCATCCATGTCGCGTGCGTTCGCCTCGAGGATCTCGTCGGTGCGCGCGAGCAGCGCGTCCGCGATCGCCTCCAGTGCACGTTCGCGGGTGACGCTGTCCGTCGCCGCGAGCACGCGTGCGGCGTCGCGGGCCGCAAGGCAGAGATCGGCGACCGACTGGGCGGTGGTGGCCATGCCTGAAGGGTAGTCAGCCGAGCAGCTCGTCGCCCAGGGCGATCAGCCGCTGCGCGCTGGTCCCCGCGGGCTCGGGCATCGAGCCCAGCCCGTCGCGCGCCGCGCGCCGCAGCTCGTCGTTGAACGCCTGCGCGCAGGCCTGTGCGCTGCCGTAGGGCGTCAGCGAGGGCTGCCGGCCCGACCGCTCGACGAGCACCGCGAATGCCGGCGGGTCGACCCGCACGCCGGCGCGGATCCTGCGACCCCCGGCACCGCCGGCCCCGCGAACGTGCGCGATCAGCAGTGGCGAGGACACGATCGGCGCGAACCGGGCATCACCGGCGTCGCGGGCACCCGGAAGCTCGGCGGCGCGCGAGAGCAGGTCCTCCGCGCTCATCGTGTGCTGGCCGCGCGGCCTCTACGCGAGGACGAAGTAGTCGCGATGGACCGCCTCGTCGGCGGCGCGCGGGAGGACGGTGCGCACGCTGTCGGACTGCTGCCCCATCACGCGCCGCAGGTCGGACGCCGCGTAGTTGGCGATGCCCTTGCCGATCACGCCGTCGCTCGCGCGCACCTCGACCGCGTCGCCCTCCTGGAAGTCGCCCGGTCACCTCGACGACGCCGACCGGCAGCAGCGACGCGCCGCCGTCGCGCAGTGCGCGCGCGGCGCCCGCGTCGACGACGATCGCCCCGAGCGCGGGCTTGGCGTACTTCAGCCAGAGCGCGAACGACGAGTGCCGCTGCTCCTGGGATGCGAAGCGGGTGCCGACCTCGTCGCCCGCCAGCGCCTGCGCGAGCACGCCGTCCCGCAGCCCGCTGCAGATCGTCGTGGGGATCCCGGCCGCCGTCGCCATCTCCGCCGCGACGACCTTCGAGCGCATGCCACCGGATCCCAGCGCCGACGGGCTCTGCCCGATCTGGAAGGCCTCGAGCTCGCGGACGTCGCGCACCTCGCGCACGAGCGGCGCGTCCGGCTGCGTGCGCGGGTCGGCGGCGTGCAGCCCGTCCTGGTTGGTCAGCAGCACGAGGCGGTCGGCGCCGACGAGGATCGCGACCTGGGCGGCGAGGAAGTCGTTGTCGCCGAAGGAGATCTCCTCGGTGGCCGTCGTGTCGTTCTCGTTGACGACCGGCACGACGCGCCAGTCGAGCAGCCGGCCGAGCGTCTGGCGCGCGTTGAGGTAGTGGGCGCGGTGTCCGACGTCGAAGAACGTCAGCAGCACCTGGGCCGAGGTGACCCCGCGCTCACGCAGCAGCTCGTCGTAGACGCGGTAGAGCTTGCCCTGCCCGACGGCGCTCGCGGCCTGCAGGTCGGCCATCGCGGGCGGACGCCCGCCGAGCCCCATGACCTCGATGCCGCGCGCGATCGCGCCGCTGGTCACGATCACGACGTCGTCGCCCGCCGCGTGGCGCTCGGCGACCTCGGCGCAGATGTGCCCGACGACGTCCGCGCGCAGGGTGCCGTCGTCGCGGGCGACGATGTTCGATCCGAGCTTGACGACGAAGCGGCCCACGGCTCGCGCAGGTTAGAGCTTGAGCGCGGGGGCGAGGCGGTCGAGCCGGGATGTCACGGCCGCCCACGCGGCCGAGCGCGGGTCGACGTGGTCGCGGTGCATCGCCCCCGGCGGCTCGACGAGCTCGACCGCGGCGCCGGCGGCGGTCGCCGCCTGCGCGTAGTCGCGGCTCTGGCCGACCGAGACCGTCCGGTCCTCAGCCCCGTGAACGAGCAGCACCGGGATCTCGAGCGGGATCTGGCGCGCCGGGTTGGCGAGCGCGTAGCGCTCGGGCAGCTCGTCCGGTGTCCCTCCGAGCAGCGCGTTCACGACGCCCCCGGGCTCGACGAGCGCCGGCGCGCGCTCGAGGTTCGCGACCGCCGCCTGCGCCGATCACCGCGCGCGGCGCGACGCGCGGCGCCGCGCCCGGCGCTCCGGCGGGCAGCCCGCGGCCGGCCCGCGGCCCACAGCGCGAGGTGACCGCCCGCGCTGTGCCCGAGCAGCACGACGCGGCCGAGATCCAGCCGGGCGTCCGCCCCTGCGAGCGCGTCGATTCCCGCCGCGACGTCCTCGAAGGTCGTCGGCCAGCCCCCGCCCTGCCCGCCCCCCACGCGGCGGTACTCCAGGTTCCACGCCGCCCAGCCGCGGCGCACGAGGTCGCGGCAGACCGGCCGCATCACGCGGCGGTCGTACCCGGCCCGCCACGACCCGCCGTGCAGCACGACGGCCACCGGATGCGGCCCGGCGCCGCGCGGCATGTGCAGTTCGCAGATCCCCCAGCGGTGCTCGGCGTAGCGGTGGCGGGTCCCGCCGCGCAGCACGTCGGCGGCGATGCGCGGAAGGCCCACGGGGCTGCTAGCCCGGATCCAGCTCGAAGACGACGCCGGCGATCTCGACGTCGTCACCGGGCTCGAAGCCGGCCGCCTCGAGCGCGCGGATGACGCCCATCCGCTTCAGCCGTCGCTCGACGTGCGCGAGGGCCTCCTCGTTCTCCACGTCGTAGCGGGAGAGCAGGCGCTCGACCGGGTCGCCGACGACCTTGTAGGCGCCCTCCCCCACCGACTCGACGTGCCAGGAGCGGCCCGCCGCGGGACGGAAGACCTGATGCTCGGCGAGCGCCTCCGCCGCGACGAGGTCGTCGAGCGGCCGCGCCTCGGTGACGGGCACGCGCCGCAGCAGCTCGAGCGCGAGCTCGTCGATGCCGATGTGCGTCGGCGCTGGACGTGACGAGCACCGGGATGTCTTCGCCGAGGCGCGCGCGCCAGGCGACCGCCGCGGCCTCGGCGTCCTGCGGCAGGACCAGGTCGGCCTTCGACAGCGCGAGGATCCGCGGCAGCCGGGCGAGCCGCGGGTCGTGCCGCTCGAGCTCGCGCTCGATGACGTCGAAGTTGGCCTGCGGATCGGAGCCGTCGAGCGGGGCGAGGTCGAGCACGTGGACGAGCAGCCGTGTGCGCTCGACGTGCGCGAGGAAGTCGTGCCCGAGGCCGGCGCCGGTGCTCGCCCCCTCGATCAGGCCGGGGATGTCCGCGAGGATCAGCTGGCGGTCGGGGCTCTCGAGCACCCCGAGGTGCGGCTCGAGCGTCGTGAAGGGATAGTCGGCGACCTTCGGCGCGGCGCGCGTGAGGACCGAGATCAGCGACGACTTGCCGGCGTTCGGCAGGCCGACGAGGCCCGACGTCCGCGAGCAGCTTCAGCTGCAGGTCGATCCAGTCCTCCTCGCCCGGCAGCCCGCGCTCGGAGAACCCGGGGGTCTGCCGCGTCGAGCTCTTGAAGCGCGCGTTCCCGCGCCCGCCGGTGCCGCCGAGCGCGACGCGCGCACGCTGGCCGGGAACGACGAGATCGTGCACGGTCCCGTCGGGCATCCGCACCTCGGTGCCGGGCGGCACGCCCACCACGAGATGCTCGCCCTCCGCGCCCTTCTTCAGCGCACCCTCGCCATGCCGGCCGCGCGGCGCCTTGTAGTGCACCCGGCGCTTGAAGCTCTGCAGGTCGCGCAGCGAGTCGTTGCAGACGAGGACGACGTCGCCGCCGTGCCCGCCGTCGCCGCCGTCGGGCCCGCCGCGCGGGACGTGCGCCTCACGGCGAAAGGACAGGCAGCCACTGCCGCCGTGGCCTCCTTGAACGAAGATGCGTGCCTTGTCGTAGAGCATGTGTATCCCGGTGGTCGCCGAATGCGCGCCCACCGTCCACCCCCAAGCGTAGGAGCAGCCCGTGTCCGACAAGGTCTTCCTCATCACCGGCGCGTCGTCCGGCATCGGCGCCGCAACGGCCCGCGCGGCCGCGCAGGCGGGCTACCGGCTCGTGCTCGCGGCCCGCTCGGAGGACAAGCTGACGGCGCTCGCCGCCGAGTGCGGCGGTCCTGGAACGTGCGGTGCCGGTCGTCACCGACGTCACCAGCTGGGAGGACAACGAGCGCCTCGCGGCGGCCGCGCTGGAGGCGTTCGGGCAGATCGACGTCGCGTTCGTGAACGCCGGCTTCGGCGGGAAGCGGAGCTTCAAGCCGGACGAGGCCGACACGGTCGAGCACTGGCGCGACATGGTCCTGACGAACGTCCTCGGCGCCGCCTACACGATCCGCGCCACGCTCCCGGCGATCCTCGAGTCGCAGGGCCACGTCCTGCTGACCGGCTCGGTCGCCGGCCGCATCTCGATCCCGGGCAGTCTCTACTCGAGCACGAAGTGGGCCGTCACGGGGATGGGCCAGTCGCTGCGCGGCGAGGTCGCCGGCACCGGCGTGCGCGTCACGCTGATCGAGCCCGGCATGGTCGACACGCCGTTCTTCGACAACCGCCCGCAGCACGCGCTCGTCGACACGGACATCGCGAACGCCGTGATGTACGCGGTCTCGCAGCCGGCGCACGTCGACGTCGGCGAGATCCTCGTGCGACCGGTCGCCCAGCCGATCTAGGGCCGTCAGGCGGCGCGCAGGCGCCGGGCGATCCCGAAGCCGGCGGCGGCGCTGCCGAGCGCGATCACGATCACCGCGTCGTTCATCGGTCCCATGCGGCCGCGCGAGCCGGCGCTCGCGACGCCGTCGACGACGTCGCACAGCGCGATCGCAGCCGACCAGCGGGCGGCGATCAGCGGATCGTCGGCCGCGGCGACGTGGATCGCCATGAACCCGAGCAGCACCTCGCGGGCGCCGAGCGAGCGCAGCGTGACCTTGCCGCCGTCGTCCGTCGCGGCGTCGCCGACCCACGGCCGGCCGAGCGCGGCCGGGGCCGCGAGCATGCCGAGGCCGATGCCCAGGCGCCCCGCGCCCAGGCCCTTCATCGCCAGGCGGGCGCTCACGGCGACCGGAGCGCTAGGCGGACGGCGCGTCGGGCGAGACGACGTTCACGACGCGGCCGCGACGGCCGCGCGTGAACTCGACAAGACCCGGGGCCTTGGCGAACAGGGTGTGGTCCCTGCCCATGCCGACGCCCTCGCCGGCCTTGAAGACGGTGCCGCGCTGGCGCACGATGATCTCGCCGCCGGTGACGGTCTGGCCGGCGAACGTCTTCACGCCGAGGCGCTTGGAGTTCGAGTCGCGACCGTTGCGGGAGGAGCCGAGGCCCTTCTTATGCGCCATCTGATCAGGCCTCCTGAGCCTCGGCCGCAGGCGCCTGCTCAGCGCTCTCGGCCGTCTTCTTCGCCGCCGGCTTGCGCGACAGCTGCTTGATCTGCGTCACTTCGATCCGGGTCAGCTCCTGGCGGTGACCCTGCGTCTTCTTGTAGCCGCGCTTGGGCTTGTACTTGAAGACGCGGATCTTCGGCCCGCGCAGGTGCTCGATGATCTTGGCGTCGACCTTGACCTTGGAGAGGCCGTCGGTGTCGAACACCACGTCATCGGAGCGGAACAGGATCGGCTCCAGCGCGATGCTGGCGCCCTCATCCTCGGGCAGCCGCTCGACGAGCAGGGTCGAACCCTGCTCGACGCGGTATTGCTTGCCGCCTGTCTTGACGATCGCGTACATCTTGGAAGAGGTCCTAGTCCGAGGTGGAATCGGGCGCCGCTGCGGCATCGGCCGTGGCAGCGGAACGGCGCCGACCGCCCCTGCGGCCGCGGCGCCGAGGCTTGGATTCTAGGGCATCGCCGTTTGCGGGCGTCTCGGCCGCCGGATCGGCCCCGTCCGGCGCGGCCTCGGCGGTCGCCGAAGCGCCGTCTACGGCGGTGCGCCGCGACCTTGCGGCGCGTCGCCTGCGTGCTGCGCTTGGCGGGCTGCTTGCGCTCCACGCGCGTGACGTTGGGACCGTCCGTCCCCACGAGCGTCGCGCGCGCCGAGTTGCGGCCCGCGTCCTCGATCCGGACGAGCCGCTTCTGGCCGATGTACGCGCCGCCGCCGGTGACCGAGACGATGTAGCCGTCGATCTTGGCGACCGCGTCGTCCACGTTGTACATGTGCGGCTCGACGATCGAGACCAGCACCTCCTCGCCGGCGTTGAACGGCACCGCGCGCTCGTGCACCTCGTCGAGCGAGCCCTCGAGGACCACCGCGAAGTGGTCGAGCGGCAGGCTGTCGGTGCCCTCGAAGTGGAAGACCTTGCCGGTCGCCTCCTCGAGCTCGTGCAGCATGCGCGCGCCCAGGCCGGTGAACTCGACGCTCACGGCGGGGTTCATCTGGATCGAGGAACGCCTCGGTCGTGCGCGGCGCGCGGGCGGCGAGCTCGCGCAGCCGGCGGTCGAACTCGATCGCGACCGTCTCCTCGCTCAGCACGACGCCGTCGCCGTCGCAGGTCGGGCAGGTGCGGGAGATGATCTCGCGCACGCCCTCGGTCACGTTCTGGCGCGTCATCTCGACCAGCCCGAGCTTCGAGATCTCCGCGGTGAACGTCTTCGTGCGGTCCTGGTCCAGCGCCTGGCGGAACGTCTTCAGCACCGCCTCGCGGTTGCGCGCCTTCGCCATGTCGATGAAGTCGATGACGATGATGCCGCCGATGTCGCGCAGCCGCAGCTGGCGCACGACCTCGTCGGCGGCCTCGAGGTTCGTCTTGGTGATCGTGTCCTCGAGCCGCGCCTGCTTGCCGCGGCCGACGAACGAGCCGGAGTTCACGTCGAAGACGGTCAGCGCCTCGGCGTAGTCGATGTTCAGGTAGCCGCCGCTCGGCAGGTCGACGCGGCGCGAGGTGAGGCCGGCGATGACCTCGTCGACGCCCGCCTCCTCGAACAGCGGGGCCGAGCCCTGGTGCAGCTCGACGCGGTCGACGAGCTCGGGCGCGGTGCGCGTGAAGAACGAGACGAGGCGCTGGTACTGCTTCTCGTCGTCGACGATCGCGCGCTCGAAGTCGGCGCTGAAGATGTCGCGCACGACGCGCACCGACAGGTCCGCCTCCTGGAAGACGAGCGACGGGCGCCGTCTGCTTCTTGACGCGCTGCTGGAGGACCTCGTGGAGCTTGAAGAGGTACGGCAGCTCACGCTCGAAGTCCTCGCGCACGGCGCCGTGCGCGGCGGTGCGCACGATCGCGCCGCCGCCCTTGAGGTCGAGGCCCTTCACCTGGCGGCGCAGGCGCTCGCGCTCCTTGTCCTCCAGGCGCTTGGAGACGCCGAGGCCCTCACCCGGTCGGGGTGTAGACCATGTAGCGGCCGGCGATGGTGAGGTCCATCGAGAGCCGGGCGCCCTTGGTCTTCAGCGGGTCCTTGACGACCTGGACGACGACCTCCTGGCCGGGCCGCAGGATCTCGCTGATGCGCTTGCCGCCCTCCTGGCCGCGGCCGCGGCGCGGGATGTCGACGCCGGGCAGCACGATCTCATCGATGTGCAGGAAGCCGTTCTTCTCCAGGCCGATGTCGATGAACGCGGCCTCGAGGCCGTCGAGCACGTTGTCGACCTTGCCCAGGTAGACGTTGCCGACGATCGACCGGCTGCCGCGGCGCTCGATGTAGAGCTCCGCGACGCGGTAGCCCGGCAAGGGCGCTGTCGGCGCCCTTCGGGCGCCGGCGGCGGCCGGCGCGGTCGGGGTGCCGGCCTGTTCGAGCAGCGCGACCCTGGTCTCCCAGGCGTCGACGCTGACGAGGACTTGCTTTTTCACGGGACGTAACTCATTTCGGTTTAGAAGGTGAGCACCCGTCCCTTCGACGCCGCCGCGGCTCGCCCCTGCGCATGAATCGACTGCAGGAGGCCGATCGCCAGCATGGTGGTGACGATCGAGGAGCCGCCGTAGCTCATCAGCGGCAGCGGAATGCCGGTGATCGGCATGATTCCCACGTTCATCCCGACGTTGACGAAGACCTGGAACAGCAGCATCGAGACGATGCCGCCGGCGACGATTGCGCCGTACAGGTTCTTCGCAGCGGTCAGAATTCGCAGGCCGCGCCAGATGAGCAGGGCGTACAGAGAGAGCACGAGCGCGGCTCCCGCGAAGCCCCACCGTTCGCCGACGACGGCGAACACGAAATCGGTGTGGTGCTCCGGGAGGAAGTTGTAGCGCGTCTGCGTCGCGTCGTTGCCGCGTCCGGTCTTCTCTCCGGATCCGATGGCGATGCGCGACTGGTGCTGCTGGTAGCTCTCTTTGCTGGCGGTGTCGGACGGGTGCAGGAACGCCGTGAGGCGGTCCTTTTGATAGCCGTGGAGCACGCTCACGCCGGCCGCCGGCAGCGCCACGAGGGCGAGCGCGACGGCAACGGCGACGAGCGCGCCGAGGGCGGCGAAGTGCCGCCAGGGGGTCCCGGCCACGAACAGCGTGGCGAGACCGATGACGATGTAGACGAGGGCCGATCCGAGATCGGGCTGAAGCATCACGAGCGCCGCGGGAATGAGCGCGAGCAACATGATGCGCGCGGTCGTGCGGCGATCGCCCAGCCGTCGTGCCTGGTCGACCATGAAGGCCGACAGCGACACGATCAGCAGGACCTTGCCGAGCTCGGAGGCCTGGAACGAGAAGAAGGGAAGGTCGATCGCGCGGCGCGATCCGCGCGCGACGCTGCCGAAGAGCCATCACGGCGATGATCGAGGCGATCAGCAGCGCCGTAGATCACGAGCTTGACCTCACGCAGGCGCGAGTAGTCCATGCGCCAGAGGAGGATCGCGAGCACGCCGCCGGCGCCGAAGTAGAGCGCCTGGCGGGTGACGAAGTAGTGCGGGTTGCCGGCGACGTCGTCCGCCGTCGCGGCGGCGACGGTGATCAGCGAGCAGGCGCGCGAGCGCGAGGACCGCGAGCAGCAGCACCGGGTCGAACGGCAGCGAGAGGCCGCGGGTGCGCGGCACCGCCACCGTCTCCCCCTGCTGGATCGCTCCGCGGCTCGCCATCAGCGGGTCTTCGAGCGGCCGGGCGCGCAGGTGGCCTTCTGGTAGAACCAGGTCGCGAGCATCCGGCAGGCGATCGGGGCCGCGGCGTCGGAGCCGAAGCCGCCGTCCTCGACCGTGGCGGCGATCACGATCGGCTTCGTCCTGCTGGGCACGTACGCGACGTACCAGGACTGATCGGCGCGCGGCGGACGCTCCGCCGTCCCCGTCTTGCCGTAGACCGGGAACGCGTTCTGATTCCAGCCGGTGAAGACCCTGGCGGAGGTTCCGTCGCCCATCGTGGCCAGGTGCAGGCCGTCCATGATCGCCTGGCGGTCGCCCGGGTCGATCGCGACCCTGCGCGCCGGCGGCGTCGGGATCCGCTGGACCTCGCTGCCGGTGTCGTCCTCGACCAGCATGCCCAGGTGCGGGCGCACGACCCGGCCGCCGTTGGCGATCGCGGCGTACGCCGTGGCGAGCTGCAGCGGCGAGGCCTGCAGGTCGCCCTGGCCGACGGCGAGGTTGATGTTGTCGCCGGTCGACCACGGCCGCTTGTCGGAGATCCCGCAGGAGGCGACGTTGCGCGCGCTTCTCGCAGGCGATGCTCCGTCGGCCGCAGCCTGCGCCGCCAGGCGCGCGTCGGGAATCGTGCCGCTCCGCCTCACCGGGGATGTCGATGCCGGTCGGGCTGGCCGAGGCCGAGCTTGCGCGCCCAGGTCTGGATCGCCTGGCCCTTGAGGCCGTTCATGTCGCGGCCGAGCGTGTAGAAGAAGACGTCGGACGACACCTGGATCGCGCGGCGCAGGCTGAGCGTCCCGTTGACGGCGTCGCCCGCGTTCTTGAACGTCTGCGGGCCGACCTTGAGGAAGCCCGGATCGTTGATCGGGGTGTCCGGCGTGATCACGCCGCGCTCGAGCGCGGCGAGCGCCGTGATCGCCTTGAACGTCGAGCCGGTCGGGTAGCCGCCGCCGATCGCGCGGTTGAACTGCGGCGCGCCGGTGCCGGGCCCGAAGATCGAGTCGTAGCGCTGCTGCGTGATCGGGCGGGCGAGCTCGGCCGGGTTGAACGTCGGGTACGAGCTCATCGCGAGCACCTGGCCGTTGCGCGGGTCGATCGCGACGGCGGCGCCCGCCGTGCCGGTCCCGCCGCCGATCACGCGTGCTGAGCCAGCGCTGGGCGGACCGCTGCAGCCGCAGGTCGAGCGTGGTGCGCAGCGCGAGCCCGGGCTGCGGCGCACGCGCGATCCGCTGCGCCTTCGGCCGGCCGGCGGCGTCGACGGTGATGCTCTGCACGCCGGCGGTGCCGCGCAGGTAGCGGTCGTAGGAGCGCTCGAGGCCGTCCTGGCCGACGACCGTCCCGGCGCGGACGCCGCGGTAGGCCTTGGTGCCGATCTCCTCGGGGCTGATCTCGCCGTTCGTGCCGAGGATCTGCGCCGCGGTCGTGCCGAGCGGGTAGCGGCGCAGGTAGACCTGCTGCACGGCGATGCCCGGGAAGTCCCGCTGGTGCTCCAGCAGGTAGTTGCGCATCGACTGCGGCACGTCGACCTTCACGCGGATGTTCGCGTAGGGCAGGACGGCGAGCTGCTGGATGACGTTCTGGCTGACGCGGCGCCGGGAGACGCCGAGCACGCGCGCCAGGCTCGCGTAGCGCGCCGCGAGCTGCGGCGTCGCGGGCGCCGGGATCGCGGGCGGCTCGCCGCGGTGGCCCTTGGGCAGCTTCGAGCGCCGGGTCATCAGCTGGCCCCAGGTGCGCGGCGTCGTCGCGCTCGGCCTGCGGCAGCTTGCGCGGATCGAGCTGGACGACCGTCGCGACGCGGTTCTCCACGATCGCGTCGCCGTCGCGGTCACGGATGCTGCCGCGCGGCGCGGAGATCGCGACGGTGCGCACGCGGTTGTCGAGCGCGTCCTGGCGGTAGCGGTCGCCGGTCAGCACCTGCATGAACCACAGGCGCAGGAAGACGATCGCGAAGAGCGCGAAGGCGATCCCGCCGAGGATCGCGACCCGCAGCGCGAGCTGCGGCGTCACCGGCGGTGTGCGCGGGCCGGGCTGGCCGGCGGGCTCGAGCATCAGCCGCTCACGACCTCGAGAGCGGCGAGAGGCCGCCGGTCGTGTACGCGCGCCGGCGCCGGCGCCGCGGGTCCTCCGGCAGGACCGGCATCAGCCAGCGGCGCACGACCGCGTAGATCGGCGTCGCCAGCAGCGCGCCGAGCGCCGCCGTCACGAGGATCTGCCAGATCGAGCGCCGGGTCGAGCGGCACCTCACGGCCGAGCAGGAACTGCATCAGCGAGAAGCCGAGCTGGGCGAGCAGCGTCGCCGCCGCGCCGACGGCGACCGGGACGATCGCGCCCTGCGGGTCGCGCAGCTCGCGCAGCCGCCCGGCGCCGTAGCCGATGCCGAGGAACAGCAGCGAGCTCATGCCGACCGTCTGGACGAGCGCGAGATCGAGGAACAGGCCGACCCCGAAGCCGAATGCGGCGCCGGGCAGCGACCCGACGAGCAGGCCCGCGCAGGCGACGACCAGCGGCGTGAGGTCGGCGTTCGCCCCGAAGATCTCGATCTGCGAGATCGCCGCGATCTGCACGATCACCACGATCAGGCCGAGGCCGATCGAGGCGCAGCACGAGCTGTCCGGGGGCGGCGATCACGGCCGGTTCCCGTTCACGCGGCGCGTCAGGACCTGCACGAACTCGAGCCGCTGGAGGTCGGCGTACGGCTTGAGGTGCCCCTCCTGCGAGTCGGTCCCGGCGTCGTCGACGCGCGTGATCTCGCCGATCGGGATCCCGGGCGGGTAGGGCGACTCGAGCCGGTCCGACGAGGACGTCGTGCCCGCGGTGACGACGCTCTGGCCCTTGACGACGCGGTCACGCCGGCTCGTGTACCTCAGGCGCAGGTCGTCCGGGCCGCCCTCGGCCGTCTGCACGACGCCGGGCACGCCGTTCTCGCTGATCCGGCCCGCGACCGCGAGGTCGCTGTCGGTGATCAGCGTGACGACCGCCGAGTTCCCGGTGACGGTGGTGACCTGCCCGATCAGGCCGTCGCCGGTGATGACCGGCTGGCCGACGCGCACGCCGCGGCCGGTTCCCTGGTCGATGAAGACGGTCGAGTACCAGAGCGTCGGCGACTGGCCGATGACGCGCGCGGAGACGGGCTTCGTCCCGGCGAGCGTGCTCGAGCGGTCGATCGCCAGCAGGCCTTCGAGCTGGCGGTTCTGGCGGACCGCGTCGGTGCCGGCGATCGCGCGCCGGCGCAGATCGGCGTTCTGGCTCTTCAGGTCCGAGAC
Organism: uncultured Actinomycetes bacterium; assembly: GCA_963721255.1. Classification (GTDB taxonomy): domain Bacteria; phylum Actinomycetota; class Thermoleophilia; order Solirubrobacterales; family Solirubrobacteraceae; genus F1-60-MAGs163. The sequence continues at coordinate 71,477 of CAVRIM010000006.1, forward strand.
CTGGCCCTTGGCGTTGACGGTGTCGCCGAACCAGCCGACGAGGTCGCGCGCGGGCTTGAGCGCCCGGCTCGCGCCCTCCTGGATCGGGGAGACGACCTCGAGCACCCCGCGCTGGACGCTGTGCAGCCCGCCACCGGCCGACTCACCGAAGTACACGGTGAGCAGCAGCAGCGCGGACGCCACGAGCAGCGCGAGGGTTACCCGGCGCCGTCGGACCGACTTGTCGTACACGTCAGAAAGGTGTCGTGGATGTACATGAGGTTTCGCGCCTGGCGGTTGACGCTAGTAGCGCCGGCGGCGGCTCCTCTGATTGCGGTTGGCGCGGTGGATGACCTCGAACTCCTCGAGCGAGCGGCCGGAGCCGACCGCAACGCAGGTGAGCGGTGACTCGGCCAGGTGCGCGGGCATCTGGGTCTCTTCCCGCAGGCGCTCGTCGAGCCCCAGCAGGAGTGAACCACCGCCCGCGAGCATGATCCCGCGGTCCATGATGTCGGATGCGAGCTCCGGAGGGGTCCGGTCCAGTGTTTCCTTGACGGCATCGATGATCTGCGAGAGCGGCTCCTCGAGCGCCCCGCGGATCTCCTCGCTCGTCAGCACGACGGTCTTCGGCAGGCCGGAGACCATGTCGCGGCCGCGAATCTCGGCCTGGACCTCGTCCTCCATCGGGTACGCCGACCCGATCTCGAGCTTGACCTCCTCGGCCGTCTGCTGGCCGATCAGGAGCTTGTACTCGCGCTTGGCGTAGTTGATGATCGCCTCGTCGAGCTCGTCGCCGCCGATCCGGATCGACTGCGACACGACGATTCCGCCGAGCGAGATCACCGCGACCTCGCTGGTGCCGCCGCCGATGTCGACGATCATCGAGCCGGTCGGCTCTCCCACCGGCAGGCCGGCGCCGATCGCCGCGGCCATCGGCTCCTCGATGAGGTAGGCCTGGCGAGCCCCCGCGGACAGGCAGGCCTCTTCGACCGCGCGCTTCTCGACGCCCGTCACGCCCGAGGGCACGCAGACGACGACGCGCGGATGCGCCCAGCGGTTCTGATGGACCTTCTGGATGAAATGCCGCAGCATCTCCTCCGTCACGTCGAAGTCGGCGATGACGCCGTCCTTGAGCGGGCGGATCGCCTGGATCGTTCCGGGCGTCCGGCCGAGCATCCGCTTGGCCTCGATCCCGACGGCGTGCACCTCGTGGGTGCGCGAGTCGATCGCGACGACGCTGGGCTCCGACAGCACGATGCCGCGTCCACGGACGTAGACGAGTGTGTTGGCGGTGCCCAGATCGACGGCCATGTCGCGGCCGCCCATGCCGGTCAGATAGCTGAAGATCCCCATGTGGACGCGGATGGCCCGACCCTCGTTCCTGCCTGCGTCCGCCGATGTTTGGACGCGCCGGGCCGAGCCGATGAGGAGTGTAGCGGTGGCCCGCCGCTCAGAACGGCGGAACGAGTCCTTGCACGAGCGCTCTCAGCGCGGGGACCGGAAGACCGACCACATTGAGGTAGTCGCCGTCGATCGCGTCGACGAGCGCGCCGCCGGCGCCCTGGATCGCGTAGCCCCCCGCGCGGCCCTGCCACTCGCCGGTCGCCACGTAGGCGGCGATCTGGTCCTCGTCCAGCGCGGCGAACGTCACGAGCGTGCGGTCGGTGCGCTCGCGGATCATCCCGTCGGGCGCCGCGATCGTGAGCGCGCCGAGGACGTCGTGCGTGCGCCCCTGGAGGTCCTTGAGGAATGCCGCGGCCTCCTCCGCGTCGGCCGGCTTCCCGTAGACGCGGCCGTCCAGCGCGACGACGGTGTCGCAGGCCAGGACGACCGCCGTCGCCGACTCCGCCACGCCGAGCGCGTCACGCCCGGCACGGCCCTTGCGACGGGCGTTCTCGGCCGCGAGCGCGAACGGCTCACCGGTCTCCAGCTCCGGCGCCTCGGTGGGCCGGACCTCGTGCGGGATGCCGAGCTGGGTGAGGATCGCGGTACGCTGCGGGCTCGCCGAGGCGAGGATCAGGCGGTTTTCGGGGGTCCAGTGGAGAGGCTGCATGTGTTGTGTGAGGGCGCTTTGGCTGGTGAGGGAGGCGGTCAGCCCCAGGCGAGCATGGTCAATGCCCGTTTCGGAAGCCTCTCGCAACCGAACCCGGCACCCTGCACCGGCGCTTGAGCGCTACAGCTCCGGGAAGAACAACGCGGCCTCGCGCGCCGCCGACTCGTTCGAATCCGAGCCGTGGACCATGTTCGAGCCGAGCTCGAGTGCGTAGTCGCCGCGGATCGAGCCGGTGGCGGCCTCGAGCGGGTTGGTGGCGCCGATCACCTGGCGGGCGGCGACGACGGCCTCGTGGCCCTCGAGCACGAGCGCGACCAGCGGGCCGCTCGTGATGAACTCGACGAGCTCGCCGAAGAACGGGCGCTCGGCGTGCTCGGCGTAGTGCTGCTCGGCCAGCTCGCGGCTGATGGTCTGCAGCTTGAGCGCGACGAGGTGCAGGCCCTTGCGCTCGAAGCGCGCGAGGATCTCGCCGGTCAGGTTCCGCGCGAAGGCGTCGGGCTTGACCAGGATGAGGGTCCGGTCCATGAGGTTCTCCGTGTTCGAGGCGGTCAGTGCTGCGTCGACGGCGGCGCTTCGCTCTCGAGCGGCTCGTCGTACGCGGTCAGCGATCCCTCACCGTAGCCAGCCTCGATCTCGGAGTCGCGGGTCGGCGCGCACCGGCGTCCCCGTTGCGGCGCGAGCGCCGCTGCGGCGTCACCCCGGGGATCTCGGTCTCGCAGTACGGGCAGATCAGCCAGTCCGGGTCCAGCGGCTTCGCGCACGTCCCGCAGGCGTCGCGCAGCTTGCGCAGGCAGTGCGGGCAGCGCAGGAAGTCGCGCCCGACGACGTGGTCGCAGTGCGGGCAGAGCTGGTAGTCGAGCGACTGCAGCCGCGCCTCGGCCGCCTGCATCTCGAGCTCACGCTCGCGCACGTCCTCGAGGTACTCCGGCGGGCGCACGATCAGGTAGACGACCGTCCCGAGGAACGGGAACACGATCGACGCGAGCACCGCCGAGCCGACCAGCATGCCGTCGTCGATCCGGCGGCGCGAGTCGGCGTAGGTGAACCAGACCAGCGCGAGCCACATCACCACGATTCCGAGGAGCACGAGCTCCGCGACCGTGTTGAGTGTCCCGTTGGTGATCCCGAAGATTGCAGGAGCGAGCGGCATGGATGGTCCCGGAAGGGTAGAGGAAGGTTCGCCGCCCGTCGGCGCTGCCCTGCCTGCCGCCGCTCAGAGGAACAGGCGCCCGACGAGGTAGCCGAGGCCGAAGAACACGAGGATCACCAGCGCGACGATCGCCGCGACCGCGAGCACCATCGCCAGGACGGAGGGGCCGTCGTCACTCACAGCATCGAACCTCGGGTGCCGCGCGGGCGCAGCAGGTCGGCGATCAGGTAGAGCGAGCCGGTGACGAGCGCGACGCCGTCCGGGCCCGCGGCCTCACGCGCCGCGGCCAGCGCATCGTGCGGCTCGGAGATCGCGCGGGTCGGCGGCCCGCCGAGCTGGCGGGCGAGCGACTCGAGCGTCGCCGGCGGCAGCGTGCGCGGATTCGCGGCCCGCGTGACGATCAGCTCGCTGCACAGCGGGCCCGAGCTCGCCGAGCATCGCGGCGGCGTCCTTGTCGTCCAGCACCGAGAGCACCGCGACCAGCCGGCGCCCGTCCAGGAACTCGCGCAGCGCCGCCGCGAGATTGGCCATGCCGTCGGGGTTGTGCGCGCCGTCGAACACCGTCACCGGCGCCTCGCCGACGATCTCGAAGCGTCCCGGGACGGCGGTGTGCGCGGCGCCGACGGCGACCGCGTCGGCGTCGAGCGCGCCGAGGAACTCCTGCGCGGCGGCGGCGGCGAGCGCGAAGTTCCGCCGCTGGTGCGCGCCCGCGGCCAGCACCGGCACGTGCGGGTCCGCCGGGGCGAGCACGAGTCGCGCGCCGCGCTCGGCGCACACGCGCTCGGCGACCGCCAGCGCGTCGGGGTGCAGCCCGCTCCCGGCGACGAGCGTGCCGCCGGGCCGCACGACGTCGACCTTCTCCTCGGCGATCGCGGTGATCGTCGGGCCCAGCCAGCGCGTGTGCTCGAGCGACACGTTCGTCAGGACCTGCACCTCGGACGGGATCACGTTCGTCGCGTCGTAGCGCCCGCCGAGACCCGCCTCGACGACGGCGACGTCCACCTCGTCGCGCGCGAGCTCGTCATAGGCGAGCGCGGTGAGCGCCTCGAACTGCGTCACGACCTCGCCCTCCGGCAAGCGTGCGGTTGAGGGTCGCCGCCGCGCGCGCCGTGCGCTGCGGCCGCCTGGGCGAACGCCGCGGCGTCCGAGGTCCGCCCCGTCGATCCGGATCCGCTCGGTGAACGAGACGAGATGCGGCGACAGGTAGGCGCCCGTGCGCAGCCCGTGCCCGTGCAGGATCGCGGCGAGCATCCGCGTCGTCGAGGACTTGCCGTTCGAGCCGACGACGTGGATCGAGCGAAAGCGCTCCTGCGGCGCGCCGAGCACGGTCAGCAGGCGGCGCATCCGCTCCAGGCCGAACGTCATGCCGAACAGCTCGAGGCCGAGCAGCCACTGCTCGGCGTCCTCCAGCGTCCAGGCCCGGTCCGGCGAGGGCTGCCTGCTCGGTGCTCGCCACGGCGTGCCCCGCCTAGATGGCGGCGAGCTCCTCGCGCAGCTGCTCGAGCTTCCCGCGCTCGGCCTCCACGAGCTCCGGGCGGCGCCTTGGCGACGAACCCGGCGTTCGCGAGCTTGCCCTCGGCGCGCCTGATCTCCCCTTCGAGCTCGGCGCGGCGGGCCGCGAGCCGGCGCTCCTGCTCCTCCGGGTCGACGCCGGGCGCGGGCAGCAGCTCGACGGCGCCGCCGGGCACGGGCACGCTCGCCGCGGCGTCCGAATCGTCCGCGGCGCCGGCCTCGAGGTCCAGGCGCGCGAGCCGCGCGACGAGCGGCGCGGTGTCCGTCGTAGCCGGTGGCCTGCAGCCGCGCCGGCAGCACGGCGCCCGCGGCGACGCCCGCCTCGTTGCGCCACGCGCGGACCGCGCGCACGGCCTCGATGACCGCGCCGATCTGCGCCTCGGCCTGCTCGTCGAGCAGCGCCGGGTCGGCCTGCGGGAACGGCGAGCCGGCGAGCAGGCCCTCGGTGCCGGGCACGAGGTCCCAGATCTCCTCGGTCACGAACGGGATCACCGGGTGGGCGAGCGCCAGCGTCTGCTCCAGCACGTGCAGCAGCGTCGCCGACAGGTCGGCGTCGAAGTCGCGGCCCTTGACGAGCTCGAGGTACCAGTCGCAGAGCTCGCCGTAGACGAAGTCGTAGAGCCCGAGCGCCACCTTGGCGAACTCGAACTCGTCGATCCGGCGCGAGGTGTCGGCGATCACGTGCTGCAGCCGCGAGAGGATCCAGCGGTCCGCCGCGGTCGTCGGCCGCGGCGCGGCCTCGACGCCCGGGCTGCACGTTCAGCAGCACGAAGCGCGAGGCGTTGAAGAGCTTCGTCGCCAGCGACTGCCCCTGCTCGACCTTCTCGCTCGAGTAGCGCACGTCCTGGGTCGAGGACATCGCCAGCAGGCCGAAGCGGACGGCGTCGGCGCCGTGCTTGTCGATCTCCTCGAGCGGGTCGATCCCGGTGCCGAGCGACTTGCTCATCCGGCGGCCGTCGGGCGCCTGGATCACCGAGTGGACGTAGACGTGGTCGAACGGGATGTCCCCGGCGAAGCGCAGGCCCATCATCACCATGCGGGCGACCCAGAGGAAGAGGATGTCGCGCGCGGTCGAGAGCACGTCGGTCGGGTAGAACGCGCGCAGGTCGGGCGTCTCGTCCGGCCAGCCGAGCGTCGCGAACGGCCACAGCGCGCTGCTGAACCACGTGTCGAGGACGTCCTCGTCGCGCGTCCAGCCGTCGCCCTGCGGCGGCTCCATCCCGACGTGCGTCTCGTCGTCGCCGCGGTACCAGACGGGCAGCTGGTGACCCCACCACAGCTGGCGGCTGATGCACCAGGGGCGGATGTTCTCGAGCCAGTCGACGTAGCGGCGCGACTGCGACTCGGGATGGATCTTCACGCGGCCGCTCGTGACGGCCTCGATCGCCGGGCCGGCCAGCTCGTCCATCTGCATGAACCACTGGAGCGAGATCAGCGGCTCGATCCGCTCGCCGGAGCGGTGCGAGAACGGGACGGTGTGCGTGTACGGCTCCTCGCCGCGCAGCAGGCCCTGCGCGCGCAGCGCCGCGACGACCCGCTCGCGCGCCTCGAGCACCGTGAGGCCCGCGTACTCGCCGGCCTCCTCGTTCATCCGCCCGTCCTCGCCGATGACGGTGATCTCGCCGAGGCCGTGGCGGCGGCCGATCTCGAAGTCGTTCGGGTCGTGGCCGGGCGTGATCTTCAGGCAGCCGGTGCCGAAGTCGGTCTTCACGTAGTCGTCGACGATCACCGGCAGCGTGCGGCCGACGAGCGGCAGCGTCACGGAGCGGCCCGCGAGGTGCGTGAAGCGCTCGTCGTCCGGGTTCACCGCGACGGCGGTGTCGGCCAGCATCGTCTCCGGGCGCACCGTCGCGACGACGACCTCGCCGTCCCCGTCCGCCAGCGGATAGGCGATCTCGTACAGCGTGTCGGTGACCTCGCGGTCCTCGACCTCGAGGTCGCTGATCGCCGAGCGGCTGCCCGGATCCCAGTTGACCATGTAGTAGTCGCGGTAGATCAGGCCGTCGGCGTAGAGGTCGACGAAGACCTTCTGCACGGCCTTCGCGTAGCCCTCGTCGAGCGTGAAGCGCTCACGCGTGTAGTCGCAGCGAGGCGCCGAGGCGCTTGAACTGCTCGATGATCTGCCCGCCGAACTCGCGGCGCCACTCCCAGACCTGCTCGACGAACGCCTCGCGGCCGATCGCCTCGCGGGAGCTGCCCTGCTCGACGAGGCGCTTCTCGACCTGCTTCTGCGTCGCGATGCCCGCGTGATCGGTGCCGAGGGTCCAGCGCGTGTGGCGGCCGCGCATGCGGTTCGTGCGCGTGAGCACGTCCTGGATCGACCCGTTGAGGGCGTGGCCCATGTGCAGCGCGCCCGTGACGTTCGGCGGCGGGATCGCGATCGAGAAGTTCTCGGCCGCGGTCCCCTCCGCCTCGGAGTGGAAGAGGCCGCTGTCGAGCCAGCGCCGCATCAGGCGCGGCTCCGCCTCGGCGGGGTCGAAGCGGGTCTTGGCCTTGGGATCGTCCGTCACTGGGGGGCGCAGTCTACGAGGCGCCCCGAGCGCGGCGTGCTCAGCTCTTGGACGGCTTGCGCGACTTCAGGCCCGGCACGGGGAACGGCGTCGCGGCGTCCGCGAGATCGCGGCCGAGCGCGTAGTGGTCGACGCGCCTGGCGATGTCGACGATGTCGCGCCGCTCCTTCTGGTCCATCTTGTGCGGCAGGCCCTTCGTCCGCTTGAGGATCTCGGCCGCGCGCCGGCGGTCACGCTCCTCGACCCGCTGCCAGTGCTCGTACAGCACGCGGATCGCCGCGAGCACGAGCAGCCACGGGACCGCCTTGAACTTGAAGGACTTCATCGGAGGCGGTCCGGCTAGCCGGCCGCTGCCTCGGCCTCTCCCTCGCCCTCCTCGGGCGGGGCGGCCTCGGTGACCAGCGTGGGCGGCAGCCCGTTCGACGACCGTCTCCTTCGTCACGACGCACTTCTTCACGTCGCGGCGGGAGGGCAGGTCGAACTGCACGTCGAGGAGGATCTCCTCCATGATCGACCGCAGGCCGCGGGCGCCGGTCTCGCGCTCGAGCGCCTTGTCGGCGATCGCGTTGAGCGAGTCGTCGGAGAAGACGAGCTCGATCCCGTCGAAGTTGAAGAACTTCTGGAACTGCTTGGTGAGCGCGTTGCGCGGCTCGGTGAGGATCGAGATGAGGTCCGAGCGCGTCAGCTGGTTGACCGCGCTCATCACCGGAAGGCGACCGATGAACTCCGGGATCAGCCCGTAGTTCACGAGGTCCTCGGGCAGGCACTGGCCGAAGATCTGGCCGGGATCGTGCTCGGTCATGTCGACCATCGCGGCGCCGAAGCCGACGCCCTTGTGGCCGATGCGCCGCTCGATCACCTGGTCGAGGTTCGCGAACGCGCCGCCGCAGATGAACAGCACGTTCGTCGTGTCGATCGTCAGGAACTCCTGGTGCGGATGCTTGCGGCCGCCCTGCGGCGGGACGCTCGCCTGCGTGCCCTCGAGGATCTTCAGCAGCGCCTGCTGCACGCCCTCGCCGGACACGTCGCGCGTGATCGACGGGTTGTCCGCCTTGCGCGCGATCTTGTCGACCTCGTCGATGTAGATGATCCCCGTCTCGGCCTTCTTGACGTCGTAGTCGGCCGCCTGGATCAGCTTCAGCAGGATGTTCTCGACGTCCTCGCCGACGTAGCCGGCCTCGGTCAGCGCCGTGGCGTCGGCGATCGCGAACGGGACGTTGAGGATGCGCGCGAGCGTCTGCGCGAGCAGCGTCTTGCCGCAGCCGGTCGGGCCGAGCAGCAGGATGTTCGACTTCTGCAGCTCGATCTCGCCGTCCCCGGTCTGGGACATCTGGACGCGCTTGTAGTGGTTGTAGACCGCGACGGAGAGCGCGCGCTTGGCGGCCTCCTGACCCACGACGTAGTCGTCGAGGACGCCGTAGATCTCCTTCGGGCGAGGCAGGCTCTCCAGGTCGAACGAGGGCGGAGCGGTGAGCTCCTCATCGATGATCTCGTTGCAGAGGTCGATGCACTCGTCGCAGATGTAGACGCCGGGGCCGGCGATCAGCTTCTTGACCTGCCGCTGCGACTTGCCGCAGAAGCTGCAGAGGAGCTGCTCGTTGGAATCTGTCGGTCTCGCCATGACTGTCTCCCCGAAGAACCTCGCCCCGTGCCCGCGCTAGTGGTGCGCGATGACGCGGTCGATGATGCCGTACGTCTGAGCCTCGTCAGCAGACATGAAGTAGTCGCGCTCGGTGTCCGCGCGCACCTTGTCGTAGTCCTGCTTGGTGTGCAACGCGAGGATCTTGTCGAGGCGCTGGCGCACGTCGATGATCTCCTTGGCGTGGATCTCGATGTCCGTCGCCTGGCCCTGGAAGCCGGAGCTCACCTGGTGGATGAGGATCTTGGCGTTGGGCAGCGCCATCCGCTTGCCCTCCGCGCCGCCCGCGAGCAGCAGGGCGCCCATCGACATCGCGATCCCGACGCAGATCGTCGAGACGTCGGGCTTGATGAACTGCATCGTGTCGTAGATCGCCAGGCCCGAGTACACCGACCCGCCGGGCGAGTTGATGTAGATCGAGATGTCCTTGTCGGGATCCTGCGACTCCAGGTGGAGCAGCTGGGCCACGACGAGGTTGGCGATCTGGTCGTCCACGGCGGTCCCGAGGAAGATGATCCGCTCGTTGAGCAGGCGCGAGTAGATGTCGAACGCGCGTTCTCCGCGCGACGTCTGCTCAACGACCATCGGGACAAGTGGGCTCATGGTCCTCGCTCTGTTTCGGTCCGCGGGCGCGATTCCTTCCGGCTGCAAGCTGCATGCCGGACGGATAGGGCAAGACTAGCAACGGAAACCTCCCGCCAGAGCGGGGTCCCAGACGGAGGTCGAGGACGCAGCGCGCGCCCGACTGGACGGGCGTTCTACGCGTCGTCTGCGTCGGCGGCCGCGGACGCCTCGTCCGCGGCGACGGGCTCGGGCTCGACCGCCGTCGCGTGCTCCACGATCAGGTCCAGCGCGGCCCGCTGGCGCAGGTCGTCCAGCAGATCGTCGAGACGGCCGGCCTTCTCGAGCCGCTCGCGCAGCTTCTCGGGCGTCGTGTCGTCGCGCACGGCGCTGGCCTGCAGCGCGTCGAGCACGTCGCTGTCGCTCGGCTCGAGATCCTCGGCGTCGACGATCGCGGCGAGCACGGCCTCGCGCTGCAGCGTGCGCTCGGCCTCCTCGGAGCCCTCCTCGAGCAGCTCGTCCTCGGTCTTGCCGGCGATCTGGAAGTACATGTCGCGCGCGATGCCCTGGTGCTCGAGGTTGTGCAGCATCCGCTCCATCAGCTCGGCGGAGCGGGCGCGGATCAGCGGGTTGGGCACCGTGACGGTCGCCTGCTCGACCGCGGCGTCCAGGACGGCCTCGCGGAACTCGGCCTCGGCGCGCTGCTCGTCCTGCTCCTTGAGGCGCGTCGCCGATGTCCTCGCGCAGCTCGTCGAGCGTCTCGAAGCCGGCGGCGTCGGAGGCGAAGCGTGTCGTCGAGCTCCGGCAGCACCTTGCGGCGGATCTCCTTGACGGTCACGGCGAACGTCGCGTCGCGGCCCGCGAGGTGCTCGGCCTGGTAGTCGTCCGGGAAGCTCAGCTCGACGGTGCGCTCGTCGCCGGCGCTCGCGCCCGGTGAGGCCCTCCTCGAAGCCGGGGATCAGGCGCCCCGAGCCGAGCTCGATCAGCTGGTCGGACCCGGTCCCGCCCTCGAACGGCTCGTCCTCGCCGGCGAGCGTGCCGACGTAGTCCATGACGACGAAGTCGCCCTCGCCCGCGGCGCTCCTCGACGGTCTCGAGGCGGCTCATGCGCTCGCGCAGCTCGTCGAGCTGGCCGCTGACGATCTCCTCGTCGGCGGCCGGCTCGCGGCGCGGCGCCTCGAGGCCCTTGTAGGTGCCGAGCGTCGCGACGGGGCGCACGCCGACCTCGAAGCTGAAGCTCCACGGCTCGCCGGGACCGCCCTGGTCGCCGAGGCTGAGGTCGGGGTCGCCGACGGTGTGGATGCCGGTCTCCTCGACCGCCTGCACGTACCAGCGCCCGAGCGTCGCGCGGATCGCCTCGTCGAGCACGACCTCGCGGCCGAGCCGCTGGACGACGACCTTCGACGGGATCTTCCCGGCACGGAATCCGGGCATCTTCATGTCGCGGCCGAGCGAGCGCGCGACCTGGTCGATGCGCCGCTCGAGCTCGTCCGCGGGGATCTGCGCCTCGACCCGGACACGGGACTCGGGCAGCTCGGTGACGGTGGTGCTGACGACGGCGGCTGGCATCGCGCGGACGATAGCGTCAGCGGATCGCCCGTCCAGCGCCTCACACCCACCCGCCGCGCACAGGCCTGGATCGTCACCGGGCCGCGTCGGGCACCTCGTCGGCGGGCTGGCGGATTGGGGGGAGTTGCTCGTGCGGGTCGCGCGTGCTCGCCTGCGCGGGCGCGATCCCTGGGGCTGATGCCCATCAGAACGCGCCTTCGGCGCGTTCTGTCCTGCCAGGGGGCCGTTCCCGGAGGTCGAGCCGGTCGGCGTTGCCGACCGGCTCCCCCACCAGCTTCCCGAGGGCGCGCTGCACCGGCGGGCTCGGGCCCGCGAACCCTCACCGATGCACAGCGCGACGACCACCGGGCTCGGCACCCCGACCAGCACGCCCGAACCCAAACGCAGCCCGCCAGCGGCCTCCCGAGGAAAGCGCCGGCCAGACGCCGGAGCGAGAGATCGTGGATGCATGGGGTGGCGGGTGGATCGGGGCCAGTACGTGTGTACGGCCCCGGTCCGCACGGCGCCCCAGGCGCCACGAGATCCGCGACCAGCGCCTCAGCCGACGAGGCGCAGGATGGGCCACATCCCGGGCACACCTTTGAGCTCCCGCGACCCGAGCGGCTCGAACCGCAGGCCAGAGCCGACGACGGTGCCGAACGCCGTCCCCGAAGCGTGGATCTCGTTGGCGCCGGCGGCCTCGCCGACGCGCGCGGCGATGTGGACGGCCATGCCGCCGACGTCGTCGCCGATCAGCTCGCACTCGCCGGTGTGCAGCCCGATCCGGACCTCGAGCCCGAGCGGCACGACGGCGGTCAGGATCGCGAGCGCGCAGCGATGGGCCTGGCTCGGAGCGCCGGCGAAGGCGATCAGGAAGCCGTCGCCGAGGTTCTTGACCTCGCGCCCGTCGAAGCGGTCGACCTCGCGCGCGATCGCGGCGTGGTGGTCGGCGAGCAGGTCGCGCCAGGCGGCGTCCCCCATCGCGGCGGCGCGGCTGGTGGACCCGACGATGTCGGTGATCAGGATCGTGAGCAGCGCGCGCTCGACGTTCGTGCTGCGCGAACCCGTCAGGAACTCCTCGATCTCCGCGACGAGGGCTTCCGTGTCGCCGATGCTCGGCAGGTTGTCGATGCCTTCGAGCTCGACGTAGCGGGCGCCCGGGATGCGCTGGGCGATCGAGCGCGAGTGGCGCACGTCGACCGCGCGGTCGCCGCCGCGGTGCAGGATCAGCGTCGGCACGCACACGTGCTCGAGGTCCTCGCGCGCGTCGTACTGCGCGGTGCTGCGCCAGAGCACGCGCATCGCGCCGGGGCTGGACGAGAGCCGCGTGAGCTTGGCGAACCAGGACCGCAGCCGCTCGTCGTCCGCGCGCGAGGGCGCGAAGTCGGCGATGTTCGCGGCGCCGCCCCAGCCGGCCAGCGACGCTTCGATCTCCGCGTCGCGCTCCTCGGGGCCGACCTCGTGGTCGAAGTTCATGCGACGCGGTGCTGTTGCTCGCGAGCGCCGCGTAGAGCACGAGCGCCCGCACCCGCTCGGGGTGCAGCCGGGCGAACCTGATGCACAGCGGCCCGCCCCACGTGTAGCCGTAGAGCACCGCGCGCTCGCAGCCGGCGGCGTCGAGCACGGCCAGCAGGTCCTCGCACTCGTCCTCCATCGTGATCGGGCCGCTCACCGGGTCGGAGAGGCCGACGCCGCGGCGGTCGACGCAGATCACGCGCGCGAAGGCCGCGAGGCGCTCGAGGTAGCGCGCCAGTCCGGGCTCGTCCCACAGGTGCTCGACGTGCGAGATCCCGCCGAGCAGCAGGACGATGTCGATCGGGCCCTCGCCGATCTCCGTCCAGGCGAGGGTGGTCCCGTCGTGCTCGGCGTATTGAACGTCGGGGGCGGCCACGCCCCTGAGGCTACCCGCGCCCGCCGCCCTCGCGGATCGGCTCGAGCCACACGACGTGCGCGCTGAAGACCGTGACGAACCTGCCGTTCGACTCGAGCTCGACGAACGGACGCCCGGCGAGCGCGGAGCTGAGCTCCTCGCGATCGGCCTCGACGCGCAGCTCGTCGCCGGTGCGCAGGTGAATGATCAGCGGCTCGGGCATCGGCTGGAGTCTGACGCGCGCGGCCCCCTCGGCATGAGGGGTGAGCGACGGGACTCGAACCCGCGACCACCTGGACCACAACCAGGAGCTCTACCAACTGAGCTACGCCCACCGCGCGAAATGCAGTGTAGGCCCCCGGCCCCAGGAGTACGATCGCGCGCGCATGGCGCCAGATCGCGAGCAGCGCGCCGACGCGCGCGCCAGCGTGGAGCGGATCCTCGCGGCAGCCCCCGACGTCCTCGCCGAGGATCCGTATGCGGGGCTCCAGCGGGTCGCGGACGCGAGCGGCGTCCACCGCGCGACGGTGTACCGGCACTTCGCCAGCCGCGAGGCGCTGATCGCGCACCTGTATGAGGCCTGGCTCAGCGACGTCAGCGCGATCTTCACGCGCATCGACGTCACCGCCGCGAGCGCGCTCGCCGAACTGCGCCGGGTGACATACGAGGTGTACGAGTGCAACCTCGTCTGGAAGGCCTTCGCCTGGGCGCCGGCCTACCCCCCGACGTTCGCGCCCGCGCGCGACCACATCTTCAGCCGGCTTGCGGCGCTGCTCTCCCGCGGCCGCGACGAGGGCGACTTCCGCGGCGACATGTCCGTGGCCCAGCTGGGGACCGCCTGGGGCGCCCCGATCCAGTACCTGGCCAGCCTGATCTCCGACGGCTCACGGACGCTGGACGAGGCCGTGGAGTTCACGTTGCTGCTCGTGAGGTCACCGGGATAGCCGCCGCCTCGGATGACTTCCGGCGTGCGCGCTGGTACACCGTGCGACCGGCGGCGAACCGCAAGCCGGCGACGTATACGTGTCCGCTCTGCCGCAGGCAGCTCCCGGCGCTGAGTCAGCACATGCTCGTGCTCCCGGATGGAGACGGGGCGCGGCGCCGTCACGCGCACACCGCGTGCGTGATGAAGGCCCGTCAGGCGGGCCGGCTGCCGCTGCGCGAGGAGGTCGAGCCGCGGCGCCCGGGGTGGCTGGCACGGCTGCTGGGCCGCGGCTGACATCGAGCGCCGCGGCGGGAGAGAATGCGCCGCATGCGCGACTTCGACCCCCGCCTCGTCGGCCGGCTCGAGTGTGCGGCCTGGATCGCCTACTACCGGCGCGAGTGGTTCGCCTTCCTGCGCGCGGCGATCCGCCTGACGCGGCACACGTTCGGGCTGCCGTGGCCGGCGACCCTGTACGGCTCGTGGCTCGTGCTGCGCGCCAACCAGCTCTGGGCGCCCTACCCGGACAACGACCCCGAGGGCGCGCGGCGCTGCATGCGCAGCTTCTACAGCCTGCTCGTTCGCCGCCATCACGAGCGCTTCGACATCGACGAGGCCGCGCGGCTCGAGGTCGAGTGGTGGCGGGTGCACCGGATCCGCCAGCGCGAGCAGCCCGACGGCGACGCCGATCCACTCGTCGACGCGCTGACCGCGCTGTACGCCCACGTCTACCGCGTCGAGCGCGAGGCGGTGCTCACGGCCGCACGCGAGCGGACCCGGGCGATGGACCTCAGCGACCGCTGGGTCGACGACGGGCTGCGACCTGGAGAGCCCGCTGCTCATCGACGAGCGCGCAGCGCTCGTGCGCTCGTACGCGCGCTGCTCAGCGCGGTCCACCGCTGAGCAGACCGCTCCCCCAGGCGCCACTCGAGCGAGAGATCGTGGATGCCTGCGCCCACCGGCGAGTCGGGAGCGTGCCGAAAGGCCCGCCCCACGAACCCGGGGGCGCAGGGCGCCAGCGAGATCCGCGAACCAGCGCCCCCGGCAGGATTCGAACCTGCGACCTGCGGATTAGAAGTCCGCTGCTCTATCCGGCTGAGCTACGGGGGCGTGTGCCGGTGACCCCAGTATTCATCGGGTGCCCGACGGTCGCACCGTAGCGACCGCTACTGCGCCACGTTCGAGCTGACCTTGAGCGCGACGAGGCGACCGCTCGCGCTGCCCGTCGCGGTGGCCGGGGGCACGGCCGACTCCGGCGTCTCGGAGCAGCGCATGGTGAGCGTCGTCTCCGAGCTCAGGTCGACGACGTCGGTGACGGGCAGGGTCGCCTTGTCCTGGAACGCGCACTGGCCTGCAGCCGCGCCTGGGCCAGGCCGATCGGCGCGAGCACCGGGCCGAGGAAGCACTGGGTCGCGTACCCGGTGGTCGTCGTCGTGGCGGTGTTCATCACCACCTGGCCCTGCAGGACGTAGGTTCCGGCCGGGAGCGTGATCGTCAGCACGTCGGCCATGGTGGTCGGCGCGACGAAGTCGTGGCTGCCGGTCGCCGTGTACGAGAGCGCGGCGGCGTCGCCGGTCGCGCCCTTGTCGCCCGCGGGCCCCTTGTCCCCGGTCGCGCCCTTCGCGCCGACGGGCCCCGCCGGCCCCGCGGCCCCGTGACGCCGGCCTCGGCCGCCTCTGTTGATCTTCGCGACCACGGAGGGCGAGAGATCCCGTTCCGCGATCGAGCGGTCCTTGATCTGCTTGCCGGTGATCAGCTTCGCCGCCGTCGCGGTTCCCGCCGTCGCGATCACCAGGCCCAGCGTGAAGGCCAGAACCGTCCCGGCCCGGCCCTCAAGCACCCTTCGCATCCTTGCTGCCCCCAATTCGGATCTTCAACCCGTCGATGATCGATGCTGTCTCCGGCCCGGCGGACACACGTACGAGCGAGCCGGAACAGATACGGGCGGCGACCGATAGACAGCGGTCCCGCCCGTGCGGCACCGGGGGTGAAGCCCAGATGCACCACCCACGGTACCGGGAGCGGCGCCGCGGTCAGCCGGTTCCGGCGAGCGCCTTGGCCAGTCCGCTCTCGGCGCCGTTGAGCACGCTGTTGCGCACGCGGTCCTCGACCGGGCCGCGCAGCAGCATCCCGAGGCGCATCCCGGGGTCGACGAGCAGCCGGTGCGTGACGACGCTGAGCGCGTCGTGGGCCTTGACGGTGAAGAGGCCCTGCATGTCCTTCAGGTCACCCTCCGCCCGCCGGGCCTCGACTTCGGCTTGAGGGTCGTACGTGAAGGTGATCTCGGTCGTGAGCGTGGCGACCGGCGTCGGGTGCGTGCAGGTCGCACGCACGGCGCGCTTGTCGTGGTCACGCTCGAGCACGTCGACGCTGCCGAAGAAGGGGTGCCAGTCCGGGTAGCGCTCGACGTCGGCGATCACCGCGTAGACCGCTTCGACGGACGCCTCGACGGTCCAGGTGCGTTCGGCCTCGAGCATGCCCCGCGAACCCTACCCGCGGCGTCAGAGCGCAGCCCCGAGCTTGCGCCCGAGCCGGATCGCGAGCAGGCCGACCACGGCACGGCGCCGTGACAGGATCCGGGCATGACCACCGCACCCTCCCCCAGCATCATCACCGGCGTCGACTTCGTGCCCATCCCGACACGCGATCTGGAGGCCGCGGTCGCGTTCTACGGCGAGACGCTCGGACTCCGGCGCTCGGCGTACCGGCCTGATCGCGGCTTTGCGGAGTTCGAGACCGGCAACCTCACGTTCAGCATCATCTCGCCCGACAGGATGGGCCTCGAGTACCACACGAGCCACGGCGCGCCCGCGCTGCACGTCGAGGACGTCCAGGCCGCGCGCGCGGCGCTCGAGGAGCGCGGCGTCGTCTTCGCCGGCGACACCTTCGACACCGGCGTCTGCCACATGGCGTTCTTCGCCGACCCGGACGGCAACGCGCTGATGCTGCACCACCGCTACGCGCCGCGGGTGCCCGAGGGATAGAGCGTCGCGTAGGGTCGGCGGATGGCCCACCGCACGCTCCTCACCAACGGTCACGTCCTCTCGATGGACGCCGGGGTCGGCGAGCTCGACCGACGGCGGCGTGCTGATCGAGGACGGCCTGATCGTCGAAGTCGGGCGCGACCTCGCCGGCGTCGACGCCGAGGTGATCGACGCCGACGGCGGCGTGATCATGCCCGGCTTCATCGACACGCACCGGCACACGTGGCAGACCTCGCTGCGCGCGATCTGCGCCGACTGGACGCTGTTCGACTACACGATCGGGATGCGGATGGCGCTGTCGCCGCGCTGCACCGCCGAGGACGTCTACGTCGGGAATCACGTCGGCGCGCTCGAGGCGCTCGACGCCGGCGTGACGACGATCCTCGACTTCTCGCACTGCAACAACTCCCCGGAGCCACGCCGACCGCGCGCTCCAGGGACTGCTCGACGCCGGGATCCGCGCGCTGTTCGCCTACGGCTACTTCCACCCGCCGATGGCCGATCCGCACTTCACCTCACACGCGATGCGCCTCGAGGACTCGCGCCGCGTCCACCGTGACCTGGGCGCACTGCCGGGCGACCTCGTGACGATGGGGATCTCGCTGACCGAGCCCGGGCTGATCCCGTTCGCCGACACGCGCCGCGAGGTCGAGACCGCGCGTGAGCTCGGCGTGCGCATGGCGACCCACACCGGCTGCGTCTGGAGCCTGCCGACCGGCCTCGATCAGTTCGCCGCGCACGGCCTGCTCGGCCCGGACATCGTGCACGTCCACTGCAACACCTGCTCGGCCCACGAGTGGGAGCTGCTGCGGGCCTCGGACGCGAAGATCTCGACGAGCCCGGAGACCGAGATCCAGATGGGCATGGGCCACCCGCCGATCCGCCGGGCGCTCGACCTGGGACTGACGCTGAGCCTGAGCTGCGACGTGATGTCGGGCAACTCCGGCGACATGTTCAGCCAGATGCGGATGGGGCTCCAGTTCGCCCGCTGCATGGACAACGACGTGCTCAACGCGCAGCGGGACGATCCGCGCGAGCTCTCCTACAGCGTGCGCGACGCGCTCGGCTGGGCGACGACCGGCGGCGCCGCGGCGCTCGGCATGGAGGACCGGATCGGCTCGCTGACCCCCGGCAAGCAGGCCGACGTCATCGTCGTCGGCCCGGGCGGTGACCGGCTCAACATGATCGCGCCGGCGAACCCCGTGGGAGCGGTCGTCACGCAGGCCAACGCGTCGAACGTGCGGCACCGTCCTCGTCGCCGGGCAAGGTCGTCAAGCGGGACGGGAAGCTCGTCGGCGTCGACGTGCCCCGGCTGCGCGGGATGGTCGAGAGCTCGTGCGAGGGCATCCTCGCGCGGACCCTGGAGGCGGGGCCGCTGCTGCCCGAGCCGCGGCCCTCGTTCGGCGACCTCGCCGGGCCGCTGCTCGCGAACTTCAACGTCTGACGGCTCGGCCCCAGCGCCGGGCCCAGTCGTTCACGGGCGCGAGCAGCGCGAGCAGCTCGGCGCCGCCGGCGGTCAGCGCGTACGACCCGTCGTCGTCGCGCACGAGCAGGCGCGCGCCGGTCAGCTCGCGCAGCCGCTGCGCCAGCACGCTGGTCGAGACCTCGTCGCACGCCTCGCGCAGCTCGCCGTAGGTCAGCGGCCCGTCGCGCAGCTCCCAGAGCACGCGCAGCGCCCAGCGCCGTCCCGAGCAGGTCGAAGAGGTCGGCGATCGGATGGCGGTGACGGCCCGGCACTTCGTAAATGAAAGCACAGCCTGATAGCATCACTTCGAAATCCGAAGTCCACGAACCGCTGGAGGTTGCCGCCGTGCCCGCCCGACTGGCTCCGCTCGAGCCGCCCTTCACCCCAGCCGTCGACGATGCGCTGCGGCGCCTGATGGGCCCCGTCGACGCCGAGCCGCTCGCCCTGTTCCGGACGATCGCCCACCACGAGGCGCTGCTCGACCGCTTCCGCGCGACCGGCGCGACGCTGCTCTCGTTCGGCCGCCTGCCCGCCGACGAGCGCGAGACGCTGATCCAGCGGACGACCGCGCGCTGCGGCGCGGCCTACGAGTGGGGCGTCCACGCCGCGGCGTTCGCCCCCGGCCTCGGCCTCGGCGAGCACTGGCTGCGCGCGACCTGGCTCGGAGACGCCGACGATCCAGCGTTCTCCGAGCGCCAGGCGCTGCTCGTGCGGCTGGCGGACGAGCTGCACGACACCGGCGCCGTGAGCGAGCGGCTGTGGCCGGAGCTCGAGGCGCGCTGGAGCGCGGACGAGCTGGTCGAGGCGGTCTGCGTCGCCGGCTTCTACCACCTGGTCTCCTACGTCTGCGGCGCGTTCGCGGTCGAGCCGGAGGCGTGGGCGGTGTCGCCCCCGGGGTGACGGTGAGGCGCCCGGCGTGCGAGGCTGCCGCGCGTGGACGTCTCCGCATTCGCGCGCCCTCGAGCGCCGAGTTCGCCGCCGCCGAGGCGCTGCTCGCACCGTGGCGTGCGCTGACCGACCCGCGGCTCGACGGCTTCGAGCACCTTCCGGCCGACGGGCGGTACCTGCTCGTCGGCAACCACACGACGCTCGGCGTCTTCGACGTCCCGTTCCTCGTTCTCGCCGTTCACCGGCGGACGGGCGTCCTCGTGCGGTCGCTCGGCGAGCACCAGCACTATCGCGTGCCGCTGTGGCGCGACCTGCTGAGCCGCTTCGGCACGATCGACGGCACACGCGAGAACACGCGCGCCGTGATGCGCGCCGGTGATGCCGGTGCTCGTCTTCCCGGGCGGGGGCCGCGAGGTCGCCCGGCGCCGCCGCGACCACTACCCGCTCGTCTGGCGCGAGCGCATCGGCTTCGCCCGCCTGGCGCTCGAGTTCGGCTACCCGGTCGTGCCGCTTCGCGATGATCGGCGTCGACGACATGTGGGACGTCGTCGCCGACTCGGGCGACGCGCTGTACGCGCCGGCCCGGGCCCTCGCGACCGAGGCTCGAGGTCGACCCAGAGCTGCTCTGGCCGGTCGTCCGCGGCCTGGGCCCGACGCCGCTGCCGCGGCCGCAGCGGATCTACGGCCGCCTCTTCGAGCCGATCGACGCCGGCACGTTCGGTTCGTCGTGGGAGGACGCCGACGGCGCGCGCGAGCTGCGCGATGCGGTGCGCGGCGCGGTCGCGGCCGGGGATCGAGGAACTCCGGGATGAGCGGCGCATGGATCCCGCGCGCGACCTCGGGCCGCGGCTGCGCCGCGAGGCGCGGCGACTCACGCGGGCGCAGACGGCGGCGCTGCGACGGATGCTCCCGTTCTAGGATTCCGGGCACCAACGAGGAGGCGAGCATGGGACTGTTCGGACACGGCGGCAGCGGCGAGCGGCGGTTCGTCATGCGCGAGAAGCTGCTCTCGGTCGGCGACGACTTCTGGATCGAGGACGACGGCGGCAACAAGGCCTACAAGGTCAACGGCAAGGCGCTGCGGGCACGCAAGACGTTCGTCCTCGAGGACCCGTCCGGCAACGAGGTGGCGCACATCCAGGACCGGGTCGTGGCCGTCCGCGGGAAGATGGAGATCGAGCGTGACGGTGAGTCGCTGGCGACCGTGCACAAGGCGATCGTCGGGATCCGCGACCGGTTCGACATCGACGTGGAGCACGGCGACGACCTGAAGGCCAAGGGCAACGTGCTCGACCACGAGTACGAGATCAAGCGCGACGGCGAGGTGATCGCCACCGTCTCCAAGAAGTGGGTCCGCGTGCGCGAGACCTTCGGCGTGGAGATCGCCGCCGGCGAGGACGAGCCGCTGCTGCTCGCGATCACGGTCGCGATCGACGAACTGGCCCGCTGAACGAACGACGGCCCGCTCTCGCGGGCCGTCGCGTCCTGCAGATTTCTCCGCGGGGTTCTAGATCACCGAGACGTTGACAGCCTTGGGACCCTTGTCCCCGGCCTCAGCGTCGTACGAGACCTTGGCACCCTCGGCGAGCGACTTGAAGCCGTCGCCGGCGATGCCCTGGTGGTGAACGAAAAGGTCCTTGCCGGCCTCGTCGGGCGTGATGAAGCCGAAGCCCTTCTCGTCGCTGAACCACTTCACGGTTCCTGTTGCCATCTGATGCTTCCTCCTGTGCTGGCGAAACGCGGAGGTGCTGATGAGCAACGACTGCGGACGCGTGCACTACTTGAAATTGCCGCGCTGTGTGCGCGGCGTGAAAGGTGACTGTAGCCGTCTGCCGGTATCATGTGTGGATCGCCTCAACGTCCGATCTCGTCAACGCCAGCGCTTTCTTCGTCCCAGGGACGAACGCGCGGAGCCAGGAACGCGAGTACGGGCGGCTCCAGGAGTGCGCTCTGCGCTCGACCGGATTCCCGCCGCTGGAGTGCCGTATCGAGCAGATCGCCTGCCGTATGGGCGGCAAGGACTGCACGATCGCCGTCGGTCAGCCGGACCCGGTCGATGGCGCGCAGGTCGTCGCGATCATCGATCTTGGGCGCCACCTGCCCTACGGGGTCTTCACGACCGCGGACCCGGATGCGCCCGCGCACCTCGTCGGCAAGAAGATCTACTCGCTGACGACGTTTCTGTAGGCCCGCCTGGCGGCCAGGCCGGGCTCAGCTCTTCTTCCTGGCGACCAGCTTGAGCCTGATGATCGTGCGCGTGGAGTTCCCCGCGCGATCGAAGGCGGTCAGGTCGATCGACAGGTTCGCCTTGCGCCCGGCCTTCAGGGCCTTGCGCAGATCGCTCTCGGCGAATGAGCCGAGGCGCAGCTTGACCGTCTGCGTCCCCGTCCTCGCCTTCTTCGAGGTGAACGGCCTGGTCGGGGCGTGCGCCGTCCGCGAGCCGCGGCGCGTCGAGAGGTCGCCCGTCGCGCTGAGCGAGCAGGCCTCGTTGCAGCGCACCTTGACCGAGACGCTGCCCGTCTTGGATGTCACCTTCAGGGTGCGCGACCTGGTGACGACGCTGACGCGCGGCCTGGTCTTGTCGGGCGCCGCGGGCTTCTCGCCGGGACCGCCCGGCGTCGCCGTCTCGCTGCGCGTCGCGACCGACGTGCCGCCGTTCGCATCACGCCACACGACGATCGTGCGGTCCGAGCCGGCGGCGATCGCCGCCGAGTTGGCCTGCTCGGGCGATCCGTAGCCGATGACCGTCGCCGACCCGCCGATGTCGACCACGCGGATCGCGCCGTCGGACGGGTCCGCGTAGGCGACGCTCGCAAGGCCGCCCGGGCGCGACCGCGATCGCGGGGTCGGCGACGATCTGCGAGCCGTAGGACGCGATCGTCGCGGGCGCGCCGAACGCGGCGCCGGGCGCCTGCACGGCGGCCTTGATCACGCCGTTGCCGGCCCAGGCCGCCGCGGTGCCGCCCTGGGGCGTCGTCACGAGGTTCAGCGACGACGCACCGTCGGCGAGGGTCACGGGGTCGCCGAAGGCCGAGCCGCCCGCGGCGCGGACGGCGTACTGGGCCGCCGCGCCGTTCGCCCACGCGGCGACGACGCTGCCGTCGGAGTCGAACGCGACGTGCGTGCGGATCACGGCCTGGTCGCCGCCGGAGACGCTCTGGGGCGTGTCGAACGCCGTCGCGCCGGCCGGGCGCACGGCGACGCGAGCGCGGTAGCGGGAGATGATCTTGCGATACGTGACCGCCAGGGCGCCACCGGGGCCTGCGGCGACATCGGGCGAGTCGATCCCGGACGTGCCGCTGTCGAGCGTCGCGGGTGCGCCGAACGCCCCGCCCGCTGGTGCCGTGACCACGTCGACGCCATAGGTCTTGCCCGCCTTCGTGCGGTACGCGAGCGTGACCGACGCGTCCGGGGCGACCGCGACGGCGACGCCGTTCGTCCCGACGGCCGGCAGGTCGATCTGGGGACGGGGGCTGCCGCCTGGCGGAACGATCGTGACGTGCGCGGAGCCGCCCGACACCCAGGCGACGGCCAGCGTGCCGTCGGCACCGAGGTCGGCGTCGACGCCGGACGCGCCGTCTGCCGGCGTGCCGAGCGCGGCGCGCGCGCCGAAGTGGCCGGAGCGGTCACCGATCGCGAGCCACGGCGCCGTGCCGTCCGATGAGACGACGAGCGAGCGACCGGCGCCGGACACGAATGCCTGCGCGGGCGCGGCGATCTGGCCGGCGCCGGGAGCCGGCGCGAGCGATGTCGGCGCCGACCATGTCGGCGATGCCTGCGCGGCCGCGGGGACGGCGAGCGCGAGGACGGCGGTGAGCGTGGGGATGATCGTGGTGCGGGGCATGTCACCTCCAACCTGCGCAGCATCTCGCCGTTGCGGGTCTGGGTGGAGAAATCTTCATATGGGATAGTCCGCGGATGTCCGAGTCCACGCCGTCCTCCCCACTCGTCGCGCTCGCCGACCTGGGCCCGTCGCAGGTCACCGTCGTGGACGGCACGCCGCATGGCGTGCTCGCGGTCGGCATGAGCGACGGCACGCCGTTCGCGGTCTCCAACCGCTGCCGCCACCTCTTCGCCTCGCTGGGCAAGGGCCGGGTCACGGCCGAGGGCTGCCTCGAGTGCCCGTCCCACGCCGCGCGCTACGACGTCAGCACGGGCGCGATGGTGCGAGGACCGCAGGGCGCGTTCAAGCCGATCGCGGGTGCCGTGAAGGCGACGGCGGGCGCGCGCAACCTGAAGACCTACCCGGTCGAGCTGCGCGACGGCGCGATCTGGCTCGCCGGCTGACGCGCCGAGGCTAGGAGAGCGCGCCCGGCGGGAGGACGAACCGGCGCGCCGTCGTCTGGTGCGGAGCGCCGCCGCCGACGTTCATCCGCGAACCATGCAGCCCGCCGGACGTGGCCGCCGCTGCGGTTTCCTCCGGCTGACCGTCATGCGCCGTGATCCAGGTCATGACCTCGTCGAAATCCGCGCCCTCGGCGAGGATCGCGGCCCGCGCGATCACCTTGCCGCCCGAAGCATGAGGACGTGCCAATCGCGTGAGCAATGTGCGGATGGCGTCATCTTCCATGCCCCTCACGATAGACCCGCGACGCGCGTGCGGGAAGTACCCGCGCCCGCCAACGGCGAAGGCCGCCCCGGAAGGCGGCCTTCGACTCGGGGGCCGGTCGAGCTGATCAGCCGTGGTTCGGCGCATCGTCCGCGCCGTGACCGTGGCGCACGTGCGCGGCGCGATGGTGGGCGCGACGGCCGTGGCGGGCACGACGGTGCGCGCGGGTGGTGCTGCGTGCCGCAGAGTCGTCGGCCGTGGTGTGGTGCGCGTCGCCGGCGGGATCGTCGGCGCCCTGGCCATGGCGAACATCGCCGGCGGGATCGTCGGCGCCATGGCTCTGGCGGACCTGGACCGCCGGATCGTCGGCGCCCTGCTTGGCGCTGGCGGCGGCGGACAGACCGCCGAAGGCGGCGACTGCGAGAACTGCGATGAAGAGTGTGGAGAGGCGCTTGTGCATGGTGTTCCTTTCGGTTGGGGCAGGCACGATCACCTTCACAGCCGGCCGGTCCCAAGCACCAGTGGACCTTGGTCGGACCGCGACCCGGACCCGGGTCACTAACCGGGCAGCGTGACCGCGGCGGCGCACGTGACGCCACCCGGGCCCCAGGCCCGTGCCGTCACGCGGTCCGCGCCGGGGAGATCGCGCAGGCTGCGCTCGATCTCGAACGAGTCGCCGTGCGTTCGGGCACGTCCGCGCCACACGACCCGGCGGTCCTGGACCAGCACCACCCGCCACGACGCTCCCGCGCGGGTGTGGTCGACCTCGAACCGCACCCTGATGGCGCCGTCCCTGCCCCGAAGCCGCAGGCTGGAGGCGGCGCCCCTGCCGCAACTCCCGGCAGCGCGGACCTCGCTCCCACCTCCATCGCCGCCGCGGGCGACCGCGTCGGCCGCAGCGGCGCCGGAGCCGGCGAGCAGCGCGGCGGCGACGAGCAGGGGCAGATGGAGGTGGCGGGCGCAGGTCATAGATCGGACCCGCAATCGTGCGGCACACCCGGTCCGGGTCGCAATCCGACCTTGGTCGCAGTCACGGTGCGTCCGGGGCGCGGAACCCGTTGCGCTCGGCCCACAGCGCGGCCTGTGTCCGGTCGGTCACGCCGATCGCACGGAAGACGTTCGTCAGATGCGACTTCACCGTCTTCTCGCTGATCTCGAGCCGGCGCGCGATCAGCTTGTTCGGCAGGCCGGCGACGAGCAGTTCGAGCACCTCGCGCTCGCGCGGCGAGAGACCGGCCGCGGGGTCCGGCTCGCTGCGGGCCGCGAGCACCGTGCGCGCGGCGCGCGGGTCGAGCGGCGACTCGCCGCGCGCCGCCGCGCGGATGCCCTCCGCCACCTGCTCGGCCGCCACGTCCTTGAGCAGGTACCCGCACGCACCGGCCTCCAGGGCGCCGAGGATGCGCGGACGATCGGAGAACGACGTCAGCACGAGAACAGCGGTCGCCGGCCGGTCGACGAGGATGCGCCGCGTCGCCTCGATGCCGTCGACGCCGGGCATCTCGAGGTCCATGAGCACGACGTCCGGTTCGGCGGTACGGCACAGCTCGACCGCCTCCGCGCCGTCGGCGGCGAGCCCGACGACGTCCATGTCCGGCAACGCCCCGATCAGCCGGCCGAGCCCGTCGCGGATCACCCCGTGGTCGTCTGCGATCAGCACGCGGATCATCCGGCCGGCACCTCCAGTTCGACGATCGTTCCCAGCGCGGGCTCCGAATGGACCGCCAGGCGACCGCCCGCGCGCTCCACCAGACCCGACGAGCAGGGACAGGCCGACGTGGCCCTCGGCCTGGCGCTGCTCGCGCTCGGGCGCCGCGAATCCGCGCCCGTCGTCGCTGACGACGAGGCGCGTGATCCCCGGCTGCGGACGCTCCAGCTCCACGCGCACGCGCTGCGCGCCGGCGTGCGCCAGCACGTTGCGCAACGCCTCGCGCGCGACGCGGTACACGAGCTCGTCGGTCGCGCCCGTGCCTGCAGCGTCGACCTGCAGTCTCCGTGGCGATGCCCGCCGCCTCGAGCGGGCTCAGCAGGTCGCTCGAGCGCTGCCTCGAGCCCGGTCGACGCGAGATTCGGCGGGTGGATCTCGACGAGCAGCGTGCGCAGGTCGCGCACGCCCTGGCGCAGCCGCGCGATCGCCGCGCGGAGCACGCCCGCCTCCTCGGCGTCGTCGCGCCGGTCCGCCGACTCCGCGAGCGGCGCGAGCCCGAATGCCACGCCCGCCAGGTCCTGGACGATCCCGTCGTGGAGGTCGGACGCGATCCGCTGCCGTTCCTGGGTCGAGGCCTCGACCGCGTCCTCCAGCAGGTCCTCTCGCTCGCGATAGCCACGCTGGAGCCGCCGCGCCATCGACCACGCGAGCGGGACCTGGAAGAGCAGGAGCACGAGCAGCCCCGCGAGCAGCGGCGGGGCGAGCGCGCGCAGCAGGCGCGCGCCGCTCGCGTTGACCGAGCCGAAGCGCTGGTAGATCTCGAACAGCACGGGCGTGCCGTTCGGCGTGCGAATCGGGGTGTACGCCTCGAGCAGCTTGCCCGAGGAACGCTCGAGCCGGTTCTCCGGCCGGCTGAGGTCGCTCAGCTCGGCCTCCGAGCCGCCGGTGCGCAGCAGCTGCCGCTCTTCCTCTCCGAGCGCGAAGCGGCGCCCGATCAGCGACGGCTCGTCCGAGTAGAGGATCGTTCCGTTCTGCGACCACACCTTGACGCGCACGATCGAGCCGGCGAGCACCTGACCGAGGACGACGTCGTCGAGCCGCTGCGAGCGCGCGCCGGTCGCCCCGCAGCACGCCGTCGCTGAGCGCCGCGGCCTCGACCAGGTGGCCCTCGGCCTCGACGCGCTCGCGCGTGTCGCGGCGCGCCTCGTTGACGGTGATCGTCCGCAGCGCGAAGAACCCGCCGATGACCACGACGGCGATCGCCGCGAGGCTGCCGAGCATGAACCGCGCGACCGCGGAGCCGACGCTCGGCGGGGCGCCGGTCCTGCGCGGCGCCCGCGCTTGTCCTCGCTGCTGACACGTCGTCCCATCTTGCCCGTCGCCTCGGCCGGTGCACCCGCGCTGCGACGAATGTCCCGTTGAGACCCGACCGGCCGAAGCGCAGCATGGCGGTGATGATCCCCAGCTATCGGAGGCTCCCATGACCATCGACCGCATCCTCGTCACCGGTCTCGTGACCGCCATCACCGTCCTCAGCCCGGCAGCCGCGCTCGCGAAGGACGGCGACGTACGGATGAGCGGCACCTGCTCGAAGTCGTCGTCCGCGAAGCTCAAGCTCAGCTCCGAGGGCTCTCGGATCGAGACCGAGTTCGAGGTCGACCAGAACCGCAGCGGCGTCCGCTGGACGGTACGCTGCGGCGCAACGGAGCGCTGTCCGTGTCGACGAAGGCGACGACCCGCTCCCCCAGCGGCTCGTTCAGCGTGCGGCGCCTGCTCGCCGACGGCGCCGGCAGGGACGTCGTCTCGGCGCGGGCCGTCAGCCCGTCCGGCGAGGTCTGCACCGCCCGCGCGACGTTCCGCTGATCGCAGAGGGGCCGGCTGCGCAGTCCCAGCGCACACGCACCCCAAACCCGTACAAAATCCGCGACGCGCTCCCGCCGGGGTGCGCACGTAGCTTCGGCTGCCCCAAGCGCATTACGAGGGCCCCGGCAGTCCTTTCGTGCTCCGAAGCTTCCCCCAACCTTCGAGCACGGACCGCCGGGGCCCTCAATTTCTTGTTCGGCGAAATCGACCAGGACATGAGGCCGGGGCGCGACGCGGGTACCCGTACGCGACCGCTCCGTCGCCCCTTGGGGGGATGCGGGCGACGGAGCGGCACGCGCCAGACAGTGCCGCGCCGATCCGTGGCGCAGACGATGGCCGTCGCTCGCTCTGGGAACAACGGAGCAGCGACGGGCCACTATCCGAGGCTACACGGAAACCTGCGCAAGTCTCGACTTCAGCTCGAGGACAGGCCGCACCATGCGAGGGCCTCGTCGCGCGAGTCGAAGCGGCGTCCCGGCGTCGAGCGTCACGTCGAGGTGCTGCTGGCGAACGAGCGCCGACGGCCACCCCGCGCTCGGCGACGTGCCGCGAGCCGGGTGTCGAGCATGCGCTCGGCGATGCGATGCACGCGCGTGACGCGGTGCAGGTCGAGCAGCAGGATCGCCGGCTCCGCCGGGGCGTCGCAGAGGGCCTCGTCGATCGCCCAGAGCAGGCGCTCGGCGGCGGCGAACTCGAGGTCCCCCTGCGCCGCGAGGATCGCGACCTCGCCGGCCGTCGGCGGCAGCCGCGCTCGTGGCCATGTAGACGACGGGCGCGGTGCGCCCGGGATGGTGCATGAGGTGCAGGTCGAAGCGCTCCGACAGCTCGCTCGCGACGGCGACGCCACGCACCGTGTTTCCGCGCTCGTCGAGGCGCGGGCTGAAGACGCCGATCCCGAACTCCGCCGGGCTCGCGGCGATCAGCCCGCCGGCGACGCCGCTCTTCGCGGGCAGCCCGACGCGGAGCAGCCACTCGCCGGAGAAGTCGTACATCCCGCAGGTGGCCATGACGCTCAGCGCGCGCACGGCCACGGACTCCTCGACGACCGCGCACTCCGGTGACCGGGTTGACCCCGCCGTTGGCCAGCGTGCCGGCCATCACGGCGAGGTCGGCGGCCGTGACGGCGACCGAGCACTGACGGCAGTACACGTCGATCGTGTGCTCGACGTCCGCGCGCAGCGATCCGGCGCTCTGCATCAGGTAGGCGAGCGCCCGGTTGCGGCTCGCCGACCCGAGCTCGGAGGCGTACAGGGTCTCGTCGACCGCCAGATCCCGGCCGGCGAAGGCGGAGAGCACCACCCGGATGCGCTCGAACCGCTCGACCGGGTCCCCGGCCCGCACGAGCGACGTGGTCAGCAGCGCGCCCGCGTTGACCATCGGGTTCGGCGGCCGGCCCGTCACCGGGTCCAGGCGGATCGCGTTGAACGCCTCGCCGCTCGGCTCGGCGCCCACGCGATCCATGACCTCCGTCGGGGCCCAGGTCCGCAAGCGCGAGCGCGTAGACGAACGGCTTGGAGACCGACTGGATCGTGAACGGCACGTGGGCGTCGCCCACGCCGTACACGTGTCCGTCCATGCTCACGAGCGCGATCCCGAACCGCTCGGGATCCGCGCGGGCCAGCTCGGGGATGTAGTCGGCCAGCGCGCCCTGCGTCTGCGGCGCGACGTCGTCGAGCAGCCGCTGAAGGCCTCCGGTCACCGGATCCAGTCCACGCAGGCCGGTCACGCGCCGAACGTCCCATCCGTGAGCCTGTGCCAGCTCGAGCATCGTCGCGGGATCGTCGATCCCGGCGAGTGCCTCGAACAGCTCCTCCATGCCGGCCGGTGCGAAGACGACGACCCGCTCCACCGGCCTCGGAGCCCGCCGTTCCGCCCTCGTGCCGGACGCCTGACGGGATGTGGATCGTGTCGCCGGGGCCAAGCTCGCACTCGACGTCGTCGACGGTCATCCAGAGCCGGCCGGCGGTGACGTGAATCGTCTCGCTCTCGGCGCGGTGGGAGTGCGGTGGCAGCCGCCACCCCGGGGGCGCAGTGTCCGTGAGCAGCGTGAACGCGCCCCCGGTCTCCTCCCCCCGGACGCGGATCACCGCCTCAACGCCGCCTGGGAGCCGCAACCGCGCCATCCGGCGATCCTATGGTGAGCGGCTGCCGTACCCTCGGCGACCGGATGCCACCCGCCCCCGCCCGCCCAGGAGCCCTCATGACGTACTGCCTCGCCCTCAGGCTCGATGAGGGTCTCGTCTTCCTGACCGACACCCGCACCAACGCGGGACTCGACGACGTCAGCACCTTCCGCAAGCTGCATGTCCTGCGGCCTGCCGAGGACCGGCATCTTCGTGCTCGAGGCCGCCGGCAGCCTTGCGACCACGCACGAGGTGCTCGACCGGATCGAGCGCGACCTCGCGGCCCCGGGCGACCACGAGAGCCTCGCGACGGTCGGCCACCTGTTCGAGGCCGCGCTCTACGTCGGGCGGCTGAACAAGGACGTCGCGGCGTCGCACAGCGAGACGCTCGGCGCCGACGGATCGGCGACGTTCATCCTCGGCGGGCAGATCCTCGGCGGGCGGCCCGACATCCTGCTCGTCTACCCCGAGGGCAACTACATCCGCGTGTCGGACGAGCGGCCGTTCCTGCAGATCGGCGAGAGCAAGTACGGCAAGTTCATGCTCGAGCTCGCGGTCGAGGCGCACGTCGAGCTCGACGCCGCGGCGAAGATCGCGCTGACCTCGATGCTGATGACGACGCGCGCGAACCTCTCGGTCGGGCCGCCGTTCGACCTCGCCGTCTACCGCAACGGCTCGCTGTGACCTCGACGAGGCGCGAATCGAGGACGACTCGCCGTTCCTGCCCGCGCTCGACGCGGTCTGGACCAAGCACCTCTTCGCCGCCATGGACGACCTCCCGGCGGTCCCGCTGAGCGGGCTCGACGTGCTGAGCTCAGCTCAGCACGTTCACCGCGCGGGCGGCGACCAGCAGGATCGTCATCGCCGACAGCGCCGCCTCGACGAGCATCAGCGACTTCGCGCGCCGGCTGAGCGGCATCGCGTCGGTCGGGCTGAACGCGATCGCGTTGGTGAACGACACGTAGATGTAGTCGAGCAGGCGCGGGCGCCAGCCGGCGGCCGCCAGGTCGGGGTTCTCCATCTGCGGGAACTGGAAGTCCGCGGCGGGCGGGTCGGGCAGCACGCGCCGGCGCGGACCGCCGCGGTCCAGCTCCCAGTAGCCGAGCCCGAAGGCGACCACGTTCGTCGTCCAGACGGTCGCCGCCTCGAGCAGCAGCTGGCCGCCCGCGCTGAAGTGCAGCGCCGTCAGCGAGACGATCAGCGCGACGAGCGCGAGCGCGTTGAACCCGCCGATCACCGCGAGCACGCAGAGCACGAGCCGGCGGCGCCCGCCCTCGTGTTCGTCCGGTTCGCGCCCGACCCGTGCCCACAGCGCCGCCAGGAGCACGACCTCGACCGCCACCGGGATGAACCAGACCCAGCCGGGGAGCTTGGCGAGCTTCCAGTCCTGCTGCAGGCTCACGATCCCGACCGTCAGCTGCAGCAGGACCACCACCGCGACGGCGAGGCCGGCCTCCTGGTGGGACTCCCGGTGCTCGTCCCGCAGCTCGTCGGCGTCGTCGGCCACGGCGCCAGCCTAGCGGCTCTCAGCCCGCGCCGTCGTTTCCGATCAGCCCGACGCCCTGGAGGGCGAGATTCCCGCCGCCGGTGGCGACGATGTTGCCGCCGGCGCACGGCGGCTGACGATGTTGCCCGCCGACGCCGGCGAGCGATGCTCGCCGCCGTCGTTGCCGATCAGGCTGCCGCCGTCGTTCGTGATCAGGCCTGCCCCGTCATTGCCGATCAGGCTCGCCCCGTCGTTCCCGATCAGCGGAGCGATGTTGAGCGCGCCGACCGCGCGTCGCGCGTCACCGCCGAGGCGCGAGCGCTACCGCGGCGCGCGCCCCCAGAGCAGCACCATCAGCCGCTCGAACAGGCGGCTGCGCGTGGCGGCGTTCGGGAACATCGTCGGCTCGCGCTTCAGCGCGAAGCGCGTGGTGAGGATCGTCTGCGTCTGGCAGTACTTGCGGATGCCGTGGGCGCCGTGCCGCGCGCCGAGGCCCGAGTCCTGCGCGCCGCCGAACGGCGCCTCCTGTGCGAGGTAGCTCATGATCGCGTCGTTGATCCAGGTGACGCCGGCGTTCAGGCGCCGCGCGACGCGCTCGCCGCGCGCGATGTCGCGCGTGAAGACGCTCGAGGCGAGCCCGTAGGCGCCGTCGTTGGCGAGCCGGATCGCCTCCTCCTCGTCCGCGACCTTCATCACCGGCAGCGTCGGGCCGAACGTCTCGTCGGTCATGCAGCTCATCGTGTGATCGACGTCGAGCAGGACGGTCGGCTCGAAGAACCGGCCCGGACCGCTCGCCGCGATGGCCGCCGACCGCGATCCGCGCGCCCTTGTCGACCGCGTCGCGCACGTGCGACTCGATCGTGTCGATCTGCGGCGGGAAGGTGATCGCGCCGACGTCGACCGAGCCGGCGCGCGCCGGGAACGCCCTGGCGCAGCGCCGTCGACCTTCTTCGTGACCTTGGCGACGAACTCGTCGTAGACGGGCGCCTCGACGTAGACGCGCTCGACCGACATGCAGATCTGGCCGGAGTTGCGCATCGCCCACTCGACGGCGACGTTCGCCGCGCGCTCGAGGTCGGCGTCCGCGAGCACGATCATCGGGTCCTTGCCGCCGAGCTCGAGCGAGCACGGGATCAGGCGCTCGCCGCAGCGCGCGCCGATCTTGCGGCCGGTGCGCGTCGACCCGGTGAACATGATCATGTCGGCGCAGTCGACGAGCGCGGCGCCGGTCGCGCCGTCGCCGGTGGCGAGCAGGAACACGTCCGGCGGGAAGCCGACCTCGCTCGCCGCCTCGACGAGCATCTTCGTCGCGAGCGGCGTGACCTCGCTCGGCTTGATGACGACCGTGTTGCCGGCCATCAGCGCGGGCAGCGCGTCGCCGACGCCGAGCGTCAGCGGGTAGTTCCACGGCGCGATGACGCCGACCACGCCGAGCGGCCGGTGCCGCACGACGACCTTCTTGCCGAAGACGAACGGCGAGTGCGTGCGCACCTTCTCGTCGGCGAGGTACTTCTCCGCGCGCTTGGCCCAGAAGCCGAGCGAGTCGGCCATGTAGAAGAGCTCGGCGAGCAGCGCGTCCTCGCGCGTCTTGCCGTTCTCGGCGACGATCGTGTCGATCATCCGC
This sequence comes from uncultured Actinomycetes bacterium, assembly GCA_963721255.1. GTDB lineage: Bacteria > Actinomycetota > Thermoleophilia > Solirubrobacterales > Solirubrobacteraceae > F1-60-MAGs163. Next base: position 103,848 of record CAVRIM010000006.1, read on the forward strand.
TGCGCGGTTGCTGACGAGCCAGTAGCGCAGCGCGTACATGAGCCGTGCCGCGCTCCGCGAATCCGAGCGCCTGCCCAGCCGGCTGCGCCGCACGGGCGCGCGCCACGAGCGCCTCGACCTGCGCCGCGCTCATGTTCTCGACGACGGCGATCTGCTCGCCCGTCGCCGGGTTCTCGACCCCGATCATCCCGTCCGGAACGGGCTCGGTCTCGGTCCTCGTCAGCACGTCGGTCATCGACGTCTCCTCGTCGCTCACGGGCCGGCCCATCATGCCAGCGCGCGGCCGGCGCGCGCGAGCGATCGCCGAGCCGGCCGGTCACCGGTCGCGGGAGCGGGACGCCGTGCCGGCGCCGGACGCTGCGGGCGCGGCCGGTAGCGCGCGACGAGCAGTCCGGCCATCGGCAGCGCGGTGACGACGACCAGCCCCTGGAGCCAGGGCCCGCTGCCGTCGCTCCCGGCGCCGAGCGCGTGGACCGCCCCCAGGACGTAGACGACGGGCATCAGCCGGTGGGCCTTGCGCCAGCGCTTGGGACCGATCCGCCGCCGCGCGTAGAAGCTCAGTCCGAGGGCGAAGGCGAGCAGCCCGGCGACCTGCCCGATGCCCGTGAAGACCGGCCGGTAGGACATCGTGAACGGGACGACGAGGCCGCCGATCCCGGGGCTCAGCCACGCGTCGCCGAGCAGCAGGAGCCCGTGCGCGGTGATCGCCACCAGCGCGGCGAGCGCGATCTGCTCGTGCACCTTGACGAGCATCCGCTTGGGCACCCGGCGGTGCCCGAGGTTCGCCGCCAGGTACAGGCCCAGCAGCACGGACGCGGCGACCAGCACGAACGCGACGATGCCCGCCGAGCGCGACGCGAGCCAGAAGACGTACAGGGATGGATCGCGCTCAGTCACTGCCGCCCTCGCGCTCACCCGCGGGCGCCGCGGGCGCGGTGACCGCGGGCGCCGCCGTCGGCTTCGTCGACGACGACGGCGTCATTCCCCAGAGCGAGAAGGCCGCCAGGCTCGCGAGGGCAGAGCAGCACCGCCGCGGCCGCCAGCAGCTCGCGCGGGCTGTAGGCCGCGACCCTCATGAGGTCTTGGTCACCACCGCGCGCGTCGCCGCGGCGGCGGCCTTCGAGCCCGATCCGGTCGTGCCGCTGGAGCTGCTCGTCCCGCCCGAGAGCGACGGGTCGTTGCCCGACCGCACCTGCAGCGCCAGCAGCGTGAGCACCACGAGGAAGAGCCCGAGGGCACCGGTGATCACGTTGAGCGCGCTGGGAAGCGGCTTGCGCCTCGGCGCGGCGCGGGCGGTTGTCGGCTGGTCGGTCATCGCGACCCGCAGACCCGGAAGCCGTACCCGCGCGCGAACGCCTCGAGCGCGATCAGCGATGCGTCGAGGTGGGCGCGGTCGCGCTGGGCGCCCGCGGCGTCGGAGTCCTGCAGGTCCGTACGCAGCGCGCGGCGCAGCGCAAGCCGCTCGCGCAGCCGATCGACGACGTTGTGCTGGATCAGCGCACGGTCGGTGCTCGGAACGGTGATCGCCTCCACGCCCCGCAGCTGGGCTTCCGCGAGGCCGATGTTGTCGTCGTAGGCCGCGACGGCGTGGTCGACGTCGGGCGCGCCCTGCCGCTTCGCTGACGGCGCGCTCGCGCCGCGGGTTGTAGCGCGAGCAGACTCGATCGACCGCCTGGACGTAGCGCGCCCGCGCCGGGTCCGTGACGCGCGCGGTGCCTGCCGCCTGGACCACGGTCGGCGTGCTGACCTCGCGAACCGGCGCGCGTCCTGACTCCCCTCCGCAGCCGGCGAGGAGTCCCATCGTCGCGGCGGCGGCCACGAGCGCCGCGTGGCGGCGGCATTGCGACATCCTCCGATTCCAGCGCAGGGACGCGTCGTCGTCGTCCGTCGCGAACCGCGCACCTGGTGCGGGAAAACCCGGATCGTCGCGGGCCGCCGAGCGACGACCTTGTGTCGTGAGTCGGAAGTTCGGATGCAGAATGTGGGATGCATCGACGTTCGTGGAGGTGACCGCTGATGCAGCCTGTGCCGGTGGCACAGGCAAGTCGGCGGGCGCATCCACGGGCGGCGAGGCGCCCACAGGCTGCGTGCGAACCACGATTTACG